>CAVYNB010000032.1:0-110089 GCA_963769745.1 uncultured beta proteobacterium
AATTAGCCGCCACTTGCCAGTCGGCTGGCTGTCAGCGGTACGTCGGTGCGTGCTTCACGCTGCAGTCGTACTTGCCCTGAATGTTGTCGTTGTAGTAGCGGCCCTTGGAGCCGGCCTTCTTCCACCCAGTTACCGTCGCTGGCGGAACGCCGCAGAAGTGGTACCAGATTCCCTTCAGGCTCACGAGGACGTACTCCTCCCGCTCGTCGTAACAGAGCCGTTTGACGTTTGCACTGCGCCATACGTTTTCGCAGCGGAACGGCGCGAGATCCACCTCGCCGCGAGCCTTCACGTAAACACGTTCTGCGTTGGCCGCATCGGCAGCCACGGCCAGTGCCGCGACAAGGACAATTCTCATCATCGTGTGCATCGGATCCTCTACAACTCAGGTGGCCGCAATTGCGAACTGGCTATGACGCATCCGGCGGGTCTAGTGGTCGAAACGGATCGGCCGCACAAGAAAGCACAACTCGGACGGCGAACCATGAACATCGAGCAGCCACCATGTCAGTTGCTCAGCAATGCTCCGCTGACAGGCACGCGAAGGGCCTAGGAACGCTGGTGCAGCGAGGTCAGATTACGGGCGCGCTCTGCACCAGGAAATCACGCGGCATCCCTCCTATGCGCCCGCCGCACACCATCCGTACGCCATCCCGCCTCATCCCTCATTGGCGGCATTATCGTGGCCAGTCAAGACCTAAGCGGTACGTCAGTTCGCCGGTTCGACCGCCAGGATCTTCTTTGGCTCGCGGGTGCGCAGCGCTCCCTCGTACTGCCGCACCACGTTTTCCCATTGGGCGTCATCTTTCTCCGTCCGTTGAAGGGCCACAGAGTTGATCATTGGCTGCACTTTCGCGCCAGCTTCTAGGACATTCTCGCGAATGCCGGCTGTGTCTAACAAATGGCCGAAGGCGGCGGCTTCCCGTCTCGCCGCAGGACGCGCGTTACGGTTCCAAGGGTGCACAGACCGAACCTCGCCAGGCGGCTGATGCCGTGGCCAAGTTATGGGGCACCGACCTACCACCATAAAGTGGCCAGCTGGCCAATTTATGGGGCAAAACGCACTGCAGGGATGCGCGAAGTGAAAAGTGGTGGCCAAGGACGGAATTGAACCGCCGACACAAGGATTTTCAATCCTCTGCTCTACCAACTGAGCTACTTGGCCTGGGATCTGCAGGACGGCGAACGTTGCTGCCAATGCCGTCGCGAAGGGCGCGAAGTATAGCGGAGCGGACTCATACGTCGGAGCCGCTGCGCGATGCGCGGACGGCACGGCAGCCAGCGCGAGCCGCACGCGGCTTCGCCCTTGTCGCCAACGCGGCTAAGCTATCCGGGTTCACCCCGTCTGGAGAGCTGAAAAATGTCCCGCTCGGTCCTGCGCTGCCTTGCTGCGCCTGTCTTGGCTCTGGCCCTCGGCGCGTCCGCGCACGCGGCCGACCTCACCATTGGACTGTCGACCCCGGTCACGTCCCTCGACCCGCATTTCCACAACCTGACGCCGAACAACAGCCTCAACCGGCACATCTTCGAGACACTGATCAAGCAGGACGAGAGCCAGCGCATGCAGCCGGGACTGGCGGAATCGTGGAAGGCGCTGAACGACCTCGAGTGGGAGGTCAAGCTGCGCAAGGGCATCAAGTTTCACAACGGCCAGGAATTCACCGCCGACGACGTGATCGCGACGTTCAAGCGCGTGCCCAACGTACCGAACAGCCCGGCGTCGTTCGCCTTCTTCGTGCGGCCCATCGTCGAAATCAATGCCACCGACAAACACACATTGCGGATGAAGACCGACAAGCCGCACCCGCTGCTGCCGAACGACCTCGGCGCGATCATGATCCTGCCGAAGTCCGTCGCCGAAACGGCGAAGACCGAGGACTTCAACTCCGGCAAGGCCATGATCGGCACCGGCGCCTACCGATTGACCGAGTATGTCGCCGGCGACCGCGTGGTGCTGAAGCGCAATGATGCCTATTGGGGCACGAAGCCGACATGGGACAACGTGCGCTTCAAGATGATTCCGAGTGCGCCGGCGCGCGTGGCCGCGCTGCTGGCCGGCGACGTGCAGATGATCGAGGGCGTGCCCACGGCCGATATCGCCAAGCTGTCAAAGGACGGGCGTGTCGATCTCTCGTCCGCGGTGTCGAACCGGATCATCTACCTGCACATGGACTCGGGCCGCGAGAAAAACTCGCCGTTCGTGACCACCGTCGACGGCAAGCCGATGGAAGCCAATCCGCTGCGCGATCCGAAAGTGCGCAAGGCGATCAGCAAGATGGTCGATCGTGACGCGATCGTCTCCCGCATCATGGAAGGCCAGGCCGTTGCCGCCGGCCAGTTGCTGCCGGACCAGTTCTTCGGCACCAGCAAGGCGCTGAAGCCCGAGAAGTACGACCCCGACGGCGCGAAGAAACTGCTGGCCGAAGCGGGCTATCCGAACGGCTTCGGAATCACGCTGCACGCACCGAACAACCGCTACATCAACGATGCGGCGATCGCGCAGGCCGTTGCTCAGTACCTGACGCGCAACGGCATTCCGACCAAGGTCGAAACGATGCCGTCGAACGTGTTCTTCTCGCGCGGCTCCAAGCTCGAGTTCAGTTTCCTGCTGGCGGGCTGGGGCGCCGAGACGGGCGAAACGTCGTCTCCGCTGCGCGCACTTCTCGCGACGTTCGACCAGAAACAGGGACTCGGCACCGCCAACCGCGGCCGCTTCTCGGACGCCGGCGTCGACGCGCTGATCACGCAGGCGACCACGACGATCGACGATACCAAGCGCGGCATCATGCTTGGTCGCGCCTCGGAAAAGGCCGTCGGCGAACTGACCGGCCTGGTGCCATTGCATTACGAAGTGAGCACCTGGGGCACCAAGAAGGGGCTGACCTACAAGGCGCGCGCCGACCAGTACACGTTCGCCTACGACGTTCGACCGGCAAAGTGACTCGATGCGCCCCTCGTGTACGCGACCCTGCGGGTCGCTTGTGCACTTGGGTTGGCCTGCCTGCCGTTCTAGGTTGCGCGGGGCGCCGGGCCGCCCCAAGGCCCGCGCACATACTTAAGCGGGCGAGGTGCACGTGCGACCCACAGGGTCGCGTACACCGAGCCCGAATCACACCATGACGGTGTTTGTCCTTCGGCGTCTGGCGCAGACGCTGCTGGTGCTGCTGATCACGTCGGTGCTGGTGTTCGGCGGACTCTTCATGATCGGCGATCCGGTCGAGATCCTGGTCAACCCGTCGGCGGACCAGATCGAAAAGGAGCGAGCGACCAAGGCGCTCGGGCTCGACAAGCCCTTGCACGAGCAATACTTCGGATTCCTGCGCGGTGCGCTGACCGGCAACCTCGGCAATTCGTTCGTCTATGCGCGCCCGGCGCTCGAGGTCATCTTCGAGCGCATGCCGGCAACGCTCGAACTCGCCTTCCTCGCGATGGTGATCGCGGTCACGCTGGGCATTCCGCTCGGGCTCTATGCCGGTCTGCGACCGCACAGCGTCGTGTCGAAGACCATCATGGCCGGATCGATCCTCGGTTTTTCGCTGCCGACCTTCTGGGTCGGACTGATCCTGATCCTGATCTTTGCGGTCACGCTGGGATGGCTGCCGTCGACGGGACGCGGCCCGACCACCGACGTCCTCGGGCTGAAGCTATCCATCTTCAACTGGGACGGGCTCAGGTACGCGCTGCTGCCGGCCATCAACCTGGCGCTCTTCAAGCTCTCGCTGATCATCCGGCTGACACGTGCGCAGGTACGTGAGCAGAGCCTGCTCGACTACATCAAGTTCGCCCGCGCCAAGGGATTGACCAACACGCGTGTCATCGGTGTGCACCTGCTGAAGAACATCCTGATTCCGCTGGTCACGGTGATCGGGCTCGAGCTGGGCTCGGTGATCGCGTTCGCCGTGGTGACCGAGACGATCTTCGCGTGGCCCGGCATGGGCAAGCTCGTCATCGACTCGATCTTCCAGCTCGACCGACCCGTCGTGGTCGCCTACCTGATGGTGGTCGTGTTCATGTTCATCGTGATCAACCTGGTGGTCGACCTGCTGTACTCGGTGCTCGACCCGCGGGTGCGGCTGTCCGAGGTCAAGTCATGAGTGCAGTTGTCGCGCCGCTGCCGGCGGTCGAGACACCCTGGCAGCGCTTCCGCAAGCAGTTCGCCGAGAGCCACCTCGCCCTGGCGGGACTGGCGCTGCTCGTGGTGATCATCGCGATCGCGCTCTTTGCTCCCTGGATCGCGCCGCAGAATCCATACGACCTCGCCAAGCTCGATTTGCTCGACGCACGGCTGCCTCCAGGCGCACGGTCAGCGGATGGCATGACTTACTGGCTCGGCACCGACGGCCAGGGCCGTGACATGCTGTCGGCCATCCTCTACGGACTGCGTGTGTCGCTTTATGTCGGCGTTGCGAGCGGCGTGATTGCGCTGACGCTCGGCGCCGTCATGGGTGTGCTCGCCGCCTACCTCGGTGGCCGCTTCGAGCAGATCGTCATGCGTATCGTGGACATCCAGCTCGGCTTTCCCGCGATCCTGGTCGCATTGATCCTGCTGGCGGTACTCGGCAAGGGTGTCGACAAGATCATCATCGCGCTGGTCACCGTGCAGTGGGCGTACTACGCACGCACCGCGCGTTCGGCGGCACTGGTCGAACGCAGCAAGGAGTACATCGAGGCGGCGCGCGCACTCGGACTGGGCGCGGGGCGCATCGTCCTGCGGCACCTGCTGCCGAACGCACTGCCGCCACTGATCGTCGTCGGCACGGTGCAGGTCGCGCACGCCATCGCGCTCGAAGCCACGCTGTCGTTCCTGGGCCTCGGCCTGCCGCCGACCGAGCCGTCGCTGGGCCTGCTGATCGCCAACGGCTACGAAGTCCTGATGTCGGGCAAGTACTGGATCAGCGTCTACCCGGGCATCGCGCTGCTGGTCACGATCCTTTCGATCAACCTCGTCGGCGACCAGTTGCGCGACGTGCTGAACCCGCGGCTTTCGCGCTGACGAAGCTGACGAAGCTAACGAAAATGAGCCCCTTGCTGAAGGTCAGCGGCCTGCGCACCGAGTTCGCGACACGTGACGGCGTCCTGCCCGCAGTCGCGGACATATCGTTCGACCTTGCGCGTGGCGAGGTGCTCGGGCTGGTGGGCGAATCGGGGTCGGGCAAGTCGGTGACCGGCTTCTCGATCCTGGGCCTGATCGATCCGCCGGGCCGCATCGCTGCCGGCAGCATCGTGTTCGACGGCACCGAACTGGTCGGCGCGGCGCCCGACTCGCTGCGACGACTGCGCGGCAAGCGCATTGCGATGATCTTCCAGGACCCGATGATGACGCTCAATCCGGTCCTGTCGATCGAAACGCAGATGGTGGAAACCGTGCTCGCCCACGACGACACGCCACGCGCGACGGCGCGCGACCGCGCGATCGAAGCACTGGGCCGTGTCGGCATCGCGGCGGCAGCCGAGCGACTGACCCAGTATCCGCACCAGTTCTCCGGCGGCATGCGCCAGCGCGTGGCCATCGCGATTGCGCTGCTGCACAAGCCCGATCTCATCATTGCCGACGAGCCGACGACCGCGCTCGACGTCACGGTGCAGGGTCAGATCCTCTACGAAATGCAGAAGCTCGTGCGCGAGTCCGGCACGGCGCTCATCTGGATCACGCACGATCTTGCGGTGGTCGCCGGGCTGGCGGACCGCATCGCGGTGATGTATGCCGGGCGCATCGTCGAGATGGGTGACGCGGCTGCCGTGCTGGATGCCCCGCGCCATCCCTACTCGCGCGGCCTGCTCGACTCGGTCCCTGCGGCCACACAGCCGGGCGCACGGTTGCGGCAGATCCGCGGATCGACACCTTCGTTGCTGCGGCTCGGTCCCGGCTGTGCCTTCCGCGACCGCTGTGACCGCTCCACCGACGAGTGCGCGCTGATGCCGCCGCTGGCCGAACACGATGGCCGCGCGGTGCGCTGCGTGCATCCGCTGGAATTTGCATGACCGCGCTTCTCCAGATCGACGCAGTCAGCAAGCGTTTCAGCAAGCGGCTGGATGCGATCGAGAAACTGGCGCGCGCGCTCGGCGCCACGGTGAGCGAGCACACGGTGCACGCGGTCGACCGCGTGAGCTTCGACGTGGCCGAGCGCGAAGTCGTCGGTCTGGTCGGCGAGTCCGGTTGCGGCAAGTCCACGCTTGGACGGCTCGCCTGCGGCCTGCACGCGCCGACCGACGGGACGGTGCGCTATCGGGGCCAACCGGTCACGACTGAACCGGGCGTGCGACGCCCGATCCAGATGATCTTCCAGGACCCGTTTGCCTCGCTGAATCCGCGCATGCGCGTCACCGACATCGTTGGCGAAGCACCGCGTGTGCACGGCATCATCAGCTCAAGCGAAGTGGCCGACTATGTCGCGGAGCTGCTGCAACGGGTCGGCCTCGACCCCTCGTTCGCGCGTCGCTATCCGCACCAGTTTTCCGGTGGACAGCGGGCGCGCGTCGGGATCGCGCGCGCACTGGCGGTCAAGCCCGAGTTCCTGGTCTGTGACGAGGCGGTGGCAGCGCTCGATGTCTCGATACAGGCGCAGGTGCTGAACCTCTTCATGGACCTGCGCGACCGCTACGACCTGACGTACCTATTCATCAGCCACGATCTGGGCGTGGTGCGGCACCTGTCCAATCGCGTTGTCGTGATGTACCTGGGCCGGGTCGTCGAGGTTGCGAAGACCGAGGAACTTTTCGCCCAGCCGAACCATCCCTATACACAGGCGCTGCTGTTCGAGGTTCCGCGGCTGGACCGCAGGCGCAGGACATTCGTCCCGATCAGGGGCGAGATCCCGTCGCCGCTGGCGCCGCCCCCGGGGTGCCACTTCCATCCGCGTTGCCCGAGCGCGATGCCCCGGTGCGCAACGGTGGCCCCGGCTTTGCGAGAGATCGCGCCGGGTCGTCTGTCAGCCTGTCATTTGAACGACTGAGATTTGAACGATTGAAGAACGGAATTTCGCATTGAATTGCGTAGCCCATGAAGTCTGAAGCCTGCTTGCTCCACGGACCCGACCAGCCTCGCGTTGCGCTGGTACTCGACTCGCCGCACTCGGGCGTCGACTTCCCGTCGGATTTCGATGCGGCGGTTTCGGAATTCGACCTGCGCGACGGCGAGGATTGCTTCGTCGATGAGCTGTACCTGCCGGCCATCGAGCACGGCATCCCGTTGCTGGCGGCCCGCTATCCGCGCACGTACCTGGACCCGAATCGCCACCACGGTGACATCGACCTGGACCTGATCGAAGGCGGCTCCTGGCCGCACGAGTACGTGCCCAGCGGCAAGGCCGCGATCGGCAAGGCGTTGATCTGGCGCACGCTGGACGACGGGCGTTCGATCTACTCGCGCAAGTTGCGGGTCGACGAGGTGCGTTCGCGCATTGATCGCTTTCATGCGCCGTATCACCGGACCCTGTCGCAACTGCTGGCGACCGCGCATGAGGGCTTCGGCGTGGTCTACCACCTCAACTGCCACTCGATGAACTCGGTCGCCGGCAAGATGGGCGAAGGCGGCGAAGGAACGGAGCGCGCGGATTTCGTGCTCGGCGATCGCGACGGAACGACCTGCGATCCGTTGTTCACGGAGTTCGTCCGGTCCACGCTTGCCGCGATGGGCTACGTGGTCACGGTGAACGATCCCTACAAAGGGGTCGAGCTGGTGCGCGCCTACTCCGATCCGGCTCGCGGCCGCCACAGCCTGCAGGTCGAGATCAACAAGCGTCTCTACATGGACGAGTCGGCGCGAGCCAGGCACTCCGGCTTTGCGCCGCTGCAGGCCAACCTCATGCATCTACTGGAAGCGATCCGCGACTACATCCGCCGGGAGCAGCGCCGTGTCTGAACACCATCCGATCGAAGTACGTCCGCCGGACATCACGGCCTGCCGCGCAAGCTCCAGCGGCGTCGACTACGTGCATGTGTTCGACTCCGGACAGCCCGGCCCCACGGTAATGCTGCAGGCACTCACGCACGGCAACGAATTCTGCGGCGCGCATGCGTTGATCGAGGTGCTGGAGTCCGGCATCCGGCCGCAGGCGGGTCGTCTGATCGTTGCCTTTGCCAATGTCGAGGCGTTCGCGCGCTTCGACTTCGACGATCCCGACGCTTCACGTTATGTCGACGAGGACTACAACCGCGTCTGGGCCGACGCGGTGCTCGACGGCCCGCGAGACTCCACCGAACTTCGTCGCGCCCGCGCGCTGCGGCCCTTCGTCGATGCCGCCGACTTCCTGCTCGACCTGCACTCGATGCACGAACCGGGCCGGCCGATCATGGTCTGTGGCATGGTCGACAAGCATCTCGCGCTCGCGCGCAAGGTCGGCATGCCCGCCGACCTGCTGATCGACACCGGGCATCCGGCGGGGCTGCGCATGCGCGACCGCGGCGGCTTCAACGATCCGGCGAGCACGAAGCAGGCCTTGCTGATCGAATGCGGACAGCACTGGGAAAAGCGCGCGGTCGATGTCGCGCGCGACACCACGCTGCGCTTTCTCGCTGCCACCGGCAGCGTGGCCTTCGATCGCATCGCGGCGCGCCTTTCGGTGCCGCTGCCTGCCACGCAGCGCGTCGTGCGCGTCACCGAGCCGGTCGTCGCGCGGTCGACGGACTTCGAATTCCTGGTGCCGATCGAGGGCCTGGGAGTCGTGCCCAGGGCGGGGACGCCGATCGCCCGCGACGGCGACAAAGTCTGGGCCGCGCCCTATGACGACACCGTGCTGGTGATGCCGTCGATGCGGCACCTGAAGCCCGGCAACACCCAGGTGCGGCTCGGCCGCTACGACTCATGATCGCGAGAGGCCGCTGTGCATCCGTCCTGCTGTGGCTCGGTGCCATCGCACTGGGCGTCCTTGCCGGCGCTGCATCGGCTCAGCAAACACTGACGCCGATCCGCGCATCCGAGCACGTCTGGTACTTCCAGGGAGACGCGGGCATGGCCTCGACGGCCAATCGCGCCTTCAATTCGAATGCCGCCTTTGTCGTGACACGCGACGGCGTCGTCGTCTTCGATGCGCTCGGCACGCCCGAACTCGGTGCCGCCATGAAGCGGGCGATCGCGAAGGTCACCCCGCAGCCGATCCGCGTCGTGATCGTGAGCCACTTTCACGCCGACCACTTTTATGGACTGCAGGCACTGGCGGGCCCGGACGTCGAGATCTGGGCCAGCAGCAAGGCTCGCGCAACGGTCAGCGACCCGCCGGCCCAGGAGCGCCTCGAGCAGCGTCGGCGCGACCTCTGGCCCTACGTGGACGAAAAGACGCGGCTGGTGCCTGCCAGCCGCTGGATCGACTTCACCGGCGGCCGGGACTACGCCTTCGAGCGGGGTGGCATCCGCTTTCGCCTGATCGATGTCGGCGGAGCGCACTCGCCCGAAGACATCATGCTGTGGGTCGAGAACGACCGCGTTCTGCTCGCGGGCGACCTGTACTTCAGCGGGCGCCTCCCTTTCGTCGGCACTGCCGACACGCGCTCCTGGCTCGCCACGCTGGATGTCATCGCGCCACTCAAGCCCGCGGTCGTGATTCCGGGCCACGGGGCTGCCTCGCGCGATCCGGCGCCCGACATCGAGCTGACGCGCGCGTACCTGCTGTACCTGCGCGAGCAGATGGGCAAGGCGGCGCGCGATCTGGTGCCGTTTGACGAGGCCTATGCCGCGGTCGACTGGTCGCGCTTCGAGAAAGTCCCTGCGTTCGCCGCGGCCAATCGCATCAACGCCTACGGGACCTACCTGGCCATGGAGCAGGAAGCCCTCGCACCTGCCGCCGCAGGAAAGTGATTGCGCGGCCGCAGGTCGATCGGAGATCCGGAGCCGACCGGTGCCGGGTGCGCTAACCTGCGCGCTTTGGGCGAAAGCCCTTGCCATTCTTCCTCGGAGCACGACGATGCTGAAGCGCTTGAGCAGTGTCCTACTCGCGGCGGCCACGGTCCTTGTCCTCGGCTGCGCGACTTCATCGACCACGCTGGACGCCCAGTGGGTCAACCCCGAGTTCGCCGGCAAACGGCCGATCCGCAGCATGCTGGTGATGGCCGCGGTGCGCGACTCGACGAATCGACGAATCAGCGAAGACCGGATGGTCGCTGCGTTGAGTGCCGTTGGCGTCAAGGCCGTCCAGTCGTACACGCTCGTCCCGGAGGACGGTCCGCTGACAGAGGACCGTCTGCGTCGCATGGTCACCGAGGCCGGCGTCTCGCATGCGATGGTCACGCGCATCATCAACGTCTCGACGCAGGTCAATGTCTCGCCCGGCATGGTCATGGGGCCGGCCTGGGGTCCGGGATGGGGCTGGGGACCCGCATGGGGACCCGGTTGGGGCGGCATGGCCGGCTATCACAACGCCATGTGGGCAACGTCGATCCCGCCGCAGGTCACGACGACGCAGAACGTGCATTCCGATACGCGCGTTTTCGATTCCAAGAGCGCCGCCGTGCTGTGGTCGGCCGCGACCACCACGTCCACCGGCTACAACTCGGTGCCGCAGCTGATCGAGCAGTTCGTGCAGCTGATCGTGTCGACCATGACGAAGGACGGCGTGATCTGAGGACCGCGCCGCGGCAGAGTGTTCGGGCCGGTTTTCCCGGCCCGTTTCATTTCTGGCTGCCGCCGGGGCCGGTCATGTCGAGCAGCGTGTCGGCCACCTGCACGCAGTCCTGGATGTGCCGGTCGCCGAGATACTTCAACGCAGCGAAGCTCAGCGATGCAGCCACCACCTGGCCTGCAAACGGGACCGCCCGCGCGGCCTGCTTGGCGGTCAGCCGCACGCCGACGGTCTTCAGCACCTTGATCACCAGTTCGCGCGTGACCACCCGGCCGACGAGCGCACTGCCGACCGCCATGACCGCCTTGTAGGCGAACACCTTGCGGCGCGGCGCGAGCCGATCGATCTGCTCGGGCGTCAGGCCGAATGCGGCATTGATGTCCTCGATCATCGACATCAACACGCCGATGTCCACCGCCACGTCGATGCCTGGGATCGGGACGACCGAGGCGCCGGCCGAAATCAGGGCACGCCTCGTCGCCAGCTTGCGGCAAAGACGCGCGACCGCGTCGATGTCGCGCCGGGTCTCCGGCACGAGGACCAGTTCTCGCGATCCGCTCACATTGCGCCTCATGCTGCCATCCTACCGGGCGTCGATCCGCATACGCGTGACTGAGCCCGGACGCTCCGGCACGAACTCCAAGGGTCACCCTGCTGACGACGGGTCCTAGCGCGTCGCAGCAATTCGACTCCGCTAGACATGGATCAAGTTGCCTCCATGGCACGGTTAGCCGGGCGACCGCTTCGACGACTATCGTCCGGCTGCCGACAAGAATAAGTGCGCAGCGCGGACGGCAGCCTGCGGGGCCGCGTGAACGACGGATCGCAGCTCTCACCCACGGCAATCGTCACGTCCATCTCGCTGGGAGGAAAACATGTCCACTGCTGCACTGGCAGGCGGGCCGGGACAAAGAGTCGACGCTCAACTGGGCCGCGATCGACGCGGACCCGCGCTTTCAGTTGCTGCACGAACGCAAGGTCCGGTTCCTGGCCGGGCTGATGATCTTTTCCGTTGCCTACTACTTCCTGCTGCCGATCGGCGCGGCGTACTTCCCCGAACTCTTCCGGATAAAGGTCTGGGGTCCGTTGAATGTCGGCATCCTGTTTGCGCTGTCGGAATTCGTGGTGGCGTGGGGCATCGCCTTTTATCTACGCACGTCGCGCCAACCGTGAGTTCGACGCGATGGCCCGTGAACTGATCGCCGACGCCGAAAACATCGGGAGAGCGTCATGAGCCGCCGCACGAACCTTTTCCTGGTGGCGGGCGTTCTGGCGCTTCCGCTGATCGCATTGCCGGCATTCGCGCAGGGCGCTGTGGGTTCCGAGTGGCGCTGGCTCACGTTTGCGGTCTTCGCGGCCATCATTGGCCTGACGATGTTCGTCACCTTCCTCGCCGCCAAGCGGGTGAAGTCGGCCGCCGACTTCTACACGGCCGGCGGCGGTGTCTCCGGACTGCAAAACGGCTGGGCTATCGCCGGGGACTATCTCAGCGCCGCCTCGTTCCTCGGCATCGCCGGGCTGATTTCGCTGTACGGCTACGACGGGTTCATGTACTCCGTGGGCTGGCTGGTCGCGTACATCACGGTGTTGCTGGTGATCGCCGAACCGTGCCGCAACATCGGCAAGTACACGCTGGCCGACATCCTGGCCTATCGCAACGATCCGAAAAAGGTGCGCGTGGTCGGTGCGATCTCGGTCATCACCGTGTCGACCTTCTACCTGACCGCGCAGATGGTCGGCGGCGGCGTGCTGGTCAAGACATTGATCGGCATCGACTACGAGATCTCCGTCATCGTCGTCGGCATCCTCATGCTGGGCTACGTGCTGTTCGGCGGCATGGTCGCTACCACCTGGGTGCAGATCATCAAGGCCGTGCTGCTGGTCACGGCGTCGATCCTGCTGGTGATGTTCGTCTGGATGCCGTACGGCTTTTCGCTGCCGGGCTTCCTGCAGGCAGCGATCGGCGACGCCAAGGTTCAGGCGCAGGTCGCGTCCCTGCTCGGCGACGCCAGCAAGAACATGTCAGCGGCTGAACTCGGCCAGCGCTTCCTTGAACCGGGTCTGCTCTTCAAGGCACCGATCGACCAGATCTCGCTCGGCATGGCGCTGGTGTTCGGCACGGCCGGCCTCCCGCACATCCTGATGCGGTTCTTCACCGTGCCGACGGCGCAGGAAGCGCGCAAGAGCGTGATCTGGGCGATGGCGATCATCGGCGGCTTCTACGTGCTGACGCTGTTCCTCGGCCTCGGCGCGGCGATGAACGTCGGTGCGGCCAACATCCGCGCGGTCGATGCGGGCGGCAACATGGCGGCTCCCTTGCTGGCGCAGTTCGTCGGCGGCGGTGCCGACAGCTTCCTCGGCAACCTGTTCCTTGCCTTCGTGGCCGCGGTTGCGTTCGCCACCATCGTGGCGGTGGTCGCGGGACTCGTGCTCGCGGCGGCCAGCGCGATGGCGCATGACCTGTACGTCGGCGTGATCCGCAGCGAGCACGTCACGCCGCAGGAACAGGTCAAGGCAGCGCGGATCGCCACCGTGATCGTCGGCGCAATGGCGATTGCGATCGGCATCGCCGCCAAGGGCCAGAACGTTGCGCACCTGGTGGCGCTGGCATTTGCGGTCGCGGCGTCGCGCGAACTTCCCCTGTGTACTGCTGACGCTGTACTGGAAGCGCTGCAATACCGGGGGCATCATGGCCGGCATGGTGATCGGCACACTGACTGCGATCGGCCTTGTATTGGTGTCGCCCGAACATGACCTATCCGAAAGCCATCAAGGCCACGGCGCAGAAGGTCGTCGACGGTGCCCCGGCCCGGATGGCTGCGCTCAACGAGGCGCTCGCATCCGGCGATGCCGCCAAGATCGCCAAGGCCGGGAAGGACAAAGCGGCGATCGAGAAGGCTGTGGCGGGCGCACAGGCGAACCTCGACAAGTTCAAGAACGACAACACCAGCATGGTCGGTCTCGAGGCGCCGCTGTTCGAGCTGAAGAACCCAGGCCTGATCTCGATTCCGCTGGGCTTCCTCGCGGTGATCCTCGGGTCGCTGCTGTATCGCGACAAGCGCGCCGAGGACATGTGGGATGAGTTGTACGTGCGCCAGAACACGGGCATTCTCTCCGCCAAGGCACACGCCCACTAAGTCGAACCGATGCAGCTCGACGAAGCAGGGCCCCGATCATGGGGCCCTTTTTCTTTCGCCCGAAACTGCGCGACTATCCGCGCTATCGGATCGATGCATCGCCGCGACCGTGGCACCGTCGAATCCGGCTTACGTGGGTCGCAACCTCGACGCCTGATGCCGTGAACAATCCCACGACGCCGCCGCTCGTCTACGAGTCGGTACGGGAATTCCTGGTCCGGCACGCACCGTTTGCGCGCATGAGCGAGGATGCGCTGCGCTATCTGATCCCGCGCCTGAAACTCGCCTACTTTGCGAAGGACAGCGTGGTCGTCGACCGTAGCGCGACGTTCCCGCCGCTGCACATCATCCAGAACGGCCACGTCGCCAGCGTCACCGCCGGTCTCGACACCATGCCGGATCGCGTTCTGCAGCCGGGTGAAAGCTTCCCGGTCGGTGCGCTCTCGGCCGGCGGCCAACCGACCCGGAGTTATCGCGCCACCGACGATGTCTTCGCCTACCTGCTGCCGGTCGACGATTTCCAGAGACTGCGGCAACTGTCTCCCGAGTTCGCCGCGTATTGCACCGAGGCGGTCACCGTGCTGGCTCAGCAATCGCTCGCGGAACTGCAGCGGCACTACAGTCAGGTGGCCGCCGACCAGCACTCGCTGACACGGCCGCTCTCGCAGCTGATCCCGTCCGAGCCTGTCACGTGCGTGGCAAGCACGCCGCTGCGCGAGGCGCTGACGCAGATGCGCGAGCACACAGTGCGTTCGATCATCGTCGTCGACGAGACCTCGGCACCGATCGGCGTGTTCACCCTGAACGACTTGCGCGACCGCGTGGTGCTGCAGGAATTGCCGCTGGACACACCGGTAGCGCGCGTGATGACTCCGGATCCGATCACGTTGCCCGCGCAGGCCACGGCGGCCGAGGCCATCCAGAGCATGGCTGCCGGCGGCTTCCACCAGATGATCGTCACCTCGCACGGCAAGGTCCTCGGCACCATCTTCGAGCACGACCTGTTCGCTTTGCAGCGGGTGAGCCTGCGACAAATCCATCATGCGATCCGTTCGGCGCGCTCGGTCAAGCAGCTCGCGCACGTGGCCGGCGACATCCGCAACCTCGCGCGCAACCTGCTGGCGCAGGGGGTGTCGGCCGAAGCGCTTACACGCACGGTCGCCTCGCTGAACGACGCGCTGACGCGCGAAGTCGTCAACCGCGTGCTGCAGGAGCACGTTCTCGACGGCATCGACTGGTGCTGGCTCGCACTCGGCAGTGAAGGCCGTGGTGAGCAGACGCTGGCCACCGATCAGGACAATGCGCTGATCTTCGCCGCACCGGGCGATCCGACCGAGTTGCTGCGAATGCGCCACGAGCTGATCGTCTTCGCCCGCGAAGTCAACGCGGCGCTCGACCAGCTCGGATTCCCGCTGTGCAAGGGCAACATCATGGCGAGCAACCCGCAGTGGTGCCTGACGGAGTCCGAGTGGCGCGCGCAGTTCACAACCTGGCTGTCCGAACCAACGCCGGAGCGGTTGCTCAACGCCAACATCTTCTTCGATTTCCGGGCTCTTTACGGTGACAGCACGCTTGCCGACAGCCTGTCCGACTGGCTCCTGGCGCGCACACAGGACAACAAGCTGTTCCTGCGCCTGATGGTGGCCAACGCCCTCGAAACCGAACCGCCGCTCGGGCTGATCCGCGCGTTTCAGGTTTCCGACAAGCCCGGCCGCGAGGGCACGTTCGATCTCAAGAAGCGCGGCGTCCGCATCTTTGTCGACGCCGCTCGCGTGTTCATGCTCGCCTACGGCGTGAAGGCCTCGGGCACGGCCGACCGCCTGCGCAAGGCGGGCGAAACCCTCCGGGCCGATCCACGCCATGTAGAGGCGACGATCGAGGCGTTTCACTATCTCCAGGTCCTGCGGCTGCGAGCTCAGGAACATCCGCACGCGACCAACCCGAATCGCATCGATCCTTACGCGCTCAATGAAGTCGACCAGCGCATGCTGAAGGAAGCGTTTCGCCAGGCCCGGAAGCTGCAGCAGCGGCTGAAGGAAACGTTTTCCATCGCCCTTTGACGCGTTGCGCCGTGGACCGTCACGCTGCGCAGCCTCGAACCACGGACCGCAGTGCATGGGACTGCTGAGCCGACTGCTGCGATCGCGGCCAAGCCTCGCGCCGGAACTCGAAGATCGGCTGCAAAGGCTGTCCGAGCTGTCTCCGCCGCCCACCCGCAGCACGCATCGCCAGTCGCGCTACGTAACGGTCGATGTCGAGACGACCGGGCTCGACATGCGGCGTGACCACGTGCTGTCGATCGGTGCGGTTGCGGTTGAGCACGGCGTGATCGCACTCGCCCATTGCTTCGAGGTCGTATTGCGGCAGATCGAATCCTCGAGCCACGACAACATCCTGGTCCATCGAATCGGCGGCCAGCGCCAGCTCGGTGGCGAAGACCCTGCGGAATCGTTCGTGCGGTTCCTGGAGTATGTCGGCCACTGCCCGCTGGTGGCCTTTCGCGCGGAGTTCGACCAGACCATGCTCGACCGTGCATTGAAGGAGCATCTCAACATCGTCAGCCAGAGCCAGTGGCTCGATCTGGCGGAACTGCTGCCGGCGCTGTACCCCTCCAACGAAAACAAGACCATGGACGACTGGCTGGCAGCGATGAACATCCACATGCTGGCGCGCCACGACGCGCTCGCCGACGCGCTGGCCACGGCGCAGATGCTGCAGGTCTGTCTGCGGCAGGCCGAATCGCTGGAAATGACCTGCCCAGCGCACCTGCTGGAAATGCAGCGGGCGCAGCATTGGCTCGGCAAGCGCTAGGGCCTGTTTACGCCAGAGCCGGGCGTCGCGCTACCCACCGGACTGGTTGAAACCGAAACTCCCGCCCCGCGGGCAGCCCCGTGCCGGCGGGGTGCCGTCCGCACAGGCTCGGAATCAGCCATTCGGCCGGCCACAGGGGCGATCCAGATCAAGTCCCGGACGCACGGTCGGAGCCTATAATTCGGCGCTCCAACAAGGAGTTAGGTGCCATCGCTCGGCCCATGCATCTCCTCACGCTCGGACTCAATCACACCACCGCGCCGCTCGCCGTGCGCGAACGGGTGGCGTTCGTCCCGGAGGAAGTGTGCACGACCATCGGCCGGCTGCGCGAGAAGCTGTCGGAGCCGTCGAACGGCCGTGTCTCCGAAGCGGCCATCGTCTCCACCTGCAATCGCACCGAGCTCTACTGCGCGGCGGAGGAGCCGGAGCGCGCGCAGCGCGCGCTGCAGGAGTTCGTCGCCGCGGAAAAGCAGCTGAGCCTGGACGAACTGCAGCGCCACACCTATGTGCTGCCGCAGGCCAGCGCGGTGCGCCATGCGTTCCGCGTGGCGAGCGGGCTCGATTCCATGGTGCTGGGCGAGCCGCAGATCCTCGGCCAGATGAAGCAGGCCGAGAAGCTTGCGCGGACCGCCGGCGGCCTGGGCCTGATGCTGAATCACCTGTTCCAGCGTACGTTTGCCGTGGCCAAGGAAGTGCGCACGACGACCGAGATCGGCACGCAGTCGGTGTCCATGGCCGCGGCCGCCGTGCGCGTGGCACAGCGCATCTTCGGCAACCTCTCCGGCGAGCACATCCTGTTCGTCGGTGCCGGCGAAATGATCGAACTGACCGCGACGCACTTTGCCGCGCAGCATCCGAAGTCGATCACGGTGGCCAACCGCACGCAGGAACGCGCGCAGGCGCTGGCGCACCGCTTCCATGCCAACGCGATCAAGCTCGCCGAACTGCCCGACACTGATCGCGCGCTTCGACATCGTGGTGTCATGCACCGCCAGCTCGCTGCCGATCATCGGCCTCGGCATGATCGAGCGCGCGATCAAGTCGCGGCGACGCAAGCCAATGTTCATCGTCGACCTGGCCGTGCCGCGCGATGTCGAGCCCGAGGTGGCACGACTCGACGACGTCTACGTGCATACCGTCGATGACCTGGGCCGCATCGTGCAGAGCGGCAGCGAAAGCCGCCAGGCAGCCGTTGCCCAGGCCGAGGCAATCATCGAATCCCGCGTGCGCGACTTCGAGGAGTGGGTCAAGGCGCGCCGCGCAGTGCCGGCGATCCAGGACCTGCGCACGCGCGCCGACGCACTGCGGCGCCGCGAACTCGAACGCGCACTCAAGCAGCTGGCGCGCGGCGAGTCGCCCGAAGCCGTCATCGAGCATCTGTCACAGGCGCTCACCAACAAGTTCCTGCACGATCCGATGAGCACGCTGCGCGAAGTTGGCGACAACGCCGAACAGGCGCGCCTCCAGGCGCTGCTCGCGCGCTTCTACTCCCAGTCCGACGATTAGCTGCCGCCCGCGGGCGCAACGGCCGCGGGCCGCCGCGACGCCGCGGGCGATTCCGTCGACGGCGCATCGTCCGCGCGCATTGCCGTTGAATTCCTTTGGACCCCGGCGGCTCGGCACACCGCCCATCCCAGAACCCCGATTTGCAGGCCACCATGAAGCCATCGATGCAGACCAAACTCCAGCAGCTTTCCCGCCGGCTGGAGGAGATCGACGTGCAGCTGTCGAGCGAGGACGCGGCGCGCGACATGAACCGCTACCGCGCCCTCGGCCAGGAGCGCTCCGAAATCGAGCCCGTGGTCACGCGCTTCCACGAATACAACCGGGCGCACGCGGACCTGCTGGGCGCCCAGGAGATGCTGTCCGATCCGGACATGAAGTCGCTGGCCGAGGAAGAGACCCACGCCGCACGCGGCCGCATGGAGTCGATCGAAAGCGACCTGCAGCGACTGCTGCTGCCGAAGGACCCCAACGATGATCGCAACATCTTCCTCGAGGTCCGCGCCGGCACCGGCGGCGACGAGTCGGCGCTGTTCGCCGGTGACCTGCTGCGCATGTACATGCGCTTTGCCGAGCGGCATCGCTGGACCACCGAGATGATCTCCGAGAGCCCGTCCGACCTCGGCGGCTACAAGGAAGCGATCGTGCGCATCGTCGGCACCGGTGCGTACTCGAAGCTCAAGTTCGAGTCCGGCGGCCATCGCGTGCAGCGCGTGCCGGAAACGGAAGCGCAGGGGCGCATCCACACCTCCGCGTGCACGGTGGCCGTGCTGCCGGAGGCCGACGAGATCAACGAGATCCGGATCGATCCCGTCCGAGATCCGCATCGACGTGTACCGGGCCTCCGGCGCGGGCGGCCAGCACGTCAACAAGACCGAGAGCGCGGTGCGCATCACGCACCTGCCGACCGGCATCGTGGTCGAGTGCCAGGACGATCGCTCGCAGCACAAGAACCGCGAGCGCGCGACGAAGATCCTCGCGGCGCGCATCAAGGACCAGCAGACGCGCGATCAGCAGGCCAAGGAAGCATCGGCACGCAAGAGCCTGATCGGCTCGGGCGATCGGTCGGAGCGCATCCGCACCTACAACTTCCCGCAGGGTCGCGTGACCGACCACCGCATCAACCTGACGCTGTACAAGATCGACCAGATCATGGACGGTGATATCGACGAACTGACCGAGCGGCTGGCCGCGGAGCACCAGGCCGAACTGCTCGCCGCGCTCGGCGAGTCGGCCTGATTGCGCACCGCCGAGAGTCTGCTGCTCAGTGCGGACCTGCCCCGCGCCGAGGCGCGCGCACTGCTCGCGTCGGCCCTGCGGAGTCACGCGCGAGCGACTGATCGCTTTTCCGGAGACCGAGGTGCCGCCGCTGGCGCAGGCTGCCTACGAGGCACTGGTGGCACGCCGCCGCGAAGGCGAGCCGCTTGCCTACCTGCTGGGCGAAAAAGAGTTCTACGGCCGACGCTTTGCGGTGACACCCGACGTACTGGTTCCGCGACCGGATACCGAGTCGCTCGTCGAGGTGGCGCTGGAGTGCCTGTCGCTCTTGACGGCGCCGCGCGTGCTCGAACTCGGTACCGGCAGCGGCTGCATCGCGATCACCCTGCAGTTGGAGCGGCCCGACGCGCGCGTCGTGGCGACCGATGTCTCCGCTGCCGCGCTGGCCGTGGCGCGTGCCAATGCGCAGGACCTCGATGCCCCCGTGACGTTTCAGCAAGGGGACTGGTACGCCGCCGTCGAGCCTGCCGAGCCGTTCGATCTGATCGTGAGCAATCCGCCGTACGTGGCCGCTGCCGATCCGCACCTGCGACGCCCTGAGGCACGAGCCGGCGATGGCCTTGTCAGATGGCCACGATGGCCTGCAGTGTTTGTCGATACTCATCGCCGGAGCGCGCGCGCACTTGCGCCCCGGCGCCTGGCTGGCACTGGAACATGGCTACGATCAGTCGCTGGCGGTCGCGCGGCTCCTGCGCGACGCGGGCTTCGAGGAGGTGTCGATGCGACGCGATGCCGGCGGCCAGCCGCGGGTGTCCTTTGGCCGCACCTGAGATCTCGCGGGAAGGACAGCCCGGATATGGACGCGATCGGTTCAGCGCCCGGCGGCTACGTCCACTGGGAGTGCACGAAGCGTCTCGTGCATCGGAGGAATTTGGTGCGCCGAATTTCGGGCGTGACGGCCGCCAGAACTGCGGTGACATCTCCGGGTCACGGCGCAATGGCATTGGAACCGCTTGCGCCACAGGCAGGTGGTCCGAAAATGGGCTCCCCTCGCCTCGAATTCGACGCGACAGCGGATTAAAGTTGCGCTGCGGGAACCGGATCCGCACACTCACCACGCGGATCGCCCCGGTTTGACGGCGATCCACCGGACTTCCTACACTGCCCTTCCCTCCCGAGATCATCACCATGGACGCCAAGGAATTCATCCACAAGACGGTCACCGACCATCCGGTCGTGCTCTTCATGAAGGGCACGGCCCAGTTTCCGCAATGCGGCTTCTCCGGCCGTGCCATCCAGGTGCTCAAGCAGGCCGGGGCGCCGAGCCTCGTCACCGTCAACGTGCTCGAAGATGACGACGTGCGCCAGGGCGTGAAGGACTACGCCAACTGGCCGACGATCCCGCAGCTGTATGTGAATGGGCAATTCGTCGGCGGCTCGGACATCATCATGGAAATGTTCCAGTCGGGCGAACTGCAAACCCTGTTGGCCGAAGCCAAGGCCGCCTGATGGCGCCGGTGCGCCGGCTGATCGTCGCCATCACCGGCGCCAGCGGAGCCATCTACGGCGTGCAGTTGCTGCGGCGACTGCGGGAACGCACGGACGTCGAGACTCATTTGCTGCTGTCGCCGGCCGGCGTGCTCAACGTCTATCAGGAAATGGATCTGAAGCGCGGCGATGTCGAAGCGCTTGCGCACGTTGTCCACAGCGTCAACGACGTCGGCGCGACGATAGCCAGCGGTTCGTTCGCCACTGCCGGCATGGTGATCGCGCCGTGCTCGATGAAGACGCTGGCGGCGATCGCTCAGGCCTACGCCGATACGCTGATCTCACGCGCCGCCGATGTCTGCCTGAAGGAGCGGCGGCGCCTGGTGCTGCTCACACGCGAGGCGCCGCTCAACCTGGCCCACATCCGCAACATGGAAGCCGTCACGCTGATGGGCGGCATCATCTTTCCCCCGGTACCCGCGCTGTACCACCGGCCGACGTCGATCGACGAGATGGTCGACCACACGGTCAGCCGCGTGCTCGACCTGTTCGATCTGGAAGATTCGAAGGCGCCGCGCTGGAGCGGCACGATCGGTCCCGCGCGCGACTGAGTGCCTCGTTTGTCTGTCAGGCGAAGGGCAAAATGCGTCGCGCCGATGTCGGACGCCGCTGATTCCAAGATAAGGCAGCGCAGAAAGCAAAAGCCCCGCCGAAGCGGGGCTCTTTGAAGCGCCTTTCGGCTATCTCCTGCGGCGACGCATCGCCGTTATGCCGGCGAGACCGAGGCCGAGGAGCGCGAGGGTGCCGGGTTCGGGCACCGGTAGCGACTCGAACGCAAGGAACTCGGCGCGGACGAAACTTTCTCCCTGGAAGAGGCTTACCGGTGCGTCGAATGCTCCGCCGCCGACGACGTTTCCGCCCTGCAAATAACTGTAGCTGGCGAAGAAGTTTGTATTGGCGGTATCCGGGCGAGCCAACTGCAGCAGGATCTGGTCCGCACCGTTGGGAGGAGCAAAGTCAGCTTGCCCAAATTCTATGATTTGGTTTGCGTCGAAGTCCTGCTGTATGTAGCGCACCTCGACCTTGCCCGTTACTGGATTGAACCTGACGTACAGCTCCGCCGCCTGCTTCACACCGTCTGCATCTCGATCGGTGAACCGAATCCCGTAGCCATTGATCAATGGCCCAGTGAGCGAACTGAGATTGAAGAGCCCCGTCAGGCCGAGCGTGTCGTCGATCTTGAGCCCGCTGGCGAGGTCCGACGAGTTTGTGTTGGTAATAAGGGCCGCGCGCAAAGTACGGCGGCCCTGCTCGTTTGCGTTCTCGCTCAATCCGCCGTCGGCTGAGTTGAGCCTCAACAGACCGCCCGCTTCCGAGCCCGCGACGAACGTACCAAACACACCGTAACTGGCCGGTTGGCCGTTCGGAAAATTCGGGGCGCTCGGCGGAGCATTCCCGTCCGCGAAACCATCGGTGAAGAACGTGCCGCCATTTCTTTTGACTTGAAATTGGTCGAGGTACACGACGACGGCGTTCGCACCGACAGACCAGAAGCAGGTTGCAAGTGCAACCACCGCTGGGGCAATCCTTGTGAACGTGCGCATTCGGTCCCCTTTTGTAGGAAATCCCTACCGAAGGTGAGGTAAAGCAAGAAGCGTGCGTCCTCAAGGAAACAGCCACTTAGGACGCAACTGGGTGATTTGTGTAAGAAAGGCTGTCATCGCGAAGTGCTGACCGGCGAAGCAGGTCCGCCAGGACAGGCCGCGAACAGGTGCCGTTCGACCGGTCGATCGCATTCCAGCGTTGTTCGCACAGTCGCTGGCGAATGCCGGAATGATCGGTCGGGTGAGGTTCCGACCTGAAAACGCTGGTGCCGGCAGAGGGAATCGAACCCCCGACCTTCGGTTTACAAAACCGCTGCTCTACCAGCTGAGCTATGCCGGCACGGTGAATGTCGAGCTGAGACTACTTGACGCGCGTGAGCTTCGGCCGCTCGCCCCGCGGGGTCGGCGGCGTGTCATCCGGCGTGTTCTTGTCGGCCTCATCGCCGTTGGACGATTCGGTGAGTGGATCCTGGGTCGACGCCGCCCCCTGGACCGGGACGAGCGCCATCGGCGGCCGCGGGGCGCTCACACCTCCCGGCGCGGGCTGCTCGACACCGGCCGGCGCAGCATCGCGCGGCACTTCGAATGCCATGCCCTGCCCGTTTTCCCGCGCATACACCGCGAGCACCTTTTCGATCGGGACGAACACTTCGCGCGCCACGCCGCCGAAGCGGGCCTGGAATTCGATCGCGTCGTTACCGAGCTGCAATCGGTTGGTCGCGAGCGGCGAGATGTTGAGCACGATCTCCCCGTTCTTGACGAACTCGCGCGGCACGCGCACTCCCTCGTCGGCCAGGACCGCGATATACGGCGTGTAGCCGGAATCCGTGCACCACTGGTGAATGGCGCGGATCAGGTACGGCTTGGTCGAGAGTTCAGACATCGGAACGTCGGTGCACGCTTAACGCCGCATCACTTTCTCGGAGGGCGTCAGGGCCTCAATGTACGCCGGCCGGGAGAAGATGCGTTCAGCGTACTTCATCAGCGGTGCCGCCGTCTTGGGCAGGTCGATGCCGTAGTGATCGAGGCGCCACAGCAGGGGCGCGAGCGCGACATCGAGCATCGAGAAGTCGTCCCCGAGCATGTACTTGTTCTTCAGCATGATCGGCGCCAGCTGGGTCAGCCGGTCGCGGATGGTCGAGCGCCCCTTTTCGATCAGCTTCTGGTTGTTGCTGTTCTCCAGCGCCTGGACATGCACGAACAGCTCCCGCTCGAAGTTGAACAGGAAGAGCCGCGTGCGCGCACGCATCACCGGGTCCGCCGGCATCAGCTGCGGATGCGGAAAGCGCTCGTCGATGTACTCGTTGATGATGTTCGACTCGTAGAGCACGAGGTCGCGCTCGACCAGGATCGGAACCTGCCCGTAGGGATTCATCACGTTGATGTCCTCGGGCTTGTTGAACAGATCCACATCGCGGATCTCGAAGTCCATGCCCTTTTCGAACAACACGAAACGGCAGCGCTGCGAGAACGGGCAGGTGGTTCCAGAGTAGAGCACCATCATCTTTTGCTTTCCTATTCGCGATGCGGGACGGTCGTGTTCCGTTAGACGCGGCGCGGCAGCGCCGCTGTCGACTGCGGAGCGCCGGGCCGCCCCAAGCCCGCAGGTCCATCGATCCGGGTGGCGTGCACGTGCGCCCGAAGCGGATCGCGTACAGCCGAGCTCCGACTATTTGATGTTCTTCCAGTACACCGCGTTCATGCGCCACGCCGCCACGGTGAAAAGCGCCAGGAACAGCATGACCCAGACGCCGATGCGCACACGGCTCGTCGCCGACGGGTCGGTGATGAAGGCCAGGAACGCCACCAGGTCCGCCACGTCCGAGTCGTACTGCCGCGCCTGCTGCACATCGAGCGGCCGGAAGCTGTGGATGAAACCCTCGCTCACCGGCGGCTGCGCTTCGGCCTCGGTCCGGGTCGCATTGCCGGCGGAATCAAACGTCGTCGTCGTGCGTACGAAGCCCGATTTTCCGGTCTTCGCGTCGGTGCGTCGGTGCACCTCGATCAGCGTGGCTTCGCGCGGCCCCTGCCGGTCCCAGAAGATGTGCGGCATGCCGATGTTCGGATAGGCGATGTTGTTCCAGCCGGTCGCCGTGGTGTTGTCGCGGTAATAGCCGCGCAGCAGCGTGTAGATGTAGTCGGTACCCTTGAATTCGAACGAAGTACGTGCACGGGTAATCACGGAAAGATCGGGCGGCACCTTGCCGAACCAGACCTTGGCGTCCGACGGCGCCATCGCGATCTTCATCGGGTCGCCGACCTTCTGGCTACCGAAGATCAGGAATTCCTTGATCTGTTTGTCGTCCAGGCCGATCTGCTGCAGACGGTTCCAGCGCACCAGGTTCGCGCTGTGGCAGCCCATGCAGTAGTTGGCAAACAGGCGCGCGCCGTTTTGCAGCGATCCGAAGTCCCTGCTGCGCTCTGACGGCCAGGTCTCGATCGGAATTGAGGCTCCTGCGGCTGACACCGAGCCAACCGACACCAGCAAGCCAAGCGCGAGGCAGGCACGGGTAATGATGTCTCTCATTCTTGTCCCCGGCCCTTTCAATGCGGATGGAAGGTGACGCGATCCGGCACCGGCTTGAACGTGCCCATCCGGCTCCACCACGGCATCAGAACGAAGAACGCAAAGTAAATGATCGTGCCGATCATCGATACGTACTGCCCGGCGGTCGACGGCGGCTGCGTGCCGTAGTAGCCCAACACGATGAAGGCCACGACCCAGACGATCAGCAGCCAGAAGTGCCAGCCCGGGCGATAGCGCATCGATTTGGCCGGCGACTGGTCGAGCCAGGGCAGTCCGAAGAAGATCATGACGGAGGCCCCCATCAGCACGACGCCCCAGAACTTGGCGTCGAGCGTGAAGTACCCCAGCAGCAGCACCAGCGTGCCGACGGCGATTGCACCGCGCACCACCGGATGCCGAACGGTCATCAGGATCAGTGCCGACAGGGCAATCGTGCCGACGGCGATCACCGCCATGAACTGCTCGGTCGTCGCGCGCAGGATCGAGTAGTACGGCGTGAAATACCACACCGGCGCGATGTGGGCCGGGCCCTGATACGGATCGGCGGGGATGAAGTTGTTCCATTCGAGGAAGTAGCCGCCCATTTCCGGCGCGAAGAACACAACCGCGAAGAACAGGATCAGGAAGATGGCGAGCCAGAAGATGTCGTGCACCGTGTAGTACGGATGGAACGGGATGCCGTCGATCGGCTTGCCATGGGCATCGAGCTTCTTCTTGATCTCGACACCGTCCGGATTGTTCGAGCCGACGTCGTGCAGCGCAAGGATGTGCGCAACGACCAGGCCGATCAGCACGAGCGGGATCGCGATCACATGAAAGGCGAAGAAGCGGTTCAGCGTGGCATCGCCAACCACGTAGTCGCCCCGCACCAGGACCGAGAGGTCAGGACCGATCAGAGGAATCGCCCCGAACAGGTTGATGATCACCTGCGCGCCCCAGTAGCTCATCTGGCCCCACGGCAGCAGGTAGCCGAAGAACCCTTCGCCCATCAGGCAGAGGAAGATCAGGCAGCCGAAAATCCAGACCAGTTCGCGCGGGGTACGGTAGCTGCCGTACATCAGTCCGCGGAACATGTGCAGATAGACGACGATGAAGAAGAACGATGCGCCGGTGGAGTGCATGTAGCGGATGAACCAGCCACCCGGCACGTCGCGCATGATGTACTCGACCGAAGCGAACGCCAGGTTGGCGTCCGGCTTGTAGTGCATCACCAGGAAGATGCCGGTGATGATCTGGATCGCCAGCACCGTGATCGCGAGGCCGCCGAAGATGTACCAGACGTTGAAGTTCTTCGGCGCGTAGTACTCGGACAGGTGCTTTTTGTACTCCGTCATGACCGTCGGCATGCGCTGGTCGAACCAGCCGGCCAGACCGGTGTACGGACTCTTGTATTCAGCCATCGCGATCCCCGGGAATCAGGCGTTCGTGTCGTCACCGATCACGATGACGGTTTCGGACATGTACTTGTGCGGCGGCACGACGAGGTTGTCGGGCGCGGGCTTGTTCTTGAATACGCGGCCGGCCAGATCGAAGGTCGAGCCGTGGCACGGGCACAGGAAGCCCTGATCGGCGCCCAGCTGCGCGTTCTGGCCGGGACCGAACGGGCCAACCGGATTGCAGCCCAGGTGGGTGCAGATGCCGACCGTGATGAGAAATTCGGGCTTGCGCGAACGATATTCGTTGCGGGCGTACTCCGGCGTCGGGAATGCGGTGCGCAGCGACTTGGGGTCGGCGACCTCGCCGTCGACCTTCTTGATCGACTGCAGCATCTCGGGCGTGCGGCGCAGGACCCACACGGGCACGCCACGCCACTCGACCGTCTTCATTTCACCCGGCGCGAGCACGGCCAGGTCGAATTCAACCGGCGCACCGGCCGCCTTCGCCCGCTCCGACGGCGCAAAGGAGGAGACGAAGGGCACCGCCAGCGCGACCGCTCCGGCCCCGCCCACGGTGGCGGCCACCGCGATGGCAGTGCGGCGTTCCTTGTCGACGCCCGCGGGCATCTCGCCGGCAGGAACGGAGGTCGATGTAGACATGAAAGCCCCGAAAGTGGTTTGATGGCCGGAAGCCCGGCGATCCAGCGCCGCGGTCTGAATCCTGCGGCCAGCTGCAGGTCAAATCCGCGCTGCGCAGTAGCGCCCCGTCGGCAGCCCGCGATTCTACTGTATGTGGCAAGCCCGACCACCACGGCCTTTGAGGCCGAACGCCGATGGTCGAGCGGCTAAACTCGCCCTAGAGGCAACACAGCCGAGGGAGCCACGATGGGCATGCTGAAGGAATTCCGGGAATTTGCCGTCAAAGGCAACGTCATCGACCTCGCGGTCGGCATCATCATCGGCGCCGCGTTTGGCAAGATCGTCGATTCCCTCGTCCGGGACGTCGTGATGCCCCTGATCAACGCGGTGTTCGGCGGCGCAGTGGACTTTTCCAACAAGTACTGGGTGCTGTCGGGCAACATTCCCGCAGGAGCCTCACTCGAGGCCGCGCAGAAAAGCGGCGTCGTTTTCGCCTGGGGCAACTTCGTAACCGTGCTGCTGAACTTCGTCATCCTGGCCTTCGTCATCTTCTGGATGGTCAAGGCCGTCAACCGCGTCAAGGCGAACCTCGACGCCGCCGCGGCACCGACACCGGAAGAAGTGGCGCTGCTGCGCGAGATCCGCGACGAACTGAAGCGACGCTGATGTTCATGTCGCTGCCGATACTCAGGACACTGCGGACACCCAGCTCACCGCGGAAACCTGAAGCGATCCGATGCTGAGACGTGTCTGGCTGATCTTCGCGCAGGCAACGACGATCGGGCTTGCGCTGCTCTTCGTCGTTTCCACGCTGCGACCGGAGTGGCTGGCTCGCACGCCGGCGGCCCCGGCGCAACCCGTGTTGCTGCCGGCGCTGAAGCAGGCCTCCTTGCATCCGGACGCGCCGCGCGCATCCGCGCCGGGCACGTACTCGGACGCGGTCACCTCCGCAGCGCCGGCCGTTGTCAATGTCTACACCACCAAGGAAGTGCGCCGGCGCAATGAACCGGTCGATCCGCTGTATCGCTACTTCTTCGGCGACCCGCGCGGCGGTCCCGATCGGGTCGCAAGCCTCGGCTCGGGAGTGATCGCGACGGCGAATGGCTACATCCTGACCAACAATCACGTGGTGCAGGCGGCCGATGAGATCGCGGTCGCACTGGCCGACGGGCGCCAGTTCGACGCCCGTCTCATCGGCGCGGACCCCGAGAGCGACCTGGCGGTCCTGAAGGTCGAAGCCACTGGACTGCCGGTGATCACGTTCGGGCATGACGACGCACTGAAGGTGGGCGACATCGTGCTGGCGATCGGGAATCCTTTCGACGTCGGCCAGACGGTCACGATGGGCATCGTTTCCGCGCTCGGCCGCTCGAACCTCGGCATCAATACGTTCGAGAACTTCATCCAGACCGATGCGGCGATCAACCAGGGTAATTCGGGCGGCGCACTGGTCGATTCGACCGGCCATCTGGTCGGCATCAACACCGCGATCTTCTCGCGCACCGGCGGCTCGATCGGGATCGGCTTCGCGATTCCGTCCACGCTGGTGCGCCAGGTCATGAATGACCTGATCAAGTCCGGCAAGGTGACGCGTGGCTACTTCGGTGTCGAGCCGGAGGACATCACGCCGGAGGCGGCCGACCTTCTCAAGCTGTCCCGGGCCGACGGCGTCGTGCTCAAGGGCGTGCAGCGCGCGAGTCCCGCCGGCAAGGCCGGCCTCGAGCCGGGCGACGTGATCGTGACGATCAACGGGCAGAAGGTCGCCAACAGCCGCGGCATGCTGAACCAGATCGCGCAGTTGCCACCGGGCTCCAGCGCCAGCGTGCGTGTTCTGCGGCTGGGCAAGGAAGTCGATGTGCCCGTCACGGTCGGCGAGCGACCGACACCGCGTCGACCGGAGTAGCCCGCGCGGCGGGTCAGCGCGATGTGCCCAGTTTCTCGCGCATCTCACGCGCCTTGAGCACGGCGACCGCGTCGCCACTGCCGGCGGCAACGCTGTACCAGTAGAACGCACGCAGGGTGTCGGCCTCGACGCCGTCGCCATTTT
Organism: uncultured beta proteobacterium; assembly: GCA_963769745.1. Lineage (GTDB taxonomy): Bacteria > Pseudomonadota > Gammaproteobacteria > Burkholderiales > Burkholderiaceae_F > JALORV01. Next base: position 28,904 of record CAVYNB010000032.1, read on the forward strand.
CGTACTGGCTGGCGACGATGTACGCCGCGCCCGGGTCGCCCTGCTCGGCCGCGCGCTCGTACCAGCGGGCCGCCTCGGCGTAGTCGCGCGGTGCGCCGCGGCCGAGGAAATACTGGGTGGCGAGGCTCACCTGCGCGTCGCGGTAGCCCTGCTCCGCCGCCTTGCGGTACCAGGCCGTCGCCTCGGTCAGTGACCGCGGCACGAGTTCCCCGCGCTCGTGCAGCAGCCCAAGGGCGTACTGCGCTCGTGCGAAACCGCCAGCGGCGGATTTCTGCAGCCATTGCAGTCCCGCTTTCGGATCGGCAGTTCCACCCTCGCCGTCCAGCAGCATCACCGCCAGGTTGAACTGCGCGACCCGCTGATTACGCTCGGCGCCTGTGCGAAACAATGCCCGCGCACGTGCCAGATCGCCCGCCTGATGCGCGGCGTAACCCTGGGCCAGTTCGACGTCGTCGTCCGGAACGACCTGCAGCCGCGCGGCCTGGGCCGGCGCGTGCATCGAAAGAGCCACGAGCAGCCACAGCAGCAATCGAAGTGGTGTGGCCCGCATGCGCTACCGGTCTGGCCGCGGGGGACCCATCACGGCGCTTCCTGCGCCGCGGTCTCGTCGGCATCCTTGGGCTTGACGACGAAGCGGGCCAGGAAGATGCCGAGTTCATAGAGCAGGCACAGCGGGATCGCGAGCAGCAGCTGCGACAGCACGTCCGGCGGCGTGAACACGGCAGCAATGATGAACGCCCCGACGATGACGTAGGGCCGCGCCTGCTTGAGCTTCTGGACGTCTGCAATGCCAAAACGCGCCAGCAGCACGACGATGATCGGAACTTCGAAAGTCAGGCCGAAGGCGAGGAACATGCCCATCACGAACCCGAAGTAGGCCTCGATGTCCGGCGAGACCGCCACTGAGGCCGGCGCGAACCCCGCGATGAACTTGAACACCAGGCCGAATACGACGAAGTAGCAGTACGCCATGCCCAGCGCGAACATCAGCACGCTCGAGGCGATCAGCGGCGCTGCCAGCTTTTTCTCGTGCTTGTACAGCCCCGGCGCCACGAAGGCCCACACCTGCCACAGCACATACGGCAGTGCGATCAGCAGCGCCATGAACAATGTCACCTTCAGCGGCACCATGAACGGCGTGGTGACACCGGTCGCCAGCAGCTTGGAGCCGGCCGGCAACGCCGCCATCATCGGCCGCGACAGCAGATCGAAGATCTCCGTCATGAATGGCGTCAACGCCGCGAACACGATGACGATCGCGACCGACGCGCGGACCAGCCGCTGACGCAGTTCGACCAGGTGCGTCAGGAAACTCTGTTCCTGGCCAGGCTCGTTGGTTTCGGTCGTCATCGACAGCAGCGCGACATCGGGTCAGCGCCGGATGCGCGGACGGTTGACGCGGGCCCGCGGCCCGTACTTGTGGCGCGAGCGTCCGGTCGTTTCGGGCAGAGCGAGCTGGCGCCGGAGTTTGGCGATTTCTTCCGACAGGTCGTCGATGCTGGGGCCCGGCTTATAGCGTCGGTTGAAGCGCGTCGACGTCCAGACATTGGTATCACCCCAGTTGTCCGTGCCGGTGTCGGACCCGAGGCTGGCAATGTCGGCGCCACTCGAAAGCGACGGCATGCCCGAGGTCACGCTCGTCTCGATGCCCTTGACCTCGTTCTTCACCGAGCTTTCGAATTCGTGCGCGATACCGCGCGCCTGCTCCTGCAGCTTTTTGAGCTCCGACAGCTCCATCTCGCGGTTGATGTCGGACTTCACCTGGCTGACATAGCGTTGCGCCTTGCCGGCCCACTCGCCGACGGTGCGCGCGACCTTCGGCAGCCGTTCGGGGCCGAGCACGACCAGTGCGACGGCGCCGATCAGCGCCAGTTCGCCGAAGCTGAAGTCGAACATGGAGGGCGGCCGTCAGGTCGGAAGGCGAAGCATGAGTGCGCCCCGGCCGCAACGGGCGCGGGGAGCAACAGGGGCGATCAGGACTTCTCTTTGGCCTGCACGTCGATCGTCTGGCCGGCGACCTGCTTGGCGTCCTCGACCTTCTGGGCGACCTCGTCAGTGCCTTCCTTCATGCCTTCCTTGAAGCCCTTGATCGCACCGCCCAGATCCTTGCCCACGTTCTTCAGCTTGGCAGTGCCGAACACCAGGATGATGACTACGAGAACGATCAGCCAGTGCCAGATCGAAAATGAACCCATCGTGAACTCCTACAGACGCTTCCACGGGCGCGGACCGCCCAGGATGTGGATATGCAAGTGATTGACCTCTTGACCGCCGTCCGGGCCGTTGTTGATCACGACACGAAAGCCGTTGTCGCAGCCGTGTTCTTTCGCGAGCTGCGGCGCAAGGGTCAACAGTTTACCCAACAGTGCCTCGTGCTCCGGCCCGACCGTGACCAGCGAATCCACATGCACCTTGGGAATGACCAGAAGATGCACCGGTGCGGCCGGATTGATGTCGTGAAAAACGAGGATTTGATCGTCCTCGTAGGCCTTGCGGCTCGGCAGTTCGCCGCGGGCAATGCGGCAGAAAAGACACCCCTTTTCGGTCATCCACCCGATCCTTTGACGTCGTCGTGCGCTTCGCGTTCCCTGGCCTTGCGAGAGGCCTTCTCTTCGATTCCCGAGGTACCGGCGCGGCGCGCGAGTTCGTCCAGCACCTGTCCCGGCTGCAGCCCGTAGTGGGCCAGCATGATCAGGCAATGAAACCAGAGGTCCGCGGTCTCGGCGATGATCCGTTCGGGGGAACCATCCTTCGCCGCCATGACGGCCTCGGTCGCCTCTTCGCCGATCTTCTTGAGGATGGCATCTTCACCGCGCGCCAGAAGCCGGGCCACGTAGGACACGTCGGGATCCGTGCCGCGACGGGACTCGATGACGGCAGCCAGTTGGCTCAGGATCGCGTCGTTCATTTGCGGTAGATGAGTTCAGGGTCCTGCAGCACCGGGTCGACGACGTTCCAGCCGTCATCGCCCAGTCGGCGGAAAAAGCAGCTCTCCCGCCCTGTGTGGCAGGCGATCCCGCCGACCTGTTCGACAGCGTACAGGACGACATCCCCGTCGCAGTCGAGGCGAATCTCCTTCACCTGCTGCGCGTGTCCGGACTCTTCACCCTTGCGCCAGAGTCGTCCGCGCGAGCGCGACCAGTAGACCGCCCGGCGTGTCTGCGCGGTCTCGGCCAGCGCCTCGCGATTGGCCCAGGCGACCATCAGGATGCGCCCGGAGGCGGCATCCTGGGCGATGACCGGGACCAGGCCCGCGGCATCGAAGACCACCTCGTTGAGCCAGGCCGGGCCTTCTCCGGCATCGCGGGTCCGGGATGGGCTCATGACAGTCGCATCAGTACACCCTGCGCAGCCATGTACTGCTTGGCCTCGCGCACCGTGTACTCGCCGTAATGAAAGATCGACGCCGCCAGCACGGCGTCGGCGCCGCCGCGGGTGACGCCGTCGGCCAGGTGCTGCAGCGTGCCGACACCCCCGGAGGCGATCACCGGGACGGACACCGCATCGGCCACCGCGCGCGTCAGTTCGAGATCGAAGCCCTGGCGCGTGCCGTCGCGGTCCATGCTGGTCAGCAGGATCTCGCCGGCGCCGAGTTGCGCGACACGCCGCGCCCATTCGACCGCGTCGAGACCAGTCGCCGTGCGCCCGCCGTGGGTATAGACCTCCCAGGAGGCGGCATCACCTTGCCTGCGGCGGGCATCGATCGCGACCACGATGCATTGCGCGCCGTAGCGACCGCTTGCGGCCGCCACGAGTTGCGGGTCCTGGACCGCCGCCGTGTTGATCGAAATCTTGTCGGCCCCCGCGTTCAGCAGGCGGCGGACATCCTCGACCCGGCGCACGCCTCCGCCCACCGTGAGGGGGATGAAGACCTGCTCGGCGACCGCTTCGATCACGTGCAGGATGATGTCGCGCTGGTCGGAGCTTGCGGTGATGTCAAGGAACGTGAGTTCATCGGCGCCCTCGCCGTCGTAGCGACGCGCGATCTCGACCGGATCGCCGGCGTCGCGCAGGCTGACGAAGTTGACGCCCTTGACCACGCGGCCGGCGGTCACGTCGAGGCAGGGGATGATGCGCTTGGCCAGCATGGGGTCGGAGTTCCAGCTGACGGACTCTAGCGCAACACGATGTTGACGCCCCGGAGGTGGCGATTCGCTCGGCTTTCACCTAGGGTTGCTCCGGGTGACCCGATCGCGGGGTTTCTCGGCCACCGGGGTCGGCTTGAAACTATCCTCGAGGAGCGCGCGTCCATGATGGACAGCGCACTTCGATCCCCGGCGGAGTCACCTCGGTGCAACGATCCCTGTTGATACTCGCGTTAAGCACCCTTGCCGCCCTCGGCCCCGCGAATTCGCACGCGCAGGCCGCGTCGCCGCACGCCATCAGCATCCCGCGCTGGTTCGCCGAGACTTTCCTGGACTTCCGGGAGGACATCGCCGATGCGCGCCGGGACGGCAAGCGCCTGATGGTCTACTTCGGCCAGGACGGGTGCCCCTACTGCAAGCTGCTGATGCAGACCACGTTCACCGAAACCCGCATCGTCGACAAGACACGGAAGAGCTTCGTCCCGATCGCGCTCAACCTGTGGGGCGATCGCGAAGTGACCTGGGTCGACGGCCGCCGCATGTCCGAGAAGGATCTCGGGCGGCTCCTGCAGGTGCAGTTCACGCCCACGCTGCTGTTCTTCGACGAGAAGGCGGGAGTGGTCGTGCGCCTGAATGGCTATCAGCCACCCAACCGCATGGAGGCCGCACTCGACTACGTTGCTGGCCGACTCGAAACGAAGGAAACGCTCGCTGCGTACACGCAGCGGACAGTGAAGGATGCGGCCAGCCCGACGCTGCACGACGAGCCTTTCTTCCTGCGCCCGCCCTACGATCTCGCACGATCCGGCAGCAGGCCGCTGCTGGTCGTCTTCGAGCGCGCCCCGTGCGCCAGTTGTGACGAACTGCACCGCGAAGGATTCCGGCGCAAGGAAGTGGCCGACCAGCTCGCGCGCCTGACCGTCGCACGCTTCGATCCGGCCAGCCACGTCGAACTCACCGCGCCCGACGGTCGCCGCACGACGGCGTCGGCCTGGGCGCGTGAACTGCGCGTCACCTTTGCACCGACCCTGGTCTTCTTTGATCGTGGCGCCGAGGTGTTCCGCGTCGAGGCCTACGTGCGGCCGTTCCATCTTGCGACGGCGCTTGAATACGTGACGACCGGGGCGTACCGCTCGGAGCCGAGCTTCCAGCGCTACGTGCAGGCGCGCGCCGACCGGTTGCGGGCCCGTGGCGAGGACGTCGATATCTGGAAGTAGCGGTTCGCTATTCGGACTCGCCGGCGAGTTCGTCGGCGCGTTCCTGGGCGCGTTTGAAGTCGATCGCGCCCTCGTAGAGCGAGCGACCGAGAATGGCACCGGTGACACCGTCAGCCTCAACGGCACACAGGGCCTCGATGTCCTCCATGCGCGCCACGCCGCCGCTGGCAATCACCGGGATCTTCACGTGGCGCGCCAGCTCGACCGTGGCTTCGAGGTTGACGCCGGTCATCATGCCGTCGCGTCCGATGTCGGTGTACAGGATCGCCTCGACCCCGTAGTCCTCGAACTTCTTCGCGAGATCGTTGACGTCGTGACCGGTGAGCTTGCTCCAGCCGTCGGTGGCGACCTTGCCGCCCCTGGCATCGAGCGCGACGATGACATGGCCCGCGAACGCACTGCAGGCGTCATGCAGGAACCCCGGATTCTTGACGGCGGCCGTGCCGATCACGACATAGCTCACGCCGTCGTCGATGTAGCGTTCGATCGTGTCGAGATCGCGGATACCGCCGCCCAGCTGGATCGGCAGGTCATCGCCCACGGCCTTCACCATCTTGCGGATCACGGCCTCGTTGATCGGCCGACCGGAGCGCGCGGCATTCAGGTCGACGATATGCAGTCGGCGCGCGCCCTGAGCGCGCCAGTGATGCGCCATCGCCACCGGGTCGTCCGAGAACACGGTGACGTTGTTGTTCAGGTCGCCCTGACGCAGGCGCACGCAATGCCCGTCCTTCAAGTCGATGGCAGGAATCAGCAGCATTGCGATGGGCCCGGTCAGCGGGCAGTGTGCAGCACGAGGGAGGGAGAGTTTGCAGTCCGGGACGGTACGGTCAGCGCGGCTCGGCGATCAGTCAGGGCGCCCAGCGGCAGAAGTTCTCGTAGATTCGCAATCCGGCGGCGGCGCTTTTCTCGGGGTGAAACTGCGTGGCAAAAATATTATCCCGTGCCACCGCGCAGGTAAAGCGACCACCGTAGTCGGACGATCCGGCCGTCAGTCCGCCGTCGAGCGGCACCACGTAGTAACTGTGCACGAAGTAGAACCAGCTGTCGTCGGCGACCCCGTCCCACAGCGGGTGGCTTTGGGTCTGCGTCACGCGGTTCCAGCCCATGTGCGGCACCTTGAGCCGCGAACCATCCGCCGCATGCATCGCATCATCGCGAAAACGGATGACTTCGCCGGGAAAGAGTCCGAGTCCGGGGGTCGCACCCTCCTCGCTGCGATCGAACAGCATCTGTTCGCCGATGCAGACCGCCAGCAGCGGTCTGGACGCCGCTGCAGTCGCGCACCGCCTCCTCGAGTCCGGATTCGCGCAGGTAGCGCATGCAGTCCGGCATGGCGCCCTGGCCCGGAAAGACGACGCGGTCGGCCGCCGTGACCACCGCCGGATCCGACGTCACGCGCACCGTGATCTTCGGTGCGACATGTTCGATCGCCTTCGCCACCGAGCGCAGGTTGCCCATCCCATAGTCGACCACCGCGATCACTCGTTGCGTTGCCTTTGAACTTGGGCGCGCGCGCGGCCGCTCCGGAGCGCGCCCTCAAACTCTAGCGCTTTGCGTGCACGTGCGACGCGAAGCGTCGCGTACACGCAAAGCGAATCTGACTACAGCGTTCCCTTGGTGGACGGAATCACGCCACCGGCGCGAGGATCGGGCTCGACCGCCATGCGCAGCGCGCGGGCGAAGGCCTTGAACACGGTTTCGCACTGGTGGTGCGCGTTGTCGCCGCGCAGGTTGTCGACGTGCAGCGTGACCAGCGCGTGATTCACGAAGCCCTGGAAGAATTCGTGCGTCAGATCGACGTCGAATTCGCCGATCATCGCCCGCTTGAACGGCACGTTCCACACAAGACCCGGCCGGCCGGACAGGTCGATCACGACCCGTGACAGCGCCTCGTCGAGCGGCACGTAGGCGTGGCCATAGCGCCGCACGCCGGCCTTGTCGCCGATCGCCTGCGCGAAGGCCTGGCCGAACGTGATGCCGATGTCCTCGACCGTGTGATGCCCGTCGATGTGCAGGTCGCCGCGCGCATCGACGACAAGGTCGAGCATGCCGTGGCGCGCGATCTGGTCCAGCATGTGATCGAAGAATCCGACGCCGGAGGCGACCTGGCATTGGCCGCTGCCGTCGAGGTCGAGCTCGACGCGAATCTGGGTTTCCTTCGTGTTGCGCTCCACCGTAACGCGGCGGGGTGGGACTCGAGCAGTCATCGTGAGCTTTCCATGGCGGCCTGCAGCCCTTGCAGGAACGCGTCGTTTTCCACGGCAGTGCCGATTGTCGCGCGCAGGCACCCGGCGAGCAGCGGATGCATCTTCGAGACATTCTTGATCAGTATGCCGCGCTCCTTCAGCCCGTCGAACACCCGGTCGGCGTCACCCACCCGGAACAGCAGGAAGTTCGCCGCCGACGGAAACACCGTGAGTCCCCGCAGGCCGGCGAGCGCCGCGGCCACGCGCGAGCGCTCGGCACGCAGCATGGCGGCCTGCGCTTCGAGCGTGGCCAGGTGTTCAAGCAGGAAGTCCGCCGTGGCCAGCGTCAGCACGTTGACGTTGTAGGGCGGACGCAGCTTGTCGAACTCTGCGATCCATTCCGGATCGCCGGCCAGGTAGCCGAGTCGGATGCCGGCCAGCCCCAGCTTGGACAGCGTGCGCAGCACCACCAGGTTGGGCCAGCTGCGCAGCTGCGGCATCAAGGTGTCCTGCGCGAACGGCAGATAGGCCTCGTCGATGACGACCAGCCCCGGGGCCGCGCGCAGGATCGCCTCGATGTCGTTACGGTCGAAGAGATTGCCTGTCGGATTGTTCGGATAGGCGATGAAGATCACCGCGGGCCGGTGCTCGGCAACGGCCGCCAGCAACGCGGGGGTGTCGAGCGTGAAATCGGCACGCAGCGGAACGCCGACGAAGCGACACCCGTCGTAGATCGTCGACAACTCGTACATCGAGAAGCTCGGCCACGGCGACAGGATGGTCGCTCCCGGGCGCGCGCAGGCCTGGATCACCAGGTGGATGAGTTCATCCGAGCCGTTGCCCAGCATCAGGCGCGCACCGGGCGGGAGGCCCATCGCCTTGCCGAGGCGTTCCTTGAAGTCACGCGGATCCGACAGCGGGTAGCGATTCAGCGGTTGGCTGTGCCAGCCGCTCCCCGAGCTGTCGCTGCAGCGCTTCGGGCAGCGTAAAGGGATTCTCCATTGCGTCGAGCTTGATGAAGCCGACCGCGCTCGGCACCGCATAGGCCTCGAGCGCGCGCACGTCATCGCGCAGGACCGACAGGTTCGGGCGCTGCCCGATGCGCGCGTTCATCGTTTCCCCGACGCGGAATCCAGGCGAAGTTCGGCGGACTGCGCGTGCGCCGTGAGGTGCTCGCCACGCGCGAGCACCGCGGCGATCGGACCGAGGCGTTGCGCGCCGGCGGCCGACACGTTGATCAGGTTCGATCGCTTGACGAAGTCGTACACCCCGAGCGGCGAGGAGAAGCGGGCAGTGCGGACGGTGGGCAGCACGTGGTTCGGCCCGGCGCAGTAATCACCGAGCGACTCCGACGAATAGTGCCCCACAAAGATCGCTCCCGCATGCCGGACCTCCGGCAACAACGCCTCGGGGTCCGACGTGACGATCTCCATGTGCTCGGGCGCCACGCGGTTGCACAGCGCAACGGCTTCAGCCAGATCGCGCGTGTGCACCAGCGCGCCACGGTTGGCGAGCGACGCCGCGATGATGTCGCGTCGCGGCTGGCCCGGCAGCAGCCGTCGGATCGAGGCCTCGACCGCGGCGATCAGCCCGGCGTCCGGGCTCAGCAGCAGGGCCTGCGCCAGTTCGTCGTGCTCCGCCTGCGAGAACAGGTCCATCGCGATCCAGTCGGGATTGGCATCGCCGTCGGCAATCACCAGGATCTCGGTCGGCCCGGCAATCATGTCGATGCCGACGGTGCCGAACACGCGCCGCTTCGCTGCCGCGACATAGGCATTGCCAGGCCCGACGATCTTGTCGACCGCCGGCACGGTCGCCGTGCCGTAAGCCAGCGCCGCCACCGCCTGCGCCCCGCCGACGGCAAACGCGCGCGTGACCCCGCCCAGGTACGCCGCGGCGAGCACCAGCGCGTTGCGCTCGCCGTCCGGCGTCGGTACGACCATGACCAGCCGCTCGACGCCGGCGACATGGGCCGGAATCGAGTTCATCAGCACCGACGACGGGTAGGCCGCCTTGCCGCCGGGCACGTACAGGCCGACGCTGTCGAGCGGCGTGATGCGCTGTCCGGTGACCGTGCCGTCGGCTTCCGTGGTGATCCAGTCACCCTGCATCAGCCGGGCGTGCTGCTCGCGATGAAACGCGCGGATGCGGTCTGCCGCCGCCTGCAACGCCTCGCTCTGCTCGGAAGGCAGGTCCTCGAAGGCAGCGCGCATCGCGTCCTGCGGGATCTCCAGGTCCGCCACCCGGCCCGCCGCCATGCGGTCGAAACGGTTGGTGTACTCGAGCAGCGCCGCGTCGCCGCGCTCGCGCACGTCGTCGACGATCGCGTCCGCCGCCCGCTCGATCGACTTGTCGATCGCGCTGTCGGCGGCCACCAGTCGGCCGAATTCCGCCTCGAACCCGGAGTCGCGTGTACTGAGCATGCGCAGCTTCATTGCAGACTCATCGCCGTCTCATCGCTGGACAGCGGCCTCGATGCGTGCGATCAGCGGCGCCAGTTCGGCGCGCCGGGTCTTGAATGCCGACTGGTTGACGATCAGCCGCGACGAGATTGCGGCGACTTCCTCGACTTCAACGAGATTGTTGGCACGCAGCGTTCCGCCCGACGACACCAGGTCGACGATCGCATCGGCCAGGCCGGCCAGCGGCGCCAGTTCCATCGAGCCATACAGCTTGATCAGGTCGACGTGCACGCCCTTGGCCGCGAAGTGCTCGCGCGCGGTCTGCACGTACTTGGTCGCGACGCGCAGCCGCGCGCCGCGCCGGACGGCATTGGCATAGTCGAATCCGGCCGGCACCGCGACGCAGAGGCGGCACCGCGCGATGTTGAGGTCGAGCGGCTGGTACAGGCCGAGATCGCCCCACTGCGCGCTGTGCTCGAGCAGGACGTCCTTGCCCGCCACGCCGAGTTCCGCCGCGCCGTATTGCACATAGGTGGGAACGTCCGAGGCCCGTACGACCACCAGGCGCAGTCCGGGATCCTGGGTGCCGATGATGAGCTTGCGCGAGGTCTCGAGATCTTCGAGAGGTGCAATGCCCGCCGCGGCCAACAGGGGCTGCGACTCGTCGAAGATCCGTCCCTTGGAAAGCGCCAATGTAATCACGTGCCGATCCGTTCGCCGTTACTTCACGCGCTCGATGCGGGCGCCCACCTGCGCCAGCTTGACTTCCATGGCTTCGTAGCCACGATCCAGATGGTAAATGCGATCGATCAGCGTCTCGCCCTGAGCGACCAGGCCCGCGACCACCAGGCTGGCCGACGCCCGCAGGTCGGTGGCCATCACCGGCGCACCGGCCAGGTGATCGATGCCCTGCACCACCGCCGTGCTGCCCTCGATCGCGATGTTCGCGCCCAGCCGCTGCAGTTCCTGAACGTGCATGAAGCGGTTCTCGAAGATCGTCTCGGTAATGCGGCCGACACCGTCGGCAATGCAATCAAGCGCCATGAACTGCGCCTGCATGTCGGTTGGAAACGCGGGATACGGCGCGGTGCGCAGGCTGACCGCGCGCGGCCGTCCTGTCATCCGAACCCGGATCGAGTCGGCCGCGCACTCGATCCTGGCACCGGCTTCGCGCAGCTTGTCGAGCACGGCATCGAGCGTCGCGGGAGCCGCGCCACGCAGCAGCACGTCGCCCCCGGCCGCCGCGACGGCGCACAGGAAGGTGCCGGTTTCGATGCGGTCGGGCATCACGCGGTGGCGTGCGCCGTGCAGGCGCTCGACGCCCTGTACGACGATGCGGTCCGTGCCGGCGCCGTGGATGCGCGCGCCCATCGCGATCAGCGCATTCGCCAGGTCACCGACCTCGGGCTCGCGCGCGGCGTTCTCGATCACGGTCTCGCCAGCCGCGAGCGTGGCCGCCATCATCAGATTCTCGGTGCCGGTCACGGTCACCATGTCGGTGACGATGCGGGTGCCCTTGAGCCGCGTCGCCTCGGCGATCAGGTAGCCGCCCTCGATATGGATGCTCGCGCCCATCAGCTCGAGGCCCTTGATGTGCTGATCGACCGGGCGGGCACCGATCGCGCACCCTCCGGGCAGGCTCACCCGTGCACGGCCGAATCGCGCCACCAGCGGCCCCAGCACCAGGATCGCCGCTCGCATCGTCTTGACCAGTTCGTACGGTGCTTCGGGATGCGTGACCGCCGCGGCGCCGAGGCGAACGGTGCCGCCATCGCGCTCAGCCACAACGCCCATCTGCCGCAGCAGCTTCAGCGCCGTCGACACGTCCTGCAACTGGGGCACGTTGTCGACGATCAGGTCATCTGCGGTCAGCAGGCCGGCGCACAGGATCGGCAATGCCGCGTTCTTCGCACCGGAAATCGGAATCTCGCCCGCCAGCGACACGCCGCCGCGGATCTTCAGCTTGTCCATGGGCGCGTCGGAAATTCCTGGCAGTGGGCGGAAGACGACCGGGCGCGTGATGCGCACCGGCCGGCCATTGGCGGATTCGGCAGATTCGGCGATTCTGGCAACCGTTTCGAGCATGGCAGTCCTCCTGCGTCGGCATCCGCGGCCTGCGGACGGGACTGCAGCGTGGCTGCGGCGCTTGAAGCGGCGACGAACTGCCGGTGAAGGACGGGTGAAGTGCGCACGGCCGGATTCATCCTGCTGCGGCCTCGTGTTCTGACGGTGTCAGCGTGCGCATCGACAAGGCGTGAACTTCCTCCCGCATCCGTTCGCCCAGCGCCGCATACACCAGCTGGTGCCGGGCCACTCGCGACTTGCCTTCGAAGGCGGGGCTGACGATCAGCGCGTTGAAGTGCCGGCCGTCTCCGTCGACCTCGAGCACGCTGCACTCGAGCCCGGCCGCGATGTAGCGCCGCACGTCGTCGGGAGTCGGATCCATCAGTTCACCCTCACTGCGCCTTTCAAGGCCCACTCAATGCCTCAGCTTGTAGCCGCGCTCCAGCAGGCGCAGCGCGATCGCGGCCGTAAGCAGCAGCGCACCGACCACCACGGCCAGGCTCACCCACGGCGAAACATCGGACTGCGCGAAGAAACCGTAGCGGAAGCCGTCGATCATGTAGAAAAACGGATTGAGGTGCGACACGCCCTGCCAGAACGCGGGCAGTCCATGCACCGAGTAGAACACGCCCGACAGGAACGTGGCGGGCATCACGACGAAGTTCTGGAACGCCGCGAGCTGGTCGAACTTGTCGGCCCAGATGCCCGCGATCACGCCGAGCGAGCCCAGCATCGCGCTACCGGCCAGCGCAAAGACCAGGATCCACAGCGGCGCCTTGAAGCTCGGCGGTCCGAACCAGACGGCCACCACGAACACACCGAGGCCGACCACCAGCCCGCGGACGACCGAGGCGAGCACGTAGGCGCCAAAGAGCTGCCAGTGCGAAAACGGCGGCAGCAGCACGAACACCAGGCTGCCCATGATCTTCGACTGGATCAGGCTCGACGACGAATTGGCGAACGCGTTCTGCAGCACCGACATCATGACGAGGCCGGGAATCAGGAACGCCACATAGCTGACGCCTGGGAAGACCCCGACGTGATCTGCCAGCACCTGGCCGAAAACCAGCAGGTACAGCACCGCCGTCAGCACCGGCGCGGCAACCGTCTGGAAGCTGACCTTCCAGAAGCGCAGCATTTCCTTCGTGAGCAGCGTGCGAAAAGCGATCGCCGATGACGAGTCGGCCGCGCTGACCGCGGCGCCTTCACGAAAGGCCGCCGGTGCGTTCATGCCGCGGCTCCTGTCGCAATCCGTTGCGCGGGCTTGTCCGATATCAGCTGCATGAACACATCCTCGAGGTCCGCGCGACCGACTTCAAGCTCCTCGACGATGCAACCAGCCGCCGCACAGTCGGCCAGCACCCGGCCGACATCGACCGAATGCGCCAGTCGCAACGTCAGCACGCCGTCGCGTTCGTCGATCCGGTGCGCGAGCACCGAGGCCGGCGGTGTCCCTCGGGGACGCATCGTCAGCTGCAGTCCCTCAAACCGCGACAGCAATGCGCGCGTGGTATCGAGCGCCACGATCCGGCCGCCCTTGAGCATCGCGATGCGTCCGCACAGCGCCTGCGCCTCTTCCAGGTAGTGCGTCGTCAGCACGATGGTGTGACCTTCACGGTTGAGGCGCCGGATGAAATCCCAAAGGGTCTGCCGCAGCTCGACATCGACCCCCGCCGTGGGCTCGTCGAGCACGATCACCGGTGGCTTGTGCACCAGCGCCTGCGCGACCAGCAGGCGGCGCTTCATCCCGCCCGACAACGCGCGCGTGTTGTTGTCGGCCTTTGCCGTCAGTCCAAGGTTCTCGAGGACCTCATCGATCCATGCGTCATTGCCGCGCAGGCCGAAGTAGCCCGACTGAAATTTCAGTGTCTCGCGCACCGTGAAGAACGGATCGAACGCGAGTTCCTGCGGCACCACGCCGACCGAGAGCCGCGCGGCGCGGTAGTCGTCGACGACATCGTGCCCCATGATCGCGACGCTTCCGCTGCTCGCGCGCACCAGGCCGGCGATGATGGAAATCAGCGTGGTCTTGCCCGCGCCGTTGGGTCCGAGCAGTCCGAAGAACTCGCCCTGGTTGATCGCCAGGTCGACGTGATCCAGCGCCACGAGCGAGCCGTAGCGTTTGGACACGGAGTTGACCTGAATGGCAGCAGTCACGGGCGGAGTCGACGTGCCCGGCGGCCTCGACGAGAGACGCTCAGTTTATCGAAGTCGTCGGCAGGGACCCGAGCGACGGCTCAGGCCGCGGAACGCAGTGGAAGCGGCGGCTCAGGCGCGTGGCGCGAGTGCCGGCAGCAAGCCGTCGACGCCGTACACCGCCGCGAGGCTGACAAGCCCCGCAGGCGGCGCCACGACTTCGAGTTTCAGGCCCCGGGCAACGGCCACGCGCTCCCACTCCAGCAGCACGGCGACCGCGGAGGAGTCGCAGCGCGTGACACCGGACAGGTCGAAGCGTGCGTCGCCACGTTCGATGGCGGCGCGGCCCTGCTGCGCCACCTGGGCCGCATTGGCCATGCCAATGTCGTCGGTTTCGATTTTCATGGCAGTGTCAGGTCTTCTTCGCCTCGGCAAGCTGGCGATTACGGTCCGACAGTGACTTGATCAGCCCGTCGACTCCGCCGGCGCTGATCTCGCTGGCAAATTGGGTCTTGTAGTTCTCGACCAGCCAGACACCGAGCACGTTGACGTCGTAGATCTTCCAGCCGGCATCCTGCTTTTCCAGGCGATAGTCGAGCTGGATCGGATCCCCGCGCGACGGCACGACACTGGTCCGCACCAGCACGTCGGTGTCGGTGGGCTGGGCCCGGAACGGCCGCATCTGCACCTTGTGATCCTTGACCTGCGACAGAGCGCCACTGTAGGTGCGGACGAGCAGCGTGTGGAATTCTCGCGTCAACGCGGTGCGCTGCTCTGGCGTCGCATTGCGCCAGCCACGTCCGACCGCCAGCTGCGTCATTTTCTTGAAGTCGACATACGGGAGGACTTTTTCGTCGACCAGCTTTTGTACCCGGCCGATATCACCGCTGGCAATGGCCTTGTCCGCGCGAATGGCGTCGAGCACTTCGTTGGTCAGGTCACGAACCATTGCATCGGGTGCGGTCGCGGCCGGCTGGGCATGCGTCGGCCCGAAGGCGAGCACGAGCAGCGTGATGGCAAGCAGACGAAGGTTTTGCGGCATCGGCAGGGTTCTCCCGGAGTTGGTGGCGGACTGACCGAAGGGTTGACCACCGCTCAGGGCGAGGGTTCGGCGCGTGTCGGTCATTTTCCCGGCTCCTGAGGTTTAACGTCCGGGTCGCCGGCTGGTGCACCGCCGGCGCCGGGCGCTGCCGGCTTTGCGGCAGCCTCGGCCGGCTTCGCCGGCGCCGTCTCGGGCTCGGAAAGGTCTTCGTCGAGGTCCAGCTCACGCGGCGGATTGCCATCGTAGACAAGGTTGCGGCGACGCTGCAGAAACCCGTCGCGAATGAAGGAGTAGCGGTCCAGAGCCGCCTCGTTGATCAGTTTGTCCGTCGGCAACAGTTCGGCCCGCTGGTTGACGATGCGCAGGGCAAAGATGCTGTATTCGAGGGCCGGTTTATCGATCCAGAAGTTCAGGTCGAGGAAGGTTTCGACACCGAAGATGCCGACGGCGTCGCGCACATTGCTCGGTCCGAAGATCGGCAGGACGAGGTAGGGGCCAGGCTCGACGCCCCAGACGCCGAGCGTCTGGCCGAAGTCCTCGTAATGCTTCTCGAGCCCGAGCTCGGTCGCCACGTCGAAGCAGCCGACGAGGCCGATCGTCGTGTTCACAACAAATCGGCCCACGTCCGAGACCGCCTCGGCCGGCTTGCCCTGCAGCGTGTTGTTGATCGCCGTCGACGGGCCGCGCAGGTTGAAGAACGCATTGGAAAAGCAGTCGCGTATGCCGTCAGGCAGCTTGGCCCAGAGTTCGGCCACCGGCTTCAGAAAATTCGCGTCGAATCCTTCGTTGAAAACGAAGACGTTGCGATTGACCTTCTCCCACGGATCGCGCGGATCCTGGCCGGCGTTCGGAGGCAGCGTCGCGCAGCCGCTCGCCAGGCCGATGACGACGGCGGCGAGCCCTATGCGCAGCAGGCGTTCAAGCAGTCTTGGCATCGTTACTTCGTCGGACGGCGGAAGTCATGCAGAGCTACTTCTTCTCGCTACCGCCCTCGGCGGCCCGGTTGTAAAGGAACTGACCGATCAGGTTCTCGAGCACGACGGCCGACTGCGTCATCTTGATCTGGTCGCCACCGGCAAGGTTCTTGTCGGCACCGCCTGGCTCGAGACCGATGTACTGGTCGCCCAGCAGGCCGGACGTCAGGATCTTCGCCGAGGTATCGGCGGGAAACTTGACCTTGCCGTCCACCTCGATGGTCACCAGCCCCTGGAAGCTCTGCGGATCGAGCGCGATGGCGCTCACCCGGCCCACGGTCACGCCCGCGCTCTTCACCGGGGCCCTGACCTTGAGTCCGCCGATGTTGTCGAACCTGGCGGTCAACGCATACGTCGGCCCGGTGTTGAAGCTCGCGAGGTTCGCGGCCTTCAGCGCGAGAAAGACCACGGCGATCATGCCGAGCAGCACGAAAACGCCGACCATAGTTTCGATTCCCCTGCGTCCCATCGAACGACTCCTGCGATGACCTGCTAACGCGGCGCGCTGAACATCAGCGCCGTCAAGACGAAATCCAGGCCCAGTACGGCCAGCGATGAAATCACGACCGTGCGCGTGGTGGCCTGGGCGACTCCTTCGGGCGTGGCCTCGGCTTCATAACCCTGGTACAGGGCGACAAAGGTACAGGCAATGCCGAAAACGATGCTCTTGATGATGCCGTTGCCGACATCGTCCCAGACATCGACGCCGCTTTGCATCTGCGACCAGAACGCCCCGGGATCGATGCCGATCATCAGCACCCCGACGACATAGCCGCCGAGGATGCCAACTGCGGAAAAGATGGCCGCCAGCAGCGGCATCGAGATGATGCCCGCGACGAACCGCGGCGCCAGCACACGCGACTTCGGGTCGACCGCCATCATCTCCATCGCCGCCAGCTGTTCGCCGGCCTTCATCAGTCCGATTTCCGCCGTGAGCGACGTGCCGGCGCGTCCCGCGAACAGCAGTCCGGTCACCACTGGACCGAGCTCCCGCACCAGCGACAGCGCGACCAGCAGTCCGAGCGATTCGGCCGCGCCGTAGCGCGACAGCGTGTAGTAGCCCTGCAGCGCCAGCACGAAGCCGACGGCCAGCCCCGACGCGGCGATGATCACCAGCGAGTAGTTGCCGATCGAATGGATCTGCGTGGCCACCAGGTAGAAGCGCGCGAGCGCCGCCGGGACGTTCTTGATCATCTCGACGAAGAAGAACGCGCTGTGGCCCAACCCGCGCATGACCTCGAGCGCGCGCCGCCCGAGCGTCGGGAGGAACTCTGTGGCTGTCATGCGCGCAGCCCCAGATCCTCGCCGTAGGCGCGGGCGGGGTAATGGAAGCGCACCGGCCCGTCCGGCTCGCCCTGGATGAACTGCCGCACTTCGGGATCGTCCGAGGCCTGGACCTCGGCGGGCGTGCCATGCCCGACGATGCGTCCGCCCGAGATCACGTAGACATAGTCGCTGATCAGGAAACACTCGTGCACGTCGTGCGAGACCACCAGCGAGGTGGCCCCGGTTGCATCGTTGAGCCGGCGGATCAGGTTCGCCGCGACGCCGAGCGAGATCGGATCGAGTCCCGCGAACGGTTCGTCGTACATGATGAGGTCCGGATCGAGCGCGATCGCGCGTGCCAGTGCGACCCGCCGCGCCATGCCCCCGGAAAGATCGGCCGGCTTGAGGTAGGCCGCGCCGCGCAGGCCGACGGCATTCAGCTTCATCAGTACCAGGTCGCGGATCATCGGCTCCGGCAGCGGCGTGTGCTCGCGCAGCGGGAAGGCGACGTTGTCGAACACCGTCAGGTCGGTAAAAAGCGCGCCGAACTGGAACAGCATTCCGAGTCTTCGCCGGAGTGCATACAGCGACTCGCGGTCGCGCGGATTGACCGGCGCGCCATCGAACGTGACCGTGCCCTCCTGCGGCGTCAGTACGCCACCAATCAGCCGCAGCAGCGTCGTCTTGCCGCAGCCCGAGCCGCCCATGATGGCAATGACCTTGCCGCGCGGGAACACCATCGAAACATCCGACAGGATGACGCGCTGGTCATAACCGAACGTCACATGGTCGATCGCGACGAGCGCGTCGTTTTTCATAGTGGCGGGTGGGAGGACGGCATCGAGGCCCGGCGGAGGGTGCCGGGCATTCGATCGAGCGGCGGATTGTCGCACGCTGCGTCCGGCCTCAATCGAGGCCGGAGCGTGTGATCGGACTAGCGCAACGGGGTGATCACGCCGCTGGAAACGGCGACCTTGTCTCCCGGCCGGAACGTTGGCCGCTGATAAACGCGGACGGTGCGATCGATCCCGTCCTCGAAACGCACGCGCACGTCCCAGATAGTCTTGGTATCGGCATTGCTGGCAATCGCGCTGCCCGCCATGCCACCGGCGACGCTTCCCGCCGCGGTCGCGATGGTCTGCCCGGCGCCACCGCCGATGTTGCTGCCCAGCCAGCCGCCCAGCACCGCCCCGCCGATGGCACCGACGACCTGTGTGGCCTGGTTCGCTTCGGTGCCCTCGGCAATCGACTGCACGACCCCGGTGCCCGAAACACCGGCGCCCGGCGGTGTCGCGCACGCCGCCAGCAGCAACGACGCCACCAACGCCATCCAGTGAACCACTTTCATCGCTCGCTCACTCCGGAGTCGTATTCAGGTAGTACATCGCGGCCAGCAGCGGGCCGGGCTTGCCGAGCGGCGCCAGCCAGCGATCGAAGATTTCCTTGATCGCGCCCGATCGATAGACCTGCACCAGGCCCCGGTTGACCGCCAGGCGGAACGCCGGGTCGCGCCGCATCATCAGCGCATAGGGCTCGAACGAGAAGTCGTCCTGGATCAGCGTGTACTTGATGTCGGCGCGAGCGCGGATGACGTTGCCGACGAGGACCACGCGATCGGCCGCATAGCCGTCGATGCGCTTCTCATTCAGCGCCGCCAGCGCCTCGGCCTCGTCCTTGACCGTCACGACCTTGGCGTCGATGAGTTTGTCCTTCAACGCCGCCTTCAGGCTGGTCTCGGTCGTCGTGCCGGGTTTCACTGCAACTGTCTTGCCGGCAAGGTCGGCGAGCCGGTTCAAACTGGATTCCGCCAGCACCAGCACGGCGCCGCCGTCGACGAACGTCATGTTGGAGAAGTCGACGCGCTCCTGTCGACTGAGCGTCACCGTGGTGTTTCCGCATTCAAGGTCGATCGCGCCGCCCGTGACCTGGTCGAAGCGATTTGCCGACGTGACTGCAACCCATTTGATCGCCAGACTGCCACCGAGCGAACGCTCGAGGCTCGCAGCGACCCGCTTGCACAGATCGACGGAGTACCCGGCCGGCTGGCCATCCGGCCCCGTGAACGAAAACGGCGGCGAGTCGGCGCGATAGCCCAGCGTGATCGACTTGGCGTCGCGAATCTTCTTGAGCGTTCCGGTGTCCTGGGCCTGCGCCCCGACCGCCAGCAACATGGCGCACACGACCCACAGGGTCTTGAACATGTCTTCGACCTTTCTTGGAATTTTTGGTGTCCGCACCGGGCGCTGATCGACCAGCAAGCCGACCAGCCAGCAGCGGAAGCCCCATAGACTACCAGCGCAACATTCGACGACGGGACGCCCTCAGGCAGCCGCGGAGCGGCGTTCACGCCGCGCGAGATTCAGCGCCTTCAGTTCAGCGTCGTCGTCGGGGACGACAACGAATGCCTCGAGCACGGCCGGCGGGATCGATCGCGCCCGAGCGGAATCCATGTCGACGAACGTCCAGACGGTCTCGCCGCGCGCCAGCAGCTTGCGCTGGCGCACGATGGCATATCGGCGCAGGCAGTCCCGTTCGCTCCAGCGCGAGATCCAGGTGTAGACATCGAGCGGGTCGTCCAGCAGCGATGGTCGCAGGTACTCGATGAAGTGCGTCGCCGCGACCCACGCCATGCGATCGGCGTAGTACCGCTCCATCGGCCAGCCCTGCGCCGTCGAGTGCTCGACCGCGACCTCCTCCATCCAGCGCAGGTACTCGCGGTTGTTGACGTGCCCGACCGCATCGATCGATTCAGGGCCGACCACCAGGGACTTGTGAAAGATTCGCGGCACGGGGTCGAGCTTACCGCGCGGACCCTGGCTCGCCTCCAGCGACGGCGTCGCCGAAAGCCAAGCGGTCACGCAGCCGCCACTTGGCGACTGCGCGTGCGGAAAAAGACGATCGCGACGACTACTTGCGAACCTGCAACTGATACAGGTAGTCCGTCAGCCCAAGGATGCGCGCGCGGACGAACTGTTCATTGTCGTACGCGAACCCGCGGTAGTGGTTGGCCGCCTTCTCCGTATACGTCGTGCCCCAGATCGGCATCTGCCGTGGGCCGTGGCCCTTCAGCGCCTGACGACCGTCGATGATCTCGATCATCCGGTCCGCCGGAAACACTCCGCCATTGCGCTGCTGGATCGTGGTCAGGTCGGGCACCGGCATCTTCAAATATTGCGCGAAGTAGCCGTCGCCCTTGCCGGTCGCGCCGTGGCAGGCCACGCAGTTCGATTCGTACTCCTGCTTGCCCAGTTCACTGCGAGCTTCGGCCCAGGCCGCTCCCGACAGCGTCGCTCCGAGGGCAACTGCGATTGCTATCGATCCAATCCTTGATCTTTTCATTGGGTCCTCCACATCGATGAATGCTCTCCATTCATCCGGCACACAAGAGCCTTTTGTTTCAAGCTAGCGGCAGATCGTCGGAACGCCTTGATGAGGCGCAACCCCATGGGCGCCGCGCGCCGCGTCAGCACCCTCCCTTGCGCCTGAGTACCGGCCCCACGAAGCCGAGTCCCACCAGCAACGCCAGGATCGGATCGAACGTCGCGTCTTCTCGCGCCGCTGTGCATCCACCACCGCCACCGCTGGACTGAGAAACCGGTACCGGCGTCGCTGCAGCGGGGGGTGTCGTTGCTGGCGGTTGCGTCGGCGGTTGTATCGGGGGCTGTATCGGTGGCGGTGTCGGCACCGGCGGCAACGAAGAAAGCGGCGGCGTGACGCTGAGCGTGAACACCAGCGTGTTGTCGGTCACCTCTGCATCGGGTTCCTCGCTCGTCACGCTGGCACTGACGGTGTATGTGCCCTCGGTCCCTCCGGTGACTGTGAGCGACATCACCCGGCCTGCACTGGCAGCAATCGTCGGAATGGCGCAGTCAAACTTCGAACCGTTGATCCTGCAGATGCTGGGATCGCCAATGCCGACCGGGGACAACCCGTCGGGCAGCGTTCCACCAATCAACACCTCGCTGGCATGGCCGGTACCGCGATTCAGGACCGCGAGGTTCACAGTGAACTGACTGAACGCCGGAAACGAAGCGTCGGCGGCCGATACCTTGAGGTCCGGGAGTTGAATCGCGTGCGCCATCGCAAACATCGTGTCCTTTGAAGTCGGATCACCGTCGATCTGCTCGTCCATCCACAGCACCATCGTCGCTGCTCCGTCCGGGCTGGGCCGCAACTGGGCTTCGGACTGCCCGGCCGTCGAAGGAGACACCGGCACGAATCGCTCGAACGTCGCCCCCTGGTCAGTCGAGCGCGCAACCGATACGCGGCCTGCCTTGCCGACGAGTTCATTGCGCTCGGTCGCGAAGGAGACATAAAGGACATTCGGATTCTGGGTGTCGCCGGCATCGGGAGATCCGGTCAGCGGATTCACGATCGTTCCCGGTGTGGGCACCAGCCGCGGCTCCACGACGGTGAAGGACGGCGAATCGATGCGCGACAGGTTGAGCGCAGGGCTCCAGCTCCCGGCCTCGCCATTGGCCGTGGACCGCGTGAAGATGAGGTTGTAGTTCGCGGTTGGAACCGCCGTCTTCTCGGGATTCGCCGCATCCATGTTGGGCGTCAGGTCGTAGGCAAGCCCGATGAAGCTGCCGCGCACGATCGCACGATGGGCATTGGCATTGCCCCCGAATCGCGCGACGTCCGTCATGTTCTGCGGTGTGTCGGCCAGGATGTCGGCGGGCAGGAATCCCGTCGATCCCGGCCGCTCGGCGGTATTGACGAGTCCGCGCCGCACGATGATGTCCGAAGGCGCCGCTGGAGTGACGAAGGGAGACTCGCGCCACAGCAGCACCGTGCGCAGGCTGGAAGTTCCCGCCGCTGCTGCGCCCTGCAGGAAGAATCGCACCCGCCGCGCGTTCCTGGTGACATCGCTGACGATGGTTCCGGCAGCGTTCGCGTCGTGCGCGGAAAATGGAAACGCGTGGTAGACGATGCACTTGCCGGTGCTCCCTCCCGGACAGGCGGTCTCTTCATAGGCCAGCACTGCCGTTGTTCCGCTGATCTGCAGATTCGGTCGCGATGCTCCGGGCTGACCCGTTCCAAGCGCATTGTTGTCACTCAGCTGGGCGATGTTGGCGCGCAGCGTCACGCCATTGGGATTCGGCGCGTGCGTGTACCAGATGTTGGTGCCTCCGGTCACGTGCGATCCCATGCCACCGTCGCCGCGGCCCTCGCCTTCGCCTGGCTGCAGCCCCGCGGGGTCCTCCTGCCACGCCATCGCGAACGCACTGCCGGTCGAACTGCCAGCAATCACCTCGTTGATGACATCGCGCTCGCCGTTCGTGAGCTGGTGCACGTCCCATGCGGCAAGCATCGGGTCCAGTCGTCGTTGCCACCCACAGGCAGTGGTAGGGCCGATCGAGCGTGCCGTCGCCATCGAAGTCACTGACACCTTGCGATGGATTGTCATAGCTGCCCGCATTGTTGGCCGCCGCCGGGTTCTGCGGACAGTAGGAACTGTTCCATGTGATGACGATCAGCGGACCCGAAGTCACTGGCGGCGCGAAGATCGTCGGCTTTTCATTGTCAGCCACAAAGATCAGCGGGCCTTTTGCCGTGATGGATTGCCCGCCTGTCGCCGCACTCGCTGCATCGCGTGACAACAGCAGCGGGTCGGACCACGTCACACCCTCGTCGAAGGAATGCCGTGAGTAGACGTTCTGCCGACCTGCAGTGCCATCGCCATAGGTGAAGAGCCAGGCCTTCTTGAAGATGCCGTCATGCAGATAAGCGAGCCGCACTACCTTAGCCTTCTCGGTCGGAGTCGGCGTGCGGCTGACATTGACCTCCGGGCCGAACCGAACACCGGTCGCCGCATAGACGGCCGCCGCCACTGCACACAGCAAAACTGCGGTTCCTAACTTGAATCTGCCGATCATGTTGACCCCTGAATGTCCCCCGAGTCGCTGACGGAAAGCTCTTGCTGCGGCCGCAATGGCTGAACCGATTCGCTGCCGTCGCACGCACGGCAAAGGTGACGCGCCGGGCGTGAAGTCCGATTCATCCACGTGTGCCGAATCGCATGAGACGATCGCGACATGTCAGCTGACCCCGAACAGCGCACAACGATCAGCGCCCTGCGCTACGCCTTTGGAGCAGCTCGACCGCCGACGGGCTGGTGGGCCTGGCTGCACGATCCGCACTTCCTGATTGCAGTCCTGGCCGCATTTCCGGCCTGCCTCGTGCTTGGCCTGACAGTGGGTGAACACATGCGGCTGCCTTTCACCGCAGCGTCCCTGCTGTCGTTTCTTGCCTTTCGGCCGGTACTGGAAGAACTGGCGTTTCGCGGTGCGCTCCAGGGCTTCCTGCTGCAGCGGGGATGGACCACCCGCATCGGTCCGGTCTCGCGCGCGAACTGGGCGACAACGGCCGTGTTCGTGACGCTGCATTTCGCGGCACAACCTCCGGGCTGGGCGCTCGCTGTCGCCGTCCCGTCGCTGGTGTTCGGTCACCTGCGTGAACGCAACGCCAGCGTGTTGCCCGCGATCGCTCTGCATCTGATTTACAACGCCAGCTTCGCCGCGACGGTATGGTTCTCCCATCGCTGAGCGGTCTGTGGCGGGATGCTCAAAGCGTTCGCGTTGAACCTGCTGTCCTGGCCGGAATGAATTGGCCCCGTCCAACGTTCGCTGGACGGGGCCGGAGAAAGCGCGGCTTCCTGGAGCCCGGCGCACAACCGGGAGGGGAAGTCCGGTTGTGCTGCCCGCGCTCATCGTCACTGCCTGTGACAATTCTCAGTTCACCGTGATCACAACCGAAGTGCTGAGGCCGTCTGCCGACAGCGTTGCACCGGCGTCCGACTTGTTCACCATCTTGATGTGATTCGGGATTTTCTCGCTGCCCACCGTCGCCTCGGGATCAAGGCTGAACGTGATCCGGTACTGGCCCGTCTTCTGCGGCAGGTTCACCTGGGTCATGTAGAAATTCTTGCCGTAGACGATCAGGCCAAGCTGGTTCAGTTCGGCGGCGTAGGCTGTGTCGTTGGTCCGTCCACCACCTTCGACTGTTTCACCGAACCCCTCATAGATCGCCTTGTTGTAGAGGACCGCTTCGGTGCTGCCGTCCGCGGCCAGCTTCTCGACTTTAAGTCGTCCGTTGATCGCGAAGACATTTCGCGCCGCTGACGCGTACGTCGACTGGTCGGTGCCACGCAGTTCGGTGATTCCCGACCCCGACAGCAGCGCCATGTTGAAAGCCGTCATCGTGTCGGTGACGCCGGAGATGGTCGCGTCCTGTATCAGGATCGTTTCGATGCGGACCATCGATTGCACGGTGTAGGTCTTGCTGATCAACGCGTCACCCCAGTCAACGATCACTTCCATCATGGGGCTGGCATTGCTGCGCCATTCGGCCTGCCAGGTGCTCGCCGTGCTCTGCGGGTAATACGTGACTCCGGCAATGGACACCGCGGTGCTGCTGTCGAAGAACGGGAACGTCGTCAGGGCCTCGGTCGACAACGGCCGCAGTCCGGTATTGAAGTCGAACGTCGGCAGCGTGGCGAACGGGCCGATACCCGGCCAGGTTCCACTGATCTTCAGGCCCGACAAACCATAGCCATCCGCGAAGACAATCGGGAAGGACAGGTTGTTGCCGAAGCCTTCATCGCCTCCACCTCCGCCGCCTCCCCCTCCGGAACGGCCGGACGTGGCTGAGACTTCACCGGAAGGCACGCTCTCGACATCCGCAAGACTCGGCACAAACGCCGTCACCACGTAGTAGTAGGTTGTGGCGGTTGCGAGGTTCGTCGTGTCGATGAAAGGAGCGGTCACGTTGGCGAACTTGATGACCTTCGTTGGATCGTTCAAGTTCGACGCCAGACCGGGCTGCAGACTCCTGTACAGGTTGTAGCCGAGCTGGATCGGTGCCGTCGCGGACGGGTAGTTCGGAACATCAAACCACTGCACCGCGATCTCCAGGAGGTCCTTCGCTGCCACCGCTGTCAGGCCGAGCGGCGCGGGGGGCGGGGGCGGCAGTGGCCGCGCCGATTTCTCGGCCGACGGCGCACTTTCACCTGCCATTCCGGTCGCGCTGACAACGTAGTAGTACGTGTCACCGTTGGTGAGCCCGCTATGCGCATAGCTCGTTGCGGTCACGCCCGGAATCTTGGTAACACCGGTTCCTCCCGGAACGACACCGGCAGCTTTCGACCAGTAGACGTTGTAGGACGTCGCATCAAGCGCCGGTGACCATGAGAGCTGGATTTGCGTGTCGCCACTCGTGGCCGCCAGGTTCATTGGCGCCCCGGGTGCGGGGGGCATCGGCGTTGCCGAAACTTCGACGGGTTTCGCGCTTTCACCACTCGAGTTCACTGCAGTGACGATGTAGTAGTACCTGTCTCCGTTCGTGAGCCCGACGTGCGTGTAGCTGGTGGTCGTAAGCCGGTCGATCTTCGTTACCCCGGCTCCGCCCGGAAGCACGGGTGACGCTTTCGACCAATAAACGTTGTACGAACTCGCGCCGGAAACCGGCGCCCACGCGAGCGTGACCACCTTGTCGCCGGCCGTCGCATTCACCGATGCCGGTGATGCCGGACCCGGTGCGACCGGCGCGGCGCCGACCGCTGACGACAGTTCGCTTTCGCCTGCCGCATTGAGTGCGGTGACCCCGTAGTAGATGAGCTTGCCGTTCGTGAGCCCCGTGTGCTTGAAGGGCGAGACAACATTCGTGATGGCGTTGGCCGTCGCCTTCGTCAGCGGGCTCGTTTCCGACCAGTACAGGGTGTAGGAGGTCGCCGTTGCAACGGCCGACCATTGCACGATGTTGAACTGATCGTCGGGCACCACCGACAGGCTTGTCGGTGCAACGGGCGCCGTAGCGAGCGCCACGGGTGGAGCTGAACCTGAGGTGGGTACAACGTCGCCGTCCGACCCACCGCATCCCAGCATGACGCTGCAAACGAGTGCAGTCGCCAGTCCGTAGATCCAACTTTTCATGATGACTCCCTTGCTGACTACTCTGATCCCCTAGCCGCGGAAGCGACAAGGCGTCACTTCCGGGCTGCCGTGCATTCCATGCCTGAACGATTACTTGCCCGATCCGCCGCCGCCGGAACCTCCGCCGCCGCCCCCACCGGAACCTCCACCGCCTCCGCCGCCAGCTCCTCCACCACCACCGCCAGCGCCACCGCCCCCGCCGCCACCGGCGCCACCACCGGCACCGCCAGCGCCCGAACCTGCACCTGCGCCACTGCCAGCGCCAGCGCCGGGTCCACTACCCGGTCCCGGGCCTGCCTGGCTTGGGGACTGCGCCTGGGTTTGTGATCGTGATTGCTCGCGGGCCTGCTGCTGCGTCTGCTGTTGCGTTTGTTGACGGGCAGGCTGCTGCGTCGGTTGTTGCACCTGCTGGCGCGTCTGCTGTTGCGTTTGTTGCTGCGTTTGTTGCTGCGTTTGCTGCCGCGCGGGTTGCTGGGTCTGTTGCTGGACCTGCTCGCGGGTCTGCTGCTGCGTCTGCTGCTGAGTCTGCTGACGAGCGGGTTGCTGCGTCTGTTGCTGGACCTGCTCGCGCGTTTGCTGCTGCACTCCAGGAACGGGCGCTGTCTGCCGTGTCTGGTCCCTTGTCTGGTCCCGTGTCTGGTCCCGTGTCTGGTCTCGTGTCTGGTCTCGTGTCTGATCTCGTGTCTGGTCGCCGGTCTGCGCGAGTCCGACGGTTGCGGTCATTGCCACCGCGGCGGCGAGGATCGACAGGACATGCTTGCTGCTGCTCATCTCATTCTCCTAGTGATGAAAGGACGCTCAGGAGCAACGAGGTCCATCCGACTTCGGTCGCCCTTCGCACGACATTTGGATTGCGCGAATGCAACCGGATCATTTCGCGCTCTTGTTGGCATCGTCGGAACGCGCCGACTGACCGGAGCGACCGTTCACCTTCGGGCCTGCCAGCGTCACACCTCGTTCCTTGGCGCGCACCTGCATTTGCGCGTGGTGTTCGTGGCGTATCTGCTCGACCTCCTGCTCGGAACCGGCCGCGCGCAACCGCTCGCGGAATTCGGAGCGCTCGCGTTCCGTCATCAGCTGATACCCGTAGATGTCGCCGTTGCGCGCCTGACTGGCGCTTCCATTGCGTACGGGCTGCTCAGCCCCGTCACGCACTGGTGGCGGCGATTCCGCTTGCGCCGGGACCTGGGCCACAGCCAAGGCCACCAACGCCGCCAGTCCCAGCGCCGCAGAGTGACTCCTTGATCTCATCGCCATTGCTGCAATCCTCTGGTGCCATCATCAGACGTCGCCAAGACTTTTCCACCCTAGGTGGTAGGTCTGAAGCGAACCTGAAGACGCCAGAAATCTGCCGTGCGGCTACTGCTCGTCGAAGACGACCTCACACTGGGCGATGCTGTCCGCGCTTACCTGCGCACGCAGGGCCACGTGGTCGACTGGGTCACCACTGTGGCCGATGCCCGCGCTGCATTCGAAGAACGGTTCGATGTCATCCTGCTCGACTGGCGCCTGCCCGATGGTTCCGGCGTCGAGTGGCTGCGCCGTCTGCGCGCGCGGGGGGGCGAGCACGGCCAGACGCCAGTGCTGATGCTGACCGCGCGCGACGCCTTGAGCGATCGCATCGAGGGGCTCGACGCGGGTGCCGACGACTATCTGGTCAAGCCTTTCCAGCTGACGGAGCTGGCGGCAAGGATTCGTGCGATCTCGCGACGGGCGTCGGGCCATGCCGGCGCGATCCTCACTCACGGCCATATCTCGCTCGACCCGGCAGCGTGCAGCGTCACGATCGACGGCGCATCGGTCGATCTGACGGCGCGTGAATATGCGCTGCTTGAGGCGTTCATGCGCCGCCCGGGTCGCATCGTGTCGCGCCCCATGTTGGAGGAACTGCTCTACGGATACGAGGCGGACGTTTCGAGCAACACGGTCGAAGTCCACATCGCCAGCCTGCGACGCAAGCTCGGCCGCGAGGTCATCGACACCGTGCGGGGCATGGGATACCGCCTGAAGGCTTGAAACCGATGACTACGCAGCTCCGCACCCACGATCCATCTATCCGCCAGCGGCTCCTTTGGCGAGCCCTTGCGGTGGTACTGATCGGGGCGGCAATCAGCGCCATTGCGGCGGCGCTGACAGTGAGTGCAGTTGTGCGTGATGTGATGGAGTCCTCTCTGGAGGAGACGGCCCAGGCGCTGGTCGTGCTCGCCGAGCACGAAGTCGAGGTCGAAGCGCTGTCGCACGGCCGGGCGTTGCCCTCAGCAGCACATGACGAAGCCATACTCTGGCAATTGCGCTCGCCTAGCGGGCGCCTGATCGCCCGCTCACACCGCGCGCCGGACACACCCTGGCCCGAGGTGCCGCTGGTCGAGGGACACGTCAAGACGACGGAGCTGGCCGTCTACACGATCCCTGGACAGGATCTGTGGCTTCAGGTCGCACAGCCGCTGGCAGAGTTCCGTCGCGCGCAGACCATGGCGGCGATCGTCGCAGGAGGCACGGTGATGCTGCTCGGGCTGTTAGCCGCTGCCGCTCTCGGCTGGAACATACAGCGTGAACTTCGACCAATAACCGACTTTGCGCGGACCATCGACATGGTCGGATCCGAGACGACGGAGCTTGCCGAACCGCGACTTCGGCGGCGCGAACTGGCCCCCGCGTACGGCGCGCTGGCGGCCTTGTTGCTGCGTCTTCAGACCAAACTTCGTAGTGAGCGTGCCTTTGCCGCGCACGCCGCGCATTCGCTGCGTACACCACTGGCCGGTCTGACCGCACAGCTTGAACTGGCCACTGCGACCGCCCCTGCAGATCTCGCACCTCGACTCACGATGGCGACCAATGCCGCCGTGCGGCTCGCGGGCGTGGTGGACGCCCTGTTGACGATGACCCGAGCAACCGACGGTATCCGCTGGCACGCCTTCGATGCGAGCGAACTGGCGAACGTTGCGAGGGGTCCAAAGATCGACGTGGATTCGTCGCAGCTTTCAGACGCTGGCGCGCTCGAAGGTGATTCGGACCTTCTGGCCGTCGCAGTCGCCAACCTTATCGACAATGCCGCGCGTCACGGTGCACACCATGTTCGGCTCAAGGCCACGCGGACCCGCACGAGTCAACGCATCGAGATCGAAGATGACGGTCCCGGCGTCTCAGCGGACCGGCTGACTCAACTCGAAGCAGCCCTGGAGCACCTCGAGCACCGCGGCGAAATCGATTCCGCACTCGGGCTCGGTCTCACCCTGGCCGCCTCAGTAGCGCGCGCGCACAAGGGTCGAATCGAAATCATGCGCAACCCTGCCGGTCAGAACGGCTTCGTTGCGCGTCTCGAATGGCCTTTGGAAGCGGAGGTGGGAGAGTAATTCGGCAAGCGTTCAACAGGAATACGACGCCGGACCGCACTCACTCCCGGCCTGCGCGCAACGCGTGCGGTCGCGCGCGTTCCTCAACATGCCCACGCGCTCGCGAAGCGAGCGCTGGGCGATCCGGGAGCATTCAACGGGGCAGCGTGGACGTACCCATCAGGAATTCGTCCACAGCTCGTGCACACTGTCGCCCTTCGCGGATCGCCCACACGACCAGGCTCTGGCCGCGGCGCATGTCGCCGGCGGCGAACACCTTCGGCACACTGGTCGCGTAGGCGCGAACGCCACCCTTGGCGTCTTCGGTTGCAGCTCGCGCGTTGCCGCGGGAGTCCTTCTCGACGCCGAACGCCTCCAGCACGGAACCGACGGGCGCCACGAAGCCCATTGCAAAGAGAACGAGGTCGGCCGGAAGTTCGAACTCCGAGCCGGCGACTTCGGCCATCTTCATCGCGCCAGTGACCGGGTCCCTTTGCCATTCGACGCGCGCCGCCACGAGCGCACGCACGTTGCCTTTGCCATCGCCTTCGAAGCGCTTGGTGGTCACCGCCCAGTCTCGCTCCACGCCTTCTTCATGCGAGCTGGACGTACGCAGCTTCACGGGCCAATACGGCCAGGTGAGTTCCTTGTTCTCCCTGGCCGGCGGTTGCGGCAGCAGTTCGAACTGCGTGACGGACTTCGCGCCATGCCGGTTCGACGTACCGACACAGTCCGAGCCGGTGTCGCCACCGCCGATGACGACGACATGCTTGCCGGTGGCAAGGATCTGTTCCTTCACCTTGTCGCCGGCCACGATCTTGTTCTGCTGAGGCAGAAACTCCATCGCGAAGTGCACGCCCTTCAGTTCGCGGCCCGGCACCGGCAGATCGCGCGACTGCTCGGCGCCACCCGACAGCACGACGGCATCGAAGTCGCGCACGAGTTGGTCCGGGTCGATCGTCTCCGTCGCCCAGTTGGTGACACCGCCGTTGAGCTTGCCCTTGCTGATCAGGACGCCCGTGCGGAAGGTGACTCCCTCCGCCTCCATCTGGGCGACGCGACGGTCGATGTGGGACTTCTCCATCTTGAAGTCGGGAATTCCATATCGCAGCAGTCCGCCGATGCGATCGTTCTTCTCGAACACGGTCACGTCGTGACCGGCGCGCGCGAGCTGCTGCGCAGCCGACAGCCCGGCCGGGCCGCTGCCGACCACCGCCACCTTGCGTCCGGTCTTCGCCCGTGGCGGCTGGGGTACGACCCAGCCTTCTTCCCAGCCCTTGTCGATGATCTTGTGCTCGATCGACTTGATGCCGACCGGCGCGTCCTCGATGTTGAGCGTGCACGCGGCCTCGCACGGCGCGGGGCACACGCGTCCCGTGAACTCGGGAAAATTGTTGGTGCTGTGCAGGACGTCGAGCGCCGCCTTCCAGTCACCGCGGTACACGAGGTCGTTGAAGTCCGGAATGATGTTGTTGACCGGGCAGCCGTGATTGCAGAACGGGATGCCGCAGTCCATGCAGCGCGCGCCCTGCACCGTTGCCTGCTCGTCGGTCAGGTGGACGACGAACTCGCGCCAGTGCTGCTTGCGCGACTGGGGCGCCTCGGCGGCCTCTTCGAGCCGCTGGTACTCCATGAATCCCGTGATCTTTCCCATTGCTATCTCGTCTTGTTGTTCATAGCGTCGTTAGGGTGTCCCGCGCCGGCGTGCGGCCGTCGCGTCAGAAATTCGCGCAACCCCGGTTCGGGCACCGCCCGTCCGCGGTGCAACCAGAGCCACGCGAGCGTCGCGTTCAGATGCGCTCCGAGTACAGCTCCGATCAGGATCGTGCCGCCGAGCCATTCCAGCGCGCCCGGCACCGGACCCTGCGTGTGCATCCACATGTAGAGCGGAACCGACAAGGTCGCGACGAGGATCATCGCCGGCACGACCCACGGCAAGGCAAGCAGCACCGCTGCTGCCGCGACCGCAGTACGCACGTCCTCCGGCGCCGTGCGCAGGTTCCACAGCAGCAGGGCCAGCGGAACGCTCAGCAGCAAGCCCGGCAGCCAGTCGTGCAGATGGGCAGGCCACAGTGCAAGCGGCGGGCGCATGATGAAACACTATGCTGCCAGTCGCTCGGCCGGGGCCTGCTGGGTTGCGCTCAACTGCTTCAGCGCGCGCCGGTACTCGTGCGGGAACACCTTCACGAAGCGCGTGCGCATGCCGGCCCAGTTGTCGAGCAGCATGCGGGCGCGCAGGCTGCCGGTGTAACGGAAGTGACTTTCGACGAGGCCGCGCAGCAGGAACTCGTCGGTCTCTCCCAGGTGCCAGAACGCTTCGTCCACCTTTTCCTGCTGTTCTGCGGACGGCAGCACAGGTTCGAGATCGCACATCGCCTGGTTGCACTTCGACGCGAAGTCGCCGGACTCGTCGAACACATAGGCGATGCCCCCCGACATGCCCGCCGCGAAGTTGCGCCCGGTGGCGCCGAGCACGACGACCGTGCCCTTGGTCATGTACTCGCAGCCATGGTCGCCGGTGCCCTCGACCACGGCCGTGGCCCCCGAGTTGCGTACCGCAAAGCGCTCCCCGGCCACGCCGTTGAAGTAGGCCTGCCCGGCAATCGCGCCGTAGAGCACCGTGTTGCCGACGATGATGTTCTCGGTGCCGGCGCCGCGGAAGTCGTTCGGGCAGCGCACGATGACGCGCCCGCCCGACAGTCCCTTGCCGGTGTAGTCATTGGCATCGCCGACGAGATCCAGCGTGATGCCGTGCGCCAGGAATGCACCGAAACTCTGTCCGGCCGTGCCGTTGAGCTGGATGTGGATGGTGTCGTCCGGCAGTCCGGCATGTCCGAACTTGCGCGCGACCGTCGACGACAGCATCGTGCCGACGGTACGGTTGATGTTGCGGATCGGCGTGATGAAGCTGACCCGCTCACCCTTCTCGAGCGCCGGCCTGCATTGTTCGATCAACTTGTGGTCGAGCGCCTTTGCCAGTCCGTGGTCCTGCGTCTCGGTGACGCGCCGCGCGACTTCCGCGGGCATCAACGGCTGATAGAAGATGCGGCTGAAATCCAGGCCCCTGGCCTTCCAGTGATCGACCCCCTTCTTCGTCTCGAGCAGGTCGGCGCGGCCGATCAGCTCGTCGAAGCTGCGCATGCCGAGCTGCGCCATGATCTCGCGCACTTCCTCGGCGACGAAGAAAAAGAAGTTGACGACGTGCTCGGGTTGCCCCTTGAACTTGGCGCGCAGCACCGGGTCCTGCGTGGCAACCCCCACCGGGCAGGTGTTCAGGTGGCACTTGCGCATCATGATGCAGCCTTCGACCACCAGCGGAGCGGTGGCGAAGCCGAACTCATCGGCGCCCAGCAGCGCGCCGATGACGACGTCACGACCGGTCTTCATCTGGCCGTCGACCTGCACGGCGATGCGTCCGCGCAGGCGATTGAGCACCAGTGTCTGCTGCGTTTCGGCAAGACCCAGTTCCCACGGCGTGCCGGCGTGCTTGATCGACGACACCGGCGAGGCACCGGTACCGCCGTCGTGGCCGGCGATCGTCACGTGGTCGGCCTTGGCCTTCGCCACGCCGGCCGCGACCGTGCCGACACCCACTTCGGACACCAGCTTCACACTGATCGACGCCTGCGGATTGGCGTTCTTCAGGTCATGGATCAGCTGCGCAAGGTCTTCGATCGAATAGATGTCGTGGTGCGGCGGGGGCGAGATCAGACCGACACCCGGGACCGAGAAGCGCAGCATCGCGATGTATTCACTGACCTTGTGGCCCGGCAGCTGTCCGCCTTCGCCGGGCTTCGCGCCCTGCGCCATCTTGATCTGGATCTGGTCCGCGCTGACGAGGTACTCGGTCGTCACGCCAAAGCGGCCGGAGGCCACCTGCTTGATCTTCGAGCGCAGTGAGTCGCCGTCCTTGAGCGGGATGTCGACCTCGACCCGATCGCGCCCGAGTACGCTGGCCAGCGTCTCTCCGGATTTGATCGGCACTCCGCGCAATTCCTTCTGGTAGCGCGCCGGATCCTCGCCGCCTTCGCCGGTGTTGCTCTTGCCGCCGATGCGGTTCATCGCAATCGCCAGCGTGGTGTGCGCCTCGGTCGAGATCGAACCGAGCGACATCGCGCCGGTGGCAAAGCGCCGGACGATCTCCTTGGCGGGCTCGACCTCGTCCAGCGGAATCGCCTTCTTCGGGTCCAGCCTGAATTCGAACAGCCCCCGCAGCGTCATCTGACGACGGCTCTGATCGTTGATGAGCTGCGCGTACTCCTTGTAGGTCTGGTAATTGTTGGCACGCGCGGAGTGCTGCAGCTTGGCAATCGCGTCCGGCGTCCACATGTGCTCTTCGCCGCGCACGCGCCACTGGTACTCGCCGCCGGGGTCCAGCATCGTCGCGAGCACCGGGTCGTTCGAGAACGCCGAGCGATGCGTGCGCACCGCCTCTTCCATCACCTCGAACAGGCCGAGCCCGCCGACGTTGCTCGCGGTACCGCGGAAATACTTGTCGACCAGTTCCCGGTTCAACCCGACCGCCTCGAAGATCTGGGCACCGCAGTACGACATGTACGTGCTGATGCCCATCTTCGACATGACCTTGTTCAGGCCTTTGCCGATCGCCTTGATGTAGTTCTTGATGGCTTTCTCGGACTCCGCCCCGTGCAGCGCAGCCAGGGTCTCCAGCGCGAGGTACGGGTGCACGGCCTCGGCGCCGTAACCGGCCAGCAGTGCGAAGTGATGCACCTCGCGCGCCGATCCGGTTTCGACGACCAGGCCGGTCGACGTACGCATTCCTTCGACGATCAGGTGCTGGTGCACCGCGCTCGTCGCCAGCAGCGCCGGGATCGCGACATGTTCGGCGTCGAGCGCGCGGTCGGTGACGATCAGGATGTTGTAGCCGGCGCGCACCGCGTCGACCGCCTGAGCACAGAGCGATGCCAGGCGCGCCTCGACACCTTCGTTGCCCCAGGCGAGCGGATAGCAGACGTCCAGTTCGAAGCAGCGGAACTTGTTGGACGAAAAATTCCCGATCGAGCGGATCTTGGCCATGTCCTTGAAGTCGAGCACGGGCTGGCCGACTTCCAGGCGCATCGCCGGATTGATGTTGTTGATGTCGAGCAGATTGGGCTTCGGACCGATGAAGCTCACCAGCGACATCACGAGCTGCTCGCGGATCGGGTCGATCGGCGGATTGGTCACCTGCGCGAACAGCTGCTTGAAGTAGTTGTACAGCGGCTTGGCGCGGTTCGACAGCACCGGCAGGGCCGCGTCATTGCCCATCGATCCGGTCGCCTCCTCGGCCTGCACGGCCATCGGTTCCATCAGCAGCCTGACGTCCTCCTGCGTGTAGCCAAAGGCCTGCTGCCGATCGAGCAGCGCGACATCGATGCGCGCCGCCGAGCCCGGCTTTTCGCCCGCGCCGACTGGAAGGTCGTCCAGCTTGATGCGGATGCGCTTGATCCACTCCTTGTACGGCTTGCTGGCGGCGAGCTGTGTCTTCAGCTCCGCGTCGTCGATGATGCGGCCCTGTTCGGTGTCGATCAGGAACATCTTGCCGGGCTGCAGGCGCCACTTCTTGATGATGCGGCTCTCGGGGATCGGCAGCACGCCGGCTTCGGACGCCATCACCACCATGTCGTCATCGGTGATGACGTATCGCGCCGGCCGCAGCCCGTTGCGGTCGAGCGTGGCGCCGATGCGCACGCCGTCGGTGAACGCAATCGCGGCCGGGCCGTCCCACGGCTCCATCATCGCCGCGTGGTACTCGTAGAACGCGCGCCGGCTGGCGTCCATCAACGTGTGCTGTTCCCACGCCTCGGGGATCATCATCATCACGGCGTGCGCCAGCGGATACCCCGACATCAGCAGCAGCTCGAGCGCATTGTCGAAGCAGGCGGTGTCCGACTGGCCTTCGTAGATCAGCGGGAAGAGCTTGCCGAGATCTTCGCGCAGCACGGGCGACGACATCACGCCTTCTCGCGCGCGGATCCAGTTGAAGTTGCCCTTCACCGTGTTGATCTCGCCGTTGTGAGCAATCAACCGGTACGGGTGCGCCAGCTCCCACGACGGGAACGTGTTGGTCGAGAAGCGCTGGTGTACCAACGCGATCGCGGAGACCACGCGCGGATCGCGCAGGTCGGCGTAGTAGTGCCCGACCTGGTCGGCCAGCAGCAAACCCTTGTAGACGATCGTGCGCGTCGACATCGACGGCACGAAGTACTCCCTGCCGTGCTTGAGTTTCAGCGCCTGGATCTTGTGGCTCGCGGTCTTGCGGATCACATACAGCTTGCGTTCGAGCGCGTCCGGCACCATGACGTCGGCGCCGCGGCCGATGAAGATCTGGCGGATCACCGGCTCGCGTTCGCGCACCAGGGGCGACATCGGCATGTCGCGATCGACGGGAACATTGCGCCAGCCGAGGACCACCTGGCCTTCGGCGCGCACGGTCCGCTCAAGCTCCTGTTCGCAAGCCAGGCGCGAGGCGTGCTCGCGCGGCAGAAAGATCATGCCGACGCCGTATTCCCCCGGCGGCGGCAAATCGATGCCCTGCTTCGCGAGTTCGTCGCGGTAAAACGCATCCGGAATCTGGATCAGGATCCCCGCGCCGTCGCCGCATAGCGGATCGGCGCCGACAGCGCCGCGATGGTCGAGGTTGTAAAGAATCAGCAGCGCCTGCTGGACCAGGGCATGGCTCGCTCGACCTTTGATGTTGGCGACGAACCCGACCCCGCAGGCGTCGTGTTCATGGTTCGGCGCATAAAGACCCTGTTTGGCGTGTTCGAGGGCAAAGTCGTGCGTTTGCAGAGTCATATCGAACGTCCGGCAAAAAAGCCCGCTTCCGGAGGGTCACGGCGCATTCGGACTTTACTGCGCGAACACTGCACCGCACAACCGAATCAATCGGGGTCTGTCCCCTATTATTTTGGCACAGAGAGTGCGCCTCGAAAATAGGGGCCATATCAAGCCCCAGTCGAGACAGGGGATCGGCGGCTCGATCGTGGCCGACCGGCCTGCGATCGCTCCGGGCGGCGCGAGCATAGGGGAGCGATCTGCCTTACAAATGCCTTGGATCCGAGCACCCAGCCGCCAGTGAGTGCTCGCTCAAGTCGCGTGGCTTCGTCGGCCGAAACTCCTTGATGCAGGAAGATCCGGTACGCCGCCTGGCGCTCGAAGGGTGTGTTGCCGAGCGCCCAGTAAACAGGGTGATCCGCCAGCCATGGATCCGTCGCGAGGCCGACATGGTGGCGGCAACTCGACCAGCGGGACTCCTCCGGTGTTGCCGCCACCCCGGCCAGGACTGGCTGTGACTCGATGTAACGCAGGGCAGGGAGAAGTTCGGACTCCGGCTCCAGCAGCGCAGCGCGGTAGCGGCCGTCAAACAGTCCGCCTTTTTCCCGGCGCCGATCGTTCACCCAGCGAACGTAACGGCGCCCGATCGACTGCATCGCCCGGCCAAGTCCATGCGCATCGGCAGGAGTCGCCAGCAGCCATAGCCCGTGCGGCAGCAGCGCGTAGCCGTGCAGGCCGACGTCGGCTTCCGCCGTTGCAGCGCGCAGTACGCCGAGCAGCTGGTCCGCATCTTCATCGTCGCTGACGACGGCGCGCGCACCGGCATGCTGCACAACGAGGTGCGGGTATCCGCCGATCGAGAGCCGCGCGAGACGCGCCATGGCCCGGTCGCCGGTATCAGCCGTCGCCGACGGCGTACAGGCGGCGATGCTCGCGGATCGCGTAGCGATCCGTCATCCCGGCCACGTAGTCCGCTATCGCGCGCGGCTTGTCCAGCACGGCGCGCGCCTGATGGTCAGACGGCAGCAGGCGAGGCTCCTCGTCGAACGCTTCGAAGAGCTCGCGCACGACCTTGCGCGCCTTCGCCGTCATGCGCATCACCTGATAGTGACGATAGAGGTTGTCGTAGAGGAAGCGCTTCAGCGCGTCGGCCTCGGCGCGCAGCGCGGATGAGAACGCGACCAGCGGTCCCGCCTGCCGAACATCGTCGATCGACGCAGGTGCCGCAGCCGCGATGCGCCGCGTGCTTTCATCCGTCAGATCGACGATCAGCGTGTTGATCATGCGTCGCACGGTCTCATGGATCATCCGGCGCTCGGCAATCGCCGGGAAGTCCTTACGCACGAGCGCGGCGTGTCGTGCGAACAAGGGCACCGACTCGAGCTGCCCGATGTCGAGCAGCCCCGAACGCAGGCCGTCGTCGATGTCGTGATTGTTGTAGGCGATCTCGTCAGCCAGGTTCGCAATCTGCGCTTCCAGGCTGGGCTGGCGCTTCAGCAGGAAGCGCTCGCCAAGTTCACCGAGTCTGCGTGCGTTCTCGAGCGAGCAGTGCTTAAGGATGCCCTCGCGGGATTCGAACGTCAGGTTCAGCCCGTTGAAGGCGCCGTAGCGCTCTTCCAGTTCCTCGACGACACGCAGCGACTGCAGGTTGTGTTCGAAACCTCCGTACGGTCGCATGCATTCGGCCAACGCGTCCTGGCCGGCGTGCCCGAACGGAGTGTGGCCCAGGTCGTGTGCCAGCGAGACCGCCTCGACGAGGTCTTCGTTGAGGCACAGATTGCGTGCGATGGCGCGGCCGATCTGCGCCACTTCGAGTGAATGCGTCAGGCGCGTGCGGAACAGATCACCTTCGTGATTGACGAAGACCTGTGTCTTGTACTCGAGCCGGCGGAACGCCGCCGAGTGGATGATGCGATCGCGGTCGCGCTGGAAGTCGGTGCGGCCCTTCACGGGGGCCTCGACGTGGCGTCGCCCGCGCGACTGCGCGGGATCGGCGGCGTAGGGCGCCAGGCCGTTTGGCAGTACCGCGTTCACACGTAGCCCCCTGCCGCGAGGGTCTCGTCGAGGGCGATGTCGGGAACCGTGCGCTGCACGGCGCGGCCGATGCGCTCGAGCAGAACAAAGCGGATGCTGCCCGCCTCGGACTTCTTGTCGCCGCGCATCGACTCCTTCGCGTCGCGCGCTGACAGGCCAGCGATGCGCGTCGGCAGTCCGGCGGCCCGTATCGCGCCTTCCACCCGAGCCACCGCCTCGTGAGGCAGCAGCCCGACACGGCTCGACAGGTCGGCCGCGAGCACCAGGCCGCAGCCGACGGCCTCGCCGTGCAGCCACTCCGAGTAACCGGTAAGTGCCTCGATCGCATGGCCGAACGTATGGCCAAGGTTCAGCAGGGCGCGCTCGCCCGACTCACGCTCGTCGCGCGCGACGATGCCGGCCTTGATCTCGCAGGAGCGGGCGATTGCACGCGTCAGCGCGTCCGGATCGCGTGCTCGCAGTGCAAGCAAGTCGCGGGATGTGCGCTCGAAGTAATCCTGGTCGCCCAGTAACCCGTGCTTCAGAACCTCGGCCAGTCCCGCTGACAGTTCGCGATCGGGCAGAGTGCGCAGCGTCCCGGTGTCGCTGATGACGAGCTGCGGCTGGTGAAAGGCACCGATCAGGTTCTTGCCGCGCACGTGGTTGATGCCCGTCTTGCCGCCGACCGACGAATCGACCTGGGCCAGCAGCGTCGTCGGCACCTGCACAAAGCGGATGCCGCGCATGTACACCGCCGCGGCGAATCCCGCGACATCGCCGACCACTCCGCCTCCCAGCGCGACGACCAGGCTCTTGCGATCCGCGCGACAATCGACCAGCGCATCGAGGATGGTCGACACCGACGACCACTGCTTGTGCTTCTCGCCGTCCGGCAGGACCACCGTCACGACACTCGCAATCGCTTCGAGCGCCCTGCGCAAAGACTCGGCATACAGGCCGCCGACCGTCGTGCTCGTGACCAGCGCGATGCGTGTCGGCGCAAGGGGTGCGATGAACTCGGCGGCACGACCCAGCAGGTCGGCACCGATGAGGATGTCGTATTGGCGGCCCGGCAGGCCGACGACCACGCGTTGCATCGCGCGATTGTACGAGGGCGCCTTGCGAACGGACTAAGCGGGACTCAGCGGGACTCAGCGGGAATCAACGGGCCTTAGCGGCCCGCGACGAGCGCCACGACGTCCGGATGCGAGGTCAGTCGCTCGACCAGTCGCTTCGGGTTTGCGGCCGCCGACTGGAAAGTCAGGTGCGCTGTCTCCGCATAGAGCGGCTCGCGCTCGGCCAGCAGGTGTTCGATGCGCTCGCGCGGATTCTCGGTCTGCAACAGCGGGCGCGACTTGTCACGGCGGGTGCGGCGAAACACTTCGTCGGCCGAGGCTCGCAGATAGATCACGAGACCGCGCTCATGCAGGCGCCGGCGCGTCTGCGCATCGAGCACCGCACCGCCGCCGGTCGCCAGCACGATGCCCGATCGCTGGCTCAGCTCGTCCAGCAACGTCGCTTCGCGTCGCCGGAATCCTTCCTCGCCTTCGATCTCGAAGATCGTCGGGATCGACACTCCGCTGCGCGCCTCGAGTTCGCGGTCGGCATCGATGAACTCGAAGCCGATCGCCTCGGCCAGCAAGCGGCCGATCGTCGACTTGCCGGCGCCCATCATGCCGATCAGGAAGACGGGTTTTTGCGCAATCATCGCGGAAGCGTAGCCGACGACACGCCAGAAAACACAAGGGCCGCACGCGGCGGCCCTTGCACTGCAGTGCGAACGATCAGTTCGGGTCGGTGCAAACGGCCGCCGCCCGAACGGACTGACTGCAAAGCCGGGCGTGGACGCGTTGTCAACGTCTGCCTTCGCAGCTGAGAGTCGGTAGTCGAACGTCGTCGGAGCGCTCGGAACCGGCGGTCGCCGCGCGCGCCTCAATCTGGTACTCCGCCCAGAAGTAGAAGCGTTGACCGTGCCGAACTCGCAGAACGACGAATCCGGAACTGTCGGTCACACCATTGTTGTCGAGCGTGAACGCCGCGGACTGTCCCGGCCAGAGGATTGCATCCATGTTCTGGTTGTTGTCGCCGGTGTCGAGTACGCCGTTGAAGTTCGTGTCCTCGTTGGCACACTGGACTGGCGGCACGGCATAGCCCCAGCCCGAACCCATCGTGAACTTCATGTGGCCCTTGTAGTAGTACAGCGGCAGCAACCGGACCGAAACCGGAGCACCGGCAACACCCTGACCAGCCGCATTCGTGACGTAGATGCTGAAGAGCTTTTCGTAATCGAGGTTGTTGTTGACCTTGGCGATCTCGTTGTTCGTCGAAATGCGAACGAACAGCGGCTGCTGCGAAATGGTCAGCTTCGCGGCCTTCTCATTGGCATTACAGGGTGCAACACCGCCACTTGGCAGAGTAGCAACGCCGTCCACCGACGCGCACACGACGATCTGATCGGTTCCCGTCGTAGCAGCCCCGGCAATGAACCGCGCCGAGACCAGTCCCCCGGTATTGCTCAGCACCGGTGCCGTCGTCGTATCGACACTCAGTCGGCCAAACGCTGGCGACGATGCAATCCGGAAACGCACCGCGCGTTAGCCACCGGAATGCCCAACTGCCGTACCCAGGTCACCGGTGACGCGCACATCGAGCTGCGAAAAGTTAGTCTCGGCCGTGCCCGAATTGGGCCCGACCACCGACGGATTCGCCTGCACCGTCAGGTCCTTGATCACGATGCCCGCCGGCGCGGATCGCGGCAGCGCAGTGCTGCCCGCCGTGATGTCGGAACTGTCGCGGTCGCATTTGCACCCGTGCCGGTCACGGTGACGTCGGCCGTCACTCCGGTGAGATGTCACCTTGGCAAGTCCGGCAGTGTCGGTGCGTCGCCACTGCCGAAGACAAGGTTCCTCCGGTTGTAGCGAAACGACACGACGACTCCACCGAGCGGCACCTTGGCTGCATCGAGCACCGACGCCGAAATCTCGACCGGTGTCGTCGCGGTCAGCGCGGTCGGCGGCGAGGCCGTCAGCGTGATCGTCGTGCCGGTGACCGAAACGCCGGCCTGTCCCGTCACGGCGCCGCTGGCGGCACGAATCGTCACATCGCGATTGCCACGATCCGAGCCCAATCCGAATGTCGCCGTCATACGGCCGGCCGAATCGGTCGTCGTCGACGTGCTGTTGATGATGCCGGATGAGGCGCTCAGTTGGACGGGAATGTCGGCGAGCGCGCGGCGGTTCGCATCGACCGCAGTGATCGTCACCTGCGTCGACTGGTTCGCCTTGGCCTCGAGCGTCGGCGTCGCCACCGTGACCTCGAGCGCGGCGAGGGTGGTCGTTCCCGTCGTCGGTGTCGTCGGATCCGGGCCTGGCGCCAGATCGCCGCCACAGGCGAGCATCGTTACGCTGGCCGCAAAGGCGATCGCAGCTGAAAAAGTACGCAGGTAGCCGTTCTTCGACACGTTCTTCCCCTCTTTGCTTCGTACAACCACGGTCACCTTCCGCTCTAGCGTGTGGAAGCCAACGCGCGCTCGGAAACGATTCTCGGCGTGATGAAAATGATCAGTTCCGTCTTGTTGTTGATCTTGCTGGTGGTCTTGAAGAGCCAGCCCACGTACGGAATGTCTCCCAGCAGCGGAATCTTGGTCGTCTGCGTGCGATCCGATTGCTCGTAGATGCCGCCGAGCACGACGGTGCCACCGTTTTCGACCAGCACCTGGGTCTGGACCGCCTTGGTATCGATCGCCGGTCCGGACAGCGTCTCCTGACCGCGCGAATCCTTGTTGACCTTGACGTCCATGAAGATCGCGCCTTCCGGTGTGATCTGCGGCGTGACCTCCAGCTTGAGCACCGCCTTGCGGAACGAGACCGAGGTCGCGCCGCTGGATGTCGCCTGCTGGTACGGAATTTCGGTGCCCTGCTCGATCACCGCCTTGACCTTGTCCGCCGTGACCACGCGCGGGCTCGAGATGACCTTGCCGAGGCCGTCCTGCTCCAGTGCCGAGACCTCAAGCTGCAGCACGCGCGACAGGCTGGCATTCACCAGCGTCAGCGCAAAGCCGGCGGGGTTGTAGCCACCGATACCTACGGCCGGCAGGTTGACGAAGTTCGACGTCTGCGTCAGGTTGGTCGTGCTGGATCCGCCCGGGCCACCCGCAGCACTGGTGTTCGTTGTCACCGTGCCCCCCGGGCCGGTCGCCACGCTGGGTCCCAGGCCACCGACAGAGCCGTAGACGCCTCCGGCAACGTTCTGCGGGTAACCCGTGTTGCCGCCGAGCCGCACACCCAGTGACCGCGAGAAGTCGTCGCTGGCCTCGACGATGCGTGCCTCGATCAGCACCTGGGGCACCGGGATATCGATCCGCTGCAGCAGCCGCCGCACATCTTCCAGCCGTGCCACCGTGTCCTGCACGAAGAGCTGGTTCGTGCGTGGATCGACCGCGACACTGCCGCGCTTGGACAGCAGGCGCTGCTTGTCGTCGACCAGCAGGCGGCGGACCTCGTCGGCCTTCTGATAGTTGACGACGAAGGCCTCGGACCGCAGCGGCTCGAGTTCCTGGATCTGATTGCGCGCTTCGAGTTCGAGCTTTTCCTTGGTCGCAATCTCGTCACGCGGCGCCACCAGCAGGACGTTGCCGTTCTTGCGCATGTCCAGACCCTTGGACTGCAGGATGATGTCGAGCGCCTGGTCCCACGGGACGTCCTTCAGCCGCAGCGTGATCGTGCCGCCGACGGAGTCGCTGGTGATGATGTTC
This sequence comes from uncultured beta proteobacterium, assembly GCA_963769745.1. GTDB lineage: Bacteria > Pseudomonadota > Gammaproteobacteria > Burkholderiales > Burkholderiaceae_F > JALORV01. The sequence continues at coordinate 72,087 of CAVYNB010000032.1, forward strand.
AGATTGGTGAAGTCGGCAATGACCTGCAGCAGCGAGCGCACGTCGACGTTCTGGAAATTGAGCGACAGCCGTTCGCCCTGGTAGCCCTGGCGCGTGCCCTGGAACAGGCGCTGCGGATCTTCCTTGACCGGCCGCACCTCGAGCACGAAGCGCGTGTCGCTCTGGTAGGCATTGTGTTCCCACAGGCCGCGCGGCTCGACGATCAGTCGCGCCGTGCTGCCCTGCTGGCTCGCCGACATGTTGTTGACCGGCGTGGCGAAGTCGGAGACATCGAGGCGGCGCTTGAGCGAATCAGGCAACGTCGTGTTCAGGAAGTCGACAACGACGGTATTGCCCTGCTGGCGGATATCGACGTTCGTGTTCGGATCAGACATGTCGATGATGACCCGCCCTTCCCCTTCGGCACCGCGACGGAAGTCGACTCCGCGCAGCGCACGGCCGCTCACCGGTGCCGCCGCGGTATAGCCGGTCGACGGTGTCGCCGCCGCTGTCGCCTCGGGTGTCGCCGCAGCTGCGGCTGCGCCCGTCGGACGGAAGGTGGTCGTATCGGTGGCACCCCCCAGCGCGACAAGAATGCGCTTGCCGTCGACGCTGACCGCATGCGTCAGCGGACGCTTCAGGTTCAGCACGACGCGCGAGCGACCCTGCGCCTGCACGATGTTCACCGAGCGCAGGTCGCCCTGGTTGATTTCAACCAGGTTGCGTCCAACCGCGTTGACTGCACCCGGGAGATCGAGCGCGACGCGCGCCGGGTTGGCGACCGAGAAGCTGGCCGGCGTGCCCTGGACCGCATTTTTCATGTCGATGGTCAGCACGATGCCGGTGGGCGTCTGCGTTGCATCCACGCGCTCGATCGCGTTGGTGGCATCCGCCGCCGGGGTTTGCGCACCCGCCAACGCGGCGCATGTGGCCAGGCCGGCAAACGCCAGCTTGGACAGCACCTTGACGAGACCCTCGATCGACATCCTCATCGCTTGCTCCCTTGCCGCGCGGCGGCCTCCTGCAGCTCCAGCTTCGTGGGTCGTTCGACCCACTCACCGGCGGCATCCTGGACGATTTCCTTGAGATCCACTTCTGTTTCCGAAATCTTCGTGACAAGCCCGAAGTTCTGGCCCATGTAGTTGCCCGCCTTCACCATGAAGGTCTGGCCCGAGGCGTCGATCAGCGCGACATTGTTGCCCTGCTGCCGCAGCGTGCCGACCATCTTGAGCTGGTCGAGCGGGAATCCCTCGAGTGCCTCGCGACGGCGGTCCAGGTCCGGCTTGATGGCGCTGGTACTGGCGCGTGTCTGCGCCTGGCGCGCCACCGCGAGCACCATTTTCTGTGCGTCGAACGGGTCGATCAGCGCCTTCGCCTCATAGGTGAACGGTGAAAACTGCTTCGGCTCGGGGACGGGCTGCGTCGTCGGCCGCATGGCTTTGCGCGTGTCGTCCATCCAGCCGCGCAGTTCGCTTTCGCTGCCACCGCCACAGGCAGCGAGGCTGGAGACGGCGACGATCAGTGCAGCCAGACGCATCGGTTGGGTCACATCCATCATTTTGCCGGCCCCTTCGTGGCCGCCTGCTTCGCCTTGCGCTGATTGGCGAGTTCGTCAGCATCGAGGTAGCGATACGTCTTCGCCGTGGCATCCAGCGTCAGCGCTCCGCCCTTGCCGGCAGCGAGATTCAGGTTGTTCAGCGTGACGATGCGCGGCAAATTGGCGATGTCGCTCGCGAAGGCTCCGAGGTCGTGGTACTTGCCGGCCAGCTTGATCGCGATCGGCAGCTCGGCGTAGTACTCCTTGACGTTGGTCTGGCCGGGCTTGAAGAGTTCGAAGTCCAGTCCGCGGCCGACGCCAGCCTGGTTGATATCCGACAGCAGTGCGTCCATCTCGGATTTGCTCGGCAACTGCTTTTCCAGCGTCAGCACGTACTGGCTGACCTGCTCGCGCTGCTTGCGCAGTTCGTCGAGGTTGATCGCCTGCTGCAGCTTGTTCTTGTACTCGTCTTTCAGCTTCAGTTCTTCGGCCTGCAGCTGCTCAAGCTGCTCTTTCTGGCTGCTCCACAGGCCGAACCAGCCGCCGACACCGAACGCGACGATGACGACCAGCCAGAGTACAAACCGGGGCGCCGTCGGCCAGGTGCCGACGTTGTCCAGGGTCAGGCCCCGGAATTGCGAGAGTAGGTCTCGACTTGCCATCAGTGCCTCTGCGTCGCGCTATTTCTTCGGGGCCGCTGCCGCGGCGGAGGGAGTCGGCGATGCCACTGCCGGCGTAGTCGCACCGGTCGCGACGGCCGAGGCCGGTACGCCCGCGGCCGGCTTCGGTTGCGCCTGCTGCTGCTGCAACTGCGTACGCTCCGGTGTCGGCTTCAACGTGAAATTCAGCGCGAACTCGAACACGCGGCGGTTCATGCCGGCCGGGCCCTGACCGGAGACCTTGATCTCGATGAGTTCAGGGCGCTCGAGCACGCGCGAGTTGTTCTGCAGATTGCGCAGGAATTCGGAGACGCGTTCGTTCGACGCCGCCCAGCCGGTGACATTCACCTTGCGGTCTTCCTGCTTGATCGAACGCAGGTAGATGCCCTCCGGCACCTGCTTGGCCACTTCATCGAGCAGATAGACCGGCTGGTTGCGATCGGCCTGCAGGTCCTCGACCGCGCGTTGACGCGCACGCAGTCCGTCGATCTCCTGCCGCAAGGTCGCGATTTCCTTGATCTGGGTATCGAGCTTGCGATTTTCGTTGCGCACGAATTCGTTGCGGGCTTCCTGGTTCGCGATGTAGCCCTGCAGCACTGACCAGACCACCGCGACCATCATCAGGCCGGCGACTGCCGACAGCGCCGTCAGCGCCCAGAAGAGTTTTTTCTGCCGCTCGCGCTTGGCAGCGCGATGCGGCAATAGATTGACGCGCGGAGCGGTCATGTTAAGAGCCTCCGCGCTTCGCGCTGCGGCGCGAGCTTGCTTGAAGCGGTTCTGCGCGGCGCTCATTTATCGAACCTCCGCATCGCCAGGCCGCACGGCGTCAGCAGCGCCGGCGCATCCATCCGCAACTGTTTCTCACGGATGTTGGGCGACACTTCCATGCCCTTGAACGGCGAGATGACCGACGTCGGCACCTGGGCACGCTCCATCAGCGCGTCCGGCAGCCCAGTGAGGACCGCCGATCCGCCCGCCAGCATGATCTGATCGACTCGGCTATACGGCGTCGACGTGAAGAAGAACTGCAGGGCCCGCGTGATTTCCGTGGCCGCAGTGTCGATGAAAGGACGCAACACCGTCGTCTCATAGTCGGCCGGCAGGTCGCCACTGCGTTTCTTCAGCTCGGCTTCCTCGGTCGGGATGCCGTAGGCACGCGAGATATCACCGGTGAGTTGCTGGCCTCCGAACGGCTGCTCTCGTTCGTAGATGGCTTCGCCGTCGTGCATGACGGTCACGCTGGTGGTGTTGGCGCCGATATAGAACACCGCGATCACCAGGCCTTCGCCTGAATTCGGCAGCTGCTCGATCAGGCGCTCGATCGCCGACCGTGCGGTATACGACTCTACGTCCACAACCACCGGCTTGAGTCCGGCTGCCTGCGCCACGGCAATGCGGTCTTCGACCTTTTCCTTGCGCGAAGCAGCGATCAGCACCTCGACATCATCCGGCGCGTTGGGAATCGCTCCCAGCACCTGGAAGTCCAGGCTGACTTCATCGAGCGCAAACGGGATGTACTGGTTGGCCTCGCTCTCGACCTGCATCTCGAGTTCTTCCTCGCGCAGGTTGCCAGGCAGGGCGATACGTTTGGTAATGACCGCGGACGCGGGGAGTGCCATCGCCACGTTGCGGATCTTGCCGCCGGCGCGGCGCCAGGCCCGCTTCACGGCATCGGCGACGACATCGATCTTGTCGACGTTGCCGTCGACGACCGCACCACGTGGCAGCGGCTCGATGGCGTAGCGCTCGAGCCGCATCGTGCCCTTGCCGGCCTCGGACAGCTCGACGATCTTGACGCTGGACGAGCCGATGTCGAGCCCGATCAGCGGCGGCGTCTTGGTTGCAAAGGGCAGATCAAATGCCAAGGCGGTACTCCCTGCGACAGTCTCAGCTCGGTGTCACTCGGATTGAGGGATCCGCGGACAAGTGAAGGGAGCACCCGCTCCCTGGCCTCCAAAACGCCCGGTTGGGACCCGGTTTTTCCTTATCTTTCGAGCGTTTACCGCGTTTTTGTCGGATAGCACTTGAGATCCTAGCAACATAAACAAGTCAACTACAAGCCCCGCGTTCGGCCTAACCGTGCCTCTTTTGAGGGATTAACAACGAACCGTTCGTGACGAGGTGCGTCCAACGCCTACGGTTCGCCGGAAATCATCATCGGTCCCGGCCGTCGATTGCTCGGCTCCTATAATTCCCGAACCTTCGTGCGGCGAAGCGCAAATAAGCGGTCACTCGCACGCCCAGTTCCCTCCAGCAACGGCTCCCGTGTCCGCAGACAAGCACGGCACTGATAGAGAAACGTCCCGGCCAGGCGCTGCGCGCCCTTGGTATGTGACCGCATTGCTCTGGGCCGGCGGCCTGGCTGGCGCCGCCGCGGTCGCGGCAGTGCTGCTGCTGACCTTCGCCTTTGCCGTGGTGTATTCGAATCTGCCGCCCATCGACGCGCTGACCGACTATCGCCCGAAGATTCCGCTGCGGGTCTGGACCGCAGATGGCCTGCTGATCGGGGAGTTCGGCGAGGAACGCCGCGACTACGTGGCGGTCGCCGAGATGCCGGACCTTATGAAGAAGGCGATCCTGGCCGCCGAGGATGACCGCTTTTATGAGCATCACGGCGTCCACTACTGTAGGGCTCTTGCGTGCTGCGCTGTCGAACTTCGTGTCGGGCCGCCGCGGACAGGGTGGCAGCACGATCACGATGCAGGTCGCGCGCAACTTCTTCCTCAGCTCGGAGCGCAGCTACATCCGCAAGATCTACGAGATTGCGCTGGCCTACAAGATCGAATCGTCGCTGTCCAAGGACCGCATCTTCGAGGTCTACGCGAACCAGATTTTCCTCGGCCAGCGTGCCTACGGCTTCGCCGCCGCCTCGCAGGTCTACTTCGGCAAGAAGCTCAAGGACCTGACCGTCGCCGAGATGGCCATCCTCGCCGGCCTGCCGGTGGCGCCTAGCGCCTACAACCCGTTCGTCAATCCGAAGCGGGCAAAGAGCCGACAGGAGTACGTCCTGACACGCATGGTCGACCTCGGCTACATCGACCGTGCCACCTACGAAACGGCACTGACGCAGGAACTCCGGCCTCGCAGTGCCAACACCGTGGCCAACGAGGCCCCGCGCGTACGACTGCACGCGGAATACGCGGCCGAGCTCGCGCGCCAGCTCGTCTTCGAAGTGTTCCGCGATGAGACATACACCCGCGGACTCAACGTCACCACGACGATACGGCGCGATGATCAGGACATTGCTTATGGTGCATTGCGCCGGCAGGTGCTCGATTACGACCGAAAGTACGGCTACCGCGGCCCCGAAGCCTTTATCGATCTCACCTCCGACCCGGCGACGCGTGAGCAACGGATCGAGGACGCACTGGTCGAGGCGATCGAAAGCCCCAACCTGTTTCCTGCTGTCGTCCTCGAGGCGTCTCCCACGCTGGTGCGCGTCGCGCCGCAGGGAGCGCAGCCGATCGATATCACGGGCGACGGCCTGAAGTTCGTCGCGCCCTCGTTGTCGCCCAAGGCCCAGCCGAGTCGAAAGATCGTTCCAGGCGCGGTCGTGCGCGTCGCACGCAATGACAAGTCCGGCTGGGCGATCGTCCAGCTGCCGCAGGTCGAGGCGGCGTTCATTTCCGCCAGTTCGCGCGACGGCGCGATCCGCGCGCTCGTCGGCGGCTTCGACTTCAATCTCAACAAGTTCAACCATGCCACGCAGGCATGGCGCCAGCCCGGTTCGAGCTTCAAGCCGTTCATCTACTCGGCGTCGCTGGAGAAAGGATTCACGCCGAGCACGCTGATCAACGATGCGCCGCTGTCGATCGATCCGGATCTGACCGGCGGCCAGGTCTGGGAACCGAAGAATTACGACGGCAAGTTCGAGGGACCGCTGCGACTGCGGCAGGGCCTGGCCAAGTCGAAGAACCTGGTCTCGATCCGCATCCTGCAGGCGATCGGCCCGCGCTTTGCCCAGGACTGGATCACGCGTTTCGGCTTCGAGGCCGACAAGCATCCGGCCTACCTGACCATGGCGCTCGGCGCGGGCTCGGTGACCCCTTGGGTGCTGCTCAACGGTTATTCGGTGTTCGCCAACGGCGGCTACGGACTGCAGCTGCACCTGATCAGCAAGGTGACCGACGCCAATGGCAAGACCCTGATGGAAGCGAAGCCGGTGACGGCCGGCGACAAGGCCGTGCGCGTGCTGAACGAGCGCAACGCGTTCGTGATGGACAGCCTGCTGAAGGAAGTGGCACGCACGGGTACGGCCGCCCGCGCGTCGGCAATCCTGAAGCGCGGCGACATCGGCGGCAAAACCGGCACCACAAACGACTCCCACGATGCCTGGTTTGCCGGATATGGCGGCGACCTGGTGGCCGTCGCGTGGATGGGATTCGACCAGCCGCGGCCGCTGGGTGAACGCGAGACCGGCGGTGGACTGGCGCTGCCGATCTGGATTTCCTACATGTCGCGCGCGCTCGGCGGCGTGCCTGAGGTAGTCCGGTCCGCACCGGCCGGCATCGTGCAACTTGGCGGCGAGTATTACTACGTCGAGCACCAGCCGGGCCAGGGAGTGGCGAGCATCGGCCTGGAAGATGGTCTGCCGCCGGAAGAGCAGGTCAAACGCGAAGCAGTGCGCGACCAGATCTTCTAGCGCACGCCGGCTGGCGCGGCCGGTCGATTGACCGGCCCGGTTTCAGCGCGCCGCTCGCCCGCTAAATACGACCGGAGTGCCCCCTTCGGCCGAGACGACCCGGGACAATGCCGCAAAGAGTTCACTGCCGTCCCGCGTGTCGCGCCACTCGCCGTCGACCCATCCATAGTGATGCGCGCCGCTGCGCGCCGCCAGCCACATCTGCTGCATCGGCGCCTGGCTGTTGACCACGACGCGCGATCCATCGGCCAGTTCGAGCGTCAGCACATTGCCAGCGCGCGTCACTTCGATGTCGACGTCGACGGCATCGGCGGCACTTTCGATCGCGCGCAGTGCGTCCTCGGCGCGCTCGAGGAATTCGGATTCCGTCATGTTAGATTTGCCCGCATCATGTCTACGGCCCTTCGCTGCATTCTAGCCATCGCTTCCGCTGGCCTGGTCGCGGGTTGCGGACAAAAGGGTCCGCTGTATCTGCCGCCGCCGGTGGCGGCACCGCAGTCGACGCCGAAGGAGCAGCCGGGTCAGCGGCAAGGCGAGCGGCCGACTGAGCCATCGAATGAGCGCTCGACCGATCGGCCGTACCCGGACGTGCCGTCGACCAGCGACAGGAAATGACGGCCGTGCGTCCCGCCGGCGCGGGATTCGACACTCACGACGGCCAGTTGCATTGCGAGGGCGTTTCCATCGCGCAACTGGCGGCCCGCTTCGGCACGCCGCTATACGTCTATTCGCGCGCCGCCATCACCGCGGCCTACAAGGCCTACGCAGAGGCATTGGCCGGCCGCGCGTCGCTGGTCTGCTATGCGATGAAGGCGAACTCCAACCTCGCCGTGCTGAACGTCCTGGCCCGTCTTGGTGCTGGCTTCGACATCGTCTCGGGTGGTGAGCTTGCGCGAGTGCTGGCCGCAGGTGGAGCGGCCAGCAAGGTCGTCTTTTCCGGCGTGGGCAAGAGCGAAGCCGAGATCGAGCAGGCGCTCGCCGTCGACATCCTGTGCTTCAACGTCGAATCTGCGGCTGAACTGGAGCGCATCGATGCCGTCGCTCGCCGCCTGGGACGGCGCGCGCGCATCTCACTGCGTATCAATCCGGACGTCGATGCCGGTACGCATCCCTATATCGCCACGGGCCTCAAGGACAACAAGTTCGGCGTGGGTATCGACGAGACAGTGCCGCTGTACCGGGATGCGGCGCGACGGCCCGGACTCGAGGTGGTCGGCATCGACTGCCACATCGGCTCTCAGATCACGGAACTCGCCCCCTATCTCGATGCGGCTGATCGCGTGCTCGATGTCGTCGACGCGCTCGAGCGTGAAGGCATCGGGCTGCGCCATATCGATTTCGGCGGCGGTCTTGGCATTCGCTACCAGGACGAGTCGCCCCCTGCGAGCGGCGAGCTGGTCCGCGCGCTGCTGCAGCGGGTCGACGCGCGTGGGTTTGGAACCAAGACGGTGATGGTCGAACCCGGTCGATCGCTGGTCGGCAATGCTGGCATGCTGATTACGCGGGTCGAGTACCTGAAGCACGGCGCAGCCAAGAACTTCGCGATCGTGGATGCGGCCATGAACGATCTGCTGCGTCCGACCCTTTATGACGCCTGGATGGATGTCGTGCCGGTCGAAGTCCGTTCGGGACCGACGCAGACCTACGACGTCGTGGGACCCATCTGCGAATCGGGAGACTGGCTGGCGCGAGAACGTGCGCTTTCACTCGCGCCGGGCGACCTGCTGGCCATCGCTGGAGCGGGTGCCTATGGCATGGCGATGAGTTCGAACTACAACACGCGGCCGCGTGCAGCGGAGGTCATGGTCGACGGCGACCGCGCGTTTGCCGTTCGCCGTCGCGAAACCGTCACTGAGCTGTTTGCGGGCGAGTCGACGTTGCCCTAGACGGCTACGGGCGGCAACGAGGCGGCCCGACACCCCTGCCTGTTGCATACGACCACCGCTCAGGTCGCTAGCGTCTGGCAGCCGGGACGAGCCCACCGGGTCGCCGCCGGGCAAGCCACCCGTGAAACAGTCGCGCTCCGAGCAGGACGGCGAGCACGGCCGCATAGATCGCCGGCTCCGCAAGGTCGTTCTTGGCCAACTTGTGGAACCAGTAGTGCAGCACTCCCAGTACGGCGATGCCGTAGACGAGGCGGTGCAACTGCTGCCACTGCCGGCCGCCGAGACGGCGCACCATGGCGTTGGTCGAGGTTGCCGCCAGGGGAATCATCAACACGAATGCCACAAAGCCGAACGTCAGGTACGGCCGCTTCACTACATCTGCAACGATCGCTGCCCACTCGAACCAGTGATCCAGCCAGGCGAAGGCCACCACGTGCAGCAGCGCATAGAAGAATGAATACAGTCCCAGCATCCGCCGCAGCCGCAGCAGCCACGCCCAACCGGTCAGCCACCGCAGCGGCGTGACGGCGAGCGTTGCCAGCAACAGGACCAGCGTCCAGGTTCCGAGCGAGCGCAATATGGCCTCGACCGGATTCGCACCCAGGGCCCCGTCTGTCGCGCGGTAAGTCAGGGCCAACAGCGGCAGCATCGCCAGCGTGAAGACAAGCGCGCGCACGGCGGCGAGCGCCGGCGCCGGCAGGGCGGGCGGTACGAAGCGGAAAGCGCGCGACAGCCCGGCCATCAATAGAACTTCGTCAGATCCATTCCGGCATACAGCGAAGCGACCTGCTCCGCGTAGCCGTTGAACATCAACGTGGGGCGACGCCGGCTGAAGATCTCTTCGCCCAGGCGGCGTTCGCTCTTCTGGCTCCAGCGCGGATGATCGCGTTCCGGATTCACGTTCGAATAGAAACCGTACTCGGCCGGGTTGGATTTCTGCCACGCGATCACCGGCTGCTTCTCGGTGAAACGGATGCGCACGATCGACTTCGCACTCTTGAACCCGTACTTCCATGGAACCACCAGCCGCACCGGCGCGCCGTTCTGCGCCGGCATGGTCTGGCCGTACATGCCGAAGCCAAGCAGGGTCAGCGGATGCATCGCTTCGTCGAGACGCAGCCCCTCGGTGTAGGGCCAGTCGATCACCGACGACCGCAAGCCCGGCATCTGCTTCGGATCGGCCAGCGTCGTGAACTCCACGAACTTCGCGTTCCCGGTCGGCTCGACCCGCCGGATCAGTTCGGCCAGCGGATAACCAATCCAGGGAACGACCGCCGACCACGCTTCGACACAGCGCAACCGATAGACGCGCTCCTCCATCGGTGCGAGCGCCAGCAGGTCATCGATATCGAAGGTGCGCGGTTTCCTGACCTCGCCCTCGACACGAACGGTCCAGGGACGCGTCTTCAGCAACTGCGGCGCGCGTTGCGGCGGATCGTCCTTCTCGGTCCCGAACTCGTAGAAGTTGCAGTAGCTCGTGACGAGCTTGGCCGGCGTCGGCTTTTCCATGACCGACAGCGGACTGGGCCGTGCCGCCAGCGTAGCCGGGGATGCGACCTGTGCGTTCACGAACGAGGATGCCACGAGGGCAAACGCGCCTCCAACTCCGGCCTGCAGCAATTCGCGCCGTTGGCGGTACCACGCCCTCGGGCGTGATTTCGGAGGCACTGAATCGGCAGCGGATGACGGATCAACATGGAGCCTCTAGGGGATGCACCGCTTGGTCGTCCCAACCCGGCCGATCATTACAGGCGCCGACCGGCGTGAACAGGAACCCGAATCAGACAGCGCGACGCAGCCGGAGTTTCGAACGCTAGACTGAAGCCGGTCCACCGCCTTGCAGGCCCACGATGCACATCGATTACCAGGTCAAGCTGGACTTCAAGGACGTCCTGATCCGCCCCAAGCGCTCGACGCTGACGTCCAGGTCGGATGTCGACATCTCGCGCGAGTTCACCTTTCGTCATGCGGGCGTCAAGTATCACGGCATCCCGATCATCGCGTCGAACATGGATACGATCGGCACGTTCGAGATGGCACGCGCCCTCGACACTTTCCGGCTGTCGACCGCCTTGCACAAGCACTACAGCGTCGACGACTGCGTTGCCTTCTTCCGCTCGCTGGAGCGCAAGTCGGCCGCTTTCTATTCGATGGGGATCACCAAGGCGGACGAGGAGAAGTTCAGGCGCGTGATGGATGCGGCCGCCGACGCCGTCGAATACGTCTGCATCGACGTCGCCAACGGTTACCACGAGAACTTCGTCACGTTCGTTACCCGCATCCGGACGGCATATCCGCGGCTCGTCATCATGGCCGGCAATGTCGTGACCGGCGAGATGACGGAAGAACTGATCCTGTCCGGCGCCGACATCGTCAAGGTCGGGATCGGGCCCGGATCGGTCTGCACCACTCGCCGCATGACCGGCGTCGGCTACCCGCAGCTGTCCGCCGTGATCGAGTGCGCAGACGCCGCGCACGGACTGTCGGGACTGATCTGTGCGGATGGCGGGTGCACCACGCCTGGCGATGTGGCCAAGGCCTTCGGCGGAGGAGCGGACTTCGTCATGCTCGGCGGCATGTTCGCAGGACATGAAGAGTCAGGCGGGGAACGGCTCGAGCGTGATGGGGCCAGTTACCAGCGCTTTTACGGCATGAGCAGCAAAGCCGCGATGGAGCGCTATGCCGGAGGCGTGGCCGGGTACCGGGCGGCAGAAGGCAAGGAAGTGCTGGTGCCATTTCGCGGGCCGGTGGCCGCCACGGCGCAGGAAATCCTCGGTGGCGTGCGCTCCGCCTGTACCTATGTCGGCGCGCGCCGGCTCAAGGAGTTCTCGAAACGGACCAGCTTCGTGCGCGTCACGCAGCAGGTCAACGAGGTCTTCAGCAAGACCTGACGCGGCTCGCCGCCTCGGCTTGCCTCTTACTTGCGCAGTCCCTGGATGTAGTCGGCAACGGCCCGCATTTCAGCGTCCGACAGGCGGGCGGCGATCTGCTGCATCGGCACACTGTTGCGCCGGGCGCCCTCACGGAACGACCTGAGCGTGGCCTCGGTGTACTCGGCATGCTGACCCGCGAGACGCGGATACTGGTTCGGAATTCCGGCCCCTGCCGGATTGTGGCAGCCCGAGCAGGCCGGCAAGGCCTTCTCCGCGATGCCGGCGCGCCAGATGCGCTGGCCCAGTTCGAGCGTGTCCTTGTTACGGGCCGTGCCCGGCTTGGCGGTTTGGCCGGCATACCAGGCCGACACATCGCGCTTGTCCTGGTCCGACAGCGTCGCCGCCATGCCGTTCATGATGGCGTTCTCGCGCGCCGGCTTCTGCTCCCCGGTGCGCACGGTGTAATCCACCAGTTGCTTGTGCAGGTAGCTCGAATGCTGCTGCGCCAGCTTCGGATTTGCCGCAATCGTCGAATTGCCATCCGCGGAGTGGCAAGCGGCGCAGACCTGTGATGCGATCTGCTGGCCCTTCGATGCATCGGCCTTCACTGCTTTGGCCTGGGCGAAAACCGTCGGGGCCAACGCCATCCCCGTCGTTGCCATCAGCACGATCCCGCAACGCCGCCACATCGACATTTCCATCGCATGCCTTCGAGGGTTGAACACGTCGCGGCCCCGCCGCGCGCGCGGCGTACACGCGCCACGCCTGCACGGCCTGCCTTCTGGCCGCTCCGCAAAGCCGCGTATTCTACCGAAGTCCATCGCCACTCCTGCCGTCGCCTTGTCCCTGTTTCACTCTGCCCGGTTCGTCACTTCGGTCGCCGAGCTGACGGCAATCGCGCCGCCGAGCCTGCCGGAAATTGCCTTCGCCGGGCGCTCGAACGCCGGCAAGTCGACGGTGATCAATGTATTGACGCAACAGAAGCGACTGGCCTTTGCGAGCAAGACGCCGGGGCGCACGCAGCTACTCAACTTCTTTTCGCTGAGCGAAAAGGGCGAGCACGGCGACCGCGTCGAGCGCGGGATCCTGGTCGATCTGCCCGGCTATGGCTATGCCAAGGCCGACGCCGGCCAACGTGCCACGTGGGACTTGCTGGTCGGCAGCTACGTGCGAGAACGCCAGTCGCTGATCGGCATCGTTCTGGTAATGGATGCGCGCCGGCCGTTCATGGCCGGCGACGATGCCCTGCTGCGGTTCGTGGACGGGCGCGGTTGCCTGCTGCATTTTCTGCTGAACAAGTCGGACCAGCTGGGCACGATGGAAAAACGCGCGGCGCTTGCAACTGCGCAGCGTCGCGCCGAGGCCATCGGACCGCGCGCCAGCGCGCAGCTTTTCTCCGGCCTGAAGCGCGAGGGCATCGACGAACTGACCGAGACCCTGACGCGCTGGCTCTCGGCGTAGCCGGCGCCCGCGCCGTATCGTCGTATCGCCGTATCATGACCGCGAAAAAAATGCCCCGGAACAAGTCCGGGGCCGCAATGCCTTGAGTCGTCAAGGCACCCGCTCAGGGAGGTGAAGCGGGAGACGACGGATCGTCCATCACCTCAGACGCAAGATAGCGAACGCAGTTCACACCTTCGAGTTGGGACTTCCCCTCATGCAGATCCTCGGCCAGTTCCCTGCCGTGCGCATGCGCCGCATGCGCCGCGACGACTTTTCCCGGCGCCTGATGCGCGAAAACACGCTGACGGCCGATGATCTCATCTACCCGGTGTTCGTCCTCGACGGCGCCCGCCGACGCGAAGCCGTGGCCTCGATGCCCGGCATCGAACGCGTTTCAATCGACGAATTGCTTCCGGTTGCCGACGAGTGCGTCCGGCTCGGGATCCCGGTCATTGCGCTGTTCCCGGTCATCGACGCTTCCCTGAAGTCGCCGAACGGGGCCGAGGCGACCAACGCCGAAGGGCTGGTCCCCCGCGCGGTGCGGACACTCAAGCAGCATTTTCCGCAACTCGGCGTGCTGACCGACGTGGCGCTCGATCCGTTCACCACGCACGGCCAGGACGGCCTGATCGACGATGAGGGCTATGTGCTGAACGACGAGACCATCGAGGTACTCGTGCAGCAGGCGCTGGTCCAGGCGGCCGCCGGAGTGGACATCGTCGCGCCCAGCGACATGATGGACGGACGAATCGGGGCGATCCGGCAGGCGCTGGAAGGCGCCGGGCACATCCACACGCGGATCATGGCGTACTCCGCCAAGTACGCCAGCGCCTTTTACGGCCCCTTCCGCGACGCCGTCGGCTCGGCATCAAACCTCGGCAAATCGAACAAGATGGTCTACCAGATGGACCCGGCCAACACCGACGAGGCTCTCTGGGAAGTCGGCCTGGACCTGGCCGAGGGTGCCGACATGGTGATGGTCAAGCCCGGCATGCCCTACCTCGACATCGTGCGGCGAGTTAAGGACACCTACCGCGCACCGACGTTCGTCTATCAGGTGAGCGGCGAGTACGCGATGCTCAAGGCGGCCGCCGCCAACGGCTGGCTCGATGAGAAGAAGGTCGTGCTGGAATCCCTGCTCGCATTCAAGCGCGCGGGCGCCGATGGCGTGCTGACCTACTTCGCCCTGCCCGTCGCGCGCTGGTTGAAGGCCGACCGCTGAAACCGCCGCCGTGAAGTGGATCGAGATCGGAACGCAGCACGCGACGGAACTCGCCGCCGAGCCGGCGCGCCCGCCGGCCGAGGGCTTCCTCTGGCTGGACGTGCTGCACGACGAAGCCATCGCCGATCCCGAGTTACTGCGCGAGGCGGTCCAGCGCATCTGCTCCGTGCGGCTGCACGATCTGCACCTGCAGGATGCGGCCAACCTGCAGCACCCGTCGTACTTCGACAGTACGAACGACTACGACATGCTCGTGTTCCGCAAGCTGGCCACCGGAGAGTTCCGGCCGCTCGAGGAACGGGCCGGTCCGGCCGACCAGCGCCGCATGCTGCAGGAGATCGTCACGCGACCGATCACGTTCTTCCTGCTCGAACGCCTGCTGGTCACGGTACGCCAGGGCAGCAGCAAGACGATCGAGCAGGTACGCCAGCGTCTCCTCGATCCCCGCACGCGCACGGATCCCTCGCCGTACGACAAGTCACGACTGCCCAAGTCGCCGGGCGAGCTGATGATGCGGCTGCTCAACGGCATGGTCGATCGCTACCTCGAGTTGCGCGAGCCACTGTCGGATCGACTCGATCGCTGGCAGCGCGATTTGCTCGACCCGCGCCGACCCTTCAGCAACTGGTCGGCGCTGCTCGAGGCCCGCATCGAACTGCGCAAGCTGGAGAACCTGTGCGAAGGCCAGTACGACGCGCTGACCGAACTTCGCGATTCGTACCTCGAGGAAACGCCTGACGCGGCGATCAACGATGCGTATCTTGTGCGCCTGAACGACGTGCTGGAACACATCCAGCGTGTGCTGCATCACGCACGCCGGCTTGAGACTTCGGCCGAATCGGCGGTACAGCTGCATTTTTCGGCCAACACACATCAGACCAACGAGATCGTGCGCAAGCTCACGGCGATCGCAGCGATATTTGCGCCGCTGACGCTGATCACCGGGGTGTTCGGCATGAACTTTCAGTACATGCCTCTGCTGCACGAACTCAATGGCTTCTGGCTGACGATCACCGGCATGGGATCGATCATCGTCGTGATGCTGCTGTACTTCTGGGCGCGCCGCATCCTCGACCGGCCACGCACGCCGCGTCCGCCGCGCTGGCTGCGCTGATCAGCGCACGAGCCCGCAGCCGGTGTAAAGCGCGCCGCGCACGGCCACGACGGCGCGTCGGCCGAAGGCGGCCTCGCTCATCGTGTCGCTGCACAGGCCCTGAGTCAGTTCCACGCGGATGCGATCACCAGAGCTTTCCGCCACGTAGGTGACCGTTCCATCCGACGACTTCGCTGCCGTGACCGGGAATTTCAGCACGGCATCCGGTGTCCGGAACGTTGCCGTCTTGCCATCGACCACGAAACTCCAGCCCGGTTCGTTGCCAGCCGCCCACAGTCGTGCGCCGGGCGCAATATTGCTCGGCCGCTGCGCGCACGACTCGACCCATCCCAGCGAACGCTGCATGTCAGTGGCGGTCACGCGCCCATTCTCGATGAACCCGGCGAACTCCAGATAGACGCCACGCAGCGGATCGGCCGATTGCTTCCAGCGCTGCTGGATCGCCTCGAAGAGAACTCGTTCGGGCGTGGCGTCGATGAACGGCAGGCCCTGCGCCTGCAGCGTCGATGTCTTCCCCGCGCCGGTGCAGGAGCGGAACAGCCACTTGTTGAACTCGTACTTCGCGAAGCCCGCCATCGGAACACTCGGCGGAATATCCGACGCATGCAACGGTGCCATCACCATGCAGGCCAATGCGGTCAGGATCCGGAGTTTCATTCGATCTCGCCCTTCGACCTATCTGTCGATGTCCGTACTGCCGGTCATCCGTCGCAGTGCCCGCGCATCGCGCTTCGACGGCCGGCCCTTGATCATCGCCGCGGGATCGCGTGACAGGCGTCGCTGTTGGGACGCCTGCTCACGTCGTGTGCGGCTTTCCGGCGTCTCTTCATACAGGCTCTGTGCCACGGGCGCGGGTCCGCGCACCCCGGACAGTGCACGGACGACGAACTCGATGCGCTCGTCACCCCGCTGAATCACGACCCGATCGCCGACGCGCGCGGTCCGGGCCGGCTTGATGCGCTGGTCGTCAATCCTGACCTGGCCGCGCTCGACCGCCTCGGAGGCCAGCGACCGCGTCTTGAAGAAACGCGCAGCCCAGAGCCACTTGTCGAAACGAATCGCGTCGTGCGCGTCGCTGGCGGCCATAGCAAAATTCTAGCGGCCCAGGAGAGCCGATTCGAGCTCCGAGCGACGGTCTGTTCATCGACGCCGATGCCGCTCGCACCTCAGGCCTGCATGGGCGGCTGCGTTTCCTCGACCACCCAGCGCAGATACGCGGGCAGGCCAGCGGTGATGGGCCACGCGATGATCTCGGGAACGTCATACGGATGCAGCGCGCGTATGGCGGCCTCGACCTCGCTGTAGCGTTCACGGGTCGTCTTGATCAGCAATGGCACTTCCACCGCACGCTCCACCGCACCCTGCCAGCGAAAGATCGAATCGACCTCCGCGAGCCGGTTTGCGCACGCGACCAGGCGCTGCTCGACCAGCGTGCGAGCGATGCGGTCGGCGACCCCGACATCAGGGCAGTTGGTCAGGACGACGAGGACGTTGTCGATCACTTGAGGAGTCGCTTGCGCGTCAGTCCCAATGCCACCGTGTAGCAGGCGATGCCCCAGAGCGCCAGCAGCAGCATGTCGCTCATTCCATTCGTCGGCCATCGACCCAGTGCCAGCGGGCGCACCAGGTTGACGGCCGCGGTCATCGGGAGCCACTCGGCAAGAGTGCGCAGCCAGTCCGGCAGCTGCGTCAGCGGAAAGTAGACACCGGAAAGGAACACCAGCGGCATGACGACCACGGTGAAGTAGTTCGACAGCAGATCGTAGCTGCGCGCGACCGCGTTGACGATCAGGGCCATCGCAGCGAACACCAGCGCAATGAAGAACGCCACCGGCAGCACGAGCAAGGACAAGGGTTCGCGCGCGATGTCGAGCAGCCAGATCATCGCGAGGATGCACACGGCCGTGAAGGTGGCCTTGCTGGCCGCCCACACGAGTTCGCCGAGCAGCAGGTCGTCGACCGCGAGCGGCGTGTGCAGTATCGCGTCCCAGGTCTTCTGGATACTCATGCGCGAGAACGCTCCCCAGAGCGACTCGAACTTCGCCGAGTACATCACACTCATCGCGATCGAGCCGCTGGCGAGGAACTGCAGATACGACACGCCGTCGACCTCGGGCAGCAGGCTTCCAAGCCCGTAGCCGAATGCCGCGATCGTCAGCAGGGGCTCGACCACGTTGGTCAGCAACCGCTCGACGAAGAGCTTGCGCCAGACCAGGAAGTTGCGCCGCCACACCGGAACGAAGCGCCAGGACAGCCGCGGCGGTGCCCACACCGAATTGCCGGTCGAAGAGGTCGGCGCTGAGGCGCTCATGACTCGTCCCGCATCTCGCGGCCCGTCAGCTTGAGAAACAGATCCTCGAGATTGGCGGGCCGATGCAGGTAGCGCAATCCGATGTTTGACTCCAGCGCATGCAATGCCGGCGCCGGATCGTGCGAATAGCAGAACACGGTTTCACCGGTGATCTCGAGGCGACCGAGCAGCGTACGGCCCACGCGTTCCGCCCATTGCCGCGCGCCGTCGCCATAGATCTCGACGACCTGCGGCTCGATATGCTCGTGAATGAGGTCTCGCGGCGCGCCCTCGGCGATCATCCGGCCGCGGTCGATTACCGCCAGCCGGTTCGCCAGACGCTCGGCCTCGTCCATGAAGTGCGTCGTCAGCAATATGGTCTTGCCGCGCCCGAGCAGCTGCTTCAGGCGGTCCCAGATCAGGTGGCGCGCCTGCGGGTCGAGGCCGGTGGTCGGCTCGTCCATGAAGATCAGGTCCGGGTCGTTCACCAGCGAACGAGCCAGCGTCAGACGGCGCTTCATGCCGCCCGACAATTCGCCTATCCGCGCGTCCTTCTTGTGAGCAAGGCTCGCAAAATCGAGCAGCGCAGGCAATCGCTGCGCGACTTCGCGGTCGGCCAGTCCGTAGTAGCGACCGTAGACCACGAGGTTCTCGGTGACCGTGAAGTCGGGATCCAGGTTGTCGATCTGCGGGACGACGCCGACGCGGATGCGGGCACGCCGCGCCTCGCGCGGGATCGGTTCGCCCACCAGTCGGATCGTGCCGCCATCGGGCTGCGTCAGCCCGAGGCAGCAGCGCAGCGTCGTCGTCTTGCCGGCGCCGTTGGGACCGAGCAGCGCGTAGCACTCGCCGCGACGGATCGAGAAGGACAGCCCGTCGACCACCGGCGCGCCGCCGTAGACCTTGCGCAGGTCGCGCACGTCGAGCACCTCGTCGAGTTTCAGCTCGGGCACGACGGCAGCGTCCATGGTCAGAAAAAAGTGGGACGAAATGAAAAAGGCCTGCCGGATGGCAGGCCTTTGCAGTCTAGCTCAGCGCGATGTTCAACTTGCGTCGGCTGACTCTTCCTTGACAGGCGGCGCCGGGCGATCGACCAGTTCCATGAACGCCATCGGTGCGTTGTCGCCGACACGGAAGCCCATTTTCAGGATCCGCGTATAGCCCCCGTTGCGGGCCTTGTAGCGCGGCCCGATCTCGTTGAACAGCTTCACCACCATCTCGCGGTCGCGCAGGCGGTTGAATGCGAGGCGCTTGTTGGCCACCGTCGGTTCACGCCCGAGCGTGATCAGCGGCTCGACGACGCGCCGCAACTCCTTGGCCTTCGGCACCGTCGTCTTGATGGCTTCGTGGCGCAGCAGCGAGTTGGTCATGTTGCGCAACATCGCCAGCCGATGGCTGCTGGTGCGGTTGAGTTTCCGCAGTCCGTGTCCGTGACGCATGGTTCTTCCTTTCAGTCTTTAACCGGCCGTAGGTCGGGCGGTTGTTGATCCGACTCTTCGATCCCTTGCGGGCGGGTCGGTTGAAAAGTGTCCTATTTACTTGTCGAGACCAGCTGGCGGCCAGTTCTCCAGCTTCATGCCCAGGGTGAGACCGCGGGCGGCCAGCACTTCCTTGATCTCGTTGAGCGACTTGCGGCCCAGGTTCGGGGTCTTCAGCAGCTCGTTTTCAGTGCGCTGGATCAGGTCGCCGATGTAATAGATGTTCTCGGCCTTCAGGCAGTTGGCCGAGCGCACCGTGAGTTCCAGGTCGTCGACCGGGCGCAGCAGGATCGGATCGACCTGCGGCGAGCGCGACGATGCCGCGGCAGACGTCTCGGCCATGCCCTCGAGGGCGCCGAAGACCTGCAACTGGTCCATCAGGATGCGCGCGGACTGCCGCACGGCTTCTTCCGGCGTCATCGCGCCGTTGGTCTCGATCGTCATCACCAGCTTGTCGAGGTCAGTGCGCTGCTCGACGCGGGCGGCTTCGACCGCGTACGACACGCGCTTGACCGGCGAGAACGACGCGTCCATGACGATGCGCCCGATGGTCTTCGAGTGGTCGTCGCGGAATGCCCGCACGTTGCCCGGCACGTAGCCGCGGCCCTTTTCGACCTTGACCTGCAGCTCCAGGCGACCACCGCCCGACAGATGGGCGATCACGTGGTCCGGGTTGACGATCTCGACATCGTGCGGCAGCTCGATGTCGCTGGCGATCACGACGCCTTCGCCTTCCTTGCGCAGGGTGAGCGTGACTTCGTCGCGGTTGTGCAGCTTGAACACGATGCCTTTCATGTTCAGCAGGATGTCGACGACATCCTCGCGCACGCCATCGACGGTCGAGTATTCATGGACGACGCCGGTGATCTGTGCCTCGGTGGGCGCGTAGCCGACCATGGACGACAGCAGGATGCGACGCAGCGCGTTGCCGAGCGTGTGGCCATAGCCGCGCTCGAACGGTTCCATCGTGACGATGGCCGCGTTCGGACCGACCGCCTCGACCTCGATCGCGCGCGGCTTGAGTAGTGCAGTGCTTGTCATTTGAGACTTTCCCTTCAATACCCTCGGCTCGTTACGCCGATAAGGCTGATGGTTAGGGCAAAGAAGAAGCGAACGCGGTTGCCCAAACCGCTTTCGTCGCCGGACCGCGCATGCGGGCCGGCATCCCCGAAATCGTTATCGCGAATAAAGTTCGACGACCAGCGACTCGTTGACGTCCTGCGCGACTTCGCCGCGATCAGGCAATTGCTTGAACTTGCCTTCCAGCTTCTTGGGGTCGACTTCAACCCAGGACGGAAAGCCCGACTGCTCGGCCAGCGTCAACGCTTCCTGGATGCGGCCCTGCTTCTTGGCCTTCTCGCGAACCGTGATGATGTCGCCCGACTTCACCAGCATCGACGCAATGCCGGCCGTCTCGCCATTGAGCGCGATCGCGCGGTGTCCCACCAGCTGGCGAGCCTCCGCGCGCGTGGCGCCGAAGCCCATGCGGTAGACGACGTTGTCGAGACGCGACTCGAGCAGCATGATCAGGTGCTCGCCGGTGTTGCCCTTGCGGCGCGACGCCTCCTGGTAATAGCGGCGGAACTGGCGCTCGAGAACGCCATACATGCGCTTGACCTTCTGCTTCTCGCGCAGCTGCGTGCCGTAGTCCGACTGGCGCGCACCCGAGGTGCGGCCGTGCTGGCCCGGCTTGCTGTCCGCCTTGGCCTTCGAATCGAAGGCGCGACGCGAACTCTTGAGAAACAGATCGGTGCCCTCGCGGCGCGAGAGCTTGAGTTTGGGTCCTGTGTAACGTGCCACGTTTCTTTCCTCTTTCATCCTGCGGCTGAGCCGCATTAAGTCACCGCTCGAGGCGGCGACACCAAGGCAGTTACCTGCCTTTACGTTCAAAAAATCGTCTGGCTCCGCCAGCGAATTTTTCAAACTATTCCGGGCCAAAGTAGGTTTGCACTTTGGCCCGCCTGCCTAAACGCGACGGCGCTTCGGAGGCCGCACGCCGTTGTGCGGAACCGGCGTGATGTCCTGGATCGACGAGATACGGATGCCGAGCGCGTTCAACGCGCGCACCGATGACTCGCGGCCCGGGCCGGGTCCGGTGATGCGGACTTCCAGAGTTCTTGATGCCATGCTCCTGGGCGGCGCGGCCGGCATTTTCGGCGGCAACCTGGGCAGCAAAGGGCGTCGACTTGCGCGAACCCTTGAACCCCTGACCACCCGAACTGGCCCACGACAGCGCATTGCCCTGCCGGTCGGTGATCGTGATGATCGTGTTGTTGAACGACGCATGCACGTGCGCGATGCCGTCCGAAACGACCTTCTTGACCTTCTTGCGCGCGCGCTGCTGCGCGGCGATCTGCTGCGGAGACGGATTCTTCGCCATGCCTTAGGTTCCTTTCTTCAGCGACACGCCAGCCTTGCGCGGTCCCTTGCGCGTGCGCGCATTGGTACGCGTGCGCTGGCCGCGCACCGGCAGGCCGCGACGATGACGCACACCACGGTAGGTACCAAGGTCGATCAGGCGCTTGATCGACAGCTGGATTTCGCGGCGCAGGTCGCCTTCTACCGAAGTGCGCCCGATCTCCTCGCGGATGCGCTCGAGCTCCGCGTCGTTCAGTTCCTTGATCTTCTTCGAGTAAGGAACCGCGGCGGCGTCCAGGATGGCGCGCGCACGCGCTCGACCGATGCCATAGATCGCAGTCAGGCCGATCTCGGCGTGCTGATGCGGCGGAATGTTGATACCGACAATACGAGCCATTCTGTGTCCTCGTTCGGGCAACTAGCCCTGACGCTGCTTGTGACGTGGATCCGTGCAGATCACGCGCACCACCCGCTTGCGCCGGATGATCTTGCACTTGCGGCACATCTTCTTGACGGAAGCCATCACTTTCATCTCGTTCTCCAACCGCGCTACTTGGCGCGGAACACTATGCGGGCCCGCGACAGATCGTAGGGCGTGAGTTCCACCGTGACCTTGTCGCCCGGCAGGATGCGGATGTAATGCATCCGCATCTTTCCGGAGATATGCCCCAACACCACATGCCCGTTTTCCAGTTTCACCCGGAACGTGGCGTTCGGGAGATTCTCGAGAATCTCCCCCTGCATCTGGATCGCGTCGTCCTTGGCCATCGTTCCCGGGATCAGCGCGGCAGCTGCCCGCCAAAACCCTTGAAGTTGGTCTTCTTCAGCAGCGACTCGTACTGGTGCGTCATCATGTATGCCTGCACCTGCGCCATGAAGTCCATCGTGACGACCACCACGATCAGCAGCGATGTCCCGCCGAAGTAGAACGGCACCGAGAAGCGTGCGTTCAGGAACTCGGGCACCAGACACACGAACGTGATGTAAATGGCACCGGCCAGCGTCAGGCGCATCAGGATCTTGTCGATGTAGCGTGCAGTCTGGTCACCCGGCCGGATCCCCGGCACGAAGGCACCGCTCTTCTTCAGGTTGTCCGCTGTCTCCTTGCTGTTGAAGACCAGCGCGGTGTAGAAGAAGCAGAAGAAGATGATCAGCGCCGCATAGAGGAACATGTACAGCGGCTGCCCGGGGGACAAGGCCGCGGCCAGGTCGCGGATCCAGCGCGTCGCGTCGCCCGTCGTGAACCAGCTCGCCAGCGTCGCCGGGAACAGGATCAGCGACGACGCGAAGATCGGCGGTATCACGCCCGACATATTGAGCTTGAGCGGCAGGAAAGAGCTCTGGCCGCCGTAGATCTTGTTGCCGACCTGGCGCTTGGCGTAATTGACCGTGATCTTGCGCTGGCCGCGTTCGACGAACACGACGAACGCCGTGACGAGGACGATCAGTGCAATGATGAAGATTGCCGCCAGCGGGCTGATGCCGCCGGTGCGCACCAGTTCGAACAGTCCACCGATCGCCGACGGCAGGCCCGCGACGATGCCGGCGAAGATCAGGATCGAAATGCCGTTGCCCAGCCCGCGTTCGGTGATCTGCTCACCGAGCCACATCAGGAACATCGTCCCGGTGACCAGCGACACGACGCAGATGAAGCGGAACATCAGGCCCGGATCGATCACCAGACCCTGCTGCGATTCGAGCGCGACCGAAATGCCGATCGCCTGGAAGATGGCCAGACCGAGCGTGCCGTAACGCGTGTACTGCGTGATCTTGCGGCGGCCGGATTCGCCTTCCTTGCGCAGCGCCTCGAGCGAAGGCAGCACATAGGTCAGCATCTGCATGATGATCGACGCCGAGATGTACGGCATGATCCCCAGTGCAAACACCGAAAAGCGCGACAGCGCTCCACCCGAGAACATATTGAACAGGCCGAGGATGCCGCCCTGCTGCGAGTTGAAGAGCTGCCGCAGCTGGTCCGGATCGATGCCAGGCACCGGGATGTGTGTGCCCACCCGATAGACGACGAGCGCCAGCAACAGGAAGAACAGGCGCCGTTTCAGGTCGCCGTACTTCCCGGTACTGCCTATCGTCGAAGATGCGCTGGTCGCCACGCGGGTATGTCCTGTTTACGTCAGCTGAGGCCGATCACTGCTTTTTCGAAGGCGCTTTTTCGGCCGGCTTTTCGGCCGGCTTGTTCACCGCCACCTTGATCGCAGCTGCCTTGTCCGCGGCCGCCTTCTTTGCCGCCGCCTTCTTCGCCGTGTCGGGCGTCACCGCCGATTCAGCCACAGAGCCGCCGGCCGCCTCGATCGCAGCCTTCGCGCCCTTGGTGACGCCGATGCCGCGCACGGTCACTTTGCGCGCCAGTTCGCCGGTCTTGACCACGCGCGCATCGAGCGCGAGAGCCGACACGATCCCCGCCTGCTTGAGCACTGCGAGATCGATCTCGTCGACGCCGAGTCGCTGCAGATCGGCCAGACGCACGACTTCCACATACCGGCGCGAAAGCGACGTGAAGCCGCGCTTCGGCAGGCGCCGGTACAACGGCATCTGTCCGCCCTCGAAACCGACTTTGTGAAAGCCACCGGCGCGCGACTTCTGGCCCTTGTGACCGCGGCCCGCGGTCTTGCCCCAGCCGGAGCCGATGCCGCGGCCGACACGGTGACGGGCGCTCTTGCTGCCGGCCGCCGGTTTCAGATTGTTGAGGCGCATCGTCGACCCCTGTGATTACTCGCCGACCTGAACCAGGTAGGCAACCTTGTTGATCATGCCGCGCACTGCGGGCGTGTCTTCCAGTTCACGTGTCTGGCGCATCTTCTTCAAGCCGAGCCCGCGCACCGTCGCCTGGTGCGACACCTTGGCGGAAATGGGGCTCTTGACCAGAGTGACCTTGAGCATCTTCTTCATCGTTTCTCTCCGGCTCAGCCGAACACTTCCTCGACCGACTTGCCGCGCTTGGCCGCGATCTCGGCCGGCGTGCGCAGCTTGCTGAGCGCATCCAGCGTGGCACGCACCAGGTTGTACGGGTTGGTCGAGCCATGGGACTTGGCCACGATGTTGCGAATGCCCATGACGTCAAAAACTGCGCGCATCGGACCGCCAGCGATGACGCCCGTGCCATCGGCCGCCGGCGACAGCATCACTCTCGACGCGCCGTGCTTGCCTTCGACAAAGTGGTGCACCGTTCCGTTCTTCAGCGGCATCTTCGCCATGGCGCGGCGCGCCTTCTCCATCGCCTTCTGGACCGAGACCGGCACTTCGCGCGCCTTGCCCTTGCCCATGCCGATGCGGCCGTCGCCGTCGCCAACCACGGTCAGCGCGGCAAAGCCAAGAATCCGACCACCCTTCACCACCTTGGTGACGCGGTTGATCGCGATCATCTTTTCCTTGATGCCGTCGTCACGATCCTCGGAGACGACACCCTTCGGTTGCACTCGTGCCATGTGACTGCCCCTTAGAACTTCAGTCCGGCTTCACGCGCGGCATCCGCCAGCGCCTTGACCCGACCATGGAATCGGTAACCCGCGCGGTCGAAAGCCACGCTCTCGATGCCGGCTGCCTTCGCCTTCTGGGCAATGCGGGCGCCGACGACTTTGGCTGCATTGACGTTGCTGCCCTTGCCCTTGGCGGAGGCCAGTTGTGTCTTGACTTCCGGCTCGACGGTCGACGCCGACACCAGCACCTTGCCGCCATCGGCCGAAACGACACTGGCGTAGATGTGCAGGTTCGTGCGGCTGACCGTCAGGCGCTCGGTCTTCTGCAGCGCGATGCGGGCGCGGGTCGCGCGGGCACGACGCAGTCGGGTTTCCTTTTTCTCGATCATGTTGACCTCTCGCCGCCTTACTTCTTCTTGGTCTCTTTGATGACCACGACCTCATCGGCGTAGCGCACGCCCTTGCCCTTGTAGGGCTCCGGCGGCTTGTAGCCACGGACTTCCGCCGCGACCTGGCCGACCTTCTGTTTGTCAGCGCCCTT
This sequence comes from uncultured beta proteobacterium, assembly GCA_963769745.1. Classification (GTDB taxonomy): domain Bacteria; phylum Pseudomonadota; class Gammaproteobacteria; order Burkholderiales; family Burkholderiaceae_F; genus JALORV01. The sequence continues at coordinate 97,543 of CAVYNB010000032.1, forward strand.
GATGACGATCTCGGTCTGCGTCGGCGTTTCACACTTCACACCGGCGGGCATCTGATGGACAACGGGGTGCGAAAAGCCCAGCGACAGGTTCAGCTTGTCGCCCTGCGCCTGGGCGCGGTAACCGACGCCGACCAGCGACAGTTTCTTTTCGAAGCCTTTCGAAACACCCTGCACCATGGCCGCCACCAGCGCGCGCATGGTGCCGCTCATGGCACTGGCCTCGCGCGACTCGTCGGCCGCGGCGAACGACACCTGGCCGTCGGCCAGCTCGATCTTGACGCGGGCCGACAGCGCCTGCTGCAGCGTGCCCAGCGGCCCCTTGACCGTGATGTGGCTTTCGGTGACCTGCACGTCGACGCCCTTGGCGACGGTCACCGGAATTCGTGCTACTCGAGACATGGTCTTCCTCCGCTCCGTTACGCGACGTAGCAGAGCACTTCGCCGCCGACGCCCTGGCTGCGCGCCCTGCGATCGGTCATCACGCCGCGCGAGGTCGAGACAATCGCCACGCCCAGGCCGTTCATCACGGCGGGAATGTCGTCGCGGCCCTTGTAGACACGCAGACCCGGACGCGAAACGCGCTCGAGGCTCTCGATGACCGGTCGGCCCGCGTAGTACTTCAGTCCGATGCGCAGTTCCGGCTTGCCGTCGTTGGCATGCACCTGGAAGCCCTCGATGTAGCCCTCGTCCTTCAGGACCTGGGCAATGGCCACCTTGACCTTCGACGACGGCATCGCGACTTCCGGCTTCTCGACCCGCTGTGCATTGCGGATGCGGGTCAGCATGTCGGCGATGGGATCACTCATGCTCATGTGCGTTCCTCGCTTACCCTCAGTTACCAGCTCGCCTTGGTCAGGCCCGGGATATCGCCGCGCATCGCTGCCTCGCGGATCTTTGCGCGCGCCATGCCGAACTTGCGGAACGTGCCACGCGGACGGCCGGTCAGCGCGCAGCGGTTGCGCAGCCGCACCGGGCTGGAATTGCGCGGCAATGCCTGCAGCCGCTTCATTGCGTCCATGCGCTCGTCCATCGAACGCGTCTGGTCGTCGATGATGGACTTCAATTCAGCGCGCCTGGCAGCGTGCTTCTTGACCGCCGCCTCGCGCTTGGCTTCGCGGTTTATCAATGAGAGCTTCGCCATTTTCCCCTCGCTTAATTGCGGAACGGGAACCGGAACGCGGCGAGAAGCGCTTTGGCTTCATCGTCCGATTTCGCGGTCGTCGTGATGCTGATGTTCAGGCCCCGGAGCTTGTCGATCTTGTCGTACTCGATCTCCGGGAAGATGATCTGTTCCTTCAGGCCGATGTTGTAGTTGCCCCGGCCATCGAAGGCGCGGCCCGACACGCCGCGGAAGTCCCGCACGCGCGGCAGGGCGACCGTCACCAGTCGGTCGAGGAACTCGTACATCCGCTCGCCCCGCAGGGTCACCATGGTGCCGATCGCCAGGCCTTCGCGGATCTTGAAGTTCGCGATCGCCTTGCGCGCCTTGGTCACGACCGGCTTCTGCCCGGCGATCTTCGTCAGGTCGCCGACCGCCATGTCGATGTTCTTCTTGTCATTGACCGCTTCGCCGACGCCCATGTTCAGCGTGATCTTCGCGATGCGCGGGACCTGCATCACGGTCTTGTAGCCGAACTTGGTCATCAGCTCGGGCACGATCTTCTCGCGGTACTGGGTGTGCAAACGCGCCATGTCCAGTTCCCCTTACTGCTTCGCGCCGACGACGGCGCCGTTGCTCTTGAAAACGCGCACTTTCTTGCCCTCGACCAGCTTGAAGCCGACACGGTCGCCTTTGCTGGTCGACGGGTTGAACAGCATCACGTTCGACTGGTCGATCGGCATCGTCTTGTCGGTGATGCCGCCGGCCACGCCCTTCATCGGGTTCGGCCGGACATGCTTCTTCACCATGTTGATGCCCTCGATCACGAGGTGCGACTCATCGACGCGGCTCAGCACGACGCCGCGCTTGCCCTTGTCCCTGCCTGCGATGACGACGACTTCGTCACCCTTGCGGATACGTTCCATGTCCGCGCTCCCCCTACAGAACTTCCGGTGCCAGCGACACGATCTTCATGAAGCGCTCGGTGCGCAGTTCGCGCGTGACCGGGCCGAAGATGCGGGTGCCGATGGGCTCCAGCTTGGCGTTGAGTAGTACCGCCGCGTTGTTGTCGAACTTGATCGCCGAGCCGTCGCCGCGGCGCAGGCCCTTGGCCGTGCGCACAACGACAGCGCTGTAGACCTCGCCCTTTTTGACGCGACCGCGCGGCGCGCATTCCTTGATCGTCACCTTGATGACGTCGCCGATGTTCGCGTAGCGGCGCTTGGAGCCGCCCAACACCTTGATACACATCACCGAACGTGCGCCGGTGTTGTCGGCGACGTCGAGCATCGTCTGCATCTGAATCATGGCTTTTCGATCCCAACTTGAACCGTCGGACCGAGCCTTGAGGGCTCGACGCAACAGCCAGTCTTGGTCCCGTCCGGGTTGAGGAGCCCGCCGTGCGTCCGTCCTGTGCCCCGCCGCCGGCGGGGGGACGAAGCGCACCTGCGCGCTCCGGAAAACTGCTCACTGACTACTCTTGCCTACTGCCTTGCTTGCCTTCCGTCGTCACGTAACGCCTGAGCCGGCGGAAAGCCAGCGAGTATATCCGCTTTTGCCGCATCGCGGCAAGCCTAGATGGCCTGCGCCGCCTCGACCACCCGCGTGACTGTCCAGCTCTTGGTCCGGGAGATCGGCCGGCCCTCGGAGATCTCGACGATGTCGCCTTCGTTCAGCGCGTCGGTCTCGTCGTGCGCGTGATACTTGTTCGACTTGACGACGTACTTGCCGTAGACCGGGTGCTTGACCCGTCGCTCGACCAGGACGGTCACGGACTTGTCCATCTTGTTGCTGACAACCTTGCCTACCAGCGTGCGCGTCAGCGATTTCTTCTCAGCGTTCATTTGGCGGTCGCCTTCTGCGCGAGCACGGTCCGCACGCGCGCGATGTCGCGCCGTGTGTTGCGGATCTGGCTCGTGTTCTGCAATTGCTGCGTGGCCTTCTGCATGCGCAGGGAAAAATGCGCCTTCTGCAGTTCCTGCAGCTCCTTGGTCAGCGCGTCGGCATCCTTCGCGCGCATTTCCTTGACGTTCATCGTCCGGTCTCCTTAGGCGCCGAGCTGACGGACGACAAACGTCGTCTTCAGCGGCAGCTTGGCCGCGGCGAGTGCAAACGCTTCGCGCGCCAGCGTTTCCGTCACGCCGTCGAGTTCATAAACCACATTGCCAGGCCGCACTTCGGCGACCCAGTACTCGGGGTTGCCCTTGCCATTGCCCATGCGAACCTCGGCCGGCTTCTGCGAGATCGGCTTGTCCGGGAACACGCGGATCCAGACGCGGCCACCGCGCTTGATATGGCGGCTGATCGCACGGCGCGCCGCTTCGATCTGGCGTGCAGTCAGTCGGCCGCGCTCGGTGACCTTCAGTCCGAACTCGCCAAAGGACACATGGGCGCCGCGCAGCGCGAGCCCGCGGTTTCGGCCCTTTTGCTCCTTGCGGTATTTGCGACGAGCAGGTTGCAGCATGGCTTACTCTCCGTCTTTCGCGCCGCCCTCGGCCGGCGTCTTTGCCGCCACCTTGCGCACACGCTTGACGACCGGCTTGGCCGCGTCGTCCTTGGGCTTCTCAACGACCGGCGCAGGAGCCTCGGCCTTGACGTCGGCGGTCTTGCGCGGCCGCTTGGCGGGCGCCTTGCCTGCCGGACGACTGTCCGGACGACCTTCGCCGCGGCGCGGACGACGGTCCTCGCGATCCGGTGCCGGCGTGGCATCGGTCGCCGCGGGCGCTTCGTTGCGGCCCAGCGTGTCGCCCTTGTAAACCCAGCACTTGACGCCGATGACGCCATACGTGGTCTTGGCTTCCGAGAAGCCGTAGTCGATGTCCGCGCGCAACGTGTGCAGCGGAACTCGACCTTCGCGATACCACTCGGTCCGGGCGATCTCGATGCCGTTCAGGCGACCCGCGCTCATGATCTTGATGCCCTGTGCGCCGAGCCGCATCGCGTTCTGCATCGCGCGCTTCATCGCGCGGCGGAACATGATGCGCTTCTCGAGCTGCTGGGTGATCGAATCTGCGATCAGCTGGGCGTCCAGCTCCGGCTTGCGGATTTCCTCGATATTGACGTGCACCGGCACGCCGAGCATTTTCTGCAGCGTCGCCTTGAGCGACTCGATGTCCTCGCCCTTCTTGCCGATGACCACACCCGGACGCGCCGAGTAGATCGTGATGCGCGCGTTCTTGGCCGGACGCTCGATCAGGATGCGGCCGACCGAGGCGCTACGCAGCTTCTTGCGCAGAAACTCGCGGACCTTGAGGTCCTCCTGCAGCATCTTGGGGAACGCCGGACCGGTGGCAAACCAGCGCGAGCCCCAGTTACGCGTAACGGGGAGTCGGAAGCCGGTGGGATTGATCTTTTGACCCATGGATCACCTATTTCTTGGGTTTGGCGTCGCCGACCGTCACAAAGATGTGGCAGGTCTGTTTGCCGATGCGCGCACCGCGCCCCTTGGCCCGCGCCGAAAACCGGCGCAGCGTTGCTGCTTTCTCCACCAGGATGCCGGTGACGCGCAGCTCGTCGATGTCGGCACCGTCGTTGTGCTCGGCATTGGCAATCGCCGACTGGAGCGCCTTCCTGATGATCCCGGCTGCCTTCTTCTGCGTGAAGCCCAGGATGTTCAGCGCCTTGTCGACCGGCTTGCCGCGAATCAGGTCGGCAACGAGCCGACCCTTCTGGGCCGACAGCCGTACTCCGCGCACCGATGCAGTCGTTTCCATCGTCATCACCTTACTTCTTCGCCACGACGGCCTTCTTGTCCGCCGCGTGACCCTTGAAGGTCCGTGTCAGTGCAAACTCGCCGAGCTTGTGACCGACCATGTTTTCGTTGATGTAGACCGGCACGTGCTGCTTGCCGTTGTGCACGGCGATCGTCAGGCCGATGAACTCCGGCAGGATCATCGAGCGACGCGACCACGTCTTGATCGGCTTCTTGTCGCGGGTCGCCTGCGCCGTTTCGATTTTCTTCAGCAGATGCCCGTCGACGAACGGGCCCTTTTTCAGAGAACGAGACATTCAGGACCCCTTACTTGCGACGGCGCTGCACGATCATCGTGTCAGTGCGCTTGTTGTTGCGGGTTCGATAACCCTTGGCCAGCTGACCCCACGGGCTGACCGGATCGCGTTTGGTACCGGTGCGTCCCTCGCCGCCACCGTGCGGGTGATCAACGGGATTCATCGCCACGCCGCGTACGGTCGGACGCACGCCACGCCAGCGCATGGCACCGGCCTTGCCGATCTGGCGCAGGTTGTTCTCTTCGTTGCCGACCTCGCCGATCGTCGCGCGGCAATCGATCAGCACGCGGCGGATCTCGCCGGATCGCAGCCGCAGCTGCGCGTAAGTGCCCTCGCGCGCCAGCAGCTGCACCGACGTGCCGGCGGCACGCGCCAGCTGCGCACCCTTGCCCGGCAGCATCTCGACGCAATGCACGGTCGTACCGACCGGGATGTTGCGCAGGGGCAGCGTGTTGCCGACCCGGATCGGAGCCTCGTTGCCGCTCATCAACTGGGCGCCGACCGTCACGCCCTTGGGCGCAATGATGTAGCGCCGCTCGCCGTCGCCATAGACCAGCAGGGCGATATGAGCCGAACGGTTCGGGTCGTACTCGAGCCGCTCGACCTTGGCCGGCACGCCGTCCTTGGTCCGCTTGAAGTCGATGACCCGATAGTGCTGCTTGTGGCCACCGCCCATGTGGCGTGTCGTGATGCGGCCGGCATTGTTGCGGCCGGACGAGCGCGTCTTCTTCTCGAGCAGGCCGGCGAACGGCTTGCCCTTGTGCAGGTTTTCGTTGACGACCTTGACCAGCCCGCGCCGGCCGGCAGACGTCGGTTTGACCTTGACGAGTGCCATTACTTCACCTCTTGCGCGAAGTTGATTTCCTGACCCTCTTTGAGGCAGACGTACGCCTTACGCACGTTGCCGCGCTTGCCGGTGAAACGGCCGAAGCGCTTGCTCTTGCCCTTCTGGTTCAGGATGGAAACCTTGTCGACCTGCACCTTGAAAAGGTGCTCGACGGCGGCCTTGACTTCGTTCTTGGTGGCGTCCTGCATCACGCGGAACGCGACCTGGTCGTTCTTCTCGCCGATCATCGTGCTCTTCTCGGAAACGATGGGCGCGAGCAGCACGCTGTACAGACGGTCCTGACGGGTCGGCGTGCTCATCCCCACATCTCCTCGAGCTTGGCGATCGCCGGCTTGGTCACGATCACCTTCTTGTAGTGGATCAGCGACAGCGGGTCCGCATAGCGCGGCTCGACGATCAGGACGTTTTTCAGGTTGCGCGACGCGAGGTACAGGTTTTCGTCGACCGTATCCGTGATGATCAGCACCGACTCCAGGCCCATCGCCTTCAACTTCTCGGCGAGCAGCTTGGTCTTGGGCGAATCGACTGCAAGTCCATCGACCACGGCGATGCGGTCATCACGCGCCAGCTTCGACAGGATCGATGTCATGCCCGCGCGGTACATCTTCTTGTTCACCTTGTGCGAGAAATTCTCGTCAGGCGAATTCGGGAACGCGCGGCCACCACCGCGCCAGATCGGGCTCGACGTCATACCGGCGCGTGCACGGCCAGTGCCCTTTTGGCGCCACGGCTTACGCGTGGAATGCTTGACCGTCGTCCGGTCCTTCTGCGAGCGCGTGCCCTGACGTGCGTTGGCCTGGTAGGCAACCACGATCTGGTGCACCAGAGCTTCGTTGAATTCGCGCCCGAAGAGCGTCTCCGGCGCAGACGTCGTGCCGTTGGACTGGCCCTGGGCGTTCAGTAGCTTGAGTTCCATTGCGCCCTCTCCTTAGGCCTTGGCCGCTGCTTTGGCCTTGGCAGCCGGACGCACGATCACGTTGCCACCGGCCGAACCGGGGACAGCGCCCTTGATGAGCAGCAGTCCGCGCTCGGCATCGATGCGCGCGATCACCAGATTCTGGGTCGTACGCTGTTCGTCGCCGAGGTGGCCCGCCATGCGCTTGCCCGGGAACACCCGGCCCGGATCCTGCCGGTTGCCGATCGAGCCTGGCGCATTGGTCGACACGGAATTGCCGTGCGTGGCGCGGTTCGACGAGAAGTGGTGGCGCTTGATGGCGCCGGCAAATCCCTTGCCGATCGTGACCCCGGTGACATCGACCTTCTGGCCCACGCTGAAGGTGTCGACACCGATCGCGGTGCCTGCCTTCATCTCGGCGACCTTGGCTGCGTCGAGCCGGAACTCGCGCAGGACCGAGGCTGCCTCGACGCCGGATTTGGCGTAGTGGCCCGCCTGGGGCTTGGCGACACGGGATGACTTGCGGGTGCCGTAGGCAACCTGGACCGCGGAGTAGCCGTCGGTCTCAGCCGTCTTGACCTGGCTGACGCGGTTGTTCGACACGTCGAGCACCGTGACCGGAACGGATTCCCCGTCATCGGTGAAGATGCGCGTCATGCCGACTTTTCGGCCCAACAGGCCGAGCGTCGAGCGAGCTTCGCTCATTCTTATCTCCACTCCCGGCTTCGATTGGCCAGGACCAAAATTTCGCGTGGTGCGCTTCGCCTGTAGCGGTGCGCGTTCCGCGTTCGTTCAAGCATCCCGGGCGAAGATTGCTTCAACCCGCCCAGGTGCGGAAAGCCTGCGATTCTATCCGGGCTGAGCCTTCCAGGCAAGCAGCCCTATTGAACCTTGATCTCGACGTCCACGCCGGCCGGCAGGTCGAGCTTCATCAGCGCGTCGACCGTCTTGTCGGTCGGGTCGATGATGTCCATCAGCCGCTGGTGCGTGCGCATTTCGAACTGGTCGCGCGACGTCTTGTTGACGTGCGGCGAGCGCAGGATGTCGAAGCGCTGGATTCGGGTCGGCAGCGGAACCGGGCCGCGAACCACCGCTCCGGTGCGTTTGGCAGTGTCCACGATCTCGAGCGCCGACTGGTCGATCAGCTTGTAGTCGAACGCCTTCAGGCGGATGCGTATACGTTGGCTTTGCATTTCAGATCCTTTTCAAAGAGCGAGAGGCCGGCCTCCGCCGGACGCCGGCCTGGTTTTCCGTACGCGCTTACCTACTCGACGATCTTGGCCACCACGCCGGCGCCGACGGTGCGGCCGCCTTCGCGGATGGCAAAGCGCAGTCCTTCTTCCATCGCGATCGGTGCGATCAGCGCCACATCCATCTGGATGTTGTCGCCCGGCATCACCATCTCGGTGCCCGCCGGCAACTGGATCGAGCCGGTCACATCGGTCGTGCGGAAGTAAAACTGCGGCCGATAGCCATTGAAGAAGGGCGTATGTCGGCCGCCTTCTTCCTTGCTCAGCACATACACCTCGGCCTTGAACTTGGTGTGCGGCGTGATGGAGCCGGGCTTGGCCAGCACCTGGCCGCGCTCGACTTCTTCGCGCTTGGTGCCGCGCAGGAGCACGCCGACGTTGTCACCGGCCTGGCCCTGGTCCAGGAGCTTCCTGAACATCTCGACCCCGGTGCAGGTGGTCTTGAGCGTGGGCTTGATGCCGATGATCTCGATTTCATCACCGACCTTGACGATGCCGCGCTCGATCCGGCCGGTGACGACGGTGCCGCGACCGGAGATGGAGAAGACATCCTCGACCGGCATCAGGAACGCACCATCAATGGCACGCTCGGGCGTGGGGATGTAGGTGTCGAGCGCATCGGCCAGCTTCATGATGGACTGCTCGCCCAACTCGCCCTGGTCGCCTTCGAGCGCCATCTTGGCGCTGCCCTTGACGATGGGAATGTCGTCGCCCGGAAACTCGTACTTGCTGAGCAGCTCGCGTACTTCGAGCTCGACGAGCTCGAGCAGCTCGGCGTCGTCGACCATGTCGACCTTGTTCATGTAGACGATGATGTAGGGCACACCGACCTGGCGCGCCAGCAGGATGTGCTCGCGCGTCTGCGGCATGGGGCCGTCGGCGGCACTGACGACCAGGATGGCGCCGTCCATCTGGGCGGCACCGGTGATCATGTTCTTGACGTAATCAGCATGACCCGGGCAGTCCACATGGGCGTAGTGCCGGTTCTTGGTCTCGTACTCGACGTGGGCGGTGTTGATGGTGATGCCGCGCGCCTTTTCCTCCGGCGCCGCATCAATCTGGTCATACGCCCGTGCCTCACCACCAAACTTCTTCGACAACACCAGCGTGATGCGCCGCCGTCAAAGTCGTCTTCCCATGATCCACATGACCAATCGTGCCTACATTCACATGCGGCTTCGTACGCTCAAACTTTCCTTTTGCCATCGCTAGGTCCTCAAAGAACGGTTGTTCGTGTTGTGACGACTCTTACTTCGTCTTCGCGGAGATCACGGCTTCGGCGACCGACTTCGGCGCTTCGGCGTAGTGCTTGAACTCCATCGTGTAGGTCGCGCGACCCTGCGTCAGCGAACGCAGTGTCGTCGAGTAGCCGAACATCTCGGCCAGCGGAACTTCCGCGCGGATGGCCTTGCCGCCGCCCGGCAGATCGTCCATGCCCTGGATGACGCCCCGACGCGACGAGAGATCGCCCATGACGTCACCCATTTTCTCTTCGGGCGTCTCGACCTCGACCGCCATGATCGGTTCGAGCAGTGCAGGGGACGCTGCGCGCATGCCGTCCTTGAATCCCATCGAGGCCGCCATCTTGAAGGCGTTCTCGTTCGAATCGACCTCGTGGTACGAACCAAAGTGCAGCGTCACCTTGACGTCGACGACCGGGTAACCGGCCAGCACGCCGGCCTTCAGCGTTTCGTTGACGCCCTTCTCGACCGCGGGGATGTACTCGCGCGGGACCACGCCACCCTTGATCGCATCGACGAAGGCAAAGCCCGTCCCAGGTACCTGCGGCTCGAGCTTCAGCACGACGTGACCATACTGGCCGCGTCCACCCGACTGCTTGATGAACTTACCTTCGGCGTTCTCGACCGTCTTGCGAATCGTTTCGCGATAGGCCACCTGCGGCTTGCCGACCGAGGCCTCGACGCTGAACTCGCGCTTCATGCGGTCGACCAGGATCTCCAGGTGCAGCTCGCCCATGCCCGAGATGATGGTCTGACCCGACTCGTCATCCGTGTGAACGCGGAACGACGGGTCTTCCTGCGCCAGGCGGTTGAGCGCGATGCCCATTTTTTCCTGGTCGGCCTTGGTCTTCGGCTCCACGGCCTGGGAAATCACCGGCTCCGGGAAGATCATCCGCTCAAGCGTGATGACCTTGTCCGGGTCGCACAGCGTGTCGCCAGTGGTCACGTCCTTCATGCCGACCGCCGCCGCGATGTCGCCCGCGCACACTTCCTTGATCTCGTCGCGCTGGTTGGCGTGCATCTGCAGCAGGCGTCCGACGCGCTCCTTGCGGCTCTTGATCGAATTGATGACGGTGTCGCCGGACTTCAGCACGCCGGAATACACGCGCAGGAAGGTGAGCTGGCCGACATATGGGTCGGTCATGATCTTGAACGCCAGCGCGGCGAACGGCGCCTCGTCATTGGCCGGCCGCTCTTCCGACACACCCCGGTCGTTCTCGCCCATGACCGCCGGACGATCGATCGGGCTCGGCAGGTACTCGACGACCGCGTCAAGCATCGCCTGCACGCCCTTGTTCTTGAAGGCGGAACCGCACAGCATCGGCGTGATCTCGTGCGCAATGGTGCGATGGCGCAGGCCTACCTTGATCTCGGCCTCCGACAGCGCGCCACCTTCGAGGTACTTGTTCATCAGTTCCTCGTTGGCCTCGGCCGCCGCCTCAACCATCTTCTCGCGCCATTCCTTGGCCGTGTCGACGAGCTCTGCCGGGATCTCGGCGTACTCGAACTTCATGCCCTTGCTGGCCTCGTCCCAGAAGATCGCCTTCATCTTGACGAGATCGACGATGCCCTTGAAGTTGTCCTCGGAACCGATCGGAATCTGGATCGCGACGGGATTGGCCTTCAGGCGCAGTCGCATCTGCTCATAGACCTTGAAGAAGTTGGCACCCGTGCGATCCATCTTGTTGACGAATGCGAGCCGCGGCACGCCATACTTGTTGGCCTGGCGCCAGACGGTTTCCGACTGCGGCTGGACACCGCCCACCGCGCAATAGACCATGCACGCACCGTCGAGCACGCGCATGCTGCGCTCGACCTCGATTGTGAAGTCGACATGGCCCGGGGTATCGATGATGTTGATGCGGTGCTCCGGGAACGAAAGGTCCATCCCCTTCCAGAACGTGGTCGTCGCCGCGGACGTGATCGTGATGCCACGCTCCTGCTCCTGCTCCATCCAGTCCATCGTCGCGGCGCCTTCATGCACCTCGCCGAGCTTGTGGTTGACGCCGGTGTAGAACAGGATGCGCTCGGTCGTCGTGGTCTTGCCGGCGTCGATATGCGCCGAAATGCCGATGTTCCGATACCGCTCGATGGGGGTCTTGCGTGCCATAAGGCTCACCTAGTAAACCTCGCTGCGGATCCGCCCTGTGGCCGGTCCGCACAGAAAATTTGTTAGAAGCGGAAATGCGCGAACGCCTTGTTCGCCTCCGCCATGCGATGCACTTCCTCGCGCTTCTTCATCGCGCCGCCACGGCCCTCGGCCGCTTCGATCAGCTCGCCGGCCAGGCGCAGCGGCATCGACTTCTCGCTGCGCTTCTTGGCCGCCTCGCGCAGCCAGCGCATCGCAAGTGCCATGCGGCGCACGGGCCGAACTTCGACCGGAACCTGATAGTTCGCGCCGCCGACACGCCGGCTCTTGACTTCGACCATCGGCTTCACGTTCGACAGGGCCAGTGAAAACACTTCGAGCGCGTTCTTGCCGGCCTTGGTCTCGATCTGGGTCAAGGCGCCATAGACGATCCGCTCAGCTACGGCCTTCTTGCCGTCGAGCATGATGACGTTGACGAACTTGGTGACGTCCTGGGATCCGAACTTGGGATCCGGAAGGATTTCGCGCTTAGGTACTTCACGACGACGGGGCATTGCTCACCTCATTTGCCTGGACTTGGCTTCAGTCGTTGGGCGGAACACGCTGGCTCCGCAACGGCGGCTCCATCGAAACGAGCCGCGACTTACTCGGCCGCCTGCTTGTGCAGGCGACCGGGTTGAAAATCAGGCTGCCTTCGGACGCTTGGCGCCGTACTTCGAGCGGGACTGCTTGCGGTCCTTCACGCCCTGCGTGTCGAGCGAGCCGCGCACGATGTGGTAGCGCACGCCGGGCAGGTCCTTGACGCGGCCGCCGCGAATCAAGACCACCGAGTGCTCCTGCAGGTTGTGGCCTTCGCCGCCGATGTACGAGATCACCTCGTAGCCATTGACCAGGCGCACCTTGGCCACCTTGCGCAGCGCCGAGTTCGGCTTCTTCGGCGTCGTCGTGTAGACGCGCGTGCATACGCCGCGCTTCTGCGGGCTGTTCTTGAGCGCCGGGCTCTTGCTCTTGATGCGGGTCGTTTCGCGCGGCTTGCGTACGAGCTGATTGATGGTTGGCATGCGACGTCCGTTATCGAAAATCCAATGGGCACGCCGCCCAAGGCGACGTGCGAAAAA
>CAVYNB010000033.1:0-26323 GCA_963769745.1 uncultured beta proteobacterium
CGCCGAGAGCACGAGGTCCATCGCCTTGGCTTTCCCGACGGCGCGCGGCAGGCGCTGCGTGCCACCTGCGCCGGGGATGATTCCCAGCTTGATCTCCGGCTGCCCAAACTTCGCCGTGTCCGCCGCGATGATGATGTCGCACATCATCGCCAGTTCGCAGCCGCCGCCCAGTGCATAGCCCCCGACGGCAGCAATGACCGGCTTGCGCACCCGGCGGATCGTTTCCCAGTTGCGGGAGATGTATTCGGACTTGAATACATCCATGTAGGTCCATTCTTTCATCGCGCCGATGTCGGCTCCGGCCGCGAATGCCTTTTCGCTTCCGGTGACGACCATCGCACCAATTGCTTCGTCTGAATCGAAAGCAAGCAGGGCCTCGCCCAGTTCATCCATCAGCTGGTCGTTGAGTGCATTGAGCGCCTTCGGACGATTCAGCGTTAGCAGGCCAACGCGACCACGGGTCTCAAGCAGGATGTTCTGGTACGCCATAGATGCCTCCTCGCAGTGTCACGCGAGTTTAGCGGGCGTGGGGACTGCGACTACGGCGCCGGTGACTCGCGCGCGAGGTAGTCGAGGATGGTGTCGCCGGAGATGGCGTGCGAATAGAAGAAGCCCTGTGCGAATTCGCAGCCGATGTCGCGCATGTAGTCGACCTGGTCCTGCGACTCGACCCCTTCGGCGACGACCTTCAGGCGGAAGTGGCGCGCGACCGCCAGCATCGCGTGCACGATGGCGCGGCTGTCGGGGTCGGCCGGAATGCCCTCGATGAACGACTGGTCGATCTTGAGTGCGTGTATCGGCATGCGCTTCAGGTAACCCAGCATCGAATAGCCTGTGCCGAAGTCGTCGAGCACAAGGCCAACGCCCAGCGAGGCGAGCTCGGCCAACACATCGTTGTTGATCTCGGTTTCCTTGACCAGCGTGCGCTCTGTGATTTCGAGGACGATCAGCCGCGGCTCGATGCCGTGCTTGACGAGCGCGCTGCGCACAAGGATCGGCAGGGCGGTCGAGCCCATCTCTCGTCCCGCGACGTTCACAGCGACCGGGACATCGAAGTCGGGCCGCACGAGCCGCCAGCGATTGATCTGGCTGCAGACTTCGTTCATCACCCAGCGAGTGATCCGCTCCGACAGGCCACTGATCTCTGCCACGCCGATGAAACGGTCGGGCGTCAGCATGCCGTGCACCGGATGATTCCATCGGATCAGCGCCTCCAGCCCGACGACGCGGCCGCTAGCCATCTCGATCTGCGGCTGGTATTCGCAGATGAACTGAGGACTCTCACTCTGCACGGCCTTGACCAGTTCAATGCCAAGCTGAACCTCGCGTGCCGCCCGCTCGTAGCGAATCGGATTGAAGAAGCTGAACTGGTTGCGGCCATCACGCTTGGCCTGGTACATCGCCGCGTCGGCATTCTTCAGCAGCGTGCTCATGTCGCGCCCGTGTTCGGGAAAAAGCGCCACGCCGATCGAAGCCGATACCTGGGTATCGATGTTGGACACGAGATCGGTCCGGTGCAGCGCCTGTGCGATCCGGGCCGCAAGCAGCGCAACTTCCTGGCGATGCACGAACTCGCTGATCAGCACGACGAATTCGTCGCCACCCAGCCGGGCGACGGTGCCATCTTCGCCGACGGTCTCACGCAGCACATCGGATGCCGACTTGATCAGCGCGTCGCCAACCAGGTGTCCGAGGGTGTCGTTGACGTCCTTGAAGCGGTCGAGGTCGATCAGCATCGCTGCCATGCGGCGCTTGCGGTTCGACGCCGTCATGACCATGTCGCGCATGGTCTCGCGCAGCAGGTTGCGGTTCGGCAGCCCTGTCAGCGCGTCGTACCAGGCCAGATGCTCGATGCGCGATTCGGCTTCCTGCCGCTGCGCCGCCTCCATCGACAACGCCAGCATCAACCCGGTCGTGTTGGCGAAGCCGACATCGTCCTCGTCCCAGTAACGGATGTCGCGATGCTGCAGGCAAAGGACGCCGGCGATGGTGCCCTCGACGAGTATCGGAACATCCAGCAGCGCACGCACGTGCGCCCAGTCCTGATCGCCTGCAAACATCGTCGTCAGGCGCGACGTGCGCGTGTCATTGACGACAACCGGCTGGCGATTCATCAGCTGCGCGAAGTAAGCCGCGAACCGGGTTGCGGGAAAGTCGCGGCCGACCCAGTCGCGCAGGAAGCGGTCTGCGGTCCGATCGAACAGTGCCTCACAGCGCAGCACATCGGGATCGCGCGAGAGGCGCCAGAAGCTGGCAGTACTCACGTCCAGCACTTCGGCCGTCGAGCGCAGAACAGTCGCCAGCGTCTGGGTGAAATCCGACTTCGGCTGGATCGCCAGCTCGAGCAATCGCTCGCGGAACCGCAGCCGCCGCGCCTGCGCCTTCTCGGCCGGTCCGAGATCACGCGCGGTCAACACCAGACCACGCACGGTCGAGTCGTCCAGCCGGTTCGCCAGCACGCACGACAGGCTGCGGCCGTTGCCGGCCAGTGCCGCGCGCGTGCGCAGATGCAACGACGTAGGCTGCCGGTCGCCGGCCGGCTCCCGCAGCAGGCGATCCACCGCACGGCGAAATTCGATGCGCGACGGCTGATCGAGGATGAACTCGAACGGCGAGCCCATGATGTCCGCTTCGTGCTCGCCGGTGATCGGCTCGAGCGCGGCGTTGGCGAAGACCACCCGGCGATCGGCATTCAGGATGATCGTCAGTTCGCTCTGATGCAGCGCCAGCGCGCGCGCCCGCGCTTCGGCGGCGCGCACGCGGCGGCGTGCGGCCCGCTCGGCCGACGTGTCCACGATGGAGATCGAGGCGAAGTCATCCTGGTCGAAGCGGAACAGCCGGACCACGAAGCGCGCGCTCAGGCGTGCACCACTGCGCAGCGGCAGCTTGGCTTCGAATTCGCAGCGCCCTTCCGCCGTGACCTGTGACCACAGTCGCTGCCAACGGCGTGTAAAGGCTCGGTGGCTGAGGAATCCCAGCAGCTCGGCGACGCTGCGCCCGACCACGGACTCTCCGCCGACGAGCACCATCGCCTCGGAGTTGATCGCGAGGATCTGGCCACTGTGATTGACAGCGAGGATCGGCACGCCCGCGGTGTCGAAGCTCGCCTGCTTGAGCGAGCGCTCGACAGCGGACTGCCGCAACGGGATGACGGTCGAACTCAGCGTGACCTCGGGCTGTGCAAGCGCCCCGACGTCGGCATCGCGGGGCACGACTTCCGAGACTGATTCTGCCACGCGATCGCCTTCGGCAGGGCATCCGATTGGACGAAATGGACCGGTCCCACGGCCCGCATCAGTCGATGCCCGCCGAGCCTGCACCCGGGGTCGACTTCGCCGCGGCACCGGCAAGGTACTGCGACACCGTGCGCGCCATGGCCTCGCCGTTCGTGATGCAGTCGCTGATGGAAACACCGCCCCGATAGTTTGCGCAGAAGGTCAGCCCAGGCAGCTCTTGCTCGGCCCGTTCGATCTGCGCGATTCGCTGGAGGTGACCGATCGTGTACTGCGGAATAGCGCGTGGCCAGCGCGTGATCTCGTTGAAGAGCGGCGTCCCGCGCGCGGCGACCAATCGCTCCAGCTCGTACCGAACGGCCTGCAGCAGTTCTTCGTCCGACGCGGCGGCCAGAGCCGGATTGCGCCGTCCTCCGAGGAAGGAGGTAAACACCACCGTATCGCTGGGCGCACGATGCTCGAACATCGTGCTCGAGAAGAGCGACCCCAGCACGCGCGGCTGTTCCCGTGCCGGTGCGAGAAATCCGAAGCCGTCGAGCGGATGACCGACGTCGGACCGCCGATAGGCGCTCGCGACGACCACTACCGGCGCATACGGAATCGCCTCGAGCGACGCCGCCGCGTCGGGCGCGAGCGCCCGGACGAGCGTGGCGCCTGCATAGGCCGGCACCGCAAGCACGATCGCACGTGCGCGCAACGTGCTCGCCCGGTCGGCTTGTCCCGCTCGATCGACCGTAACGACATACGAGCCGTCGGGATCGCGGGCAAGCTGAACCACGCGAGTGCCGCACTGCACATCCGTGATCGCTGCGGCCAGCGCGTCGGTCAGCGACTGCATGCCGTCGCGGAATGAAAAACTCACCGCGGCACTCTTCGACTTCTCGGCTTTCCGCCTGCGCTCGCGCGCACCGAGAATCGCTCCCCGCAGCAGGCTCCCGTAGCGCTGCTCGAGAGCATGCAGCCGGGGAAACGCTGCCCGCACCGACAGCTGCTCGGGATCGCCGGCATAGATGCCCGAGACAAACGGCTCGACGGCATAGTCGAGAAACTCCCGTCCCAGCCTGCGCCGCACGAACCCGGCGATCGACTCCTCCGCCTCGGACGGCGCACGCGCAATGAACGGTTCCGCAAACAGCCGCAGCTTGGCTCCCGGGGAAAACAGCGGCGTCGCAATGAAGGCTCCGGCTGACATCGGCAAGGCCACCAGCCGTCCACCACGCAGGACATAGCGACGCGACGATGCCTTGCTGGCGTCGAGCCGCTGACTGCGAATGCCGAGATCATCGAGCAGTGCATTGATCGCCGGCGAGGTATCCATGCCACTGTTGGGTCCGCGCTCGAAGAGCACGCCGTTACGGCGTTCCGAACCAATGACTCCGCCTGGCCGCCCGGCCGCTTCCAGCACCTGGACGGACAGCCCGGCGCGCTGCAGCCGGTAGCCCGCCACCAGGCCCGACAGCCCGGCTCCGACCACAATGACATCGACCGCCATGTCAGCCTGCTCCTTCCACGTCAGCCTGCTCCCTTTGGACGGCGCGAGGATTCCACCGGCGCGCTGATCCGCGTTTGCGCGCCGGCAATGATGCGTTGGCCATTGGGGTCCGGCTTACTCCCGACTTGCTCGAACGCAAGTCCCGGCCGTTTGTGCGCAGGCTGGATAATTGCGGCAACCCCGGAGGCTGGATGTCGGTCGTCATCGAACAGCGCATCGCCACGCTACTCGGCAACCTCGGCCTGCTGCCGTTCTTCGTGCTGGCGCTGTTGTGCTGGCCGTGGAGCGGGACCGCCGCCTTCCGCATGCAGCTCGGCCTCGCCGGTTATGCGGCGGTGGTCCTGTCCTTTCTCGGCGCGGTCCACTGGGGTCTCGCGCTGGCGAACCCCGGACTGAACAAGGCACAGAGCTGGAACGCCTTTGGCTGGGGCGTGACGCCGTCGCTGCTGGGATGGCTCGCACTGCTGATGCTCCTGTTCGGCGTGCCCGCGACCATTGTGTTCGCGTTCCTGATCGGCGACCTGCTGCTGGTGCGGGTGGTCGACGGTCTGCTGATGAAACTGTATTCGACGCCGGTGGCATCGTGGTACCTGGCCTTGCGGACGCGGCTGACGATTGCCGCTTCGCTGTGCCTCCTCATTGCGGCGATCGGTGCCTTCCCGCGCTGACGGGAGCGTCGTGCCGCGACACGGCACTATGATGGCCGGTCCTGCATCCCGGGGTTTCGACACATGACGCAAGCCATCGTGCTTTCCAAGGAGGGCGACGCCTTTCGCGCCGAGATTCGTGCCATCACGGACGCCGAACTCGAAGCCGCGACACCGGGGGACGATGTCGTCATTGGCGTCGAGTACTCGACGATCAACTACAAGGACGGGCTGGCACTGACGAACACGTCGCCCGTGGTGCGCAAGTGGCCGATGGTCGCCGGCATCGATGCCGCCGGCAAGGTGATTCACAGCACCCACGCCCGCTGGAAGGCGGGTGACGCCGTCGTCATCAATGGCTGGGGCCTCGGAGAGTCGCATTGGGGCGGCCTGTCCCAGCGCGCGCGCGTCAAGGGCGACTGGCTGGTGCGCATTCCGGCGCCCTACACCGCTCGCGACGCGATGGCCATCGGCACGGCCGGCTACACGGCCGCCCTGTCGGTGCTGGCGCTGCAGGCCCACGGAGTCACACCGACGCACGGCGAGATCCTCGTCACCGGGGCGACCGGGGGCGTCGGTTCGGTTGCGGTGGCGCTGCTGTCATCGCTCGGCTACACCGTGGTCGGGGCGACCGGCAAGTCGACCGAAAGCGATTACCTGAAGTCCCTTGGAGCCCACGAAGTCATGGACCGTGCCTCGCTTGCCGTCGCGGGCAAGCCGCTGCAGAAGGACCGCTGGGCCGGCGCGATCGATTCCGTCGGGAGCGTGACGCTCGCCAACGTCTGCGCGCAGATACGCTGGGGCGGCACGGTCGCTGCGTGCGGACTTGCCGGCGGCATGGACTTCCCCGCCTCAGTGGCGCCATTTATCCTGCGTGGCGTGACGCTGGCAGGCATCGACAGCGTGATGGCTCCGATCGAGCGACGCGAAGCCGCCTGGAAGCTGCTGGCAGCGCACCTGCCGGTCGATCGGCTGGCACGGTTGACGCGGGAAGTGCCGCTGGCGGGAGCATTCGACGTCGCCCGCGATATCCTCGCCGGGCGCGTCCGCGGCCGGGTGGTCGTCGACGTCAATCACTGAGCCCGGCTGCGACAGCACGATCAACCACCGTTCTCCCCAATTCCACTACCTGGAGTCGTCATGACCCGTTTGAATGTGAACGGCAAGGCCGTCGACGTCGACGCCGATCCCGCGACGCCCCTGCTCTGGGCGCTGCGTGACAACCTCGGACTGACCGGGACCAAGTTCGGCTGTGGCATCGCCGCCTGCGGCGCCTGCACGGTGCATGTCAACGGCCAGCCGGTGCGCTCGTGCATCACGCCGATCTCGAGTGTCAGCGGGCCGGTGACGACGATCGAGGCCGCTGCCAGCGACCGCGTCGGCAAGGCCGTGCAGGACGCCTGGGTCAAGCTCGATGTCGTGCAGTGCGGCTACTGCCAGTCGGGCCAGGTGATGGCGGCCACTGCACTGCTCAAGGGCAAGAAGAATCCGAGCGATGCCGACATCGATGCAGCGCTCGCCGGCATTCTCTGTCGCTGCGGGACCTATGCGCGCATCCGCGCAGCGGTCAAGGACGCGGCGCGTTCGCTCGCCTAGGAGACGACGATGCGATTCATCGAACAGATGGCCCGGGCGCAGCGTGATGCAGCTGCCGCAACGATGGTGCCGGTCAAGCTCTCGCGGCGCGAGTTCATGAAGGCCACCGGCGTGGCCGGCGGCGGACTGATGCTCGGCATCGGTGTCGTCCCGGTAGACGCCCAGGAAGCCAAGCGCATGGTCTATCCGCCATCGGCCTTCGTGCGCATTGCACCGGACGGCCGCACCACGGTAATGGTCAACCGGCTGGAGTTCGGTCAGGGCGTCAGCACGGCGCTGCCGATGCTGATCGCCGAAGAGCTCGACTGCGAATGGGACAAGGTCCGTGCCGAACTGGCACCGGCGGCCGAGGTCTATGCCGATCCGAACTTCGGCGTCCAGATGACCGGCGGCTCCAATTCCGTGGCAGCGAGCTGGAAGCAGTACCGGGTCATCGGCGCTTCCGCGCGCGGGATGCTGATCGCCGCCGCCGCCCAGCAATGGGGGGTGGAACCTGCGAAGCTCGACACACGCAGCGGCTTTGTCATCGAGCTGGCCGGGCAGAAACGCCGCGCCAGCTACGGCTCGCTGGCCGAAGCGGCCGCCAAGCAGCCGGTGCCGGCGCGCATCGGACTCAAGGCCGATCCCGGCGACTTCTTCTTCATCGGCCGGCCGACGCGGCGGCTGGACTCGCGAGAAAAGGTCAATGGCACGGCCCAGTTCGGGATCGACAAATCGCTGCCCAACCTGCGGGTCGCCGTCCTGGTGCATCCGCCGGTGTTCGGCGGCAAGGTCGCCAGCTTCGATCCGGCCAAGGCACGTGCCATCAAGGGCGTGGAGGCGGTGGTCCAGGTACCGGTCGATCGCGGTGGGACCGGAGTGGCCGTGATCGGCAGCGGCTACTGGCCGGCCAAGACCGGTCGCGATGCGCTGGATATCAAGTGGGAAACTGCTACTGGCCCGACCACAGACGACCTTGTCAGGCAGTTCCGCGAACTGGCCGGCAAGCCGGGATTGCCGGCACGCAGCGACGGCGACGCCAATGCCGCCGCCCAGGCCGCGACGAAAATCGAGGCCACTTATGAGTTCCCGTACCTGGCGCACGCGCCGATGGAGCCGCTGAACGCGGTCGTCGACCTCAAGGCTGATCACTGCACCGTCTGGTGTGGCACGCAATTCCAGACGATTGATCAACTCGCCATCGCAAGTACCGCAGGGCTCAAGCCCGAGCAGGTCACGCTGAACACGATGACCGCGGGCGGCGGCTTCGGCCGCCGCGCCGTCCCCACGTCGGATTACCTGGTGGAAGCGGTCAACATCGCGAAGGCAATGAAGCAATCCGGCATCGACGCGCCGGTCAAAGTGATCTGGTCGCGCGAAGACGACATCCGCGGCGGCTACTACCGGCCGCTGGTCGTACACCGCGTCGTGGCGGGTCTCGACGCAGGAAACACCCTGCGCGGCTGGAACCACACCATCGTCGGGCAGTCGATCCTCAAGGGAACGCCATTCGAAAAGGACATGGTGAAGGATGGCATCGACGCCACGACGACCGAGGGCATCGTCGATACCCCATATCGCCTGCCCAACCTGCAGGTGTCGGTGCATCACCCCGAGGTCAGCGTGCCGGTGCTGTGGTGGCGCTCGGTCGGCCACTCGCACACGGCCTTTGTCATGGAGACGATGGTCGACGAGTTGGCCCGCGCTGCGAAGCAGGATCCGATCGCCTACCGACTGGCGCTGCTCGACCCGAAGCACACCCGCGTACGAGGCGTGCTGCAACTCGTTCGCGAAAAGTCCGGCTGGAGCACGGCCCCGGCCAAGGGTCGCGGCCGTGGGGTCGCCGTGCACGAGTCATTCGGGACGGTGGTGGCGCACGTGGTCGAGGTCTCGGTCGACAAGAACGCGATCCGCGTCCACAAGGTCACCTCGGCGATCGACTGCGGCACGGCGGTCAATCCGCTGACGATCGAAGCCCAGGTCCAGTCGGGGATGGTGTTCGGCCTGTCGGCCGCCCTGCACGGTCAGATCACGCTGAAGGACGGCGTCGTGCAGCAGTCGAACTTCTCCGACTACCCGGTGCTGCGGATCAACGAGATGCCCGAGATCAGTGTGCACATCGTCCCGAGCCGCGCCGATCCGACCGGGGTCGGTGAGCCGGGCACGCCGCCGATTGCACCAGCGGTCGCCAATGCAGTCTTTGCACTGACGGGCAAGCGGCTGCGGAAGCTGCCGTTCGATCTCAGCCAGGCCTGATCCGGTGCCCAGTCGAAATCACTTCTACCCTGCGGCTGACGGCCGCGGGGACTTTCGGCAGAATGCCGATCCCCCACGACCCCTTACGCAGGAGACCACATGATGTCCCGCACCGTTGTACGTCCGCTGGCACTTGGAGCCGCGTGCCTTCTCAGCGCCGCATTGATCGGCGATGCGTCGGCGCGCACTCGCGCGGAATGCGAACGCGACTACAAGCCGCAGGTCGGGCAGGCCGGCAAGGATGTCGTGTGGGTGCCGACGCCCGATGAACTTGTGCAGCGCATGCTGCGCATGGCCAAGGTCACGCCGCAGGACCTGGTCTTTGATCTCGGCGCCGGCGACGGCAAGATCGCGATCGCCGCGGGCAAGCTCGGCGCCAACTCGGTCGGCATCGAATACAACCCGGACATGGCCAAGCTGGCCAGCTGTCTCGTGACAGCCGAAGGGGTCGGCAACAAGACCAAGATCATTCAGGGCGACATCTTCAAGGAAGACTTCAGCAAGGCCACGGTCATCACGATGTACCTGTTGCCGGAGCTGAACCTGTGCGTACGTCATCGCATCCTCGGCATGAAGCCCGGCACGCGCGTGACCTCGCACCAGTTCACGATGGGCGACTGGGAGGCCGACGAGACTTCGGAGTTCGAGTACCGCACCGCCTACCTGTGGATCGTCCCGGCACGCGTGGACGGAACCTGGGTGCTGCGCGACGCCAGCGGAGCCAGCACCGCGGTGAATCTCACGCAGACATTCCAGAAACTCACCGGCGACGTCGTGAGCGGTGCGCCCAAGCAGCCGCTGGTGGGCGCGACGCTGCGCGGCGATCAGCTGCGCTTTGCCTTCAACGACGACAAGGGCGTGACGCGCAGCTTCACCGGCACGGTTCGAGGCAACGAACTGGTCGGCACGTTGAAGAGCGGCAGCGTCGAGACCAAGGTCACCGGCGCGCCGCAGGGCGCATTGCGCGCCGCGGCCTGGGCCGAAATGCAGCCGGCCTGCGGACGCTTCTACGGCAAGTAGAGCGGGCGCCGATTTTCCGAACGCAGCAGGGCCCCGCTACGGCGGGGCTCTTCATATGGAAGGACGCTCGATGAGCGAACCGCCTGTCACCGTCGTCTGCGCCGCGCGCCGCGCTCGCTCCGATCGCTGCGCCGAAGCCGGCGCTCACCGTGTTCGACGCGGTCATGATCACCGTCGGCATCGTGATCGGCGCCGGCATCTTCAAGACACCCTCGATGGTGGCCGGCGTGACCGGTTCGGTCGACTGGATGCTGATCGCCTGGGTCCTGGGCGGCGTGCTGTCGCTGGTCGGCGCGCTTTGCTATGCGGAGCTTGCGAGCGCCTTCCCGCACGCCGGCGGTGACTATCACTTCATCACCAGGGCCTTTGGCCGCGATGCCAGTTTCTTCTTTGCCTGGGCCCGCGTGATGGTGATCACGACCGGCTCGATCGCATTGCTCGCATTTGTCTTCGGCGACTACATGAGCCGGGTGGTGTCGCTGGGAGCGCAGTCGTCCGCGATCTATGCCGGGCTGACGGTCGTGGTGCTGACTGTCATCAACCTCATCGGCCTGCGCGAATCGGCACGCACGCAGAACCTGCTGACCATCCTCGAGGTCAGTGGCCTGCTGCTGGTGGCGCTCGCCGGGCTGATCGCCACCGCGCCCGCCGAGACTTCGACAGCGACGCCGACGGCCTCCGGAGTGCCCGCCATGTTCGGCCTGGCCATGGTCTTCGTGTTGCTCACCTACGGCGGCTGGAACGAGGCGGCCTACATTTCCGCCGAGGTCAAGGGCGGGCCGCGCGCGATCGTGCGAACGCTGGTGCTCTCGCTGCTCGTCATCACGATCGTCTACGTGCTCGTCGTGCTGGCCGTGCTCAAGGGCCTCGGATTCGCCGGACTGGCCAAGAGCACCGCGGTCGGCGCCGATGTCATGCAGGCGGCCTTCGGACCCATGGGCGCCCAACTGATCGGCGCGATCGTCGGCATTGCCACGCTGACATCGATCAATGCCACGATGATCGTCGGCGCCCGCACGAACTACGCACTCGGTCGCGACTGGCCGGTGCTGGCATTCATGAGCCACTGGCACGGCGAGAGAAACGTGCCCGTGATCGCGTTTCTGGTTCAGGCCGCGATCGCACTGGCGCTCATCGCGTTCGGGGCGGTGCAGAAAGATGGTTTCTCGACGATGGTCGAGTTCACCGCGCCCGTGTTCTGGTTCTTCTTCCTGCTGACGGGCGTGGCGTTGTTCGTGCTGCGGTTTCGCGCACCGCACGTGGCGCGGCCGTTCAAGGTGCCGATGTATCCGATCCTGCCGATCGTCTTCGTCGCCACCTGCGCCTACCTGCTGTATTCGAGTGTGACGTATGCGCAGTCACAGAACGCAGTGCACGTCGCGCTGTACGTGATGGGCGCTGGCGTCGTCGCATGGATTGTGATGCGACTCGCGGCGAAGCGACGTCCGGATGGCGTCTGAACCGGTCGGCCTCCTGCTTGCCGCCGGGCTGGGGACTCGCTATGACCCGACCGGCCGAACGCTGAAACTGCTGGCGCCCGCGCGCCGCGGTCCGCATGTCGGCGCTGCGATGGCTGCGGCCGCGGCACGGACTCTGCTCGCGGCGATGCCCCGGGTCACGGCCGTCGTGCGGCCGGCCGACAGCGACGCCCAGCGCCAGCTGCATGCGCTGCTGCGCAGCGAAGGCTGCACCCTGGCGGTCTGCCACGATGCGGATGCCGGCATGAGCGCATCGATCGTGCGCGGAGTCCAGGCAGAAGAGCGCGCTGCCGGATGGGTGATCGCGCTCGCGGACATGCCGGCCATCGAAGTCTCAACCGTGCGCGCCGTCGTCGGGCTCCTGCTCGAAGGCGCACTGACCGCGGCACCGATATTTCGCGGCCAACGCGGGCACCCGGTCGGCTTCGCTGCTGATCTGCGCCCTCGACTGCTGGCATTGAGCGGCGATGCGGGCGCCCGGCCCGTGCTGGAGGCACATCCGCCGCGATTGATCGAAGTGGAGGATCCGGGCGTGCTGTATGACGTCGATACCGTCGAGGAGAACTGATGAGAAATCCGATGTGGGAGTGGTGGAAGCTGGCATTGAGCGCGAGCGAGATCGCCTGGTATTCGCCGCAGGTCGTGCAGAAGCGCACCCAGCGGCTGCTGGCCGCGCCGACGCTGACGCGAGCAGCCGACAGGAAGGAAGCGACGCGCATGGTGGCGGAGAAGCTGCAGGCCGGACAGGAGGCCCAGTGGGCACTGTGGCAGCAGTCCCTGGCCATGCAACAACGGCTGTGGACCGACCTGTGGAGCGCGACACTGGCGGGGCGCTCGCCCGGCGCGTCGCTGCGACGAGCTGGCCGGCGCAGCGCGCTTGATTCGGCAGTGCTGGGCCAGCAGGTGCTCGCGCCGGTGCGACGTCGGGTCAAGGCGAATGCGCGACGGCTGCGTGCACGCAAGTAGCTGCCTCGCGCCGCAGTATGCTGCGTGATCCGATGACGGTGACCGATGACTCTGCTTGATCTCGCTCGCCAGGTCAGCCTGCCGGACTGGCTGGCGCTCGCCTGGTTCGTCTTCGGCTGGTGGGCCTACGCCGCGTTTGCCCGACGCAGGGCCTCTGCCGGCGGCTCCCTGCTGGCGACGACCAACCGCTACCGCCGGCTCTGGATGCTGCAGACCACGGCGCGCGAGAACCGCGTCATCGACGGCGTCGTCGTGCAGAACCTGTCGACCAGCCCGTCGTTCTTCGCATCGACCACGATCCTGATCATCGGCGGCCTGTTCGCGCTGCTCGGCGCGACCGAGGAGGCGGCGAAACTCGTGCGCGAGATCCCGTTCGCAACACGCACGACTGCATTCGTGTTCGATCTCAAGCTCTTCGTGCTCGCCGCCGTCTTTGTCTATGCCTTCTTTCGCTTCACCTGGTCGATGCGGCAGTACACCTTCGGCGCGCTGCTGATCGCCTCGGCGCCCGACCCGAAGGTGTTCGAAAGCGGTGAAGCATCGCGCGAGGAATTCGCCGACCGCGCCGGCCGCGTCGTCGGACTGGCCGCCGAAACCTTCAATGACGGCTTGCGGGGGTACTACATGGCCTTTGCCGTCATCCTGTGGTTCTTCTCGCCGCTCGCCTTTGCCATCGGCACCGCGGGCATCCTTTATCTGCTGTACCAGCGCGAGTTCCGCTCCGAAGTGCTGGACGTGCTGCGCCAGTAAGACCTGTTCAGGTAAAGCCGGACTCACCGGTGACGGCCGACTACACTCGCCCGTCGCCCTGAACGTCCCGCCATGAGCATCCACTACGCGATCCGCCCGGCCGATCCGGCTGCCCATCTGTTCCACGTCATCTGCCGCGTCGAGCATCCCGATCCGCAGGGGCAGCTCTTCATGCTGCCGGCCTGGATCCCCGGCAGCTACATGATCCGGGAGTTCGCGCGCAACATCGTGCGCATCAGCGCGCTCGCCGGCAGCCGCAAGGTCCCGATCGAAAAGCTCGACAAGCACACGTGGCGCGCGGCCCCGGTGAAGGGCGTACTCGAGGTCGCCTGTGAGGTCTATGCGTGGGACCTGTCGGTGCGGGCGGCCCATCTCGACGAGACGCATGGGTTCTTCAACGGCTCCAGCGTGTTCCTGCTGCCGATCGGGCATGAACACGCCCCCTGCACGGTCGATATCCTGCCGCCGGCGGGCGAGCGTTACGCCGGCTGGAAAGTCGCCACGGGGTTGTCGCCCGCGCGAGCGACGCGTCGACACGGCTTCGGCACGTATCAGGCGTCGGGTTACGACGAACTGATCGACTGCCCGGTCGAACTGGGCGAGTTCGAACTGGGGCGCTTCGACGTGCTCGGCGTTCCGCACGAGGTGGCGGTCACCGGCCGTGTACCACGGCTCGACATGAAGCGCCTGACGTCCGACCTCGCGCGCGTCTGCGAAGCGCAGATCCGCCTGTTCGAGCCGCGCACCCGCACGGCGCCCTTTGCGCGCTACACCTTCATGACGCTGGCCGTCGGCGACGGCTACGGCGGCCTCGAACACCGCAACTCGACGGCACTCATCTGCAAGCGCGACGACCTGCCGTTCGTGGGATTGAAGGACGCAACCGAGGGCTACCGCAATTTCCTCGGCCTCGCCAGCCACGAGTACTTTCACAGCTGGAACGTCAAGCGCATCCGGCCAGCCGCGTTCGTCCCGTACGACCTGACGCAGGAAAACTACACGCGCCTGCTGTGGGCGTTCGAAGGCTTCACGTCGTACTACGACGATCTGATGCTCGTGCGCGCCGGGCTGTTGACCACCGAGCAGTACCTGGAAACCGTGACCAAGACCCTGACCACGGTGCTGCAACGGTCGAGCCGGCTCAAGCAGAGCGTGGCCGACAGTTCGTTCGATGCCTGGATCAAGTACTACCGCCAGGACGAGAACGCGCCCAACAGCGTGGTCAGCTACTACCAGAAAGGATCGCTCGTCGCGCTGGCGCTCGACCTCAGTATCCGCGCGGCAAGCGGCGGCAAGCGTTCGCTCGATGACGTCATGCGCCTGCTGTGGCAGCGCTGCAAGAAGGGCGGTGCGGACTACGCAGGCGTGGACGAGGATGAGGTCGTTGCCGCGGCCGAGGAGGCCACCGGCCTGTCGCTGGCTCCGCTCTTCGAGGAGTGGACCGAGGGCACGCGCGACCCCGACTTCGCGCGGCTTGCTGAAGCCGTTCGGCATCGACTTCACGCAACGGCCCGCGGTGGACTCGCCGTCCTTCGCACTGCTCGGAGTGCGCACTGCGGCTGCGGGAACGGACTGCAGGATCGCCCATGTGTTCGACGGCACGCCGGCGCAGGCCGCCGGCCTGTCGGGCAACGACGTGCTGGTTGCGCTCGATGGCCTGCGCGTGACCCCATCGAACCTCGACAAGCTGCTGACGCGCTACGCGCCGGGCGACACGATCGAAGTCCACGCGTTCCGCCGCGACGAGCTGATGCGCTTCGCGGTGAAGCTGGCCGGCAGTGCACCACCCAGATTCTTGTTGACGCTCGACGTCAAAGCCCCGGCGGCGGCCGCGCGACTGCGCGCGCGCTGGCTCGGCCAGAGCTGACCGGCTCGCGTCAGCGAAAGCCGACCCAGTCGATCGCGCCACGGCCCGCGGCCGTCAGAAACGCATTCGCCTGCGAGAAGTGCCCGCAACCGATGAAGGGCTCAGGCGGGCGGCGGGCAGACAGCGGTGACGGATGGTTCGCGGTCAGAACCGCATGCGGCGCATCGGCGATCAGGCTGGCGCTGCGTTGCGCCTGGGCACCCCACAGCATGAAGACCTTGGGGCGTTCGTCCGCCGACAACGCGGCGATCAGCGCGCCGGTCAGCGTCTCCCAGCCCCGTTGTGCATGACTGCCCGGCTGACCCTCCTCGACCGTCAGGACGGTGTTGAGCAGCAGCACGCCCTGCCGAGCCCAGAACTCCAGATTGCCGGACGCGGGCATCGCACCGAACTCGCGCGACAGCTCCGTGTAGATGTTGCGCAGGCTCGGCGGAAGGCGCACGCCTTCGGGCACGGAGAAGGCCAGGCCGTGCGCCTGTCCGGCACCGTGGTACGGGTCCTGCCCGAGGATCGCAACCCGCACACCGGCCAACGGCGTCAGCTCGAGCGCGTGCAGCACCCGCGTCGGATAGATGCGGGCGCCGGCCGCGCGTCGTGTTTCGAGAAACGACAGTAGACCGGCCCCACGGTCGCTCGAGAAAAACGCCTCGACCAGCGGCGACCAGCCGGCCGCCAGCGTCGATGAATCGATCACGCGAAGAGCCGCGCCAGTTCGACACCCGGATCCGGAGCGCGCATGAACGCCTCACCCACCAGGTAGGCATGGACCCCGGCCGCGCGCATCCGTGCCACGTCCGCAGGAACCAGGATGCCGCTCTCGGTGATCACGATGCGCTCGGCACCGATCCGGGGCAGCAGATCGAGCGTGGTCTCGAGGCGCGTTTCGAACGTGCGCAGGTTGCGGTTGTTGATCCCGATCAGCGGAGTCTTCAGGTCCAGAGCGAGTTCGAGTTCGGCCGCATCGTGGACCTCGACCAGCACGGCCATGCCGAGTTCATGCGCCGCTGATTCGAGCTCGTGCAGCTCGCGCCCGATCGAGCGCCGCCACGATCAGCAGGATCGCGTCGGCGCCCCAGCTGCGCGCCTCGACGATCTGGTAGTCGTCGATGATGAAGTCCTTGCGCAGCACCGGCAGGCCGCTGGCGCGGCGCGCCTGCTCCAGGTACTCGGGCGCGCCCTGGAAATACTGCACGTCGGTGAGAACGCTCAGGCAGGCGGCGCCATGCCGCGCATAGCTCGCGCCGATGGCCGCCGGATCGAAGTCGGCCCGCAGTACGCCTTTCGACGGCGAGGCCTTCTTCACTTCGGCGATCACGGCGCTGCGCCCGGCGCGGATGGCGGCCACCAGCGCCGCGGTGAAGTCGCGCGCGGGCGCCGCGTCGCGCGCACGTTCACGCAGCCGTGCGAGTGGCACGCGCGCGCGCGCAAGCCGCACCTCGTCGTGCTTGGTCGCCAGGATGCGTTGCAGGATGTCGTCCATCGGCCGATGCTACAAAGGTCGCGCGAACATCACTTCACGCGCACGGAAACCAACCGATTCATACAGACGGCGCGCGGACCGGTTGGGAGCCGCCATCTCCAGTCGAGCCTGTGTCGCACCCCGGCCGCGCGCCCAGTCGAGCGCCAGGCGTGTCAGCCGACGAGCCAGGCCGAGTCGGCGCGCCGACGGCACGATGAAAAGCGAGTGCAGATAGACACGACGACGCACGTGCGCCAGCCGATGCCGCGAGACGATCAGGTCGGCGCCGATCGCACCCAGCAACTCGGCGCCCTGGACCGCAACGAAGAGGCGCGTGCGCGGGCTGTCGATGGCACGTCGCCAGTAGCGGCGCGCTTCGCGCACGTCGTGCCGCCGCGAGGCAACGTCCGGAATGAGGCCGTGCTCGGTTTGCGCAGCCGATGCGCCCAGGGCGGCAACGCTGGCGACGTCGCGCCGCGTGGCTGCACGCAGGACGATGCTGTGCACGCGAGCGCGTACCACGCGGCACAAGGGCCCGCGCGCGCGTGCAATGCTCACGCCGCCAGCCTGCGGGTCGTCGCGACGAACTCGTCGAGCTTGCGTCGCGCGGCGCCGCTGGCGATGGCCGAACGCGCCTGTGCAATGCCTTCGCCGATCGAGTCGGCAACGTTGGCGGCATACAGCGCCACGCCGGCGTTGAAGATCACGATCTCGCGCGGCGTGCCCGGGACGTCGTCCAGCGCTTCCAGCACCATCGAGCGCGA
This sequence comes from uncultured beta proteobacterium, assembly GCA_963769745.1. Taxonomy (GTDB): domain Bacteria; phylum Pseudomonadota; class Gammaproteobacteria; order Burkholderiales; family Burkholderiaceae_F; genus JALORV01. Next base: position 17,508 of record CAVYNB010000033.1, read on the forward strand.
CTCGTCCGGACTGCCCACCTTCAGGCCCCGGTTCGAGACCATCGACAGGCCAAAGTCCTCGGGGTGGATCTCGTACTCGCGCACAGCGCCGTCCTTCAATTCACCGACCAGCGTCGCTGCGCCGAGCGACACCTCGTCCATGCCGTCCTTGCCATGCACGACCAGCACGTGATTCGAACCGAGTTGCTGCAGCACGCGCACCTGGATGCCGACCAGGTCCGGATGAAACACGCCCATCACCTGGTTCGGTGCGCCGGCGGGATTCGTCAGCGGCCCGAGGATGTTGAAGATCGTGCGAACCCCGAGTTCCTTGCGCACCGGCGCGGCGTGCTTCATCGCGGCATGATGGCTGGGCGCGAACATGAAGCCGATGCCGGTCTCCGCGATGCAGGTGGCCACCGCGGCGGGCGTCAGCACGATGCTCGCACCGAGCGACTCCAGGACGTCGGCGCTGCCCGACCCGGACGACACACTGCGCCCGCCGTGCTTGGCCACGCGCGCGCCGGCCGCCGCGGCGACGAACATCGAGGCCGTCGAGATGTTGAACGTGTGCGCCGCATCCCCGCCCGTGCCGCACAGGTCCACGAGGTTGGAGCGGTCGGCGGGCTCCACCTTCGTCGCGAACTCGCGCATGATCTGCGCCGCCGCCGCGATCTCGCCGATGGTCTCCTTCTTGACGCGCAGTCCCATCGTCAACGCTGCGATCTGCACCGGCGTGAGTTCGCCGCTCATCAGCCGCCGCCACAGCGACAGCATTTCGTCCTGGAAGATCTCGCGGTGTTCGATGCACCGGACCAGGGCTTCGCTCGGGGTAATTGGCATAACTATCCTTTCGACCCACCCGACCGCGCCAGGAAGTTGCGCAGCATCGTGTGCCCGTGTTCGGTGGCGATCGACTCCGGATGGAACTGCACGCCCTCGACCGGCAGCGTCTTGTGGCGCAGGCCCATGATCTCGCCGTCGACGGTCCAGGCCGTGACTTCGAGGCACTCGGGCAACGAAGCCCGCTCGACCGCGAGCGAGTGATAGCGCGCCGCCTCGAACGGGGTCGGCAAACCGGCAAACACGCCGACCCCGGTGTGTGCAACGGGCGAGGTCTTGCCGTGCATCAGCGTCTTCGCCCGGATCACCTTGCCGCCAAAAGCCTGGCCGAGAGCCTGGTGCCCCAGGCACACACCCAGGATCGGCACGCGTCCGGCAAAGCGCTCGAACACTCCCAGCGACACGCCGGCCTCGTTGGGCGTGCACGGTCCCGGCGAGATGCAGATGCGGTCGGGCGACAACGCCTCGATCTGGTCGAGCGTGATCTCGTCGTTGCGAAACACGCGCACGTCCTCGCCCAGTTCGCCGAAGTACTGCACCAGGTTGTAGGTGAACGAGTCGTAGTTGTCGATCATCAGCAGCATCGTTGCCTCCTACTCGGCGTCGAAGCCGTCTTCGACCTGCTCGGCCGCGCGCAGCACCGCTCGGGCCTTGACTTCCGTCTCTTTCCATTCGCTCTCGGGCACGGAGTCGGCGACGATGCCGGCCGCGGCCTGCGCGTACAGCACGTTGCCCTTGATGACGCCGGTACGGATGACGATCGCGAGATCCATGTCGCCATTGAACGACAGATAGCCGGCGGCACCGCCGTAGATGCCGCGCTTGACCGTCTCGAGTTCGTCGATGATTTCCATCGCGCGCACCTTGGGCGCGCCCGACAGTGTGCCGGCCGGAAAGGTCGCACGCAGCACGTCGAGGTTCGTCAGGCCGGGCTTGAGCACGCCCTCGACGTGGCTCACCAGGTGCTGCACGTGCGAGTACTTCTCGATCACGTACTGCTCCGTCACCCGGATGCTGCCGGTCTCGGCGATGCGACCGATGTCGTTGCGTGCCAGATCGATCAGCATCAGGTGCTCGGCACGTTCCTTCGGATCCGCCGCCAGTTCGGCCGCGAGGATCGCGTCCTGCTCCGGCGTGGCGCCGCGCGGCCGCGTGCCGGCGATCGGGCGGATCGCTACCGTGCGGCTGCCCTCGCGGTCTTCGCTGCGCACCAGGATCTCCGGCGACGCGCCGACGACATGGAAGTCGCCGAAGTTGTAGAAGTACATGTAGGGCGACGGATTCAGTGTCCGCAGCGCGCGGTACAGCGACAGCGGCGAGTCGGCGAAGGGCTTGCGGATGCGCTGGCCGATTTGAACCTGCATGACGTCGCCGGCAGCGATGTACTCCTTGGCGCGCGCGACCGCCGCGAGGTAGTCGTCCTTGCCGAACTCGCGATACTCCTCGCGGCGCACGCTCGCGCGCGCATGCGGCGGTTCGATCGGCCGCGCCAGTCGCGTCTTCAGCTCGCGCAGCCGCTGGCGCGCCCGCGCGTGCGCCTCGGGCTGGCGTGGATCGGCGTAGACAATCAGGTAGATGCGGCCCGCCAGGTTGTCGATGACCGCGACTTCCTCGGCCAGCAACAGCAGGATATCGGGCACGCCGAGATCGTCCGGCTTGGTGCGGGCAAGCTTCTTCTCGATCACGCGCACCGTGTCGTAGCCGAAGTAACCGGCCAGTCCGCCCGCGAAGCGCGGCAATCCCGGCCGCAGCGCCACCTTGAACTGCGCGGCGAACTGTCCGATCACGGCAAGCGGATCGCCGTCGTGCGTTTCCTTCACCCGCCCGCCTTCGACGATCTCGGTCGTGCAGCCGTCGTCGCGGATGAAAGAGCGCAACGAGGTGCGCGCGGCCAGGCCGATGAACGAGTAGCGACCGAAGCGCTCGCCGCCGACCACCGATTCGAGCAGGAAGGTATTGGCTTCGTTCGCGAGCTTCAGGTAAAGCGAAAGCGGCGTCTCGAGATCCGCGAAGCTCTCGGCGATCAGCGGGATGCGGTTGTAGCCCTGTGCCGCAAGGGCCTTGAATTCGATTTCAGTCACGTGTCACCTGCAGGAGTCGCGCGGACGATCGCCGCGCGGTCGAACACCAACGAAGTGCCGCATCGGATGCGGCGGTCAGCGCCCTAGGGGCGCCAGGACCAGACCCCCTGGGCGTGCCAGAACCGGCACCAGGCTTTGCGCCATGCCCCAAGGAAAACGGAATCGCGTTGGTCGCGGTGACTCATCGGAGAGCGTCGTTTACGGCGAGCGGAGCGATCAGGGCGACCGCGTCCACGAGCGTTTCGACTATAGCATCGGCCGGCAGCGCGGCGACCGAGCGCCCTTCGTTGTAGCCGCCTTCGACAAGGATCGCCCGGCACCCTGCCGCGCGTGCCGACAACAGGTCGTTTTCCGAGTCGCCGATCATCACGGCATCCGCAGCCGGCACGTCCAGGCGTGCGCACGCCGCGAGCACCGGTGCGCCATGAGGCTTCTTCTCGACTGTGTCATCCCCGGAAATCACCGTGTCGAAGTACTCGGACAGTCCCACGCGGTCGAGCAGGTCGACCGTGAACTCGCGCGGCTTGTTGGTGACGCACGCGAGCCTGAAGCCGCCGGCACGAAAAGCCGACAACGCCGTCGGCACGCCCGGAAACACCAGCGCCGCATGGCCGTTGAGCCGCCGGTAGTGGCGATAGAACGCCTCCTTGCCGCGGGCGAAGTTCGCTTCGTCGGCCCGCCCGTCGAGCATGCCGGTCAGTGAGCGATGCACCAGGATGTCGGCGCCCTTGCCGATGTAGGCCGCCACGGTCGCAGTCGGCAGCGCCTCACGACCCAGGTCCGCCAGCATCGCGTTGACCGCGGCAGCAAGGTCGGGGACCGTATCGAGCAGCGTGCCGTCGAGGTCGATCAGGATGGCCCGCGCCGACAGTCGCGTCATGCGGCGTGCGCGAGTGCGGCGAGTTCCGCGCGCATCCGCGCCATGACGCCGCGGTAGCCACCGTCGGCATCTCGCGTTCCGAACACGGCACTGCCGGCGACGAATGTGTCGGCTCCAGCTTCCGCGATCATGCGGATGTTGTCCGTCTTCACTCCCCCGTCGACCTCCACGAGGATCGGTCGGCCGCTGGCGCGCTCATACGCATCGACCCGCGCGCGCACGGCGCGCAGCTTGGGCAGGGTTTCAGCAATGAACGTCTGCCCGCCGAAGCCGGGGTTGACCGACATCAGCAGCACCACATCGAGCTTGTCCATCACATGATCCATCCACGCCAGCGGCGTGGCCGGATTGAATACGAGACCGGCCTTGCAGCCCAGGTCGCGGATCAGCGCGAGCGTGCGATCGACGTGCTCGGACGCCTCGGGATGGAAGGTGATGACATTGGCGCCGGCCTTGGCGAAGTCCGGAATGATGCGGTCGACCGGCTTGACCATCAGGTGCACGTCGATCGGGACGTCGACGTGCGGACGGATGGCCTGGCACACCAGCGGGCCGATCGTAAGGTTCGGCACGTAATGGTTGTCCATCACGTCGAAGTGGATCCAGTCGGCGCCCGCGGCCACCACCGCCCGGACTTCCTCACCCAGCCGGGCAAAGTCGGCGGACAGTATGCTCGGCGCTATACGAAAGCCGGAGGACATCGCGACTCCAGGGTTAGGTTGCGGAAACTTTGCCGGTCGCGACTATTCTAAGGGTCGGTCCGGACGCAAGCCGTCGACCCTGCGCCCATCAACCTTGTACCGGCACAACGCGCCGGGATCTCAATGGCCACTTACGAATTCTCTGTCAGCGTCCGTCCGCAGTACCTCGATGCCCACTCGAACCCCGAGGAGCAGCACTTCGTGTTCGCGTACACGGTGACCATTCGCAACACCGGCGAGCGCACCGCGCAGCTGATGTCGCGGCACTGGATCATCACGGACGCCAACAACGAGGTCGAGGAAGTGCGTGGGGATGGCGTGGTTGGCGAGCAGCCGGTGCTGAAGCCCGGCGAGTCCTTCGAGTACACCAGCGGCTGCCCCTTGACGACGCCGGTTGGGTCCATGCGCGGCACCTACCAGTGCGTGGGCGAGGACGGCACGGCCTTCGAGGCGACGATTCCCGAGTTCGTGCTGTCGATGCCGCGGACGCTGCACTGAACGCTGTACGTAACCTTAGCGCTCGGGGGGCCGGCGCCGTTTCGGCTTCTGGAACATCGTCCACCAGACGATGAACACCAGCGCAGCCAGCGCAAGCGCGGCTTCAAGCAGAATCAGCCACATGACCCGTCTCTTTGCATCGGTGAATTCTAGACGCCGGCTTGCCCTGGCCGTCGCGGCGGTACTGATAGCCGGTTGCGCCGTGCGACCGGTACCCGCCCCAGCACCTGCCCCCGCGCCCCCGCCGGCTCCGCGTCCGACCCCTGCGCCCGTCGCGCCGGTGGAGACGCGCGCGGTGTACGAACCAATCGTGTTCGAGATGCTGCCTGCGATCCGGCCCGACGACTGGGTCGGCGCATGGAGCGCGTTCGTTCAGACATGCCGCGCACTGGGCAAGCGCGACGCATGGCGCGAGGCTTGCGCGCAGGTCGACAGCGTCGACGGGCGCAATGGCCGCAGCGTGCAGGCGTTCTTCGCCGCCCGCTTCGACGCCTACCGCGTGCTCGCGCGCCGTGTCGAGGGCGAGCGCGAGCTGGAAACACGCGACACGGGACTGATGACGGGCTACTACGAACCGCTGCTGCGCGGCAGCCGGGCACGCAACGGAAAGTACGCAACACCGATCTACCGCGTGCCGCCCGACCTGCTCGTGGTTGACCTCGCCAGCCTGCATCCCGAACTCTCGACGCTGCGCCTGCGCGGCAAGCTGCAGGGCCGGCGCGTCGTTCCTTATCCCTCGCGTGCCGACATCACCAACGGTGAACCGCTGGCAGGCAACGAACTCGTCTGGGTCGACGATCCGGTCGAGGCGTTCTTCCTGCAGGTGCAGGGTTCGGGCCGAGTGCAGTTCGACGACGGCAGCATGATCCGGCTGGGCTACGGCGACCAGAACGGCCATCCGTATCGATCGATCGGCCGCTGGTTGATCGACCAGGGCGAGTTGACGCTCGATCAGACGTCGATGCCAGGCATCAAGGCGTGGATCGAACGCAATCCGGCGCGTGCCAAGGAACTGCTGGACCAGAATCCGAGCTTTGTGTTCTTTCGCGAATTGCCGCTGGGCGATCCGGGCGCAGGCCCGGTCGGCGCGCTCAATGTGCCACTGACTCCGGGTTACTCGGTGGCTGCCGATGCCCGCTACATTCCGCTCGGCGCTCCGGTTGTCATCTCATCGATCGACCCGAATTCCGGCGCGACACTGCTGCGCCCGATGCTGGCGCAGGACACCGGGCGGCGCGATACGCGGGCCGCTGCGCTTCGATTTTTTCTGGGGCTTCGGCGCCGAAGCCGGCCAGGCCGCCGGACGCCAGAAGTACGACGTCAGTGCCTGGCTGCTGGTGCCCAAGGGAAGCACGCCGGAGTCGCTGCTCCGGCGTTGACCTTTGCGCTGGACTCGCTGAACGCTATTTCTTGCTGGTGGCGGCGAGGCGCTGCTCGATCGATTCGACCGGTATCGCTCCGGCGCCGCGCGTGCCGTCGGCAAAGATGATGGTCGGCGTGCCGTTGATGCCGAACTCGCGACCGAGCGCGACGTTCTGCTCGAGCGGATTCTTGCAGTCGGCCGCCGCCGCCGCGGGCGCCTTGCCCTGGACCATGTAGTCATCCCAGGCGGCCGCGCGATCCTTGGAACACCAGATCGCCTTCGACTTCTCGTGCGAGTCGGGCGAAAGGATCGGATACAGGAAGGTGTAGATCGTGACGTTGTTCAGCTGCGACATGTTCTGCCAGAGCTTCTTGCAGTACGGGCAGTTCGGGTCTTCGAACGTGACCAGGACGCGCGAGCCGTTGCCGCGTACGGTCTTCACTGCGCGATCGAACGGCAACGACTTGAAGTCGATCTTCAGTGCAGCGTCGAGCCGCTTCTGCGTCAGGTCTTCGCGCGTGCGCGAATCGAACATGCGACCCATGATGACAAAATTGACGGCCGGATCGACGTAATACAGCTCGCCGCGCACCAGCACTTCGTAGAGCCCTCCCTGACCGCGAAACACCTGGTCCGCCTTCATGCCCGATCGCTCGGCGAAACGCGCGGCGATTTGCGCCTCGGTACTGCCAGCGGTCGGAGTGCTCTTGCCCGCATCGGCACCCTTCGGAGCCGGAGCCTGTGCCAGGGCCACTGAACACATCAGGGCCAGGGCCGGCGCGACGGCGCGTCGTATCCAACGATTCATTGACTTCTCCTGAAAGCGGCGGCGGAGTGTAGCCGCGCGCACGGTATGCCTCTCGTGAACGTCTTCAGACCGGCAACCGCCGATCAAGTTCAGCCGAGCGCCTGGCGGATCAGCAGGCTTTTGAGCGGTGTCAGCCGATCGACCGCCGCCATCCCGGTATTGCGCACGAACCGCGCGAGCGGATCGTCGATGCTGAACAGGCGCGCCAGGCCATCGGTGGCGGCGCGCATCATGGCAATCGGCTCGGCGCGACTGCGCTCGTATCGTCGCAACAGGACTGTGTCGCCAATGTCCCGAAAAGCCTCGCGGCCGCGCACCACTTCCAGCAATGAGGCGACGTCCTGCAGGCCGAGGTTCAGGCCCTGCCCGGCGAGCGGATGCACGACGTGTGCCGCATCACCGACCAGTGCAACGCGCGGCGCGATGAGCCGATCGACAACGACCAGCCGCAGGGGAAAGGTAGCCGCCGGGCCGGCCGGGACGAGTTCACCCAAGGCGGCCACGGAACGTTCAGTGACTCGCCGCGCCAGCACTGCAGATTCGAGCGTAGCCAGCTCCTGTGCGAGTGCCGTCGGGGCCGACCAGACCAGCGACACCCGCTCGCCCGGCAACGGCAGCAAGGCGACCACGCCTTCGTCGGTAAACCATTGCCAGGCCGTATTTAGGTGCGGCCGCTCGCAGGCGAAGTTGCTGACCACGGCGGTCTGCCGATAGTCCGTCACGGTCGCGTTCATGCCGGCCGCCGCGCGCACGGCCGACTGTGCGCCATCGGCGCCGATGAGCAACCGGGATCGAAGCGATCCGCCATCACTCAATCCCACGATGGCCGCTTCTGCGTCCGTGGTGATCGAATCAAAGCCCGCGGCAACACGCACGATGCCTGGCTGGAAGTCGCAGGCGGCATCCAGCACCCGGACCAGTTCGCCTTCCTCGAGGATTGTCGCTAGACGCTCGACCGTTGCCGCATAGGCATCGAACGTCAACTCGTCGCCGCGATCGCCGAAGACGCGCATGTGCTCGACCGGAGTGGCTCGCGTCGCGTCGACGCGGTTCCAGACCGATAGCCGCTGCAGTAGCTCGACGCTGGCCGGGGCAACCGCGTAGATGCGGGCATCGAACGGTGCCGCGGGCGACGGGGCGTGCGGGACGACCCGCGGCCCAATCAGCGCGACGCGAAGTCCCTGCTGCGACAAGCCCAGGGCACACGCCATGCCGGCCACGCCGGCGCCGACGACGGCAACGTCAACTTCCTGCACGTCGCTCATGCCGACGCACGCTCAGCGTTCAGAGTGGAATCGATGCTCATGGACGCCGAGTATAGGAGCGCCAAAGGACGCTTCCCTCGGCACGCAACGGACTGAAGCCTCTACTCGGCCGGCAGCAATTCCGTCGCGGGTCAGAGCGTCGAGCGCACGTCGGCGTGGACCACATCGACATACTCGCGATGTTTGCGGATGAAGTTGAGCGCGTAGGGGCAGATCGGGATGACGGTCTTGCCCTGTCGGCGCACATCATCGAGCACGCCGCGGACCAGCTGCGATCCCAGACCCTGCCCCTCGTGCTCTGGCGCGACTTCGGTGTGCTTGATCAGGATCGAGTGTTCGCCGACACGGTCGTACTCGACATAGCCGACCTCCTTACCGTCGCGCATCAGTCGATAGCG
>CAVYNB010000034.1:0-46642 GCA_963769745.1 uncultured beta proteobacterium
CTCATGCAGCCCGCGGGCCATTGGCGCCGAACGAAGCTTCGGCGTCGACCGAAGGAAATAATCAAGAGGATCCGAAATGACCGAACCCAGCCGCCAATGGCCCCTCTGGGAAGTGTTTATCCGAAGCAAGAACGGCCTCGACCACAAGCACTGCGGCAGCGTGCACGCGCCCGACGCGAAGATGGCGCTGGGCAACGCGCGCGATGTCTACACGCGGCGACTCGAGGGCGTCAGCATCTGGGTGGTGCGGGCCGATCAGATCGTCGCGAGCGATCCGGACGCGAAGCCCGAGATGTTCGATCCCGCCGAGGACAAGATCTACCGGCACCCGACCTTCTATAAATTGCCCGATGAAGTGAACCACATGTGAGACCGCGATGAGCACAACGACCGCGGCCCATGTGGCCCACATCGATTACGTCCTGCACATCGCCGACACGTCGCTGATACTCGGCCAGCGCCTGTCGGAGTGGTGTGGTCACGGCCCCGTGATCGAGGAAGACATCGCGCTGACCAACGTCGCGCTGGATCTGATCGGACAGGCGCGCCTGTTGCTGGCCCATGCCGGCAAGCTGGAAGGCCAGGGTCGCGACGAGGACCAGCTCGCGTTCCTGCGCACCGAGCCGCAGTATCGAAACCTGGCGATCGTCGAGCTGCCCAATGGTGACTTCGGCCGCACGATCCTGCGCAACTTCCTCGTCGCCGCGTGGCAGCAGGCGCTGTGGCAGCGGCTCACCACGTCGAGCGATGCCGAACTCGCGGCGATTGCGGCGAAGAGCCTGAAGGAAACGCGCTATCACCTGCAGCACGCCTCGGACTGGGTCGTGCGCCTGGGGGACGGTACCGACGAGTCGCACGCACGCATGCAGCGCGCACTCGACACGCTCTGGCCGTACACCGCCGAGTTCTTCAGCGCCGCGGCTGGGGACGAAGCCATCGAAGCCGCCGCGATCGGGCCTGCGTGGCCGGCACTCGAGCCGGCCTGGGACACCGTCGTACGGCCGGTCCTCGAAGTGGCGACGCTGTCGACGCCCGCGCGCACGCCGTTCATGTCGCGCGGCAAGCATGGCCAGCACACCGAATACATGGGCCATTTGCTGACCGAAATGCAGTACCTGCAGCGAACCTATCCGGGCGGCACGTGGTGACAGGCGCCTCGATCACCGCTATGCAGGCCTGGGCGATCCTCGGCCGCGTCCCCGATCCCGAGATCCCCGTCATTTCGGTGACCGAGCTCGGCATCGTGCGCGATGTGCAGGCAGTCGATGATGTCGTCGATGTCGTGGTGACGCCGACCTACTCGGGATGCCCGGCAACGGAGGTGATCGAGCGTTCTATCCGCGAAGCACTGACCGCGGCCGGTGCCGCACAGGTGCGGGTCACGACGCAGCTGGCGCCTGCGTGGACCACGGACTGGATCGAGCCGCAGGCCCGGGAAAAGCTCCGGATCTACGGCATCGCGCCGCCCGCCGTGAGGAGCGCGGACCAGGTGCAGCCGCTTCAGTTCGTGCCCCGCGTTGACTGTCCGCGCTGTGGCAGCACGGACACCGAGCGCCTTTCGCAGTTCGGCGCCACCGCCTGCAAGGCGCTCTATCGCTGTCGCGCCTGCCGCGAACCGTTCGAATACTTCAAGCCCCTTTGAACAGCTCCATTGAACATGCCTCATAGAACCAGATCGCAATGACTCCCCGCTTCCATTCCCTTCGCATCGCCGAGGTGCGGCGCGAAACCCAGGACTGCGTCAGCCTCCGGTTCGAAGTTCCGCGCGACGTGGCCGACGACTATCGCTTCGTTCAGGGTCAGCACCTCGCGCTGCGCACGCGGCTTGACGGCGAGGAAATGCGTCGCTCGTACTCGATCTGCGCCGGCTGCGACGACGGGGAACTGCGCGTGGCCGTCAAGAAGGTGCCGGGCGGGCGCTTCTCGGTGTGGGTCAACGAACGGCTGAAGCCGGGCGATGCCATCGACGTGATGACGCCCGAGGGCCGCTTCTTTACGCCGCTGGCCGCAGAGCACGATCGCAACTACGTCGCGTTCGCCGCCGGCAGTGGCATCACGCCCGTGCTGTCGCTGATACGCACGACGCTGGCGCGCGAGCCGCGCTCGCGCTTCACTCTGGTGTACGGCAATCGCCGGCAGGCGAACGTGATGTTCCATGAGGCGCTCGAAGACCTGAAGGACCGCTATCTGACGCGCTTCCGTCTTTACAACGTGTTCTCGCGCGAGGAGCAGGACGTCGAGATCTTCAATGGCCGGATCGACGCCGCCAAGGTGAGGCAATTCCTGGCGACACTGATCCCGCCCACGTCGATCGACGAAGCATTTGTCTGCGGACCGGCGTCGATGATCGACGAAGTCGAGCTGGCGCTGATCACTGCCGGCGTGGCGCGCGACCATGTGCACGTCGAACGCTTCGGCGTGCCGGGTGCCGCGGCCGCTGCGCCGATCGACGACGCCGAGGCGGCCGAGGCGAAGCTCACGCTGATCATCGACGGCGTCAAGCGCGAGGTCGATTTCCACCGCGGCCAGCATTCGATCCTCGAGGCGGGGCGCGCCGCGGGGCTCGACCTGCCGTACTCGTGCAAGGGAGGCATGTGCAGCACCTGCCGCGCCAAGCTGCTCGACGGCGAGGTGAAAATGGCAAAGAACTACGCGCTCGAGCCGCACGAAGTGGCGGCCGGCTACGTGCTGACCTGCCAGTCGTACCCGCTGACCGAGCGGGTGCTGATTTCCTACGACGAAAGATAGGCGTGGCACGCACCAAGGCGGCGAGTTTCGAGGCGCAGCGTGGTGCGATCCGCGATGCAGCGGCACTTCTCTTCGCCGAAAAGGGATACGCCTCGGCCTCGATCGCCGACATTGCGGCCGCGTGCGGCGTGTCCAAGGCACTGCTGTATCACTATTACCGCGACAAGGAACACCTGCTGCACGATATCGCCGAGAGCTACGTCGATCGTCTGCAGGCGATCGTCGAGGAAGTGCAGGACGAGGCGCTGTCGCCGGCCGCGCGCATGCGACAACTCATCGCGCGCTTCATGCACGAGTACGAGCATTCGGCGGCGCGCCATCGCGTGCTGGTGCAGGACGTGAAGTACCTGTCACGCGCGCATCGCACGCGCGTCGTCGCCCGCCAGCGCGGCGTGGTTGACGGCTTCGCGCAGGTCATCGGCGAACTCGCCCCGGACGCCGCCACCTCCGCGCTGCGCAAGCCCCTGACGATGATCCTGTTCGGAATGATGAACTGGACGTTCACGTGGTTCAGCGATCGCGGCCCGCTGCGCTACGACGATCTCGCGCCGGTCGTGGCGGATCTGTTCCTCGGCGGACTCGGCCGGCTGCGCGCCGTGAATGCCGGGATGGCCAGCGCAGCACCGGCCGCGGCCCGGCGCCCCCGGACGCGGACGCAACCCATGAAGGCGATCGCATGACCGACGTGTTTCTCTGCGATGGCGTGCGCACGCCGATCGGCCGCTACGGCGGTGCGCTGGCCGGCGTCCGCACCGATGACCTGGCGGCCGTTCCCTTGCGTGCGCTGGTCGCGCGCCATCCGAAGGTGGACTGGGCCGCAGTGGACGATGTGTACTTCGGCTGCGCAAACCAGGCCGGCGAAGACAACCGCAACGTCGCGCGCATGGCCGTGCTGCTGGCGGGGCTGCCAGCCGAGGTCCCGGCCGCGACGGTCAACCGACTGTGCGGCTCGAGCATGGACGCGGTGGCCAGCTGCGCCCGCGCGATCCGCGCCGGCGAGGCCGAGCTGATGATCGCGGGCGGTGTCGAGGGCATGACGCGGGCGCCTTTCGTGATGCCCAAGGCCGACAGTGCCTACGCGCGGGCCAACGCGGTCTACGACACCACGCTCGGGTGGCGCTTCATCAACCCGGCGTTCAAGCAGCAGTTCGGCGTCGACTCGATGCCCGAGACCGCCGAGAACGTCGCCGCGGAATTCGGCGTGGCCCGCGTCGACCAGGACAGGTTCGCGTTGCGGTCGCAGCAGCGCTATGCCGCCGCCAGGGCGAAGGGCTATTTCACCGGAGAGATCGTCCCGGTCACGATTGCGGGCCGCAAGGGCGACATCGTGGTGAGCGACGATGAACATCCGCGCGAGACCACCCTCGAGGCGCTCGGCAAGCTCAAGGGCGTCGTGCGTCCGGAGGGCACGGTGACGGCGGGCAACGCGTCAGGCATCAACGATGGTTCGGTCGCACTGCTGATCGGCAGTGAAGCGGCGGCTGTGCGCCACGGGCTGACGCCGCTGGTACGTATCGTCGGCGCAGCCACGGCCGGCGTGCCTCCGCGCATCATGGGCATCGGGCCGGCGCCGGCCACGAAAAAGCTGCTCGCGCGCCACGGCCTGACGATCGACCAGGTCGATGTCATCGAGCTCAACGAGGCGTTTGCCGCGCAGGCGCTCGCGGTGACGCGCCAGCTCGGCCTGGCCGACGATGCTCCGCATGTGAATGCCAACGGCGGAGCAATCGCGATCGGCCATCCGCTGGGGGCGTCCGGTGCGCGCATCGTGCTGACCGCGGCGCGCCAGCTCGTCGCCAGTGGTGGTCGCTATGCCGTGGCGACCATGTGCATCGGAGTCGGGCAGGGGATCGCCCTTCTTGTTGAACGGGTGTGAATTTGTTGTGATGCGGGTGTGACGATTTCCAACCGCGGCCGTCACGGACACTTCAGTGAGGTCGCGAACAACGAAGACGAGGAGACACATGAAGTTCGTTCTGAAGATCATCGCCGTCACTGCCGCGGCGCTTGCTGCCGGCGCCACGCTGGCGCAGGACATCAAGGTCGGCGTCACGCTGTCGGCGACCGGGCCGGCCGCTTCGCTCGGTATCCCCGAGCGCAACACCTTTGCGCTGATGCCGCAGACCATCGGCGGCCAGAAGGTGCAGTACATCGTGCTCGACGACGCCTCCGACACCACGACGGCGGTGAAGAATGCACGCAAGCTCATTACCGAGGACAAGGTCGACGTGCTGGTCGGATCGACGATCACGCCGAACTCGCTGGCGATGATCGATGTTGCGGCCGAGAGCGAGACGCCGATGGTCTCGATGGCCGCGTCGAGCCGCATCGTCGAGCCGGTCGACGCAAAAAGGCGCTGGGTGTTCAAGACACCGCAGAACGACCAGCAGATGGCGCTGGTCATCGTCGGCGACATGATCAACCGCGGCGTGAAGACCGTCGGCTTCATCGGCTTTGCAGACGCTTACGGCGAAGGCTGGTGGAACGAGTTCAGCAAGGTCGCCGAAACGCGCGGGCTGAAGGTCCTGGCGAGCGAGCGTTACAACCGTGCCGACACCTCGGTCACCGGACAAGTGCTCAAGCTGATGGCTTCCAAGCCCGATGCCATCCTGATCGCCGGAGCGGGAACGCCCGCCGCGCTGCCGCAGAAGACGCTGAAGGAACGTGGCTACGCCGGCAAGATCTACCAGACTCATGGCGTCGCGAACAATGATTTCCTGCGCGTCTGCGGCAAGGACTGCGAAGGCACGCTGCTGCCGGCCGGCCCGGTGCTGGTCGCCGCACAACTGCCGAACGACCATCCGGTGAAGAAGACGGCACTCGCGTACATCGATGCTTACGAGAAGGTGCATGGCAAGGGCAGTGTCTCGACCTTCGGCGCGCATGGCTGGGACACGGTCGTGCTGCTGCAGATCGCGATTCCCGAGGCGCTGAAGAAGGCGAAGCCGGGCACAAAGGAGTTTCGCGCCGCTCTGCGTGATGCGCTGGAAAACGTGAAGAACGCCGCCGGTGCACACGGCATCTTCAACATGAGCCCGAAGGATCACCTCGGCCTCGACCAGCGTGCGGCAGTGATGGTGATGATCAAGAATGGGGCGTGGGAGTTGCAGAAGTAGGGGCGAGCGGACGCAGGGTGCCCATGCTTGCGCCACCGAGGCGCTGCGCGTCGAGCGCTTGCGTCATGCCGCGACCGAGCCGGGAGTCGCCCGGCGGCGAGTGACTTTCTTTGCTTCGCCAAAGAAAGTCACCAAAGAAAGGCGACCGCACGAGGCCGGCCTGCGCTGACGCTCGGCTGCCCTTGCGCTGCAGGGCGTCAGCGGGCCGGGCGCGAAACTCGCTCCCTGCGCTCGCTCAGACACGCACCCGGCACAGCCCCGCTGCCGCCCCGCACCGCTGCGGCGTCCCCGAGCGGACGACCACCCGCGCCGTGCCGTCATAGGAGTCCGCGACGCTGTTGAATGCCTCCGAAGGCGCCGCGCAGCGCAGGGGGCGCGGGAGTCGTTGAGGGCCTGCCTGTCTGAGCGACCGCAGGGAGCGAGTTTGCAGGCCCGCCCGCGACCCCGAGCAGCACAGGGCACCCCGTCAGGGGCGCCTTCGCAGGCGCGGCTTTCTTTGGTTACTTTCTTTGCCAAGACAAAGAAAGTAACGGGCCGCGCGGCCCTGAAGCGCGAGGTGGAAGAACGAAAGTGCCGGTCGCGAAGCGCCCGAGAGCGCATGCAGTCAGTAGACTGAAAGCACGATGAACTTTGACATCGCCCTTCTGCTCGCGCAGGACGGCATCACCAACGGTGCGATCTATGCGCTGCTCGCGCTCGCGCTGGTGCTGGCGTTTGCAGTCACGCGGGTGATCTTCATCCCGCAGGGCGAGTTCGTTGCGTACGGTGCGTTGACGCTGGTCGCATTGCAGGCCGGTCGGGTGCCTGGAACGATCTGGCTGTTGCTGGCTGCAGGTGCCACCGTCGCGATCATTGAGGCGGTGGCGGCGGTGCGCTCGCGCGAGTGGCGACCTTACGCCTGGGTGGCGTTGTGGAATGTCGCGTATCCGCTGGCGCTCTGGGCGCTGCTGAGCGCCGTACCGATGACGCAATGGCCGATGCCGCTGCAGATCCTGCTGGCGCTGGCGATCGTCGTGCCGCTCGGGCCGATGGTCTACCGGCTGGCGTACCAGCCGCTGGCCGAAGCGTCGGTGCTGATCCTGCTGATCGTCTCGGTCGCGGTGCATGTGGTGATGGTCGGCCTCGGCCTGCTGGTCTTTGGGGCCGAGGGTTCACGCACGCCGCCGTTTTCGGAAGGAACGATCCAGCTGGGCGCGCTGACCGCGAGTGCGCAGTCGCTGTGGGTCATCGGCTGTTCACTGGCGCTGATCGTGGTGCTGTATCTCTTCTTCGAACGCACGCTGTACGGCAAGGCCCTGCGCGCGACGGCTGTCAATCGCCGCGGCGCGAGATTGATGGGCATACCGACGGAGTTCGCGGGCAAGCTTTCGTTCTTCCTCTGTGCGCTGATCGGCGCGCTGTCGGGCATCCTGATCGCACCGATCACGACGATCTACTACGACACCGGATTCCTCATTGGACTGAAGGGCTTCGTCGGCGCCATCGTCGGTGGCCTGGCGAGCTATCCGATCGCCGCTGCCGGGGCCTTGCTGGTCGGCCTGCTCGAGTCGTACTCGTCGTTCTGGGCCAGCGCCTACAAGGAAGTGATCGTCTTCACGCTGATCATTCCGGTGCTGCTGTGGCGCTCGCTGCGGACCCATCACGTCGAGGAGGACGAGTGATGCGCTCGCTGCGATCGCACTGGATCGTTGCGGTGTTCCTTGCGGCGCTGGCGTTGGCTCCGCTCGTGCTGCCCGAGTTCTGGATCACGCTGGCGAACTACATCGGCCTGTATGCACTGGTGGCACTCGGCCTGGTGCTGCTGACCGGGGTCGGCGGCCTGACGTCGTTCGGACAGGCGGCGTTTGTCGGCCTGGGTGCCTATGCGACGGCCGTGCTGACCACCGTCGAACTGCCCGCCGGGCTGGCCTGGCTCGGCGCCTCACCCTGGCTGACCCTGCTGGTGGGTTTCGCGATAACGCTGACCGTTGCGGCCGCGCTCGGTTCGCTGACGCTCAAGCTGTCCGGCCACTATCTGCCGCTAGGCACGATCGCGTGGGGCATCAGCCTGTCGCTGCTCTTCGGCACGTCGCAACTGCTCGGCGGCTATACCGGACTGACGGGCATCCCGCCGATCACGATCTTCGGCATCTCGCTGGAAACGGGACGCGGTATCTACTACCTGATCTGGGCGTTTCTGCTCGCTGGCGTGTTCACGTCGCGCAACCTGCTCGATTCGCGCGAGGGCCGGGCGATCCGCGCGCTGAAGGGCGGGATGGTCATGGCCGAGTCGATGGGCGTGAACACGTCGGCCTCGCGCATGGTCGCGTTCGTCCTCGCTGCGCTGATGGCGTGTGCGTCGGGGTGGCTCTACGCGCACATGCAGCGCTTCGTGAATCCGACGCCATTTTCGCTGCATGTCGGCATCGAGTACCTGTTCATGGCGGTGATCGGAGGGGCGGGCTACGTCTGGGGGGCGTTGCTCGGCGCCGCCGTGATCACGATCTCGAAGACCTGGCTGCAGGATCTCCTGCCGCAGATCGTCGGCCAGGCGGGCAACTTCGAGGTCATCGTGTTCGGGATCCTGATGATCGTCATCCTGCAGCGCGCACCCGACGGGCTGTGGCCGGTGATCACGCGGCGCTTTCCGATGCGGACGTCGCGGCGGGTGATCGCGCCGGAGGTTCCGCCGCTGGCGCGGCGTCCGGTGCCGGCGGCCGGCGAGCTGCTGCTCGAGGTGCAGGGTGCGACCAAGCGCTTCGGTGGGCTGGTCGCCGTCAACGCCATGGACCTGCGCGTCAACGCCGGCCAGATCGTCGCGCTGATCGGTCCGAACGGCGCCGGCAAGAGCACGATGTTCAACCTGATCTCCGGCGTGCTCGATGCAACGGCGGGAAGCTTCCGCTTCCGCGGCTTCGATGTCGCCGGGCGTTCGTCGCGCGAGATTGCACGACTGGGACTGTCGCGCACGTTCCAGCACGTTCGGCAATTGCCGCAGATGTCGGTGGTCGACAACGTGGCGATCGGCGCACACCGGCGTGAGTATCCGGGGCTGCTCGCCGGCGTATTCGGCGGCGCGTGGCGGCTGGACCGCAGCGACGAGGCCAAGCTACTCGCCGAAGCAGCGCGGCAGATCGAACGTGTGGGACTGGCGGATCACATGTTCGACGCGGCGGGGTCGCTGCCGCTCGGCAAGCAACGCATCCTCGAGATAGCGCGTGCGCTGGCGTCCGACCCCTGCCTGCTGCTGCTGGACGAACCGGCCGCCGGCCTGCGCTACCTCGAAAAACGCGCGCTGGCCGACCTGCTGCGCAAGCTGCGCGCCGAGGGCCTGTCGATCCTGCTGGTCGAACACGACATGGACTTCGTGATGGGGCTGGTCGATCTCGTCACGGTGATGGATTTCGGCCAGAAGATTGCCGAGGGACGGCCCGACGAAGTGCAGCGCGATCCACGCGTGCTCGAGGCGTATCTCGGTGGCATCGACGAAACCGACGCGGTGGCACAGGGATGACGACGCGCCTGCTCGAAGTGCGCGATCTTTCCGTGACCTATGGACAGGTGGCCGCGCTCGCCAAGGCCAACCTCGATGTCGATGCCGGCCGCATCGTCACGGTCATCGGCCCGAATGGCGCCGGCAAGACCACGCTGCTGGCGGCGATCATGGGGGCCCTGCCGACCAACGGCGCGGCGCGCGGCATCGTGCGCTTTGCCGGCGACGATGGCGCACGCGCCTCGCTCGAGCAGCGTGTCGCACGTGGCATGACACTGGTACCCGAGAAGCGCGAGCTCTTCGGCGAGATGACGGTCGAGGACAACCTGCTGCTCGGGGCGTTCCAGCGCTATCGCTCCGGCCAGCGTGACCACGGCCAGACGATGCAGGAAGTGTTCACGCTGTTTCCGCGGCTGCTGGAACGCCGGACGCAGCTCGCCGGCACGCTGTCCGGCGGCGAGCGGCAGATGCTCGCCATCGGACGGGCGCTGATGGCCCGGCCGACGCTGCTGATGCTCGACGAGCCTTCGCTGGGACTGGCGCCACGCATCGTGCGCGAGATCTTCCACATCATCGTCGAGCTGCGACGGCGCGGCGTGTCGATCCTGCTGGTCGAGCAGAATGCGCGGGCCGCGCTGCAGATCGCCGACCACGCCTATGTGCTTGAAACCGGCGAAGTCGTGCTCGACGGTCCGGCCGATCAGCTGGCCCACGACCCGCGCGTCATCGAGAGCTATCTCGGGCTCGGCCAGAAACACTGATCGAAGCGCCTACGACCGATCGCTCGGATCCGCTGCCTCTCCACGCCTCGAGACCCACGCGATGGACGTGATTGACACGGTGGTGGTCGGTGCCGGCGTGATCGGGCTGGCCTGTGCTGACGCCCTGGCCCGTGCCGGCCGCGAAGTCGTCGTCGTGGAAGCCGACTCCCGTTACGGCAGCGGCATCTCCTCGCGCAACAGCGAGGTCATCCACTCCGGCATCTACTACCCTCCAGGTTCCGAGAAGGCCCGCCTCTGCGTGGCGGGCCGCCAGAGGCTGTACGAGTTCTGCGCCGGGCACGGCGTGCCGCACCGTCGCTGCGGAAAGCTGATCGTGGCGACGAGGGACGCGCAGCGCGCAGAACTGGAGCAACTGCAGGCGCGCGGAGTGGCCAATGGCGTCGAGGGGCTGCGGCTGCTCGATCGCGGCGAGGTGCAGCGGCTGGAGCCCCGCCTCAACTGCGTCGCGGCGCTGCTGTCGGAGTCGACCGGCATAGTCGACAGCCATGCCCTGATGACCGCGCTGCTCGGGCGGGCGCAGCGGCACGGCGCCAGCCTGGTGCTGCGGACGCGCTTCGATTCCGCCACTGCGAAGGCGGACGCTGGATTCGAGGTTCACCTCGCCGATGCCGATGGCACAACGCGCTTTCTCGCCCGACGGCTGGTTATCGCCGCCGGCCTCACCGCGCCTTCGGCGGCGGCGCGCATCGAGGGCCTCCCGGCGCACCGGCTGCCAATCGAGCGCTACGCCAAGGGCAACTATTTCGCGTTATCGGCCCGCGCGCCGTTCTCGCGGCTGATCTACCCGGTACCCGAGAAGGACGGACTGGGCGTGCACCTGACGCTGGACCTGGCGGGGCAGGCGCGCTTCGGGCCCGACGTTGAGTGGATCGGCGCGCCGGACTACTCCGTCTCCACGGAGCGATTGCCGGACTTCTATCGTGCAATCCGTACGTACTGGAGCAGATTGGCCGACGGCCAGTTGCGCCCCGACTATGCGGGTGTGCGTCCGAAGATCTATGAACGGGACCAGCCGGCGGCCGACTTCGACATCGCCGGGCCAGCCGCGCACGGCCTCGCCGGACTTGTGTGCCTGTTTGGTATCGAGTCGCCCGGGCTCACGGCGGCGCTGGCGATCGGTGAGTTCGTTGCACGGCAACTGGAGTGATCGATCGCCAGGCGCCGGCAGTGCGCGTCGATGGCCGGTTGAGTTACGATGACCTCTGCGTTGGGGGTACCGCCGTGCACGGCGGTTGAGAGAGTCCCCGGAACCTGATCCGGTTCATACCGGCGGAGGGAAACGCGGCGCTTCGAGCCGCTCCCTCCTCTCGAGGAGCACAGCATGAACGCCAATCCCAAGTTCATGGCCGCCACCGCCCAGGTGGACGAAGCCGCCGTCCAGCCACTGCCGAAGTCGCGCAAGATCTACGTCGCGGGCTCGCGTCCCGACATCCGCGTGCCGATGCGTGAGATTTCGCAGTCGGACACGCCGCTTCATGAGGCGCCGGGCCAAGTCGAACGCAATCCGGCTCTGACCGTCTACGACACCTCGGGTCCGTATACCGACCCGGCGATGAAAATCGATATCCGCTCGGGCCTCGAGCTGATGCGTGCCACATGGATCGCCGAGCGCCGCGACACCGAAGACCTCGACGGGCCTAGCTCGCGTTTCGGCGTCGAGCGCCTCGCCGATCCCAAGCTGACCGAATTGCGTTTCAACCTGCATCGCAGTCCACGTCGGGCGTGCGCCGGTGCCAACGTCACGCAGATGCACTATGCGCGGCGCGGCATCGTGACGCCCGAAATGGAGTTTGTCGCCATCCGCGAAAACCAGCGTGCCGAGCAATTTTCCGAAATGCTGCAGCGCCAGCACCCGGGCATGAATTTCGGCGCCAGCTTGCCAAAGCTGATCACCCCCGAGTTCGTGCGGGACGAGGTCGCTCGCGGCCGCGCGATCATCCCGGCCAACATCAACCACCCGGAGACCGAGCCGATGATCATCGGCCGCAATTTCCTGGTGAAGATCAACGCCAATATCGGCAACTCGGCGGTCACGAGCTCGATCGGCGAGGAAGTCGAAAAGATGACGTGGGCGATCCGCTGGGGCGCGGACACCGTGATGGATCTGTCGACCGGCAAGCACATCCATGAGACGCGCGAGTGGATCCTGCGCAATTCTCCGGTGCCGATCGGCACCGTGCCGATCTACCAGGCACTCGAGAAGGTCGACGGCAAGGCCGAGGATCTCACCTGGGAGATCTTCCGCGACACGCTGGTCGAGCAGGCCGAGCAGGGCGTGGACTACTTCACGATTCACGCCGGCGTGCGGCTGCCGTATATCCCGATGACGGCGAAGCGCATGACCGGCATCGTCTCGCGCGGCGGGTCGATCATGGCGAAGTGGTGCCTCTCGCATCACAAGGAGAGTTTTCTCTACACGCACTTCGAAGAGATGTGCGAGCTGATGAAAGCCTACGACGTCGCGTTCTCGCTCGGCGACGGCCTGCGGCCCGGCTCGATCTACGACGCCAACGACGAGGCGCAGATGGCCGAGCTGGCCACGCTCGGCGAGCTCACGCAGGTTGCGTGGAAGCACGACGTGCAGGTGATGATCGAGGGGCCGGGCCATGTGCCGATGCACATGATCAAGCACAACATGGACGAGCAGCTGCGCCTGTGCCACGAGGCGCCGTTCTACACGTTGGGACCCCTGACGACCGACATCGCACCGGGCTACGACCACATCACCAGCGCGATCGGCGCGGCGATGATCGGCTGGTACGGCACTGCGATGCTCTGCTACGTCACTCCGAAGGAACACCTCGGACTGCCGAACAAGAAGGACGTCAAGGACGGCATCATGGCCTACAAGGTCGCTGCGCATGCAGCCGACCTCGCCAAGGGCCATCCGGGCGCGCAACTGCGCGACAACGCGCTGTCCAAGGCGCGCTTCGAGTTCCGCTGGGAAGACCAGTTCAACCTCGGCCTCGATCCCGACACCGCGAAGGACTTCCACGACGAGACGCTGCCCAAGGACGCGATGAAGTGCGCGCACTTCTGCTCGATGTGCGGACCGCACTTCTGCAGCATGAAGATCACGCAGGACGTGCGCGACTATGCCGCGAAGCAGGGCGTCAGCGCGGAGCAGGCGCTGTCCAAGGGCATGCACGAAAAGGCGGTCGAGTTCGTGCAGAAGGGCGGCGAGATCTACCGCAAGGCATAGGCACGAGAACCCGTCGTCACGGAGAGGGGCCGGGTGAAGGATTACCTAGCCAACATCTGGATCAAGATCGGGCTTGTCCTCGTCGTCGTCGGTTGGGGTCCGCTGCTGGCTGTCATCTTCCTGGCAGCGATCGGCCTGTGGCCCGACCCCAACCCCAATCCCATCGGACTCGGACTGTTGTTCTTCGTCACCTTCTGGCCCGCGGTGGTGTGCCTGGGCATCGGTGCGGTCCAGGTGCAGCGCAGGCGCAGGCAACAGTGAGTCGCTTCAAATCACGCTAACAAGGTCTCGACACATTGAGTCTGTTGGCGC
Organism: uncultured beta proteobacterium; assembly: GCA_963769745.1. GTDB lineage: Bacteria > Pseudomonadota > Gammaproteobacteria > Burkholderiales > Burkholderiaceae_F > JALORV01. Next base: position 13,633 of record CAVYNB010000034.1, read on the forward strand.
ATCCAGTCTGCAGCTCGCGGGGCGGATCCCCTGACGGCTGGCCCTGACGCGATTCCGCTGAGTCCAGACACCGGCGGCGACCCCCATTAACATGCGCCCGGCGGCCTGCATCGATCGATAACGTTCAGGGGATCGGTGGTGCCGAGCCGCCATCGGGGAGAACACATGAATCTCGAGAAGGTCATCTTCGGCGCGTTCGTGATCCTGTCGTGCACGCTGAACTTCGGCTTCTTCATCGGTGACATCACCGACCCGGCGCAGCATCACTCCTTCGAGCTCGGTGCGACGATCGTAGTCAACCTGATCGCGATGACGCTGAAGTTCGGCGATCGCACGCACATCGGTGCCGTGCACCTCGCGACCAGCATCGTTGCTGTGCTGCAGCTCGTCGCGGGTGCGGTGGTGTGGATATGGGCGACCCGCGTTTCCGGACTGCCCACCGAGGGCGAGGTCATGGCGACCGTCGTATCCCTCGCCGGGGGAGCACTGGTCGCCAATTTCATCTCGGTCGCGCTGCTGATCGGTGAAACGCTGAGACGCGTGCGCTGACGCAGCCCGCCACCCGACGGAAGCCGGCGCGATGAGCGACATCCAGTTGATGATCCTGCGGCGGATGCGTTTGCCGCTGGTGGTGGTGATCGTTGCCTACGCGATCGCTGTTTTCGGACTGACACTGATGCCCGGCACCGATCCCGAGGGCCGGCCCTGGCACTTGAGCCTGTTCGATGCGTTCTACGTGATGAGCTACACGGCGACGACGATCGGGTTCGGCGAGGTGCCGTATCCGTACTCGTATGCGCAGCGACTGTGGATGACGTTCAGCATCTACCTCACCGTGATTTCCTGGGCGTACGCGCTCGGCGTGATCTTCGCGTTGACGAGGCAACCGGCGTTCCGTGCGGCGCTGGAGCGCAGCCGGTTCGAGGCCGGAGTCCGCCGGCTGGTCGATCGCTTCTTCGTCATCTGTGGCCACGGACAGAGCGGACAGCGACTGGCGGCGGCACTTGACCGTCTTGGCTACGCCACGGTGGTGATCGAACCGAATCCCGAGCGCCTGCGCTCGTTGCTGGTGCGCGACCATGCGCAGCCGGCCGTCGGCATGGTGGGTGATGCACGTTCGCCCGACTTGCTCGAGGCGGCCGGTATCCGGCGGGACAATTGCCGGGGCGTCGTCGTGCTGACGTCGGACGATGAGGCCACGCAGACCATCGCCATCGAGGCGCGCGTCCTCGCTCCTCAGCTTCCGGTGCTGGCGCGGGTGAAGTCGACCATGGCTCAGCAGACGCTCGAGGACTTCGGCGGCGTGACACTGGTCAATCCGTTCGAGACATTTGCATTCAATTTTGGTCTGGCGCTCGACCAGCCCGACACCCTGCGGCTCGAAGAGTGGCTGACCGGCGTGCCTGGGGCAGTCTGCCCGCCGCACATCGCAGTGCCGCGCGGCCATTGGGTCCTCGCCGGTTACGGCCGTTTCGGGACCGCCGTGCGCGACCGCCTCGAACAGGCGGGACTGACGTGGAAGGCGATCGATCTCGATCCCATCCGCTGCGGAGCCGACGGAATCCTCGGTACCGGTCTCGCGACCGAAGCGCTGAAGAGCGCCGGCATCGAGTCGGCGTGCGGGCTGGTCGCCGGCACCGACAATGACGCGAACAACCTGGCGATCGTGATGGCAGCGCGGCGGCTTAAGCCGAAGCTCTTCGTCGTGATCCGTCAGAACCAGGTGACCAACCGCCGCCTGATCGAAGCCGCGCGCGCGCAGATGCGCTTCGTGCAGTCAGAGGTGATGACGCACGAATGCCTGCAACTGCTGACGACACCTCGGCTCAACCGATTCCTGCTGCGCGCGCGCGAACAGTCCAATGCCTGGGCCATCGGGGTCTTTGGCCGGATCCGGGACATCGCGGGCGATACCGTGCCTCACATCTGGCTGGTCGAGTGCGACCCGGGCCGCCTCGGTCTTCGACATGCCCTCATCGAGCAGACGAAGCCGGCACTGACGATTTCCCACCTGCTCGCCGATCCGGAGGACCGTCGGACGCGCATCCCCGCCACCCCTCTGATGCTGCTGCAAGGCGAGCACGACATGCTGCTGCCCGACGAAGCGACCGTACTGCAGTCGGGTGACCGACTGCTGTTTGCCGGCGCCTCGGGCGCGGAGGCGCTGCAGTCGCAACTGCTGGACGACGATGTGGCCATCGATTACGTCCGTACCGGCCATGAGCCGCCCCGGACCTGGCTGGGTCGCTGGCTGCAGCGCACGGTCCTGGCAACGGCTCCGGTCGCCGCGAAGTCGGAGGCACAGGGATGACGCTGCCTACCCTGACGTTGCTCGAATGCCGGGTACTGGGCGTGCTGGTCGAAAAGGAACACACCGTCCCGGATATCTATCCGCTGTCGCTCAATGCACTGACGGCGGGCTGCAATCAGAAGAACAACCGTGATCCGGTGCTGAACGCGACCGAGGGGGAAGTGCAGGCGGCCATCGATCGGCTGAAACCGCTGTCGTTCGTGATCGAGTCGAGCGGCTCGCGCGTGATGCGTTACTCGCAGAATGTCGCTCGCGTGCTGCGCGTGCCGTCCGAGTCGGTCGCACTGCTCGCCACCTTGTGGCTGCGCGGCCCACAGACCGCCGCCGAGTTGCGCTCGGCGAGCGAGCGCCTGCACCGCTTTGCCGACGTCAGCTCGGTCGAAGGCTACCTTGAGCAGCTTGCCACCCGCGCCGCGGATGCAGGCGGAGCGCTGGTCACCCTGCTAGCGCGCGCTCCCGGAGCGCGCGAGCAGCGTTGGGCCCAACTGCTGTCGCCCACCCCGCCAGCACCGGTCACGGCGTCGGCATCGGCCGGCGGCGCCGTCGACGCCGGCATGCCGGCCGCTGCCGACGAGTTACGCGCCGAAATTGCGCGCCTGCGCGAAGAATTGCAGGAATTGCGCGCGCGCGTCGAACGTCTCGAAGGCAGGGCCGTCTAAGCGCGGTCCGAGCGCGGGGAAACCGCGCAACTGGGCCGACATTTCTGCGAGGTTTCCGCGCTGTATCGAGGAGTTACATCTCGCCGGGCAGCGCTAGCCGCTGCGTAGAATCGCGGCTCGTCATCACTGCGGGACGGCTTCGTGTTCAGGAACTTTCGGCTTTGGATAGGGCTCGCGCTGCTGGCTGCCGTGATCGGCGCGGGCATATGGTGGTCGACACGAGCCAGTGCAGACGCGCCGAGTTATCGCCTGGCCAAGATCGAGCGGGGACCTTTGACGGCCACCGTGTCGTCGACAGGCACGCTGAATCCGGTGACGTCGGTGCAGGTGGGCACGCAGGTCTCGGGGCAGATCAAGGAGCTGTTTGTCGATTTCAACTCACAGGTCAAAAAGGGCGAACTGATCGCCCGCATCGATCCGGAGACTCTGCAGTACCGGGTGCGCCAGGCGGAGGCGGACCTGGAGGCGGGGCGTTCTTCGCTGAATCGCGCGCGGGTATCGCTGGCCAATACGCAGCGCGATCTGGACCGCACCAAGGAACTGGTGGCCCGCAACTTCACGTCGCCGGCAGAGCTCGATCGTGCACAGTCAACCTTCGACCTGGGGGCTGCAGAAGTGCGCACGGCGCAGGCGGTCGTGCAACAACGTGAAGCGCAACTGGCGACCGCCAAGGTCGACCTGGGACGAACCGAGATTCGCGCCCCGGTCGATGGCGTGGTGATCAAGCGCAGCGTCGATGTCGGCCAGACCGTGGCCGCCAGCTTGCAGGCGCCCGAGCTCTTCGTGATTGCCAAGGACCTGCGCGACATGCAGGTCGACACCTCGATCGACGAGGCCGATGTCGGGCGCATCCGCGTTGGGCAGAAGGCGAGCTTCACGGTCGATGCGTTTCCGGGTCGGACGTTCAACGGCGAGGTGAAGACCGTGCGCAAGGCGCCGCAGAGCGCGCAGAACGTCGTGACCTACATCGCCATCGTGTCCGCGAACAACGAGCGCGGCGAACTCTTGCCGGGGATGACCGCCAACGTGCGGGTAGTGACCGACACGCGCGACGCCGTGCTGAAGGCACCGAACGGCGCACTCAGGTTCCGACCGAGCGGTGCGGCCGCTGCAGGCGCTGATGCGGGCAAGGCATCGGACACCACCGACAAGTCGGCCGGCAAGGCGGGCGCCGCCGGAGCGGCGGGCGCGGCAGGCGGCAGCCCGTTGACCGCGTTCCGCGAGCGCCTGGTCACGGAACTGAAGCTCGATGCCGAGCAGCAGCAGCGCCTCGAGCCGATCTTTGCAGAGATGCGCAACAAGTTCATGGGCCTGCGCGAGTTGCCGGAGGAGGCACGGGCGAAGGCGAGTGGCGCGATCCGCGCCGAGTTGCGCGCGAAGATCGAGGACGCGCTCAAGCCCGAGCAGAAGGCGCGCTACGCGGAGATCGCCGCCGAGTTCGCCGGGCGGGCCGGCAGCGGCCAGACAACGCGCGGCAGGCTCTGGGTCCTCGATGGCGGCAAGCCGCGCGGCATCGATGTCCGCGTCGGCCTGTCGGACGGCACGATGACCGAGGTCAGCGGCGACGGCGTAAGCGAAGGAATGGAGGTCGTCGTCGGACAGCAGGGCGGAGCGACTTCCGCTCCGGCACAGAAGGGCGCACCTCCGCGCATGTTCTTCTGAGATCACAGGCATGACGATGAGCGAACCGCTGATCCGGGTCGAGCAGCTCACCAAGGACTACGCCCTGGGAGACAACGTCGTGCATGCGCTCGCCGGTGTCACGCTGTCGATCGAGGCCGGCGACTTCCTCGCCGTCATGGGGCCGTCGGGATCGGGCAAATCGACGTTCATGAACATGATCGGCTGCCTCGACCGGCCGAGCTCGGGCCGCTACTGGCTGGCCGGAGAGGACGTGGCCGCGATGGACTCGGACGCGTTGGCGGCAGTCCGCAATCGTCGCATCGGCTTCGTGTTCCAGCAGTTCAACCTGCTGGCGCGCACCAGTGCGCTGGAAAACGTCGAGCTGCCGCTGATGTATGCCAACGTGCCGATCAAGGACCGCCATGCCCGCGCGCTCGAAAAACTCGGGCAGATCGGACTCGGCGCGCGTGCCGACCATCAGCCGTCGCAACTCTCGGGCGGCCAGCAGCAGCGCGTCGCGATCGCGCGCGCGCTGGTCAACAACCCGTCACTGATCCTGGCGGATGAACCGACCGGTGCGCTCGACTCGCGCACCAGCGTCGAGATCATGGCGCTGCTGCAGCAACTGAACAGCGGCGGCATGACGATTGTGGTGGTAACGCACGAGAACGATGTCGCTGCCTTCGCAGGGCGGGTCGTGCACTTTCGTGACGGCAAGGTCGTGAGCGATACGCGCCAGACGCCGCGTTCCGCGATGGCGGAGCTCGAGCGCCTCGATCGCGGCGCGGCGGTGGCGGCATGAGGCAGCTGCCGATGAACGCGATGATGGTGCTGCGCGTGGCGCTCAAGGCGCTGCGGGTGAACAAGCTGCGCTCGTCGCTGACGATGCTGGGCATGATCATCGGCGTGGCCGCGGTGATCGCGATGCTCGCGATCGGCGGCGGCGCGCAGGAACGCGTGCGCGACCAGTTGAAGAATCTGGGCTCGAACCTGATGCTGATCATCCCGGGCTCGACGACCGCCAGCGGCGTGCGGCTGGGCACCGGTGCCGCGCAGACCCTGACTGAGGAAGACGCGCTGGCAATCGCGCTCGAGGTCGAAGGCGTCGTCGTGGCGGCGCCGTCGCTGCGAGGCTCGGGCCAGGTCGTGGTGGGCAACATGAACTGGTCCACGCAATTTTTCGGCACGAACAACGATTACCTGATTGCACGTGACTGGCCACTGGCGTCGGGTCGATTGTTCGAACCGAACGAGATCGCCGGCTCCGGCAAGGTCGCGCTGATCGGCCTGACCACCGCGCAGCAGTTGTTCGGGGATGTCGATCCTGTCGACCAGGTCATCCGCGTGCGCAAGGTGCCGCTGACGATCATCGGCGTGCTGGCGCGCAAGGGCCAGAATGCGCTCGGGCAGGATCAGGACGACATCGTGCTGATGCCGATATCCACCGCGCGCAACCGCGTGCTCGGCCAGACGCAGGGCAAGCAGCGGCGCGTCGGCACGATCTCGGTCAAGACCGCCGACGGCGCCGACATGAAGGCGATCGAAGAAAAGATCAAGGAACTGCTGCGGCAGCGCATGAAGGTCCAGCCGGGTGCGGACGACCCGTTCACGATCCGCAACCTCACCGAAATCCTGCAGGCGCAGGAAGCGGCCAGTCGGGTGCTGACACTGCTGCTCGGGGCAGTGGCGTCGGTGTCTCTGCTGGTCGGCGGCATCGGCATCATGAACATCATGCTGGTCAGCGTGACCGAACGCACTCGCGAGATCGGCCTGAGAATGGCGGTTGGAGCGCGCGGCAAGGACATCCTCAAGCAGTTCCTGGTCGAGGCTGTCACGCTGTCCATGATCGGCGGCGCCCTTGGCATCCTGCTCGGTGTCGCTGCCTCGTTCGCGGTCGGCGAGTTCGCGAACTGGCGCACCGACATCACGCCGCAGGCGGTGGTGCTGGCCGTGGGCTTTTCGGCCGCGGTGGGCGTGTTCTTCGGTTTCTATCCGGCCCGCAAGGCGTCACGCCTGCTCCCGATCGAGGCGCTGCGCTACGAATAGGCGGCCTGGCGCCGCGCTTATTCACGGGCTGGACGGCGTTTGCTGCGGCAGCATGGTCACGGCCCGGGCCTCTGACCCCGGGGCTGCGCACCGCATGCTTCGACCGATTCGAACTTTGTACCTGACGCCGTTCGCTCTGGCTTGCCTGGGCGCACTCGTGTGCCTGCTGGCCTGGCCCGGCGAGGCCTCTGCGTTGATCCGCGGGATCGGGCTGCAGCCTGATTCGCGCGAGCGTCTGTGGCTGTCCGCCTTCAGCGGATTCACGCTCGGCCTCGCGATCGGACTGATGGTCTACGAAGTGCGCGCCCGCGGGGTCTCGATCGCGCTGCGGCGCCTCACGGACCTCGCGGCAAGCGTCGATGGCCGCTTCCCCGAGGAGACACCGCGCGGCAAGATCAATCGGGAACTCGAGCGGCTGTCGGACGAAGTGCTGTTCAGCGCCCGCCGCATGACGAAGGAGCGCAAGGAGTTCGACAGCCAGGCCACCGCCTGGCAGGCCATGTTTGCCGCCACCCTCGACGCGATGTTTGTGCTCAGCGCGGCAGGCAAGGTCAAGGAACTCAATCCGGCCGCCGAACGCCAGTTCAGGATCACGGCGGCCGAGGCCGTTGGTAGCCACCTGGCAGACCTGCTCTTCCCGCTGCCGCATCGTGCACTCGACAACGCCGCATTCATGCAGGACATCGCGGCCGGCAAAGCGGTGGGCCGGCGCCAGGAATTGATCGTCCATTGCGGCCAGCGCCAGTTTCCGGTCGAAATGGCGATCGCCGAATTCCACGTCGGCGACGAGCCCGGACTGATCGTGACTGCGCGCGACATCTCGGCGCACCGCCAGACGCGAGCCGATCTGAAACGCGTTCGCGAGCAGGCCGACCGCCTGCAGTCGCGCCTGCGCTCCGAACTCGCGTCGCGCCGGCTGGTCCGGCCGACGGTCGAGTCGATGACGCAGGTCGAAACCGCCGTCGCGGCACCGACCGGCGGTACCCCGTTCACACTCGAAGACGCCTGCGGCGACGTGATCCGCAAGCTCGTCGTCAAGGCCGAGCGCAAGGGCCTGGGCTTCCGCTACGAAGATACCGAGGTGCAGGGCATGGGCCTGATCGGCGATGCGTCGCGCCTGCGCACGGTCGCCTCCGAACTCATTGAAAACGTGATCCGAAACGCCCCGACCGGCGAGATCATCGTGCACTTTTCCGCGTTGTCGACCGACGAGCGCAGCATCGAACTCGTGGTCAGCGTGACGGCGACCGCCATGACGGACGAGCAGAGCACGCAGGTCGGACGGCCGCTCAACCTGCCGGCCAAGGCTGTGAGCCGGTCGAAGCCGCGTGCCGGGCGTGAGGCGCAGCGACGCACGATCGACGTCGCGGGCGTCGAGACGCAGGTCGTTGCGACACCGGACCGGGGCGCGGTGTTCAAGGCGCGCATGCATTACGCGGTCGATCTCTCGCGCGTGGCCATCGATCTCGGTGCGCTGGCCGGGGTGTCGGCCCCCGCAACGGACTCGGCCGATGCGGACCCACGCCTGCTGGCGGAGTTCGCGCGGGCGGCGGCGCGACTGCGTCACAACGCCGAGAAGGGCAACCTGGGTGCGCTCTGGGCGCAGGCACACCGCCTGAAGGAGATCTGGCTGCCGACCGCGCCGTTGTCCGAGGCCGGACTGGTCAGCGCGCTGGCGCATACCGCACGCGGCGGCGATGGCGCGAACGCCCGCATGCTGGCGCGTCGTCTGGCAGAGGCGCTCGACGCGACCGTGCGCCAGCAGATGAGCGCGTCCGATCTCGAACTCGAAGAACCGGTGGCCTGAGAGGCTCCCGCGTGCCTGCGACGACGCACGCTACCATTGCGCGCCGCGCTGTTCCGCGAAGATCCGCTGGAACGCGTCGTCCACGGAATCCCCATGAATCGCATCCTCATACTTGGCGCCGCGCTGCTGCTTGCGGCCTGCACCGCGCTCGGTCCTCCGGCCATCCTGCTGAGCCGCGGCGACATCGCGGAACGCGCCTTCATCGATCGCGCGAGCATCGACCCGAAGAAGATCTTCAAGGGCGTCCAGGGCCTGGACATCACCGGACCGGACATCGGTTTCCAGACCACGGCGCAGCGCATCGAACTGGCGTGGACCGCGAAACTCGCCGAGGGGCCGATGGGCATTCCACTGTCACTGCGCATATCCATGTCCGGCGCGCCGGTCCTCAACGCACAGCGCAATGGCATCGACCTGGCCGACGCCCGGATCGAGGAGATCCGTCTGCCGTCGGTTCCGTTCATCAATCTCGACACGCGACAGATGAACCAGGGTGGAGATTCGCTGGGGACCCTTCCCTTGCTGCAGTTCCGCCCGGAGGAACTGAACCGCGATGGCATCGTCTACCAGGCCACGGGCATTTCGCTCGGCACCTTCGGCCTGCGCGTCGACCTCACTCCCAAGTAAACCGGGAGTCAACACTTGGATCTGATCGTGCTGGCCAAGGCGGCCATCCTCGGCATCGTCGAGGGACTCACCGAGTTTCTGCCGATTTCATCGACCGGACACCTGATCGTCACGAGCTCGCTGCTCGAGTTCCGCGGCGCCCAGGTGGCGACATTCGAGATCGCGATCCAGACGGGCGCGATGTTCGCCGTGATCTGGGAGTATCGCCGTCGACTGTCTGCGACGCTTGGCGGGCATCACCTCGCAGGCGGTTGCGCAGCGTTTCGTGATCAACGTTGCCGTGGCGTTCGCGCCCGCGGTGGTGTTCGGCCTGCTGCTCGGCAAGGTGATCAAGGAGTACCTGTTCCACCCGGTACCGGTGGCTGCGGCGTTCGTCCTGGGCGGCGTGGTCATCCTGTGGGCCGAAGCGCGCCACCATCGCCTGTACGGCGAGCGCGACCTGCTCGGCCAGCGTCATGCACGTGTCGAGACGGTGGATGACATGACGCCGCTCGACGCGCTCAAGGTCGGCCTGATGCAGTGCATTGCGCTGATACCCGGCACCAGCCGCTCGGGCGCGACCATCATCGGCGCGATGATCCTCGGGCTGTCGCGCAAGGCGGCCACCGAGTTCAGCTTCTATCTCGCGATACCGACGCTGATCGGAGCCGGCGCCTATTCGGTATGGAAGCAGCGCGAGTCGTTCGTCGCGGCCGACGCACCGGTCTTTGCGGTCGGGCTGTTCTTCGCGTTCGTATCGGCGTGGCTGTGCATTCGCTGGCTGATCCGCTACATCTCGACGCACGACTTCACGGTCTTCGGCTGGTACCGGATCGCCTTCGGCGGCAGTGATCCTGATCACCGCGTGGCTCGGCTGGGTCGACTGGACGCGCTGATGGACGTCGCCGAGCCGCGCACTGCTCGAGCGCCGCCTCGATGCGGTGCTGTCAATCGGCAGCGCGGCGTCATCGCGTATGGCGTGCTGGTTCTGGGATGGCCGGTCTTCGTCGTGATGGCGCTCTTCTGGTTCGAGAACGTCGTCATCGGCGGCATGAACGTACTGCGCATGCTGGTCAGCGGCATGCGCATCGGAGGTGCGGGCGTGCTCGGAGCGCTCTTCGATCGGAGCATTCTTCACGGTGCACTACGGACTCTTCACTGCGGTACACGGCGTGTTCGTCGTCATGCTGTTCGGACTGCCCGACATGGGGCGTAATGCCATGGATGGCGGTCTCACGGGGCCGCTGATCCGCATGGTCGAACGGCTGGTGGATGATCGCGCTGCCTGGCTCGCGATGCTGGCCATCGTCGCCGTGCAGGCGGCCAACTTCGTGCAGTGGGCCGTTGCAACGCGCGATCAGCCCACGCCCCTGAAGGAGCTGATGGGAGCGCCCTACGGCCGGATCATGGTCCTGCACGTGACGCTGATCGCCGGCGGCTTCCTGGTGATGTCGCTGCATGCGCCCGTGCTGGGAGCCTTGCTGCTTGATCGCACTCAAGCTGGCCTACGACCTCGTCACCCTGCGCCGCGTGCCGCGATGCGCGGCAGGAGACCGTGGCCCCGGTCGAGGCGCGCCAGCTGCTGGCAATCGACCGGAGGAATCTGCGGTGAATCGCAAGGACGAGTGCCAGGAACTGTGCGCGCTGCTGCGCTCGCGCTTCCCGATCATCCTGATCCAGTCGCACGAGGAGCCGCGCATCCTCGAGTTGCTGCAGCAGTCGGCCAACCTCGAGAACCAGGTGCTGATGACCTGGAGCATCACCAACGGCATACGTCGCCATGGCCGCGACGAGGCGATCTACCAGACCAACGACCTGCTCGATGCGCTCAAGCACATCGACAAGACCGCACAAAATGGCATCTACGTGCTGTGCGATGCGCATCCGGGATTCAAGGATCCGGTGGCGATGCGGCTGATCCGCGAGATCGCCCTGTCGCACTACAGGAGCGCACGTACGCTGGTGTTCCTGAGTCCGCGCCTGGACGAGATGCCGCCGGAATTGCTGCGGCTGTCGGCGCATTTTCATCCCCGCCTGCCGAACCGGGACGACATCCGCGCACTGGTCGCCGAGGAGGCACGACGCTACGAGTCGCAATCCGGCGAGAAGCCGCGCGGCGACAAGCAGGCGCTCGAGATGCTGATCATGCATCTGCTGGGCATGGAGCAGGACGACGTGCGCCGGCTGGTGCGCCAGGCGCTGCGCGATGACGGCACCATCAGCGCCGACGATGTGCGGCGTGTGCTGGCCACGAAGTACGAGGCCCTCGGTGGCGCCGGCACGCTCGCGTATGAGGAGAGCAAGGTCCGCTTCGACGATGTCGGCGGACTGGCGCGCCTGAAGCACTGGATATCGCTGCGACGCAAGCCGTTCCTCGACAGCGGGGGCGATGATGTGGACCGCCCCAAGGGCATCGTGCTGCTCGGGGTCCAGGGCGGCGGCAAGAGCCTGGCCGCGCGCGCGGTGGCAGGCGAGTGGGGCGTGCCGCTGATGCGCATGGACTTCGGTGCGCTGTACAACAAGTATTACGGCGAGACCGAGCGCAACCTGCGCAATGCGTTTGCGGCCGCCGAGAGCATGTCGCCCTGCGTGCTCTGGATCGACGAGATCGAAAAGGGCATTTCGACGGACAGCGGTGAAGGCGACGGCGGCGTGTCGCGGCGCGTGCTCGGAACACTGCTGACGTGGATGGCCGAACGCGAGGAACCGGTGTTCATGGTGGCCACCGCCAACGACATTTCGCAGCTGCCGCCCGAGCTGATTCGCAAGGGTCGCTTCGACGAGATCTTCTTCGTCGACTTCCCGAGCGCGGAGGCACGTGCGCAGATCGCGCGCATCCATCTGAAGAAGCGGGGTCACGATCCATCGAACTTCGACGTCGACGGATTCGCGCGCCTGGCCGAGGGATTTTCCGGCGCCGAGATCGAGCAGGCGATCGTGTCGGCCTCGTTCGAGGCACGCTCCCGCAGTGAGACGCTGACTTCGGCCGACATCCTTGCCGAACTCGAACGTACGCGCCCGCTGAGCGTGGTGATGGCAGAGAAGATCGATGCGTTGCGCGACTGGGCGTCCGAGCGCGCGGTGTATGCGGACGAGCCCACCGACGATTCCAACGAGCACGTTTCGCGGCACGCGCTGTAACGCGGTCCGTGCCACCCTGCGCGCAGCAGACACGTCACCTGTCAACGCTACTCGTCGCCTGTGCCACTCACGCAACAGGGGGGTGGACGGACCCGGCGCATTCCGCGAGAGTTCCGCACAGGCCGGGTTCGCCTGGCCGCCGAAGGCGCTCTGCGCCGTCGGGCAGAAAGCGGGAGGCGAGCGCAGCCGCTTGGCCGGGCGGCTGCGCTCGCCCACCCCGTGATCTGCATACCGTCACACGATCCTGCCGCTGACGCAACGGGACCTGTCGAGGCGCGTGGAGGGGCAATTCCCCGCGTTTGTAGAATCGCGGCATGAACCCTGACGCAGTGCGCGCGATCTACCGCCTGCGCGCGACCGGCGCCGCCGCCGAGCAACGCGCGCATGCACTGGCACTCGAGCAGAGCATCGAGATGCCGTCCGAGGCGGTGACCGATGCGCGCGTGCTGCGCGATGTCGTGGCCCGTGTCGAAAGCCTCGCTGCGCAGCCCGACGGCAGCACGCTTGCAACCCTCCTGCTCAGCGACGAGAGCATCGGCAACGATGCCGGACAGCTGATGAACATGCTGTTCGGCAACAGCTCCCTGCTCGATGACGTCGAAGTCGTGGCCGTGACGGTGCCGGACACCCTCGCGGCGCGCTTTGGCGGACCGGCACTCGGCATCGAGGGACTGCGGCGACTGACCGGCGCATCTGGGCGGGCGCTGAGCTGCACGGCGCTCAAGCCGATCGGCTCGACCGTGGAAGATCTCGCGCGCATGACGGCGGCCTTCGCGGAGGCGGGAATCGATATCATCAAGGACGATCACGGATGGGCCGCACACGCCCGCGCCTCGTTCGAAGAGCGCGTGGTCGCCTGCCAGCGCGAAGTCGATCGAGCCAACCGCGGACGCACAGGGCGCACGCTTTACGCGCCCGCGCTGTCGGGTGATGCGCAGGCAATGCGCGAACAGCTGCGCTTTGCGATGGACCACGGAGTCAGTGCGGTGCTGATCGCGCCGATGATTGCCGGCGTGTCCAACTTCAGTGCCCTGCGGCGCGAGTTTCCTGCGGTGGCACTGCTCGCGCATCCGGCGCTGGCCGGCAACCAGATTGCACCGGCGGCCCTGCTCGGCACCCTGTTCCGGGTTTTCGGCGCGGATGCAGTGATCTTTCCCAACTTCGGCGGACGCTTCAGCTACACGCGGTCGGCGTGCGCAGCCATCGTCGACAATCTGCGGTCGCCCCGACCGGGCATCCGGCCCGCGCTGCCGGTGCCGGCCGGCGGCATGTCGGTCGAGCGCGTGCCGGAGCTGATCGCCGAATACGGCCGCGACACCCTGCTGCTGATTGGAGGGTCCCTGCTGATGGCACGCGATCAACTGGCGACGCGCAGTCGGACCTTCGTCGAGGCCGTGGCCGCAGCCAGCAGCGAGGTCGCCGCATGAGTTCCATCCGTCGCTTTTCGACCGGCGCGGACGGCGGATACCGCTGGGACGCGGTTGACCTGCTGCGCTACAAGGACGAGGGCAGCGCGCCGTTCCGGGACATCACGCGGCAGGTGCTGTTCGCGCAGCCCGACCATGCGACCGAATTGCGCTACTTCGAGATCGCGCCCGGCGGGTATTCGACACTCGAACGCCACGAACACACGCACGCGGTGCTGATCCTGCGCGGCCGCGGGTCCGTCCTGATCGGTGGCGAGGACCATCCGCTCGGCGAGCGCGATCTCGTGACGGTCGATCCCCTGACCTGGCACCAGTTTCGCGCCGCGCCGGACAGCGCGCTCGGATTCCTCTGCCTGGTTGCCCGGGAACGCGACCGACCGCAGTTGCCGGGACCGGATGACGCGGTAACGTTTGTCGCTCCGGGCGTCTAGGCTATCGGCGAAGGAAGACCAGGTCCCACACGCCGTGGCCAAGGCGCTCGCCGCGCGCGTGAAACTTGGTTGTGGGCCGCAGGGTCAGCGGGTTGTGCCCATCCGGTGCGTAACCGCCGTGCGCATTCTTCAGCCGCGTTTCGGCGCCCAGTACGTCGAGCATCTGCACGGCATAGCTTTCCCAGTCGGTGGCGCAATGCAGGTAGCCGCCGGGCACGATCCGGCTGGCAAGCTGGCCCACGAACGGCTGCGCAATGAGCCGGCGCTTGTGATGACGCTTCTTCTGCCACGGGTCGGGAAAGTAGACATGCACGCCGGCCAGGGTGTCGGGCGGAATCATCGTGCGCACGACATCGACCGCGTCGTGATGAATGATGCGCACGTTGTCGAGATTCAGCTCACCGATGCGCTTGAGCAGCGCGCCGACGCCGGCGAGAAAGACTTCGATGCCGAGGAAATTGATGTCCGGTCGCGCCGCCGCCATCGCCGCAGTGGTTTCGCCCATGCCGAAGCCGATTTCGAGCACCGTAGGCGCTGTGCGGCCGAACAGCTGCGCGAAGTCTGCGGGGCTCTCGGCATAGGCAACGCCGTAGCGCGGCAGCAACTCGTCGAACGCGCGGCGCTGGCCCTGTGTCACATGGCCACGCCTGAGCGCAAAGCTGCGGATGTGCCGCGGGTGTGGCCCGGCCTTGCTGGTGCCGGCGTCGGCCTCGTCGGAAGGCGGACTGGCAGCCGACTCCGTCTCGGGAGGACCGCTCACGCGTTGGGCTTGATGCTGCCGATGACACCGGCTGCCGGTGACGACGGCGAGCCGCTATAAAGCCGCTTCGGCATGCGCCCGGCTCGAAACGCCTCACGCCCGGCCTCGACGGCCTTCTTCATCGCGCTCGCCATCAGCACCGGGTCCTGTGCCTGGGCGACCGCCGTGTTCATCAACACGCCAGCGCAGCCGAGCTCCATCGCAATGGCCGCATCGCTGGCCGTGCCGACGCCGGCATCGACGATCACCGGGACCTGCGCGCGTTCGAGGATGAGCTGGATGTTCCAGGGATTCAGGAGGCCCATGCCCGAGCCGATCAGTGACGCCAGCGGCATGACCGCCACGCAGCCGATCGATTCCAGCACGCGCGCCTGGATCGGATCGTCGCTGCAGTAGACCATCACCTCGAAGCCTTCCTGCACCAGGGTTTCGGCGGCCTTGATTGTTTCCGGCATGTTCGGGTAGAGCGACTGCGGGTCACCCAGCACCTCGAGCTTGGTCAGTGCGTGGCCATCGAGAAGTTCGCGCGCCAGGCGCAGCGTGCGTACGGCATCCTCGGCCGTGTAGCAGCCCGCGCTGTTGGGCAGCAGCGTGTACTTGGATGGCGGAATCACGTCGAGCAGGCTCGGCTCGCCCGCCGTCTGGCCGATGTTGGTGCGACGGATCGCGACCGTCACGATCTCGGAGCCGCTCGCCTCGACGGCGGCGCGCGTCTGCTCGAAGTCGCGGTACTTGCCGGTGCCGATCAGCAGCCTCGACCGGAATTCGCGTGCACCGATTTTCAGTCGATCCGTCATGCCATCACCGTCGGCTGGACCTTCACCTCGAAGTTCACCGAATTCGACATGAAGCAGTTCGCGTGAGCCTTGGTGTGCAGCTCTCGCGCCTCATCGATCCGGGCCGGATCGGCGATGCGGACCTGAGGCCACAGTACGATTTCAACCATGCGCATCTTGCCGTCCTTGATCGCCAGGGTGCCGGTGGCGCTGTCGCTGTATTCCAGCACCCGGATGTTGGCGCGCTCGCACACGGCCAGGTAGGTCAGGTGGTGGCACGACATCAACGACGCCACCATCAGTGTTTCCGGGTTGTGGCGCGAGTCGTCTCCATTGAATACCGCCGGCGACGAGCCTTCGATCGGCGGCTTGTCCTTGAACCGGACCACGAACGCGCGCGCCAGCTTCAGCTTGCCGTGTTCGTCCTCGCGGCTGCCTCCGTTCCAGTGCAGCGATCCTTCAAACGTGTGCTGTTGTCCCACCTTAGCCTCCACCTACCGCGACGACGATCTCGACCCGGTCATCCGGCTGCAGATACGTGCCGTCGTGCCGGCTGCGCGGAACGATTTCGCCGTTGCGCTCCACCGCCACCCGCTTGCCTGTGTGGCCAAGGGCAGCCAGCAGTTCGGCAACCGTCACGCGCCCAGACAGCGCATGCGGCTCGCCGTTGAGCCGGATTTCCATGTTTAACGCCTGATTTAGCAGTTAGATAGAATTCTACGCACTGCGGGTGGTGTTCAATGGCAGAACGGCAGCTTCCCAAGCTGCATACGAGGGTTCGACGAGCGACATGCCGGGGGCATGTCGCCGGTCATCGGCCGACAGGCCGGTGAGCCCTGCGCAGCGGGGCCGAGCGATTCGCGCCAGACGAATTGCGAGCAATCCCGCCGCGATGATTTACAGTCCGTCCCCGGCGCGGGTGTAGTTCAATGGCAGAACGGCAGCTTCCCAAGCTGCATACGAGGGTTCGATTCCCTTCACCCGCTCCATATCCTCCCGCCTGTTCCCCTTCGTTCCGTTGACCGCCTCACTTCCCGCAGCGCAAGCTTCCAGTAAGTATCGAAGCGCATCGTGCGCGACGCCTCCGCGGAGGCAGGCTCCATGCACCACGACCAGAACAAACCCAGGAAGGTGTCGCCGGCGCTGATCGTGGCGGCGCTGGGGATTGTCTACGGCGACATCGGAACCAGTCCGCTCTACGCATTCAAGGAAAGCGTCGGCGGCGAACACGGCGCCGGTGTCGGTCAGGCCAATGTCCTGGGCGTCCTGTCGATGATCTTCTGGGCGGTGACGCTCGTCGTTTCGATCAAGTATGTGCTGATCGTTCTGCGCGCGAGCAATGGCGGCGAAGGAGGCATCCTCGCGCTGCTGGCGCTGGTCCTGAGGCAGCTTCCGGCGGCGGGGCGCCTGACCGGGGTTGCAGTCGCGCTGGGCCTGTTCGGTGCCGCCATGTTTTACGGTGACAGCGTGATCACCCCGGCCATCTCGGTGCTGTCGGCAGTCGAGGGGCTCGAGGTGGTGTCGCCCCACTTCAAGGGGTTCGTGATTCCGCTGACGCTGGCGGTGCTGATCGTGCTCTTCGCCGTCCAGCGCTCGGGCACGGCGCGCGTCGGCAGCATATTCGGTCCGATCATGCTGCTGTGGTTCGGTACCCTGGGTGTGCTTGGGACGCTGCAGATAGCACGCGATCCCAGCGTGCTGGCCGCGATCGACCCGGTGTTCGCCGTCGGATTCTTCGTAGCGCATCCTGCACTGACGCTGGCGGTCATGGCGTCGGTCTTCCTGGCCGTGACCGGCGGCGAGGCGCTCTACGCGGACATGGGCCACTTCGGCAGGCGCCCCATCCAGGTCGCATGGTTCTGGCTGGTGATGCCGTGCCTGCTGCTGAACTACTTCGGTCAGGGCAGCCTGGTGCTTCAATCGCCGGAGGCTGTCCGCAATCCGTTCTTCCTCCTGGCGCCGCAGTGGCTGCAGCTGCCACTCGTGCTGCTGGCAACCGCCGCGACGGTCATCGCTTCGCAGGCGGTCATTTCGGGTGCGTTCTCGATCACCAGCCAGGCCATCAAGCTGGGTTACCTGCCTCGCATGTCGGTGTTGTTCACGTCGGAGACCGCAGCCGGCCAGATCTATGTTCCATTCGTCAACTGGATGCTGCTGGCGCTCGTGATCCTGTTGGTGATCGGATTCGGCAGCTCTTCCAATCTGGCGGCGGCCTACGGTATCGCTGTGGTCAGCACCATGATCATCACGACCCTGGGAGTGATGGTGGTGGCCCGCTCGCGCTGGGACTGGTCGCCGCTGAAACTGGCATTGATCCTCGCTCCGCTGCTGCTTCTGGACGTGGTGTTCCTGGTCGCCAACTCGGCGAAGATCACTCACGGAGGCTGGTTCCCTCTCGCGTTTGGTGGCCTGCTGTTTCTTCCTGTTCAGCACGTGGAAGCGGGGCCGCGCGCTGATCAGGGAGGAAAAGGCACGCGCCGGCCTGGCGCTCGAGCCCTTCATGAAGAGCCTCGCCGCCTACCCGCCGCAACGGGTCGAAGGCACGGCAGTCTTCATGTCCGGCGGTGCGGACGAGGTGCCGCACGCGCTGCTGCACAACCTCAAGCACAACCGTGTCCTGCACGAGCGCGTCATCTTCCTGACGGCCGTACCGCGGGACATTCCCCGTGTGGAGCCCGAGGAGGCGGCCGAGATCCGCGATCACGGCGACGGCTGCTATTACGTCAAGGTGTTCCTCGGATTCAAGGACTCCTACGATATTGCCGACATCGCGCACATGCTCGCGCACTACTACAAGTTCGAGATGGACCCGAACGCGACCTCCTTCTTCCTGTCGCGCGAGACGGTGCTGACCGGGCGCCGTGGTGGCATGGCCGACTGGCGTGAACGCCTGTTCGGCTGGATGATGCGCAATGCCCAACCGGCGTCGGACTTCTTTCGAATTCCACCGAACCGCGTCATCGAGATCGGAACGCAGATCGTCATCTAGGAACTGTTTGCCTCTGACGCGCTGACCCACGCGTATCATCGATTCAACGGCAGACGAGTCGCGGAGACGATGTTCATGGCCATCGACAGCAAGTCGCTGAAGAAGATCGGCAAGTGGGTCGAACCATTTCGCGTCACCAACGGAGCGAAGTTCCGTCTGAAATCGATCGACCCGGGCGACACGCTCGGAATCGGTGACGAGCACAAGCCGCAGGCGCAGCAGAGCCTGGCCGATGGCGTGCGCTGGCTCGCCGAGGAGCAGGACAAGCTCTACGCGCAGGATCGTCGCTCGCTGCTGCTCGTGTTCCAGGCGATGGACGCGGCCGGCAAGGACGGCACGATCAAGCACGTGATGAGCGGCGTGAATCCGCAGGGCTGCCAGGTCGTTTCGTTCAAGCAGCCGTCGGGCGAGGAACTCGATCACGACTGGATGTGGCGCGCCTGGCGTGCGCTTCCGGAGCGCGGTCGTATCGGCATCTTCAACCGCTCGTACTACGAGGAAGTGCTCGTCGTCCGGGTGCACGAATCCATCCTGGCGACGCAGAAGCTGCCCAAGCCCCTGGTGACGAAGAAAATCTTCCAGGAGCGACTGCGCGACATCGCGAACTTCGAGGACTACCTCACGCGCAACGGCACCACCGTGCTGAAATTCTTTCTTCATGTCTCGCGCAGGGAGCAGAAGAAGCGCTTCCTGGAAAGGATCGATGACCCCGAGAAGAACTGGAAGTTCGCGATCGGTGACGTCAAGGAACGCAGCTACTGGAACGACTACATGGCGGCCTATGAGGACGCGATCCGCGCGACGGCGACGCGGTCGGCTCCCTGGTACGTCGTGCCGGCGGACAACAAGTGGTTCATGCGCCTGGTCGTCGTCGCCGCGATCGTCGAGGCGGTGGAGAACATGAAGCTTGCCTATCCCACGGTCTCCGACGTGCAGAAGGCCGATCTCGGCCGTGCCCGCGAACTGCTGATGACCGAAAGGAAGTAGGACGAGGTAGCTACGATTGCGGCCGTTGAGATGCTGGACGACGGCGTCGAGCAGGGGCGGTCCAGCCCTCGAGCCATGCCCACAGCGGTGTCAGGTCGGTGCCACGACACCAGTGTGAAGAGCTCCATGCCGCGAACCTACGTCGGCGGCACACGCCAGCTCGTCCATGTGCAAGGCATCCTCTCCACGTCGGAACAGGTACGCCATCTCGATCTTGACTTCACTGCCGCAAACGCGATCCAAGCGAGCCATCCGCTGAGCGTGAGCCACGCGATCGGGCGCGGCACGCACAGGAGTTCGCCGGACAGTGTGCTGATGCGAGGCGGCGCCTGCGCTTGCAGCCGGCACCGATGCTGACGAGTCAACTCAGGCCGAGGTGAACCCGACCCGTTTGTGCGTGCCGTCGCAAAACGGCTTGTTCGCCGAGTGACCGCAGCGGCACAGCCACACCTTGTCCGTCACGAACGTCGTGCCGTCAGCCGCATGGAACTCCACCGTGCCTTCGACCATCAGCGGGCCGTTGACTATCGGATTGACCCGCACCGCACCCGATGGTGTCGACGCCACCGAGGCTGGTGCGTTGGCGCATGCGCCCGCGTCGGCGAAGCCGCTCCGGTTGTGACTGCCGTCGCAAAACGGCTTGTTGGCCGAGGCACCGCAGCGGCACAGGGCGATGCGCGTGTATTCGACCAGGGTCGCGTGGTCCCCACCGGGAACGGAGACACGTCCGCGCAGATAGATCGGCCCGCGGGGTTGCACCGAGGCGACATTGCGATCGGGTGGCGACTCGAGCGTCCCACCATCGGGTGCCTGCAGCGTCAGTGCGCCGGTCGGGCATCGCGCGACGACTGCGACGAGGTGCTCGACACTGGCGTTGTCGGGCTGGATCCACGGCCGGGCGTCGCGATCGAAGACCTGCGGAGCGCCGCGCACGCACTCTTCCGCATGGATGCAGCGCTTCACGTCGTAAGCGACAGTGACGCCCTTGCCGGTGTAGGTGCGAATCGTCATCAGATCCCGCCGATGCAGACGTACTTCACGACCAGGTATTCGTCGATGCCGTACTTCGAGCCTTCGCGGCCGATGCCCGACTGCTTGACGCCACCGAATGGCGCAACTTCGTTCGAGATGAGCCCGGTATTGACGCCGACCATGCCGCTCTCGAGTCGTTCGGCGACACGGAACACCCGCGCCACATCGCGCGAGTAGAAGTACGCAGCCAGTCCGAACTCGGTCGCGTTGGCGGCGGCGAGGGCCTGGTCTTCGGTCTCGAACCGGAACACCGGTGCCACCGGGCCGAAGGTTTCCTCACGCGCGACCAGCATGTCGTTCGTCACGTCGGCGAGCACGGTCGGCTGGAAAAATGTGCCGCCGAGTTCATGCGGCGCGCCGCCCGTCAGCACGCGCGCGCCCTTCGCGCGCGCATCGGCGACATGCGCCTCGACCTTGGCGAGCGCGTTGCGGTCGATCAGCGGCCCTTGCTGCACGCCGGTCTCGAAGCCCGAGCCGACCTTGAGGTGCTGGGCCTTGGCGGCCAACTTCTCGACAAAGGCGTCGTAAACGCCGGCCTGTACGTAGAAGCGATTCGTGCACACGCAGGTCTGCCCGGCGTTGCGGTACTTGGAGGCGAGGGCACCGTCGACGGCGGCGTCGATGTCAGCGTCGTCAAAGACGATGAACGGCGCATTGCCGCCGAGTTCGAGTGACAGCTTCTTCAGCGTCGGTGCGCTCTGCTGCATCAGGATGCGACCGACGGCGGTCGATCCGGTGAACGAGAGCTTGCGCACGACCGGTGACTCGCACAGGGCCTTGCCGACCTCGATCGAACGCACTTCGTCGGCCGGCACGATGTTGAAGACCCCGGGCGGGAAACCGGCGCGCGCCGCCAGCTCGGCCAGGGCCAGTGCCGAGAGCGGAGTCTGCTCGGCCGGCTTCACGACCACCGTGCAGCCGGCCGCGAGTGCCGGCGCGACCTTGCGCGTGATCATCGCGTTCGGAAAATTCCACGGCGTGATCGCTGCGGCCACGCCGATGGGCTCCTTGAACACCAGCAGGCGTCGATCGTTGGCGACCGTCGGGATGGTGTCGCCGTAGATCCGCTTTGCTTCCTCGGCAAACCACTCGATGAACGAGGCACCGTAGATGATTTCGCCGCGGCTTTCGGCCATCGGCTTGCCCTGCTCGGCGGTCATCAGCTTGGCCAGATCCTCCTGGTGGGCGAGGATCAGGTCGAACCAGGCCCGCAACACGGCCGCTCGTTCCTTGGCGGTCTTGCGTCGCCAGGCGGGCCAGGCGCGGTCGGCGGCGCCGATCGCCCGGTCGGCATCCGAGCGATCGCAGTTGGCAACGTCGGCAATCTTCACGCCGTCCGCCGGATTGGCAACCGCGAAGCGCGCACCGGACGCCGCCGCCTGCCACGTGCCGTCGATGTACGCCTCGGTCCTGAAGAGCGTCCCGTCCGCCAGCGTCGGCAGTCCCACTTTCTTCAGCATGTCCGTCCTCCGTCACTTCCTGGCAGCAAGAATACTGCTGATGCTGCAGGGGCAAGGGGCCCGCTAAACTTCCTGCTCATCTTCGGCTACGCGCATCGGCATGAAGTTCGACAGCCTTGCTCCCGATCTGCAATCCTGGTTCCGCGACATGGTCAAGCGCGGGACCGGCCGGGACGCGCTGCTGAAGTCGCTGCTCGGCGCGGGTTATCAGGAGCGCTTTGCTCGTGATGCCATCGAGGCAGCGGTGAAAACGTTGCCGAAACCTCCCCCACCGCCTCCGGTCCAGCCGGTAGCCGCACCCGAGGCAAAGGCGGACCCGGCCGCAGCAGGCGTGGCGCCGACACTCAGCCAGCAGCTGGTGCAGATGCCGAACACGATAGCCACCGTGGATCGCGAGATCCACATGCTGTTCGCATTGACCGCGCCGCGCATCGTGCTGTTCGGCAACCTGCTGTCGGCCGATGAATGCGAGCAGATGATCGAGATGTCACGCGGCAAGCTGGCGCGGTCCAGTGTCGTCAACAACGAGACCGGGGCCTACGACATCCATCCCCACCGCACGAGTGATGGAACCTACTTTGACCGTGGCGAGAACGATCTGATCCGGCGCATCGAACAGCGAATTGCCGATCTCGTGCAGTACCCGGAGGAAAACGGCGAACCGATCCAGATCCTGCACTACAAGCCGGGTGGGGAATACAAGCCTCACTACGACTACTTCGATCCCAGGCAGCCCGGCAACGAACAGGTGCTGACTCAGGGCGGCCAGCGCATAGCCACGCTGGTGATGTACCTGAACGATGTCGAGACAGGCGGTTCGACGGTGTTCCCCGAGGTCGGCATCGACGTCCTGCCGCGCCGGGGCAACGCGGTGTACTTCGCCTACTGCTCGGAAACCGGAGCCCTCGATTCACGTTCACTGCACGGTGGCAGTCCGGTCGGTGGCGGAGAAAAGTGGATTGCCACGAAGTGGTTCCGTGAACGCCAGTACGTGGGCAGTGGCGCGTGACGCCTGACCGGGCGACGGGATCGATCCGGTGGCCGTCGCTGTGGACAGCCTGGCTGGTGGGAAGAGGTGCGGCAGGAAGGTCGTGGTGGGCCGTGAAGGATTCGAACCTTCGACCTACGGATTAAGAGTCCGCTGCTCTACCAACTGAGCTAACGACCCGACCTTGCTGTGCCTATTCAACCATGTTGGTAGGTCGTGCGGGATTCGAACCTGCGACCAACGGATTAAAAGTCCGCTGCTCTACCAGCTGAGCTAACGACCCGAGTCCTTTGACATGCTCTGCGATGCCCGCGATCTCGGGACTTGATATCGGGGGGCGCGATGGACGTCGTCTTGACGGCCGATCGCATCGAGAGCACGAAATTATGCCGATCGACAGCGCACGGGTCAAACCGGTGCATGCCGGCGAGACCGGACGGTGAGATCACTCCGCCGACAGGTCGACAGTCGGCTGGGCGGTGTCCAGTGCCTCGAACTCGACGCTGATCAGCGTGCCGGGCCAGCGTTCGTCGAGGCATGCCGGGTTGCTGCTCACGCGGATGAGCGCACCGTGCTGTTCTGCGATCTCGCGCACGATCGCCAGTCCCAGGCCGCTGCCGTCGACGTTGGTGCCGAGGATGCGGTAGAAGCGGTCGAAGACGCGCTGGCGCTCGCCTTCCGGAATTCCCGGGCCGGTGTCTTCAACCTCCAGGTACGCCGCGCTGCCGGTGCTTGCGATGCGCACGGTCACACTGCCTCCGCGCGGTGTGTAGCGCAATGCGTTGTCCACGAGATTCTTCAGCAGTTCGCGCACCAGCATCGGCGCGGCGACGATCCGCACCGGAGTGTCGGTGCCTTCGAAACCGAGATCGACACCGCGTCCGATCGCGTCGGCCACCGACTCGCGCACGAGATCGCGCGCCAGCGGGACCAGGTCGATCACTTCGAAGCCGCTCGGGTCGCTCGCCTGATACTCGGCTCGCGCCAGCGCCAGCAGCTGGTTGATCAGGTGCGTAGAGCGTTCGGTCGACGCCGCGATGTAGCGCAGCGTGCGCCGCAGTTCCTGCGGATCGATCTCGCGCAGCGCAAGCTCCGCCTGCGTGCGCAGGCCCGCGAGCGGGGTCTTCATCTGGTGCGCGGCGTCGGCGAGAAAGCGCTGCTGCATTTCCATGTTGAGCGACAGCCGCGCCAGCAGTTCGTTGAAGGAACTGACCAGCGGCGCGATTTCCTCGGGCGCACCCCGCGGGTCGATCGGCGACAGGTCGTCGGGCTGGCGCGACCGGATCCGTGCCTGCAGGTCCGACAGCGGCGCGAGCCCGCGCGTCAGTCCGAACCACACCAGCACCACCGCGAGCGGCAGAACGACGAACTGCGGAATGATGACGCCCCGGATGATTTCATTGGCCAGCTGCGAGCGCTTTTCCAGCGTTTCGGCGACCTGTACGAGCGCGTACTCGCGTTGGCCGCCGCGATTGAACTCGACCCAGGTGTAGGCAATGCGGATTTCCTGGCCGCGCACGTGGTCCGAGCGAAACTGCACTTCGCGGGGCAGGGGGCTGGCGTCTTCCGGCGGCAATGGCAGGTCGTTGTCGCCGGCGACGAACTCGCCCCGCACGCCGAGGACCATGTAATAGATGCTGTCGGCGGCATCGGCCCGCAGGATCTCGCGTGCGCTCATCGGCAGCAGCAGCGTCACGCCGCCGCGGTTATCCCGGACATGGTTCGACAGTGCGCCCACTGCATCGGCCAGACTGCGATCGAACGGTGCGTTGGCGATGGTCTGGGCAACGATGTAGGTGACCGTCACGCTCATGGGCCACAGCAGCAGCAGGGGTGCGAGCATCCAGTCCAGGATTTCGCCGAACAGCGATCGTTGCTCGAACTGCGCGCGCAGCGGATTGCGTGGCAGGCGTGAGCGTTGCTCCGGCGGGGCCACCGCCAGCGTCGCATCGGCGGGCAGGACGCGTCGGGACCAGGGAACGCGCAGGCGGCGCTTGGGACTGCCCTCGTCAGGCATCGGCGGCGGCGGTCCGATGCTCAAGCGCTGCCGGCCGCGACTTCAGCAGTCGGATCGGCGAAGCGTTCGAGGTAATAGCCGAGTCCGCGCACCGTCACGATGCGTACCGCGTCGGTCTCGATCTTCTTGCGCAGGCGATGGACGTAGACCTCGATCGCATTCGTGCTGACTTCCTCGCCCCAGCTGCACAGGTGATCGACCAGTTGTTCCTTGCTGACCAGCCGGCCGGGCCGCTGCAGCAGGATCTCGAGCAGGCTCAGTTCGCGCGCCGACAGGTCGAGCACCTGGTCATGCAGGAATGCGACGTGTCCGACTTGATCGAGGGACAGGGGCCCATGCTTGAGCACGGTCTGGGCGCCGCCGGCGGCACGCCGCGTCAGCGCGCGCACCCGGGCTTCGAGTTCGGACAAGGCAAACGGCTTGGCCATGTAGTCGTCGGCGCCGAGGTCGAGGCCCTTGACGCGCTGCTCGACGCTGTCGGCTGCAGTCAGGATCAGCACCGGCACGGTCGAATTGCGGCCGCGCAGGCGCTTCAGCACTTCCAGTCCGGACAGCCGCGGCAGCCCGATGTCCAGGATCAGCAGGTCAAATGGCTGTGCCGCCAGCGCGGTGTCGGCGTCGTCGCCGCTCGAAACGACGTCGACGGCATAGCCGCCTGCCCGCAGCGAGCGGGACAGGCCGTCAGCCAGGACGGCGTCGTCTTCGGCGATCAGGATGCGCATGGGTCGAGAGGCTATGCTTGGGACCAGGAAGCCCGAGCGAGCGCCGCAGTCTAGGGCGGGCCAAAGTCCCGCTGCAAGGAGCGCCGCACCGCCGGGCATTACGGACTGAAACCCGACCGGCCTTCGGTTGACAAGCGATACTGAAAGTATCTACAGTGCATGCACTGTAATTAACTTCAGTGCTCCGGGTGTCCCCGGGGCCAAGCGCGAGCGGAGGCGGCGATGGACGACGGAAGGAGCATGGTGGTCACGGACAGCAAGGAGCGGCAGAAGGCGTTGGCCGCTGCACTGGCACAGATCGAGAAGCAGTTCGGCAAGGGCTCGGTGATGCGCCTGGCCGATGGCGAGGTCGCCGAAGACATCCAGGTCGTCTCGACCGGATCGCTCGGACTCGATATTGCGTTGGGCGTCGGCGGGTTGCCGCGTGGCCGGTGCGTAGAGGTCTATGGTCCCGAGTCCTCAGGAAAGACGACGCTGACGCTGCAGGTCATTGCCGAAATGCAGAAAATCGGCGGCACCTGTGCCTTCATCGATGCCGAGCACGCTCTCGACATCCAGTACGCGCAGAAACTCGGCGTCAACCTCCAGGACCTGCTGGTCTCGCAGCCGGACACCGGTGAACAGGCGCTCGAAATCACCGACGCCCTGGTCCGTTCCGGTTCGGTCGACCTGATCGTGATCGACTCCGTCGCCGCGCTGACGCCCAAGGCCGAAATCGAAGGCGAAATGGGCGACTCGCTGCCGGGACTGCAGGCACGCCTGATGTCACAGGCTCTGCGCAAGCTGACCGGCACGATCAAGCGGACCAACTGCCTGGTCATCTTCATCAACCAGATCCGCATGAAGATCGGCGTGATGTTCGGCAACCCCGAGACCACGACCGGCGGCAATGCGCTCAAGTTCTATGCGTCGGTCCGGCTCGACATCCGTCGCATTGGTTCGATCAAGAAGGGCGACGAGGTCATCGGCTCCGAGACCAAGGTCAAGGTCGTCAAGAACAAGGTCGCACCGCCATTCAAGCAGACCACCTTCGACATCCTTTATGGCGAAGGCATTTCGCGCGAGGGCGAGGTCGTCGACCTGGGCTCTGAACTCAACATCGTCGAAAAGTCCGGAGCCTGGTACAGCTACGAAGGCAACCGCATCGGCCAGGGCAAGGACAACGCCCGCGAGTACCTGCGCGCGAACCCGGCAATGGCGCTCGAGATCGAGAACAAGATCCGGGCTGCCAAGGGCGTGGCGATGCGTGGCGAGGTCCCCGCCGCCGGCTGAACGCCGCATGGCGACGACGGTTCGCGACAGGCCCGCTGCCAGCTTGTTGAAGCGTGCCGTCGCGCTGCTCGCGCGCCGCGAGCACAGCCGGGTCGAAATGGCGCGCAAGCTGATGCGCCGGCTGGACGAAGGCCAGGATCGCGCCGATGTAGATGCCGTGCTGGATGAACTGCAGCGACGCGACCTCCTCTCTGAGGAGCGCTTTGCCGCAGCCGTCGTGCGCGCGCGCGCGTCCCGCTACGGTGATGCCCGGCTGAAGCAGGACCTCAAGTCCCGCGGAGCGACACCGGATGCGGCCGCGGCCGCGCTCGATGCAGTCCGCGGTTCGGAACTGGAGCGAGCGCGCGCGGTCTGGACCCGTCGCTTCGGCCGTCCGCCTGCATCCCTGCAGGAACGTGCCCGCCAGGTGCGCTTCCTGGAGGCGCGGGGTTTCTCCGCGGCCGTCATTCGTCGAGTCCTGACGGGTCTTCCGGACGACGACTCCGGCGAATCCGGCAGCTAAGCCGATCCGGCGGTCCAGCCGTCGCCAGCCCGCTCGGCACGTTGATCTTCCGCAGTCCGCAAGGGCGTCCGCGACGGGTCGCTGTGCTAAATTTCTCCGTCGGGCCGCGCCAAGCACTTCCACGGCGGCCCTTTCTTTTGCCGCAGATGCCCAACCGCCGCCACGTGCACACGCGTTCGATCCGGGTCGACGCCTACGCGCGCGATGACGGCCTCTGGGATCTCGAGGCGCAGCTCACCGATACCAAGTCGCGCGACTTTCCACTCGCCACCGGCATGCGAGCCGCCGGCGACCCGGTGCACGACATGGTCCTGCGCGTGACCATCGATACCAAGGCCAACATCATCGACGCGGTGGCCGAATCCCTCGGGGTTCCGTATCCGGGGCACTGCGACACGATTGGACCGGACTATCGCAAGCTGATCGGACTGAACCTGCTGCAGGACTTCCGCCGCCATCTGCAGGGTCGGCTGGGCGGAGTGCACGGTTGCACGCACCTGACCGAACTCGCCAAGGTGCTGCCGACCGCCGCCGTGCAGGCGTTCGCCGGCGAGGTGTTCAAGACGCGCGACAGCGCACATGCCGGACATCAGCACGACGAGAAGATGCCGTGGCAGCTCGACCGTTGCCATGCCCTGCGGCTCGACGGACCGGCGGTTGCCCAGTTCTATCCGCGCTGGCATCACCCCAAGCGCACCGCCACGCCGGCGAAACCGACCCCGATCAAGGACGGGACCACACAATGAAGATCCACGAATACCAGGGCAAGGAAGTCTTTCGCCGCTTCGGCGTGCCGGTGCCACGCGGGATTCCCGCGTTCAGCGTCGATGATGCGGTCAAGGCCGCACAGACGCTCGGCGGCCCGGTCTGGGTCGTGAAGGCCCAGATACACGCGGGTGGGCGCGGCAAGGGCGGCGGCGTGAAACTGGCGCGCTCAATCGACGAGGTCAAGCAACGCGCAGCCGAGATTCTCGGCATGCAACTCGTTACCCACCAGACGGGCGCGGCCGGCCAGAAGGTGCGCCGCCTGCTGATCGAGGAGGGCGCCGACATCGCCAAGGAACTGTATGTCGGCATGGTCGTCGATCGCGCCACGCAGCGCGTGACGCTGATGGCCTCGAGCGAAGGCGGCATGGACATCGAGGAAGTGGCCGCGCATACGCCCGAGAAGATTCACAAGGTGCATGTCGATCCGTCGCTCGGCATGACCGACCACGATGCCGACGACATCGCGGTGAAAATTGGCGTGCCCGCGGCCAGCGTGCCGCAGGCACGCGCGGTGCTGCAGGGCCTGTACAAGGCGTTCTGGGAGACCGATGCGTCGCTGGCCGAGATCAATCCGCTGATCCTCACCAAGGACGGCCGCGTGGTCGCGCTCGACGCCAAGTTCAACTTCGACTCGAACGCGCTGTACCGTCATCCCGACATCGTCGAGATGCGCGATCTCGACGAGGAAGACCCGGCCGAGGTCGAGGCCAGCGAGTTCGACCTCAGCTACATCCAGCTCGACGGCAACATCGGCTGCCTGGTCAATGGCGCGGGCCTGGCGATGGCGACGATGGACACGATCAAGCTCTTCGGCGGCGAGCCGGCCAACTTCCTCGACGTCGGCGGCGGCGCCACGGCCGAGAAGGTGACCGAAGCGTTCAAGCTGATGCTGCGCAATCCGGGGCTGAAGGCGATCCTCGTCAACATCTTCGGCGGCATCATGAAGTGCGACACGATTGCCGAGGGCGTGATTCAGGCCTCACGCGCGGTCGACCTCAAGGTGCCGCTGGTGGTTCGCATGAAGGGCACCAACGAGGAGATCGGCAAGAAGATGTTGAAGGACTCCGGCCTGCCGATCATCTCTGCCGACACGATGGCCGAGGCTGCCGAGAAGGTGGTCGCCGCGGCTCAAGGCCGCTAGACGCAGCGAGAACGACGATGAGCATCCTGATCAACAAGAACTCCCGCGTGGTCACGCAGGGCATCACCGGCAAGACCGGCCAGTTCCATACGCGCGCGTGCCGCGAGTACGCCAACGGCAAGGCCTGCTTCGTCGCCGGCGTCCATCCGAAGAAGGCCGGCGAAGACTTCGAGGGCATTCCGATTTTCGCCAGCGTCAAGGACGCCAAGGCCCAGACCGGCGCGAATGTCTCGGTCATCTACGTGCCGCCGGCCGGTGCGGCCGAGGCGATCTGGGAGGCGGTCGATGCCGACCTCGACCTGGTGATCTGCATCACCGAAGGCATCCCGGTGCGTGACATGGTTGGCGTGCGCGACAAGATGCGCAAGCACAACAAGAAGACGCTGCTGCTCGGCCCGAATTGCCCGGGCACGATCACGCCGGAGGAAATCAAGATCGGCATCATGCCGGGTCACATACACCGCAAGGGCCGCATCGGTGTGGTGTCCCGCTCGGGAACGCTGACTTACGAAGCGGTGGCGCAGCTGACCGATCTCGGCATGGGTCAGTCGAGCGCGGTCGGCATCGGCGGCGACCCCGTCAATGGGCTGAAACACATCGACATCCTCAAGCTCTTCAACGAGGACCCGGACACCGATGCCGTGGTGATGATCGGCGAGATCGGCGGCACCGATGAGGAAATCGCGGCTGAATGGGCCAAGAAGCACATGAAAAAGCCGGTGGTGGGCTTCATTGCCGGCGTCACCGCGCCGCCCGGCAAGCGCATGGGTCATGCGGGCGCGATCATCTCCGGCGGCAAGGGCACCGCACAGGAGAAACTCGCCGTGATGGAGGCGTGCGGCATCCGCACGACGAAGAATCCGTCCGAACTCGGAAAGTTGTTGAAGAGCGTGCTGAAGTAACGATGTCCGGCTGCGGCCGGCGCGTCACGGTGCCGTAGAGCGCCGCCCAGGGGGAGACGAGTCGATGATGGAATGGCTGATGAATCTGGAATGGGATGCCATCATCCAGATCATCATCATCGACATACTGCTCGGCGGCGACAACGCGGTCATCATCGCGCTCGCCTGCCGCAACCTGCCGCCCAAGCACCGGCGCCAGGGCATCTTCTGGGGCGCGGCCGGCGCGATCATCCTGCGCGTGATCCTGATCACCGTGGCAGTCGCTCTCCTCGAGGTGCCGTTCCTGAAGCTGGTGGGCGGCGTGCTGCTGCTTTGGATCGGCATCAAGCTGCTCGCGCCTCCGGAAGAGGAGGGCGGCCCGCATGGCAAGGTTCAGGCGAGCGACAAGCTGCTCGCAGCGATCAAGACGATCATCGTCGCGGACTTCGTCATGTCGCTCGACAACGTGATCGCCATTGCCGGCGCGGCCGAGCAGGCCGATCCGAGCCAGCGCACCGGGCTCATCATCTTCGGCCTGCTGGTCTCGGTGCCGTTCATCGTCTTCGGCAGCCAGATCATCCTCAAGTTGCTGGATCGTTATCCGATCATCATCCTGCTCGGCGGCGCGCTGCTCGGCTGGATCGCTGGCGGGCTCATAGTCTCCGACCCGGTGGCGGAGCCGCACATCCCGCAGACCGACATGGTTCGCTACATCGCCAGTGCGGCGGGCGCGGCGTTCGTCGTTGCGGCCGCGAAGTACTTTGCATGGCGCCGTCGTCCGGCGTCCGGGGCATGATGCGCCCATGACCGTCGCTCTCGACTTCGCGCTGAAGACCCATCCGGGACTGGTGCGTCCGCTCAACGAGGACGCGATCGGCGCGGACCCTTCGTGCGGACTGTTCGCGCTGGCCGACGGACTCGGCGGCTACAACGCCGGCGAGGTTGCCAGTGTCATGGCGATCAGCTCGGTGCTCGAGCGACTGTCGTCGGCACTGGCGGACTCCCGCTCGAGCGACGTCGTTTTCACGCCAGATGACGTCATCTACGACACTGTCAACGAGATCAACGCCAACATCTACAACGCGGCGCTCAACAGCGCAGCGTTCGAGGGCATGGCCACGACGCTCGTCGTCGCCTGGTTCCTGGGCGAGCGACTGTGGGTCGCGCACACCGGCGATTCGCGCCTGTACCGCTATCGCGACGACCAGCTCGAGCAACTGACGCGCGACCACTCCTTTTCGCAGGAACTGCTCGACGCCGGCATGGTGACCGAAGAGGAAGCGCGCATCCTGCCGGCCAAGAACCTCGTCACCCGCGCGCTCGGCGCGAGCCCCGAGATCGAACCGGAAGTGCAGGACCTCGACGTGATGGCGGGCGACCTGATCCTGCTGTGCTCGGACGGCCTGACAGAGATGGTCGGCAGCTACGAGATCGCCGGCCTGCTGGCTGCCCAGGCCGATATGCACGAGACCGCCCGCCGCCTGGTCGACCTCGCCAACGAGGCCGGCGGCCGCGACAACATCTCGGTCATGATCATCAAGGTGACCCAAAAGGACGCTGCCGTGCCGACTTCGCAGGACTCGCCTGCAGCCGTGGCTAGCGCGCCCGATGAAGCTTGAAACCGTGGCTAGACCGTTGATTGGCAGCCTTTTTACAGGCTGGCAGAATCTCCGGGAATACGAGAATATGGGCCCGAGGAGAAATGATGCCTAGGCTGGTCCTGAGTTTGGACGGTGTGGTGCTGCGGGAAGTCGGTCTGACCAAGGACCGCACGACCATAGGTCGCCGCTCGCACAACGACATCGTGATCGACAACCTCGCCGTCAGCGGCGAGCACGCGGTCATCTACAGCTCGGGCGGCGAGGTCTACCTCGAGGACCTCGGCTCCACCAACGGCACGACCGTCAACGGCCAGCCGATCAAGAAGCATCTGCTGCAAAGTGGCGACGCGGTCGAGATCGGCAAGTACCGGCTCAAGTTCCTCGCCGACGGCGCCTCCGGCACCGAGGGCGAAGTCGACATCGACACCTCGCAGCCGCTGAAGCGCGAGTTCTACGGCCCCGGCCCGGCGACGATCCAGATCCGCCAGCCCGGCTCCGGTGAGGATTCCCCGGCCGCGGCGTCGATCAAGATCCTCAACGGCGCCAACGAGGGCCGCGAGCTGCAACTGGTCAAGGCGCTGACCACCATCGGCCGACCCGGCCACCAGGTCGCCGTCATCACCCGCCGCCCGACCGGCTACTTCATCGCCCACGTCGAAGGCGAA
Organism: uncultured beta proteobacterium; assembly: GCA_963769745.1. GTDB lineage: Bacteria > Pseudomonadota > Gammaproteobacteria > Burkholderiales > Burkholderiaceae_F > JALORV01. The sequence continues at coordinate 46,245 of CAVYNB010000034.1, forward strand.
GTGTTCCCGACCGTCAACGGCGCGAACCTCGGTTCGGCCGCGCATCCGCTCAAGAACAAGGATGTCATCGAACTCGCCGGCGTACGGATGGAGTTCCTGAACGCGCCGGCGGTTTAGGTCGGCAACGCCCTCATCCGCCCGGATGAGACGCGCAGTCCGCGGCACCGCCTGCCGCAAATCGTCACCCTCGAAAGCCGCAAAGTGTCAGGAGTGCCTTGAATTCACGGCACTTTTCTCGGTTTAGGCGGCAATTCTCCCTGGCACGGATCTAGCAGACTATCGGTCATCGGCAAGGGGCCGTGTGTCTGACCGAAATCTTCAGGGTCTTCAAAGGAGAGCAAATGAAACACCAAATCGCCCGCGTCCAACGCGGCTTCACGCTGATCGAGTTGATGATC
>CAVYNB010000035.1:0-47306 GCA_963769745.1 uncultured beta proteobacterium
GCCGTCTGCAGCGACGGTCGGGAAGCGGGTGTCGTAGTCCTGGAACTTCCGGGTCACGTCCGACTTCTTCTCCTCCCACGGCTGCGTGGTGTCGGCGCGGCAGTTGAACAGGAGCTCGGGCCGCGTCGGCACATAGCGCAGGATGCGCAGCAGTGCCTGATGATCCGGATGGTGATGGACCGTGCCATTGGTGGACACGATGAAGCGGCGGCAGTCGATGCCTTCCAGAACGTCCCGCGTGAGATTGTTCTCGCTGCCATGGTGCGACAACTTGAAGGCGTCCAGCGGAAACGGGGCCGCATGATGACGCTCGGCTCGGACCCGTTCGATGGCGGCAGCGATGTCGGGCGCATAGCCGTCTCCGGAAAGCAGCAGTGCATGGCCGTCGTATTCGGCGAGCAGCATGATGCTCGAGCCATTGGCGGCCGACGGATCGCGACCTTCTCCGTCTTTCCAGACCGGCGGCCAGGCGTCGCGGCGCCCCAGCAGATCGTCGGGTCCGCGCCTGACTGTGCGTCCGCGTTGCCTTCATTGCCGCCGAGCACGTCGACCCACACCGTGCAGAGCTTGTACAGGCGCTCGATGGTCGGACCGAGCACGGTCAGCTTGAGATTGCCGGCGAGCTTCACGCTGGGCAGGTTCCCACTGTCCGGAATCATCACTGCACCACCCTTCCACAGGGCGTGCTTGTTCCACGGCAGGTCGCGCGCGGCCAGTACCTGCGACAACTGGTCACCCTGTTGCGGCCCCAGCAGGTCTGCCGCCGACACAGGCGCCACAAGATCGCTCGCGTCGAGTTCGTTCTCGTCCGCGTCATCCTCTCGTCCGCGTCGCCCGCGCCGCCCATCAGATCCGCCGGACCGTCGACGGTCGCCCTGCGCTTCCGGCGGCCGCTGCGCGGCGGCGTGGGCAGACCCATCAGTTGCGGCCGGCCGTTGAACCAGATGTCCTTGACGCGCAACCCCGGCGTTTCCTCCTTCAGCAGATCGATGATGCCGAGGATGTGGTCGTTGTCGATGTGCGTGACCACGAGCAGCTCGATGTCGAGCGTGTCAACGCCGCGTTCGCGGCGAGCCTTGTCGATGCGCTGACGCAATGCTGTCGCGGTTTCCGTGAGGCCGCCATCGATGATCACGTAGCGTTTCGCGGCGCCCTTGCCATACTCGAGCCAGAGGCAATCACCACACCCCGCGGGAAGCATCTGCAGTTTCAACATCACGCGCCCCCTAATAGCCAGTCACCGTCACCGAAGCCGACAAGTCCCATCACTCCAGGATGGCCGGCAAGCAACAGCTCACGCCGCAACAGCGGCATGAGTTCTCCAAAGGATGTCGGCTCGGCCTGCGCCAGGCGATCGGCGATGCGCTGTGCAATGCGCTTGGCGATCGGTACCGCGTCCTTGCCCCGGATCGGCGCCACCGGCGCCAGCACGATACTCACTCCGGCGTCGCGGAAGCACTCGGGATACGGTTGGAAGTTTTCGGTGACATCCGCCGCCGAGCAGCCGAGCAGAAGCAGGATCTGCGGTTCGCCCGCTGCGCCGCTCACCTTGGCAGAAATTTCGTGCCGCCCGAGGATCTTGCCCGCTCCGATCTCGAGCACCGGTGTTTCGTCGACCACATCGGTATGCGCGACCAGCACCAGCATGTCGGGCTTTGACTGCGCCGCCGTGCGCCACTGGTTCCAGTCCGCTACGTCGGTCACTGTGGCGCCGAGGACGCCGAGCGCCTTGACGAGCGCAGCGCGCTCCGTGGCCTGGGCCGATGGCTCGGCTTCGTAGCGGAACGCGCGCTGGCTGGCTGCGAACAGCAGCGAGCCGACCTTGCCATAAGCACGCTTGCTGGGAGCGCTGCTGGAGGGCGCGGCCATCTCCTGCGAACCGCCGGCGGCGGGACGGAGCGCGCCATTGCGCTCGATCAGTCGCGGAATCCCCAGAAGTGCATCGGGCACACGAAGTTCTCGTCGCTTCGAGTTCTGGCACGCCACCGGCGCATCGACCGTTCCCAACGCACGCTCACAAGCGCCGCGATCCAGCGCACCCAGCAGATTCGGACACGGGGTTGCGCCCATCGACGGCGGCGGGCCGTCGTAGACGTACTCGAGCGGCAGGAACTCTTTCGTGTACGGCACGAGGTGTATGCGTTCCCACTGATCGATTTCGTCACCGCAGTTGGCGCGCAGGTGGCTGGCGAGTTCGCTGCCGGCTGCGGCGAGAGTACGCAGGCTCGATGCCAGCACCGGCTGCTGCAGGACGGGCTTGGCGTAGTCCCATCCCCTCGCGGCGTTTTCCAGGCCCTTCTGTATGCGACCGATAGGCCCCTGCAGCGCATCGAGCTGCACCGGAGTATCGCGGCCATCGCGATGCACTTTCAGGTGCAGCTTGCCGCCGACATCGCTCAGCTGGATCGCGACATCGTATTCACGCCGCTCGTCGAGATCGTCGTCGCGGGGATGGATCGGAGCTTCCGTCACAAGATCCAGCCCCGCACCGCGGGCTGCGGCGGTCCCGACGCCGACCGACAATCGAGCCGTCTGCAGGATGCGGTTCTTGTGGATGATCGCGACGCGCCCTTCGATCTTCTTGCCTCGCTCGGGAAACACGGCGAAGAGTGCGAGCGTGCTGTCCCCGGCCGGCGGCAGGACCATCGAGGCGGCAGCCAGCCCGACGACAGTCGAGGACCGCGCGGGCTCCGGCTCCACCGTCAGCGCCGCAAGCGGTCCCGCCATCAGTTGACCGGCGCGCTCGCCTCCGTCGTTCATGTCGCCCGGGCGGAGGGGTCCACCGAACAGTTCCTCGATGACAGAAGCTTCGAGCGGTGTGACGTTTGCGCCCGACAGCTCCAGCTGCACCGATACGGTCACATCGCCCGAACTGAAGTCGACCGCACCTTCGTTGAACACCGCGCCGGCCAAGGGCATTTCGCTCGGACCGATGTGCACACCGAGCAGGTTCCATTGCCTGGGGGCGAGCGTGCGAGCGGCAATCTCCGGCTCATCGGGGCGCCAGGCGTTCGCCTGTATCCAGCGCGGGGGACGTGCCTGCTCGATCTCGCTTTCCTGCGCCTTCAGTTCGCGGGCCGTGTCCCTGCCGTCGACGGATTCCGAAACGAACTCGCGATTGCGCAGCTCTTCCGCCAGCCCGCGGTGCGCGATGGGAGGCGGCGCCGAGACCGCTTCTGACGAAGCGTCATCGCTCCCCCCCGGGCCGCCGAAGGTCGGAGCGGCATCGTCGCCGAAGCCGCGCGACCTCGTTTGCGTGACCTGTTCGAAGACCGGCACGGCTTCAAGCGCCGCGACGACGCGATCCTGTCGCTCCGCGATCGACAGAATGCGGCACCTGTCGAGAGACGCAGGGTTTCCGACCACGATCTGCTCGATGCCGAAGCGCCATTGGCCTGTGCCCCACACCGCGGCATGGATCGGCAGGTCGTGTGAGACTTCACGCAGCACCGCGGTGAACCAGTCGGAAAGCTGAAACGAGCTGTCGGCGCCATCCACCCCACCCACGCCGGCGGCGCCGAGGCGGGCGCGCAGCGCGACGTAACGCTCGGCGAGTTGCCCAACGTCAAGCGGTGATTCTTCGATGCAGACAACGAAACCGGCCCGTATTCTGGAACGAGGCTGCTTCAGGATCGCGGATGCTGCAGCGGACGTCAGGATCAGGAGATCGCACGCATCGCGCGCATCGCCCACCGTGAAGCACTGCGACAGCTCCGCAACCCACGTCTCGCTCTGCTGCGCCTTGCGCAGCGTGGCAAGGATCCCCGCACCTTCCTTGCCCGCCGGAACACCGACGCGAAGCGGCCAATGCCAGCGCGCGCCGACCGCACTCGGAATGCCGTCCGCCAGGATCAGGGCCTGCAGGCCGACGTCCCGGTGCTTCAACCATGCGCACAGGGCTTCGAAATCAAAGAGGTCGGTGCGACTGCGCCAGTCGGCGGCCAGTGCCAGCCGCGGCATCTGGCGCGGATGTGCAATCCCGCTGCGATATTCCCGCCACGCTGCTGCCAGCGCCGCCGCGTTCGTGTGCACGGTCTCGCGCCACGAAGCGGCCGTCGTTGCCTGGTTGACGTTCTGCGCATTGCGCCAGACCACCGTGCGCTCGCCGAGGCGGAATTCCTCCTGCAGCGCGGCCATCAGTTCGGCGGGATCGGAACTGGGGTGATGCTGCTCGACACCGGTCGCCTCGAGCACGCCGAGTGCGGCAAGGGCACAGGCATAGTCACCGTCGCCCAGTTCCGAGCCCCAGCTACCGATGATGTTCTTCAGCACGCGTTGTCCCCCGCCTCGGCCATGATGTCGCCCGAAGCGCTCGGCGCCGACCTAGACGCCCCGCGAGTACGGAAACCGGGTCGCTGCCGGCAGGGTGGAATCGACCCAGCGTCGCAGCGCGATGTCGCAGATCGCGTAGCCCCAGTTGATCAGTCGCTCCTGCGTTTCGTCCGGCATGTCGGCGAGGCGTGTCGCCACCTGGGCCAGCTCGGTCGTGCGCTCCGGCGGGCACGGCAATCCCGTCGTCGGGCCGTAATCGCTCACGTCGGAGCGAATGCTCCAGTACGAGCCCTTGCGCAGCCCTGCCCGATAACTTCCGACGAGCTGACGCTTGCGCAGTGCCCGAACCTGGTTGTCGATCATGTTCAGCACCCGCATGGTGTGCGACGCCCAGTCGCCGCCCGGGTCCGGATCCGCGGCCATCGCGCCACCGGCATCGCTGACCAGGATCGTTTCGTAACGCTTCCAGGCCGTCTCCAGCCCCAGGTTGTCGTACACCCCGCCATCCGACAGGTAGACCTCCGAGGTGTACGGCGGAACGTGATACGGCTCGCCACTGGCCGGACTGAACTGCGCCGGATCCAGCTCCAGCTTGGTCGGAGACAGGACGGGCGGGAACGCCGAAGAGGCCGCGACGGCCGTGGCGAGCGACACCGTCGGTGACTTGACCTCGCCGACCTGATAGTCGCGCATGTACGGCTTGGAGAATCGCCACAGCGATCCGGTCTGCACGTTGGTCGAATTGATGACAAAGCGCGGCGGATCGTCCGGCAGGTCCTGCAGCGTGGCGTCGCCGAAGAGGTGCTTGCGATAGGCGGCGGCCACCTTTTCACTGATCGAGCCCGGCAGGAAGAAGCCCTTGAGCACGGAGCCGACGTCGATCGTCTCGTGCGCCAACGCACGGATCGGGTCGATGACCTCCGGGCCAAGCCGCTGGGCGATGCCACCGACGAACTGAAGTCGACTCCACTTCAGTCCCAGTTGACCCGCGGTGATGGACCCGCCGGACACGCTGGAAATGCGACTGAGCCGCGACAGAAACCCAAGTTCGTTCAGACGCCAGAGGCAACCCAGATGGAACACCATCGCGCGGTAGCCGCCGCCGGACAGGCAAAGCGCCATGCCCGCCTCGGGCTTGCCGTCCGAGGAATCGCTGACCGGTGACAGCGCGTCGTGAACCTGTGCATCATTGATCGGCATCGCGATTCTCCGTTTGGGTCTGCGTCACTACGAACGGTCGACAGAAGGCGCGAGCTGCGACGACGGCCCTCCGGCATCAGCGTCTACCTTACCCCACGAGGCACTCAACGCGGAACTGTCGGCACATAATCGTCGCCACAGTCGATCCAGGTACCTCTCCGCGTTGGAATCAGAGCACTGCGTTGAGCGAGGGTGTTGAAGGTGATCAAGCCTTGGCCGAGCGCGCCGCTGACCAGAAGCGGCACAGAGTCCCACGTTCGCGTGACGGCTCGAGCCCGACTGCGGACCGGGCGTCAGGCGGGGACTTCGAAGGAATGTGCTGGTGGGTGGTACAGGGTTCGAACCTGTGACCCCTGCCGTGTGAAGGCAGTGCTCTACCGCTGAGCTAACCACCCGGAATCGATGGCTGCGCCGGAGCTCCGGCGAGGGCGCGAATTATTGCATAACAACACCGGCCATCGAGTCCGCACTAGGATATCTGCACGAACGGGAGCCGCTGTTGAACCTCGCCTACACGCTGTACCGCACCGCACGCCGCCTGCCTCGCGCGATCGCCGTGATCGAGCGTGACCGCATCGAGCTCGATTACCAGCACCTTGCCGGCCGCGTGCTCGCGCTGGCGGGCGGATTGCAGTCGCTCGGCGTCGGCGCCGGCGACCGCGTCGGCATGCTGATGAAGAACTGCGCGCAGTACGTCGAACTGCTGTACGCGTGCTGGACGATCGGCGCCTGCGCGATCCCGATCAACATCCGCCTGCATCCGCGCGAGACCGCGTTCATCCTCGACGATGCCGGCGCCCGCGTGTGCTTCGTTACCGACGATGCAGACTCGGCGTCGATCGACTCGGCTCGGTCCGCGGGAGCAACGCAGTTCATCGACGTCGATGGCGGCGATTACCGCAAGCTGCTGCGCAGTGCGGCCGCGACGCCGAGGGAGGAGTCGCGCGCCACCGAGGCGGCGTGGCTGTTCTATACCAGCGGCACGACGGGCCGTCCCAAGGGCGTGATCCTGACGCACCGCAACCTGCTGGCGATGACGCTCAACTACCTCGCCGACGTCGACCGCGCCACGGTCGGCGAGCACCTGCTGCATGCAGCGCCGATGTCGCACGGTTCCGGCCTGTACACGGTGCCGAACATCGCTGCGGGAGCAACGCAACTTGATCCCCGCCGCACGCGGATTCGACGTCGACGAGATTCAGCAGATCCTCGCCTTCACTCCGCGGACGAAGTTCTTCGCCGCGCCGACGATGGTCATGCGGCTGGTCGACGCCTATGCCGACAAGGGCAAGGCTCCGGATCATCTCAAGTCCATCATCTACGGCGGCGGGCCGATGTACGTAGCCGACAGCGTGCGCGCGCTCGATGTGCTCGGACCTCGCCTGGTGCAGATCTACGGCCAGGGCGAGTCGCCGATGACGATCACGGTGCTGACGGCCGACGAACACATGGACGATCACGATGGGCGCCGGCTCGAGCGCCTGGGCTCGGTTGGCCGCGCGCAGGTCGGCGTCGAAGTCACGGTGCTGGACGAGCGCGGCCGCGCAGTACCGAGCGGCTCCATCGGCGAAGTGTGCGTGCGCGGTGACACGGTGATGGCGGGTTACCTCGGCAATCCGCAGGCGACCGCTGAAGCGATGGCAGGCGGCTGGCTGCACACCGGCGACCTCGGACGCATCGACGAGGCCGGCTACCTGACGCTGGTCGATCGCAGCAAGGATCTCATCATCTCCGGCGGATCGAACATCTATCCGCGCGAGGTCGAAGAAGTGCTGCTGCTGCATCCGGCCGTGAAGGAAGCCGCGGTCATCGGCGAGCCCGATCCGGAATGGGGCGAGGCCGTCGTGGCCGTGCTGGTCCGCGAAAGCGGCCATGTTCCCGACGCAGGCGACCTCGATCTGTTCTGCCTGGAGCACATCGCACGCTTCAAGCGGCCGAAGCGCTATGTGTTCGTCGATGAGTTGCCCAAGAACGCCACGGGCAAGGTGCTGAAGCGCGAACTGCGGGAGAAGATCAGGCGGGCGTAGCCGCCGCCGCGGTACGCCACACCGGAATCGCCTTCGCTTCCTTCTCGATGCCGTCGAGCACGGCTTCGTGCGCGGCGATCTCCTCGGGCGCTGCCGCAAGGACGATGAGCTGACCGGCATCGATCGGTCCAATGTTGGCGAGCATGCCATCGTCGGCCATCTCGTCGATCGTCAGGCTGTCCTGCCCGCGCGTCATCGCGAGATACACCTCGGCCAGCAAGCCCGCGTCCAGCAGCGCACCGTGCAGCGTGCGGTGTGCATTCGAGACCTGGTAGCGCTCGCACAGCGCATCGAGCGAGTTGCGCTTGCCCGGATGCTGTTCGCGCGCCAGCAGCAGCGAGTCGGTGACTTTCAGACAATGCTGGGCGAAGGGCGGCCGGCCCAGTCGCGCGAGCTCGGCATCGAGAAACTCCCGATCGAACGCGGCGTTGTGGATCACGACTTCCGCGTCCTTGACGAACGCGAGCAGGTCGTCGGCGATCTCGGCGAACTTCGGCTTGTCCTCCAGGAAGTGCCGCGTCAGCCCATGCACCGCCAGCGCACCCTCGTCGCTGTCGCGCTCCGGATTGACATAGTGATGGAAACGACTCTCGGTGATCCGCCGCGCCACGACCTCGATGGCACCGACCTCGATGATCCGGTGGCCTTCCTTGGCCTCGAGACCGGTGGTCTCGGTGTCGAGCACGACCAGGCGGGTCATGCCGCTACTCGGCCCCGGACGCGTGACGGGCGGGCTCTGGCACCGGCTCGTCGGCATGATGGTGGTGCGAGCCCATCCACTTGCCGAGCCACTGCTCCATCAGCGTGTACATCGTCGGCACCACGTAAAGCGTCAGCAGCGTGCCGAACGCCAGTCCGCCGACGATCACCCAGCCGATCTGAATGCGACTCTCCGCGCCAGCGCCGGCGGACAGCGCCAGCGGCACCGCACCCAGCACCATCGCGCCCGTCGTCATCAGGATCGGCCGAAGCCGGAGCTCGGCGGCGTGCTTGACGGAATCGAACAGCGTTTCGCCCCGCTCCTGCAACTGGTTGGCGAACTCCACGATCAGGATGCCGTGCTTCGTGATCAGGCCCACCAACGTGATGATCCCGATCTGGCTGTAGATGTTCCAGGTTCCCCCCGTCGCCCACAGCGCGAACAGCGCCCCGGTCATCGACAGCGGCACCGACAGCATGATCACGAACGGATCGGCAAAGCTCTCGAACTGCGCGGCCAGCACCAGGTAGATGAAGATCAGCGCCAGCACGAACGTCAGGTAGATCGAGCCCTGCGAATCACGGAACTCGCGCGAGACACCGTTGAGGTCGGTGAGCGCGCCCTGCGGCAGCACGCGCCTGGCAGTGTCGTCCATCATCTTCAACGCGTCGCCGAGCGCATAGCCCGGCGCGATCTGCGCCGTGATCGTCACCGCGCGCAGGCGCTGGAAGTGATTCAGCGACTGCGGCGACACGCCTTCGAGCACATCGACGACGTTGGCGAGCTGCACCATGGTGCCGTCGCGGCCGCGCACGTAGATGTCGCTGATGTCGTTCGGCCGGCTGCGGTCGCGCGGCGCCACCTGCACGATCACGTCGTATTGCTCACCGTCCTTCTTGAAGCGCGTGACCTGGCGGCCGCCGAGCATGGTCTGCAATGTGCGGCCCACGGTCTCGACCGAGATGCCGAGGTCGCCGAGCTTGTCGCGGTTGACATCGACGCGCAGCTCCGGCGTGTTCAGGCGCAGATCCGACTGCGGGTTCTGCACGATGCCGGTCTTGCTGATCTCGGCGATGAAGTTCTGCACGATGCGATCGAGCTCGGCATACGAGACCTGCGCCATGATCACGTACTCGACCGGCAGCGTACGGGGTGACTGTCCGAGCGATGGCGGATTGACCGCGAAGCCGATCACGCCCGGCAACTGCGCGAACTTGGTGTTCAGCTCGCGCGCAATGTCCTGCTGCTTGCGCGTCCGCTCCTCCCAGGGCTTCAGCCGCAGGATCGCGTTGCCGAAGTCGACCGACGGGAAGCCGGCCACCGCGTTGTAAGCCGCCGCCTCCGGAATCGTGTCGTAGTAGCTCTCGACCGCGCGCAGCTGTTCGGACGTGTAGTCGACCGTGGAGCCCGGTGGCGACTGCAGGCGCCCAAAGATGACGCCACGGTCTTCCAGCGGAGCCAGTTCCGAGCGCAGCAGCGAAAAGAACAGCCCGCCCAGGCCGGCCACGATGGCCCACACGATCACGACGATCCAGCGGCGGTCCAGCACCCAGGCGAGCGAACGCGCGTAAGCGCGCGTCATGCCGTTGAGCCAGCCCTCGATCAGCGTGAAGACCCTGCCGTGATTGGTCTCATGCTTCAGCAGCTTGCTGCACATCATCGGCGACAACGTCAGCGCGACAAAGCCGGACACCAGCACGGCGCCGGCGAGCGCCAATGCAAATTCGATGAAGAGCCGTCCCGTGCGTCCCGTGGCGAAGGCCAGGGGCGCATACACGGCGGTCAGCGTCAGCGTCATCGCGACGACAGCGAAGCCGATTTCCTTGATGCCCTTGACCGAGGCGCTGACGCGATCCATGCCATTTTCGATGTTGCGGTAGATGTTCTCGAGCACGACGATCGCATCGTCGACCACGAGACCGATCGCCAGCACCATGGCCAGCAGCGTCAGCGTGTTGATCGTGAAGCCGAAGACATACATCAGTGCAAAGGCACCCACCAGCGAAACCGGGATCGTCACCAGCGGGATCAGCGTGGCCCGCAGGTTGCGGAGGAAGAAAAAGATGACCAGCACGACCAGAACCACGGCCTCGGCGATCGTCGTGAATACCGACTTGATCGAACGTTCGATGAACACCGACGAGTCGTAGGCGATATTGATCTTCATGCCGGCGGGCAGCGTCTCGTTGATCTTGTCCACTTCGGCGCGCAGCGCCCGGGACAGTTCGAGCGGATTGCCCGTGGCCTGCTTGACCAGGCCCATGTTGATCGACGGTTCGCCGCGATAGCGGGCGATGACGCGCTCTTCGGCAGGGCCGACGCGGACTTCGGCAACGTCGCGCAGCTTCACCGGATAGCCGTTCGAGGTCGCGACGATCAGGTTTTCGAACTGTTCGCGCGTGCTGACATCGGTCGACGCGACGATGGAGAACTCGCGCTTGGCCGATTCGATGCGACCGGACGGCAGCTCGATGTTCTGCCGCCGCAGCGCGTCCTCGACGTCGCCCGGTGTCAGGCGGTAGGCAGCAAGCCGGTCGCGATCGACGTTGATGCGCATCGACGTCTTGCGCTCGCCGAAGATCCAGACATCGGCCGCGCCCGGGAGCACCGACAGGCGCGGCTTGACGTAGCGGTTCAGGTAGTCCGACACCTCGAGCGGCGTGCGGTTGCCGGCCGTCACCGCCATCCAGATCACCGGGAACGAGTCGGCCTCCACTTTCGAGATCACCGGCTCGTCGACGTTGTCCGGCAGGCGTGCCCGCACGCGGGCAACCTTGTCGCGCACGTCGGCCGCCGCGGAATCCGGGTCGCGGGTGATGCGGAAGCGGACGTTGATGTTGCTGCGTTCCTGCCGGCTGAACGATGTCAGCAATTCGACGCCTTCGATGCCCGCCAGCGAGTCCTCCAGGACCTTGGTGATCTGCGACTCGATCACATCGGCCGACGCGCCGGGGTAGCCGGTCGAAACGCTCACCACCGGCTCGTCGATCTTCGGGTACTCGCGCACCGCCAGCCGCGAGTACGAGATCAGGCCGATGACGAGCACCAGCACCGACAGCACCGTCGACAGGACGGGACGGCGTATGCACAGCTCGAACAGGCTCATTGCGTTCTCCGGTGTTCAGCCGCTCAGGACTGAACGCTGCCTTTGGTCACGTCGGCTTTGGGCGCGCCCGGCGAAGCTCCTGACTTCGGCGCCGCGTCCTTTCCGACCTCGGTCCCGCCCTTGGACGGGCCGCCCTGCCCCGGTGCCAGCACGCGCACCGGCTGGCCGTCGCGCGACAGCCGCATGCCTGCCGTCACCACCTGGTCGCCGGCAGTCAGCCCGTCGAGAATCTCGACCATCGCATCGCGCCGCACGCCGATCTTCACCGGTACGCGCCGCGCCGCGCCGTCGACGACCTTGAACACATAGAACTCGGCACCCTGCGGCACGATCGCCTCCTCGGGGACCAGCAGCGCGTTCGACCGCTCGCCGACGATCACGCGTACGCGCACGAACATGCCCGGTCGCAGCTTGCCGCTGGTGTTCTCGAGCAGCGCGCGGACTTCCAGTGAGCGACCGTCGGCATCCACCTTCGGGTTGATCGCTTCGATGCGGCCCTGCCAGCGTTCATTGGGAAGCGCATCGGCGACGACCTCGATCGTCTGGCCGACATGCACCTGTGAGTAGTTCCGCTCGGGCATCCGGAAGTCGACCTTGAGGATGCGGACATCCTCGACGTTGACGAGGTCCGTGCCGTCCTTGACGTAGTCGCCGAGGCTGACATTGCGGATGCCGACCGATCCATCGAACGGGGCGATGATGCGCATCTTGGACAGTCGCGCCTGCGCCAGCTTGAGCTTGGCTTCCGCCACCTGCGCATTCGACGTTGCGGTCTCCTGCGCGCTCGAGCTGATGAACTTGCGGCTGGCCAGGTCCTCGCTGCGCTTGAGATTGGAAAGCGCCAGGTCGTACTCCGCCTTGGCCTGCGCCACCTCGGCCTCGTTCAGCGTCGCATCGAGCCCGATCAGCAGTTGCCCTTTGCGCACGATCTGGCCATCCTTGAATCCGATGGCGGCGATGCGACCCGACACTTCCGGACGCAGGATCACGCTCTCGTTGGAACGCAACGAGCCGACGGCCTGCAGGTCTTCCTTGACCACCGTCGGGGCGAGGCTCACCACCTCGACGGGCGTCGGCCCTCCGGGAGCCCCCTTGGTCGCGCCACCCTTGCCGTCCGACTTGCTCGTCGCCTTGGCGTCGGCCTTGGCATCGACCTTCGTTCCGGCCACGGCGTTGGGGCCGGGCGAAAGCCAGTCACGCGCGAAATAGGCGGCAACCGCGACGGCGATCAGTACTCCGATCGCAATGATCGTGACTCGATGCTTCATTGGAAATTTCTTGAAACGGAGGGCGCGCAAGCGAAGCGCGACTTTAACACCCGCACTCTGGCCGTTCAGTGTCAGTCAGCCGACATAGACACCGATTTGACCCCGCGGTTCGCCAGTTCGTCGGCCCGTTCGTTACCCTCGTGGCCGGCATGCCCTTTGATCCAGCGCCAGTCGATCTCGTGGCGGGCGGCGGCGGCCTGCAGGCGTTGCCACAGGTCCGCGTTTTTCACCGGCTTCTTGTCCGCCGTCTTCCAGCCGCGGCGAATCCAGTTGGGCAGCCACTCGGTGATGCCGAGCTGCACGTACTGCGAGTCGGTATGCAGCACGACGCGGCAGCCGCGCTTGAGGGAACCGAGCGCCTCGATCACGGCCATCAGTTCCATGCGGTTGTTGGTCGTCGGCGACTCGCCGCCAAAGAGCTCGCGCTCGTGATCGCCGTACTTCAGCAGCGCACCCCAGCCGCCAGGCCCCGGGTTGCCCTTGCACGCACCGTCGGTCCAGATCTCGACCTCGACTTCGTCAGTCGACCCGGCCTGCACCGATGCCAGCGCCACGCTTTTCGCGTGCTTCATCCGCGCCGCGTCCGCAGCCGCGCATCGTTGGCTGCGGCTTCATCGTCGAGCACGATGGCGGACCGGGCATCGGGTGTCGTCAGCGCCACACGCGTGGTCGCCACCGGCGTCAGTCGCCGCGCGCGCTCTTCGCTGTGCTTCCACACGGTGCCGACGAGCCGCATGCCGCGCACGCGCTTCACGGCCGTCAGCAGATAGACGGCACCGAACACCGGCCACCATCGATCGCCGGCTTTCTCCATGAAGCGCCAGCGATGGAGCCAGGCGGCCGTGCGTGCCGACGGGGCATAGCAGCCGAAGCGGCCGCGCGCGAACTCGAATGAAAGGAGCTTGAGCCAGTCCTTCACGCGCGGCAGTGCGATGAAGCGGCCTTCGCGCGGCAGGAATGGCGATGCCCCCAGGCGCGTGGTGAACTGGCGCAGCCCCCACAGGCTCGCAGGATTGAATCCCGTGATGACGACGTGGCCTTCCGGCACGAGCACGCGCTCGACTTCGCGCAGCACCTGGTGCGGGTCGGCCGCGAATTCCAGGATGTGCGGCATCACGACGAGGTCGATCGAATGCGTCGCAAACGGCAGCTCCTCGTAGCGGTTGATGATGGCCACGCGACGCTCGCCGCCCTCGGCCGCACCGTCCTGCGCAGGAAGGGTGAGCTGCCGATCGGCCGCGCAGAAGCGCAACGGCATGCGGTTCTCGCGCAATGCATCGATCTCCGGCAATCCGAGCTGCAGCGCGTGATACCCGAAGATGTCGGTCACGGCGGCATCGAGCTGCTGCTGCTCCCAGCCGAGCACATAACGCCCGGCCGGCGAGCAGAGGAACTCGGATAGCTTCACAATCGAACCGCTGGAATTCATCTGCTCTCTGCCATGACCCGAGTTGACACGCCTTCCGTATCGATTACTCCGCTGCCCGCGTTCAGCGACAACTACCTGTGGTTGCTCGACCACGATGGACACGCCGCCGTGGTCGACCCCGGTGATCCCGCGCCGGTCCAGCGCGCGCTGGCCGAACGCAGGCTCAAGCTCGACGCGATTCTAGTCACCCATCACCACGGCGACCATGTGGGCGGCCTTTCGGCCCTGCGATCGACCGGGGCCACGGTCTATGGTCCGCGCGCCGAAGCCATCGACGGCGTCGACATTCCGCTCGCGGCGGGCGATCGTATCGACGTGCTCGGCGTGTCGTTCGGCGTCCTCGAAGTGCCCGGCCACACGGCGGGCCACATCGCGTACTTTGCCGATGCACTCGACCCACCGGTCCTGTTCTGCGGCGACACGCTGTTCGCCTGCGGCTGCGGGCGGCTCTTCGAGGGAACGCCGGCGCAGATGCTGGCCTCGCTCGACCGTCTGTCGGAACTGCCACCGGCGACGCGCGTGTACTGTGCCCACGAGTACACGCTGGCCAACATCCGCTTCGCGCTCGCGGTCGAACCTGCGAACGCCGACCTGCAGCAACGCGCTCGCGATGCGGCCGTGATTCGGGAGCGGGGCGAGCCGACCGTGCCGTCGACGATCGCGCTGGAACTCGCCACGAACCCGTTCATGCGCAGCGATGCACCGGGTGTCCGGAATGCAGCGAGCGCGCGCGTGGGCACCACGGCGGGAATCGATCGGGTGCGCACGTTCACCACCATCCGGAAATGGAAGGATGAATACCGTTAGCCCGGTTGTTCGACTTGTCCCCACACGGACCGTTGCCTACACTGCGGCCGGTTCCCCCTCTATCGAGAAAAATGCGCGTCGCGCAGTTCCTGCTCACGGCCGTGCTTGCCTGTGGCTTCGCCGAAGCGCGTGCCAGCGAGCCCGCGCCCGGCGCGCCCGAGACCCCTTCGGCCTCGGCAGCAGCCCCTGCGGCCGGCGTGGCGGCACCCTCGGCCGCAGCGACCTATGACATTCCGCTCGATGTGATCCTCGAGTACATGCCGGAGCTGGCGCCGTCCGATTCTGCAACCGTCCTGACCGCTCCGCTGGTCGCGCCGCCGTCGATCGACCTGTGGCAGCGCATCCGCGCGGGCTTCAGCATGCCGGATCTCGACACAAAACTCGCCGACCAGCGCACACGCTGGTACGCCGAACAGGTCGACTACTTCGCGCGCATGACGCAGCGATCGAGCCGGTACCTGTATTTCATCGTCGAGGAAATCGAGCGGCGCGGCATGCCGACCGAGCTGGCATTGCTGCCGTTCGTCGAGAGCGCCTTTCAGGCGGAAGCCGTGTCGAGCGCCAAGGCGGCCGGCCTGTGGCAGTTCATTCCGTCCACCGGCCGGGACTATGACCTCGAGCAGAACATGTGGAAGGACGAACGCCGCTCGGTGATCGACTCCACGCGGGCGGCGCTCGATTATCTGCAGAAGCTGCACGACATGTTCGGCGACTGGCACCTCGCGCTGGCGGCCTACAACTGGGGCGAAGGCTCGGTATCGCGCGCGATCGAGAAGAACCGGCGCGCCGGCAAGCCGGTCGGATACACCAGCCTCAAGATGCCAAACGAGACGCAGCACTACGTTCCCAAGTTGCAGGCGGTGAAGAACATCGTCTCCGAGCCGGAAAAATTCGGCATTGAGCTTCCTCCGGTTCCGAACTCGCCCTACTTCGTCGCCGTGCAGAAGACCCGCGACATCGACGTGCAGACCGCGGCCAAGCTGGCAGCGATGACGCCGGACGAATTCCGCGCCCTCAACCCGCAGTTCAACCGGCCGGTGATCGTCGGCGCGGCCTCACCCACGCTGCTGTTGCCGGCCAATCGCCTCGACACGTTCAATGCGAACCTGGCCGCGTGGGAGGCCACCGGCCAGCCGCTCGCCAGCTGGACCACCTACCGCATGCAGCCGGCCGACACGCTCGCCTCGGTATCCAAGCGCGCCGGCATCGCCGAACAGCAGTTGCGCGAGGCCAATCGCATACCGCCGCGCTACCGGCTTGCAGCCGGCTCGACGATCCTGGTCCCGCGCGACGAGACGATGGAGGACATCACGGCCGCGAGCCTCGATGCACGATTCGCGCTGGTGCCCGAGGCGTCCAACCTGCGCAAGGTGACCTACCGCGTGCGCCGCGGTGACACGCTGTACTCGGTGGCCCGACGCTACCGCGTCGACGAAAAGGACGTGATCGTCTGGAATCAACTGACATCGCCGTCGCTGTTCGCAGGCCAGCGGCTCGAATTCACGGTTCCGGTCGCGCGATCGAACGACCACAGCCAAGGGCCGCAAGCAAAGCGCGCAACCATCGGCTCAGCGCAAGCCCGCACCCGCCAAGACGGCGGCAAAGGCGCCGGCGCGCACGGGCAGCAACGGCAAGGTCGTCGCGGCCACGCGCTGACACGCTCGCGAGCGTGACGCCGCCGGGTGGCGGCACGTGTTCAGCGCCTATACTGCGCGCCGGCTCAAATCCTTCATAACGCATCCAACACCATGGGCTTTCTGTCCGGCAAGCGGCTGCTGATCACCGGTGTGCTGTCCAACCGATCGATCGCCTACGGCATCGCACAGGCGTGCAAGCGCGAAGGCGCCGAACTCGCGTTTACCTACGTGGGTGACCGGTTCAAGGAGCGAATCACCGAGATCGCCGCCGAGTTCGGCTCCGATCTCGTGTTCGACATGGACGTCGCCGACGACGCGCAGATCACTGCGGCGTTCGACGCGCTGAAGCAACGCTGGCCCGGACTCGATGGCCTCGTGCACTCGATCGGATTCGCCCCGCGCGAAGCCATCGCGGGCGACTTCGTCGAGGGATTGACGCGCGAGGGCTTCCGCATCGCGCACGACATCTCGGCCTACAGCTTTCCAGCGCTGGCCAAGGCGGCGCTGCCGCTGATGGAAGGCCGCCAGGCCGCCCTGCTGACGCTCACTTACCTCGGTGCGGAACGCGCCGTGCCCAGCTACAACACGATGGGACTGGCCAAGGCGAGCCTCGAGGCAAGCGTGCGCTATCTGGCCGCCAGCCTCGGCCCGCGCGGCATCCGCGTCAACGGCATCTCGGCCGGCCCGATCAAGACGCTGGCCGCGGCAGGGATCAAGGGCTTTTCGAAGATCTTCTCGGTGGTCGAGAGCACCGCGCCGATGCGGCGCAATGTCTCGATCGAGGATGTCGGCAATGTCGCGGCGTTCCTGCTGTCCGACCTCGCGGCCGGCGTCACCGCCGAGATCACGCATGTCGACTGCGGCTTCAATGCCGTGATGGGCATCCCCACCGGCCTCGAGTAGGCCGTCAGGCGCCGGCGGCCGCCGGCTTGTGTCCCGTCAGCAGGTAGTCGATCAGTTCGTGCACCGGCCGGATCGCGGGGCCGAACGGCACGGACGACGCGCCGCGGAAAAACAGCCCACGCGTCAGTTCGCCGCGCAGCGCCGCTGCAAGCTGGGTGTCGATGCAGAACTGCCCGATCTTTGCGATGCCATCGCGCAGCCCGCACGTCGTCAGGCACTGCAGCGCTCCACTGCAGCGGCCCTCGGGTCCGGCGGCAGTTTCTTCGCGGTCCAGTCGGCGGCCTCCTGCTGCAGCACCGATTCGCGACGCAGGTAGCGTTCCAGCCAGAGCGTGCGCACCGCGCGCGCCGGCAGGCCGGCGACGCTGATGAACTCGACGATGTCCTCCGGCTTCGCGTCGGCAAGCACCTTCTTGAAGTTCGGATGCGCGTCGCCTTCCGTGGTCACCGCGAACGCCGTGCCCAACTGAGCTGCGGCATAGCCGAGTGCAAGCACTTCGAGCAGCTTCTCGTGGGAGTTGATACCGCCCGCGGCAATCAACGGGATCTTCTCGCTTTCGACGTGCTGTTCGCGGAAGGCCAGCGACACCTCGTCGATCACCCGATCAAACTCGAAGCGCGGATCGTTCAGCTCCTCGATGCGCGTCGCACCCAGGTGGCCCCCGGCATATCGAGGGTGCTCGATGACGATCGCGTCCGGCATCCGGTTCTTGCGCAGCCAGCGACGCAGCACGATTGACACGCCACGCGCGTCCGACAGGATCGGGATCAGCGCGACATCGGGAAAATCCGCGCACATGTCCGGCAGGTCGAGCGGCAGGCCAGCGCCCATGACGATGGCATCGACTCCGGATTCGCACGACTGGCGGACCAATGCGGCGTGCTGGTCCACGGCCTTCATCACGTTGACGGCAATCGCACCGCGACCGCCGGATTGTTCCTTCGCGAGACGAATCTCGCGATCGAGCGCGATCAGGTTCAGCCGGTCCAGCACGGCGCGGTCGCGCACGTCCTTGCACTGGGCCATCAGGTCGGCGTGGTGATGCCGCAGGTCGACCGAGGCAATCGTGCCGAGCGCGTCTTCGCGCGCCACCGCGGAAGCGAGTCGGTGCGCCGACACGCCGACCCCCATGCCACCCTGAACGATCGGCAGCAATTCGCGGCTCCGCAGTCGCAGCGGGCGCAGTCCAGTCGGGAGTACTCGTTGCACCACGGTGCCTTTCAACCAAAACCGCGAGGCTAGCCCGGCATCGAGTGGCGTCCTTGATCCCGGTCAGGCGGGGCGACCTGCAGTCGCTCCCCTATACTCGCAGGCCACCCGGCCGCGGAGGTGGGGTACCTCGTCCCGCTCCGACTGCCTGCGACAAATCCTGGAGAACTCGTCATGGCCTCTGCCGCCGACCTCGACATCAAGATGGATTCCTCGACGCTTTACCGCGAGGAAATCTACACCGACCGCAAGATCGGCACGATCCGCACGCTCGTCCCGGTCACCGCCAATGGCGCTACCGACGGCGGGCGTCCTGTCGTCTATACCGGCGAGGCGCAGATCATGACGCAGATGGGCCCGCTGCCGATCACCTTCGAGATCGAGGCGAACTCGCTGTCGGAGGCCGTCGAAGGCTATGCAGCGGCGGCCAAGGTGGCCGTGGACCGCACCGTCCGCGAATTGCAGGACCTGCGCCGCCAGGCGGCTTCGTCGATCGTGCTGCCGGGCCAGGGCGGCCCCGCCGGTTTCCCTCCGGGCGGTCTCGGAGGCGGCGGCAAGATCCAGATGCCGTAGCCTCATTGACGCCCATCCGGCGACCACTCGCTCCGCATGCTTCGATGTGCAGCACGTTGGCAGCGAACTGAAGTCGCAATGCTTGACTGATTAACGGCGGAGGTGTCATGGCCGATGCAATCCATCTGAAGCTCACCGGCATCAAGGGCGAATCCACGTCCGTCAGGCACAAGGACGAGATCGTCGTTGAGAGCTGGAACTGGGGCCTGACCGCGGGACTGCCGATCGGCGGTAGCGGCGGCGGAGCCGGTATCGGCAAGCCGTCGTTTGCGCCGCTTTCGTTTGCCCATCGCGTCGACATCGCGTCGCCCTTGCTCTGGAAGGCGTGTGCGACCGGCCAGCGCCTCGCCGAAGCACTGCTCAGCATTGCGCGGCCGCTGGCGACCGCCGGCGACTACCTCACGCTGCGCATGACGGATGCTGTCCTGACCAGCGTGAATCTCGCCGATTCGGCGGCCGACACGTCGCCGCCGCTGGAGATGGTGACTCTGACTTTCGTTACCTTCGAGTACAGCTATCGGCCGCAGCTGGCCAATGGCAGTTTCGGTCCGGCCGTCACGTTCAAGTTCGACATCCGGCAGAACAAGGTTTTGTAGCCGGAGCAAGTCGCGGGTGCGCTGTCTGCTCCTGGTTCAGCGATGACAACGCGCGGCACCCTCGTCACGATTCGGCCCGCCACCGGCGGGGACGAATGCCCAGCGATAGCCGGCGGTCTCGAGGGTCAGGCGCAACACTCCGTGGGTCGTGTCGTCGCGCACCTCGCTGTTCGGTCGAGTCGCGCGAAACGAATACAACCGCGCCCCACCTGTGCCGACGGTGAAGCTGCGAACGCCGCGCTCCGGATCGGGTTGACCGGCGGCGTCCTGCGGCGCAAACCGCTCGTAAACATGGTCGTGCCCTACCAGCACTAATTCGGCACCGGCGGCATGCAGCAGATTGAAGATGCCCGCCATGCGTGCGTTGTTGCCGTGAGGTCCCGACGTAAACACCGGGTGATGCCAGTAGGCCAGCGTACACAGAACAGTCGATGACGCGGCGAGATCGGCCTCCAGCCAGGCGAACTGAGCAGACCCCACGCCCGCGTCGATGTTGCTGTTGAGCGAGATGAAGTGCCAGCCGGCGACGTCGAAACTGTAGTAGCCGCGCCGGTCAGGCCCCGCGTGATCGCCGAAGTAGTCGAAGTAGCCAGCCGCTCCGGGCGTCCGGTAGTCGTGATTGCCGACGCTGGGCCGGATCCGGTCCTTGAACCGGCCCCAGCTCGGATGGAAGCAGTCCGAGAACTGCGTCGGCGTCCCGTCCGGGTACGCGTTGTCTCCCAGCGTCAACACGACCACATCGGTCGGCTCGATCAGGGCCGCAGTGCGGGCCGCACTCGAGTTCGACAAGTCGAGCGGTTCGCACTCGGCGATGTCACCGGCAGCGACGACGTTGAGGGGCAGCGATGCCGGCGCTACCCGCGCTGCAGTTCGCACAGCCACGGTCGCGCACCCCGCGGCATGTAGCAGGAAGACGGTTGCGAGGAGAAGCGTTCGCAACCGCCATGGGCCCGTCTCATCTGGAGATGCTCTGCGCACCGGACGTCAGTTCGTGAATCGCATGTGGATGTACAGATAGAACGGTGCTCTCGGCGGCGGGCTGAACCGGTCGAAGAGCAGCCGTCCACGCACGCACTGGTAAACATTGGTGCTGCGGTCACTCCAGAGCCGCAGCACGCGTCCGTCCGCGCCGATCGCCGCCACGAACGAGAACGGCGTGGACTCTGGCTGCGGCACGTTCGACGTGCACTCGCGAAAGTGCACGCGGTAGCGCTGGCTGAACTCCGGCAGCAGCACGTCGCGGTGATATCCGCGCGTCGCCTCGTCCGACTCGTCGCGCCGACCGAACTCCTGCGCCTGCACGAAGCTTTCCGCAAGTCCGTCGGCCATGGGTCCCTGGGCCAGTGCCGCCAGCGAGGCGAACAATGCTCCGGCTGCGATCGCCGGCGCCCAGAGGAACGTTGGAAGTGGAAGGGATCGCTTCATAGCGCGGATTATTCCGCACAAGTGCTTCGCGCAAAAATCCCGAGCACCGGCATTACGCCCGGCCTTTGCGCCGCGATCCCTGCGAAGACCGCGTCGCGATCGCGCCGCTGCGACCCACGGCGACCGCTGGTCCGGCGCTGCTTTCGAGCTGCGCAACGCTTCGTATACTGCCCCGCCTATGCAATCCGCCGGCCGATCCGCCGCGCGTCGTCATGCCCTCTCCAGCGTCACGTCCCGTTCGCCCAACCGTCTGCATCATCACGCCGGCACTGCGCGCATCCAACACCGGAAACTGGCACACCGCTGCGCGCTGGGCACGCTTCCTGCGCCCCGATTACCGCGTGCGATTGGGCGACACCTGGAACGGGGAGCCGTGCGACGTGTTGATTGCGTTGCATGCGCGCCGCTCGGCCGACTCGATCGCTGCGTTTCGCGCGGCGTATCCGGAACGCGGCGTCGGCGTCGTGCTGACCGGAACCGATCTCTACCGGGACCTGCCCGCGAACCGCGATGCGCAGCGCTCGCTCGAATGGGCTGACCGCCTCGTCGTGCTGCAGGAACTGGCGATGCAGGCGCTGCCCGCCCACTACCGCACCAAGACCACGGTCATCTTCCAGTCCGCCCCGGCACTGAAGCGCGGTGTGCGCCGCCGTCGCACGTTCGATATCGCCGTGGTCGGTCACCTGCGCGACGAGAAAGACCCCCTGACGGCCATGCGCGCCGCGCTGGCACTGCCCGCGACGTCGCGCGTGCGCGTCCTGCACGCCGGCGCAGCGCTCGACGAGCGCTATGCGGTGGCCGCGCGCCGCACCGAGTCGCGCACGTCGCGCTATCGCTGGCTGGGGGAGCTGACGCGCGCGCAGGCGCGCCAGCTGATGAGCCATGCGGCTCTGCTCTTGCACCCGTCAAAGATGGAAGGAGGCGCGCAGGCCGTAATGGAGGCGATCCGCAGCAGCACGCCGGTGCTGGTTTCCAACTCGGATGGCAATGTCGGCATGGTGGGAAGCCGATATCCGGGCGTGTTCCGGGTCGGCAACGTGCGCGAGGTGGTCGAACTGATGCAACGCGCGTCGACGGACCGCGCGTTCCTGCGTCGCCTCGGCTCCGCCTGTCGCGCGCGCGCGTGGCTGTTCAGCCCCAAGGTCGAACGCGCCGCGGTACGCGACCTCGTTCACCAGCTCCTCCATAATCGCCCGGTCCAGCGGCGCAAGGCTTCCCGATGAACGCTCCCTCCGAACTGAAGATCAAGCTCACATCGTTCTCGCACGGCGGCGGCTGCGGCTGCAAGATCGCGCCCGGCGTGCTGGGCGAGATCCTCAAGGGCGCCAAGGGCATCGTCCCGCCGCAGTTGCTGGTCGGTATCGAGACCTCGGACGACGCCGCCGTCTATCAGATCAACGACGAACAGGCGCTGATCGCGACAACGGATTTCTTCATGCCGATCGTCGACGATCCCTACGACTTCGGCCGCATCGCGGCGACCAACGCGATCTCCGACGTCTACGCGATGGGCGGCACGCCGATCATGGCGCTGGCGCTGCTGGCGATGCCGGTGAACCAGCTGCCGCTCGAGGTGATCCGCCGCATCGTCGAAGGCGGACAGGACGTCTGCGCCGCGGCGGGCATCCCGATCGCCGGCGGCCACACGATCGATTCGGTCGAGCCGATCTACGGTCTGGTGGCGCTCGGACTCGTGCACCCGAAGAAGGTCAAGAAGAACTCGGGCGCCAAGGCGGGCGACGTGCTGGTCCTCGGCAAGCCGCTCGGCGTCGGCATCTACTCGGCTGCGCTGAAGAAGGACGCGCTCGATGCTGCGGGTTACGAGCAGATGATCGCCACCACGACCCAACTCAACACACCGGGCCGACGGCTTTCAGGGATGGATGACGTGCACGCGCTGACCGACGTCACCGGCTTCGGCCTGCTGGGTCATTTGAACGAAATAGCTCTTGGCAGTGGGTTGGCCGCGCATGTGCGCGCTCGTGAGATACCGCTGCTGCCGGGCGCCACCCAACTCGCCGCGAAGGGCTTCATCACCGGGGCCTCGGGCCGAAACTGGGCCGGCTACGGCCAGCACATGACATTGAACAACGTCGACGACACGATGAAGGCGCTGCTGACCGATCCGCAGACCAGTGGCGGCCTGCTGGTCGCCTGTGCGCCAGGAGCCGTCGACGAGGTCCTGGCCGTGTTCCGCGCCGAAGGCTTCGGAAGCGCCGCCGTCATCGGCGAACTCGCGGCAGGGCACGGCATCACGGTCGAGGGTTGATTGGGTCTTTCCCTTCGCGCCCGGGCTCTGGCACTGCCGCGCCGAGTCCCACTCCCAGGGCATCGGCTGGATTGCAGTCATTCCGGCTGAAGTCGCAAGCTCGGCCTGCAGCAAGCGCCCGGGCAATCTGAACGACTGAGCCGCACGGGATTGCCAAGGCTGCGCGACCGGGCGAATACTGGCCGCATGAAACAGGTCAGCCTCGAAATCGGCGAACGTTCCGACCTCCGGCTGAAGGCGCTCGCCCATCAGTGGGGCGTGCCGCCCGGGCGCGTGGTGGACCTGTTGTGCGAGTCGATCGACCGGGAGGTCATGGCCCGACTCGCGATCCAGGCGCTGTCAGGGCCGCTGGTGAAGACCGAGGACGGCGTTGCGCGGGTGCCGGCACGGAAGGCTCCGCGGACGGACGCCTGAGAAGCGCCAAGCTCGAACGGATATCGCCACGCTCCAGCGTCAGGGTTGACGTTTCAAGTCGTCTCGGCGGCCCTCAGACGCGCGTGCGGAGGCGCTGATATACAAAAAGAGAGAATCGTCTTGTACGCCGCTGCTCGGGCGCGACACGCTCGGGCCGCGTTGCACCGCAGTCTTGCGGCAGGGCGTGGCCGTGGGTGGAAACAAAGGGTGTCCGACGGCAGACAGGCACTTCTGCGACAGACGCCCACACTGGACTTCGTCTGAAGTTGCGCGCCCAACTTGTCATGCCAAGCCTTGAATACAAAAGAAAAAGGGCGCCGAAGCGCCCTTTTTACAGTTCGTCGAATCCGCCGCTCAGCTAAGCGAATCCGAGCCGACTCCACCACCAACTTGCGCCAGCTCAGCCAGCGACAGCTCGATGATTTCTTCTTTGGTTTCAATGACTTGCTCAATAACCTGATCCATGGGCGTCCCCTATTCCGCTGAACTGCAGTTCGATCGAATTTAACCTCAAGTAACTCGCTATTCGGCCGATAAGCGAGTTGGGTGGAATGTAAAGGTAAGTCCTGAGGAAGAAGGCAAGCCCCCTCTTTTCGTCCGTTAATTAGAGCGCGGCATCGAGCAAGAATCCCCGAACGATGTCCGCAATCTTCGTCCCTTCGCCCCAGCGACCAGACGCGCGCCCGCTGCGCGGATCTGCTTTCGCAACTGCGCCCGCATGCTATCCAGCGCCATCTCCCGCCGCGACGTGCGACTTTCCAGACTGCCCTGCAGGAGCTGAAGGGTCCTTGGACGCGGAGCACGCGTGCGCAGAACTGGTCGAGTGTCTGCTAACCGATCGCCCACTTCTTCTACTTGGCCAGTCAGCCGGTCGCTGCGCTGGAACCCGCGATCGAGCACGTGACTCACGCTCGGCGCTCTGACGACAAGAAACTGTTGCGCAAGGCACTTGACGTTTGCAGGTGTGATGCGCAAGGAAACCGGGGACCTACCGGGCGCAACGGAAGCGTATTCGCTGAAGCGCTGCAAGCTGGCCCGCGAACTCGGCGACCCAGAACTCGAGGCGCCTGTCTGGAACAACTTGGGCAATGCCTTGATGGGCGGGGCGCAGTATGCCGACGCCCTTCGCTGTTTCGATCGAGCCGCCGGACTCGCTCGGGCATCCAAGGAGCAGCGTCACGTCGAGTACCAGGCCCTCGCAGAACATTGCGAACTGCGCACTTCATCTTGCACGACATCAAGACCGGAATTCAGGCGATTCGGCGCGCCATCGAACTGAATCCGAACCCAACGACTTCTTCAGAAGTGCTTGATCGCGTAGCTGCAGAATCCAATTACGCGCGTCTCCTGTTGGAGATTGGCGAGGTCGGGCACGCTGAAGAGCACTGTGCCAAGTGCGCGTCTCTTCGCGAGTCAGGCTCCGACACCTCGGGCCGAGTACACGTCGTCGATAACAAGCGGCCTGGTTGATGTCTACTCGCATCGCACCGACATTGGCCTGACGCGACTTGAAGAAGTCGCTTGAGCACGCGCGGCACAGCGTTCGCTCGGAAGTACGCGATGCGCTTTCGGCCTGCGTGGCAGGCTACGAAGCCGCCGGCCAGCCTGATGTCGCGCTGGTCTACCTTCATGAGCTGCTCGCGATGAACCGCGAGGCCAAGGCCGCTCAGGTGCTGATGCACCACAGCGAGTACCTCAAGCAGGTCGAACAGCCCGCCTTCGGCCCTGGCTCGATCGACGTCGCGATGGCCAACCAGCGCGGCAAGTTGCGCATCCAGTTGGGCGAACGCGAGCTGATGCGCAACCGCATCCTGCTGCTGGAGCAGCAGTCGGTCGCGGCTGAGTTGCACGACGACACGACGGGCGAGCACTGCTACCGCGTCGGGCGACTGGCGTCGATCCTCGGCAAGGAGATCGGGCTGGAAGAGGACGTGTGCTTCCTGATCGACCTCGCCGCGCGGCTGCACGACATCGGCAAGCTGGTCGTGCCGGATGCGATCCTGCTCAAGCCCGGCAAGCTCACGCCGGGCGAGCGCGAGATCATGCAGACGCACACGACCGCGGGTGCGGACATCCTCGCGAAGTCGAACATTCCGCAGATGCATATCGCCGAGGAGATCGCGCGCCATCACCACGAGCGCTGGGACGGCAACGGCTATCCGACCAAGCTGGCCGGTACGGCGATTCCGATCGCGGCGCGCGTCAGCGCGCTCGCCGACGTGTTCGACGCACTGACGCACAAGCGGCCGTACAAGGAAGCGTGGAAGGTTTCCGATGCGCTGGCCGAGATCGCGTCACTGAAGGGCAAGCAGTTCGATCCCGAGCTGACGGACATCTTCCTCGAACTCGTGCCGCGGCTGCAGCGCGAGCATGGCGACCTCGACGAGTTCCTGGCGGTCGAGGCGAAGAACTCGCCGTTCATCAAGGCGCGCAAGCAGATCGCCGAAGCGCTCAAGGGCACGGACCCGGAGACGACGCTGTTCGAGATGCGTCGTTAGGCAGGCGCTCCGCGGCGCAGGCTGTGCCGCGTTCAGCCGGACTTTCAGAAACGAGTTGGAGAGCTCACCGCTGCACCGCCATGCGTGCGAGCAAAGGCGCGCGGGTCTGCGCGCGGTCGTTCAGCCCCGGTGACTACTCGGAGGATGAGGACGACGGCGCCGGACGCCGCTTGGGCATCCTCGCAACGCCGGGCTCCGAGGTGACCGAATCGTCACGGATCGCGCGCTGAATGACGCGCTCCAGCGTTTCGCAGTCGAGCGATGCGCACAGCATGTCGACGAATTGTCCCGGCGTGGCATCGCAGCGCTGGGCCAGGTCCGCCAACTGCTGATCGGTGGACTCGTCGATCTCGAAGGTCACGGTTTTCATCGGGTGCCTGGTGTCGCCGGACCTGCGGCCGGCGCCTCGAATAGCCATAAGACGGTATACGGAGCGCCATCGCGGAGGTTGAGGGAGGTAGGCCTTTTGGCCCGCAGTTCGGCCAATGCAGCGCGGCGCAGCGAACGCCCCGCCGGGACGGGCGGTTGGCCCCGTCGATGCCGACGGGGTATGGTTCAGCGATGGATGCGACTGACCTCGGACCGAGCCAGGCAATCGGGCTGCACCAGGAAGTACGGGCGGCACGCGCGCACACGGACGCCCTCTTCCGTCTGGTGGCAACCGAGACGCTCTACGACCGGCCTGTCCCTGACCGTCACCGGCTGATCTTCTACATCGGGCATCTCGACGCGTTCGACTGGAATCAGCTCGGCCGCGGCGTGCTCGACCTGCCCTCGTTCGACCCGACGTTCGACCGGCTCTTCGAGGCGGGCATAGATCCCGCACCGGGCCAGGCCGCTGCCGACCAGCCGTCCGACTGGCCCGCGCTCGACGCCGTGCTCCGCTATGTGGAGCGCACGCGTCGCGAGCTCGACGAACGCTGGGATGAGTTGCCAGTCGAGCGCATCCTGACGGCACTCGAGCATCGCTGGATGCACGCGGAGACGGTGTGCTACCTGCTGCACCAGATCGAACCCGGCAAGAAGCGCCCACCGGACCCGCCGCCGGGTGCGAGCGCAGAGCCGGGAGGTTCGGCTCGGCGCCCGCCTCCGTGGGTCGCGGTGCCGGCAGGCTCGGTCACCTTAGGACAGGCACCGGACGAGTTCGGCTGGGACAACGAGTTTCCTCAGTATCGATCCGAGGTCGATGACTTCGAAATCGCGCGCCACAAGCTCACGAACGGCGGCTACCTGCGCTTTGTCGCGGCTGGCGGACCGCCTCCGCACTTCTGGCGCGAGCGCGACGGCTCCTGGTGGCTGCGCCGCATGTTCGACGAGACACCGCTGCCGCTCGATTCACCGGTGTACCTGACGCATCGGCAGGCAACGGACTATGCAGCGTGGGCTGGACTGCGCCTGCCGACCGAGGCCGAATGGCAACGTGCAGCGTATGGCAACAGTGAGCGACGGTATCCGTGGGGCGATGCCGCGCTCGACGCCGCGCGCGCGAACCTCGATTTCGTCGCCTGGGATCCATTGCCCGTCACCGCGCACCCGCTCAGTGCAACGCCGTTGGGAGTCGAGCAGATGGTGGGCAACGGCTGGGAGTGGACCGCCACGCCATTCGCTGGCTTCCGCGGCTTCGCGCCGCGGCCCTACTACCCCGGCTACTCGGCCAACTTCTTCGATGGCGAGCACTACGTACTGAAGGGCGCATCCCCGCGCACGACACGGCGCCTGGCGCGGCCCTCATTTCGCAACTGGTACCGCGCCGAGTATCCATACGTCTACGCCACCGTGCGGCTCGTGCGTTCCTGAGCGGCTCGCGAGACGCCGGGCTTACCGGGCTAGTGCGAGCGCAAAGCGGTCGGCGGGGTCGGTGTAGAGCCGCACATGGTCAAAGCCGGCCGCGCGCAGCAGAGCCGACAGCGCAGCAGGCGTCGTCTTGTACGAGTTTTCGGTGTGAATCCGAGTGCCCGCGGCGAAACGTCGTTCGCCGCCTGGCCAGCACACCCGCAGCGCGCGGCGTGCCTCCAGGTGCATCTCGATGCGGCTCTCGGCGGCGTTGAAGAGCGCCACGTGGCGCCAGTCGCCCAGCGCGAAGTCGGTCCCCGCCCAATCGGTTGACGACGTTCAGCACGTTGAGATTGAACGACGCCGTCACTCCGAGCGCATCGTCGTAGGCGGCGACCAGTTCGGCAGGATCCTTGACGAGGTCGGCACCGATCAGAAGGTGCCCGCCCGCGCATTGGTCATGGACGCACGATAGAAACGCCAGGGCTTCCTCCGGCGCGAAGTTGCCGATCGAGGATCCGGGATAAAAGATCACCCGACGCTCGCTGCGAACCATGGGCGGCAGCACCAGCCCGGCAGAAAAATCCGCGGCGATTCCAATGACGTCAATGGTCCGATGCCGCCGCGCCAGCAATTCCAGCTGCGTCAGCAGGAACGGACCGGCAATGTCGACCGCCACGTACTGCGCCGGCCGCAGCACAGTGAACAGCCGCTCGGCCTTGGCGCAATTGCCGGCGCCCAGGTCGATCAGCGTGCTGTCCGGTCCGATCAGCGCGGCAATCTCGTTGGTATAGCGATCGAAAATGGCCTGCTCATCACGCGGCAGCGTGTACTCGGGCAGCTCACAGATCGCCTCGAACAGCCGCGCCCCGAGCGCGTCATAGAAGAACTTCGGCGCGATCCAGGGTGCGGGCGCGGCGAGTCCGGCGCGCAACTCCGCGGCCGGGTCGGCGGCGGCCGGCAAGAGGTCGATGAATCGAACACGCGCGGCGGCATCGGCGGAGGCCATGCCGCAGTCTACGGGCGTCGCCGGCAACGGCGCCGTCACCGAACGGTCACGCAACGACGATGCGCCAGGCGGTCACGCTCCCGGGTTGAGTACCTGCCAGGCGCCGCCCTTGTGTCCCAGGCGGATTCCTTCTTCGCGCAGGCAAGTCGCGCGATACAGTGCATCGAGCGGCCAGGTCGTGCTCAGCGTGCCACTGTCGTTGACGAGTCGCCAGACCGGCCAGCGCGGCTTGCGACCCTGCGTCAGGTCCTCGGCCACCGCTCCGGCGATGATCTTCACGAAGATGCCCGTCATCAGCGGGCAGGTGCGGTCGGCGCCGAATCGTTGCGCGAGGCGCTCACGCAACTGCGAGACGGTGATCGTTGCGCCGCGGGGCACCTGTGCGATCTCCTCGGCCACCAGCAAGGGCGTCGGCAGCAGCAGGCGATCGCCCAGGCGCTTGTCGCTGACGATCTCGGGTTCAAGTTCCGGACGGAGCTTGGCATTCCAGTCGATCACCTTGCGACGCGCTTTGCGCGGCGATTTTTTTGATGCGCCCGGATTCCGTGCGCCGGACCTGAGGATCGTGTTCGGGGTTCGCGCAGCGACCATGCCGCCTCCCTCTTGGTGCAGTCGAGGGATAACTTAGCGGTGCCTGCGCTTGTGGCAATGATCTGGCGCAAGCGACGATGAGCTTGCGCCGGAGAAGTGAAGCGCGGTTGAGTAAGGCTCAGTACGGATGCGTGTTTGCGTACAGGCCGGCGTTGCGCAGTGTGCGCAGCACTTCTTCGATGTGCTCCGGCCCGCGCGTCTGCAACACGAACTCGAGTTCGGCGTTTTGCACCGGCAGCGTCGTGAACGCGCGCTGGTGCTCGACTTCCTCGATGTTCGCGCCGGCCTGGCCAATCAGCGTTGCCGCACGGGCAAGCTCGCCCGGCACGTCGCGCGTGTGCACCCGGATGCGTGCGAGGCGGCCTGCGCGCACCATGCCGCGCTCGATGATGTCGGCCAGCACCATCGGGTCGATGTTGCCGCCGCACAGGATCAATCCGACCTTGCGCCCGGCAAAAAGCGCCGGGTGCCGGTGTACGGCGGCCAGGCCGGTCGCGCCGGCACCCTCGACCACGGTCTTTTCGATTTCGAGCAGCATCACGATCGCCTGCTCGATGTCGCCTTCGGACACCAGGACCACGTCGTCGACGATTCGCTTCACGATCTCGCAGGTCAGCTCGCCCGGTTGCTTGACCGCAATGCCTTCAGCCAGCGTGGCGTTGGCCGAAGGCATCTCGACGCCCTTGAATGCGGCGTACATCGACGGAAACTGATCGGTCTGCACGCCAACGACGGTGATGCCCGGCTTCAGCGCGCGCGCGGCTGTGGCCACGCCCGAGATGAGTCCACCGCCGCCGATGGCCACGCACAGGCAGTCCAGCTCCGGCTGCTGCGCAAGCATCTCGAGAGCGACGGTGCCCTGCCCGGCGATCACGTCGGCGTCGTCGTACGGGTGCACCATCGTGAGACCGCGCGCGGCGGCAATCGTCGCCGCCTCGTGGCGGGCATCGTCGAAGGTGTCGCCGACCAGCACGATCTCTGGCCCGAAACCGCGCGTGCGCTCGATCTTGACCATGGGCGTGAAGCGCGGCATCACGATCACGGCGGGTATGCCGAGTCGCTCGGCGTGATACGCCACGCCCTGCGCGTGATTGCCGGCGGAAACCGCGATCACGCCCTTGGCCCGTTGCGCCGGCGTCAGCAGCGACAGCTTGTTGAGTGCGCCGCGTTCCTTGAACGAGGCGGTGAATTGCAGGTTCTCGAACTTGAGATAGACCTCCGCCCCGGTGATCTGCGACAGCGTGCGCGAATGCACGCACGGCGTCACCTCGACGCGGCCGGCCAGGCGCGCCGCGGCGGCGCGGATCGACTCCAGGGTAACGATGTCGCTCAACGCGCTCTCGGCTTCGGCGAAGGAAGGGGCGGGATTGTAGCGGCCGGTCTCGGCGAGCCCATGCGAATGCCCAGTACCCGGTCCGTAGAATCGATCGCATGCTGCAGATCGAAGGCCTGACCAAGCGCTATCGAGAGCGCACGGTGCTCGACCACCTGGACCTGGTGGTCGGCGGCGGCGAGTACGTCGCGATCATCGGCGAGTCGGGGTCGGGCAAGTCGACACTGCTCAACCTGATCGCCGGGCTCGACCGGCCCGACGCCGGTTCGGTCGTCATCGACGGCGTCGACATTGCGGCCCTCGATGACACGGCCCGCACACTCACGCGCCGTTCGAAGCTCGGATTCGTGTTCCAGGCGTTCCACATCCTGCCGCACCTGACCGTCGTGCAGAACGTCGCCCTGCCGCTGGTGCTGCTGGGCGTCGCGCCGCAGGCGCGCGAACGACGCGCCGCCGAATTGCTCGCCGAAGTCGGCCTCGCCGGACGCGAAGCGAGCATGCCGCGTGAACTGTCCGGCGGTGAGCTTCAGCGCGTCGCGGTCGCGCGGTCGCTGGTGCACCAGCCCGCGCTGGTGCTGGCCGACGAGCCGACCGGCAATCTCGACCCGGACACGGCCGCAGTCGTGCTGCAGTTGCTGGCGCGCGAAATCCGCAGCCGCCACGCGGCAGGCGTGCTGGTCACGCACTCGGAAGTCGCAGCGGGTACCGCTGATCGCGTGCTGCGGCTCGACCACGGGCGGCTGGCTCCGCTATCTGCTAAGGCGGTCCGGTGATCACCTGGCTGCTTGCCCACATTTCCGGCGGCTACGCACGCCACCATCCGCTGCGCGCGATCGTGCAGGTGATCGCAATCGCGATCGGCGTCGCTCTCGGCTACGCGGTGAACCTGATCAATGCTTCGGCGCTCGACGAATTCTCGGGCGCTGTCCGCCATGTGCTCGGGCAGTCGGACTTCTCGGTCAGCAGCGGTCGGATCGGCTTCGACGAGCAGGTGTATGCGCGCATTGCCGCGCTGCCCGAAGTCGAAATGGCCAGCCCGATGGTCGAAGTCGAAGCGCCGGTGCCGTCACAGCCGCGCTCGACGGCTGGCCTCGCGACGCTACGCGTGATCGGCATCGATGTCTTTCGTGCGGCGCTGCTGTCGCCGGCGTGGATCGGCGAATCCGACCAGCACCGAGCGAGGACGGCCCGTTCGGACATCTCACCGACGGGCTGTTCCTCTCGACGGCAGCGATGGAGCGCTTTGGACTGAGGCCGGGCGACACGCTGCACCTGCAGGTCGGACCGCGGACGGAGGCCTTCACCATCGCCGGGCGGCTGCCGGGTGCCCGCGCCGGAGAGGAACTGGCGGTGCTGGACATTGCAGCAGCGCAGACGCGATTCGACCAGGTGGGCCGGCTGCATCGCATCGACGTCAAGGTCGCCGCCGGCGTCGCGCCGTCGGTGGCGCGCGAGCGGATCGCCGCGCTGCTGCCCGCGGGAGTGACGATAAGCACGCCGGACGAGGCCGCCCAGCGCGTCTCGAACGTGTCGCGCGCCTACCGCGTCAACCTCAATGTGCTTGCGCTGGTGGCGCTGTTCACCGGCGCGTTCCTGGTGTTTTCGCTGCAGGCGCAGGCGGTGGTCGCGCGGCGCACCGAGCTGGCGTTCCTGCGCATCAGCGGCGTGACGGCAGGCGAGCTGCAGCGTCTGCTCATCATCGAAGCGATCGTTGCGGGCGTGATCGGCAGCCTGCTGGGACTGGCGCTCGGGATCGCGCTCGCGGCGGTCGCGCTGGCGGCACTCGGTGGCGACCTCGGCAGCGGATTCTTTGCCGGCGCGCAGGCGCGGCTGGCGATCAGTCCGGTCTGGACCCTCGCCTTCTTCGGACTCGGGCGTGGCGGCGTCGATCGCCGGTGGCTGGGCGCCGGCACGCGAAGCGGCGCGCGTCGAGCCGGCGCTCGCACTCAAGGCCGGCTCGGAACTCGATGCGCTGAAACCGCTCGGCGGCGCGCTGTGGCCGGCGTGCGCGTTGCTGGCATTGGGCACTGGTGCAGCGCTGCTGCCACCGATCGCCGGGCTGCCGATTTTCGGCTACCTCTCGATCGCACTGCTGCTGGTCGGCGCGATCATGCTGCAGCCCCGCATCGCAAAGACGCTGTTCGAGCGACTCGGCCGCGCCAGCCGCGCCACGCGCCATGTCCCTTGGCTCGGCGCGACGACGCGGCTCGCGCAGGCACCGTCGGGCGCGGCGATCGGCCTGGCCGGCATCGTCGCCAGCTTTGCGTTGATGGTGGCGATGGCCACGATGGTCACGAGCTTTCGCCAGTCGCTCGATGTCTGGCTCGGCCAGGTGTTGCCGGCCGACCTGTATGTGCGCGCCGGCAGCCGCGGCGAGTCGACGACCACAGCCTACTTCTCGGAGCGCGACCGCGTGCTGCTCGCCACGGCGCCCGGCGTGCAACGCGCCGAGTTCTCGCGCTTCGCGCGCGTTGCGATCGATCCAAAGCGGGCACCGGTGACGCTGTTGATCCGTCCACTCGATCCGGTTCGCCCGGCGCTGCCGCTGATCGGCAGAGCGATCGACTGGAGTCCCGCCGACCTGCCGCCCGCCTGGATCAGCGAAGCACTGGGCGAGCTGTACGGCATCGAGGTCGGAGAGCAGATCGGGATCCCGCTTGCGGGAGCAACGCACGCCTTCAAGGTCATCGGCGTCTGGCGCGACTATTCGCGCCAGACCGGAGCGATCGCGCTGCGCGATGTCGACTACCAGCGCATCACCGGCGACACGACCCGCACGGACGCCGCGCTGTGGCTGGCGCCGGGAGTACGCGCCAACGACGTGATCGAGGCCGTGCGCGACCGGCTCGACGTCGGCGCGCAGGCGGAATTCCTGCAACCGGGCGAGATCCGTCGCCTGAGTCTGGACATCTTCGACCGCAGCTTCGCCGTGACCTACCTGCTCGAAGTCGCTGCGATCGTCATCGGGCTGATCGGCATCGCAGCGACGTTCTCGGCCCAGGCGCTCGCGCGCACCAAGGAATTCGGCATGCTGCGCCATCTCGGCGTCACGCGCAGTCAGATCCTCGGCCAGTTCGCGATCGAAGGACTGCTGGTGACGCTGCTCGGCATCATCAGTGGTCTCGCCATCGGCTTTGCCGTTGCGCTGGTCCTGATCCATGTCGTCAACCCGCAGTCGTTCCACTGGACGATGGAACTGCATGTCCCGGCTGGCCTCATCGCGGGTCTGGTGGCCGCACTGCTGGCGACGGCCGCGTTGACAGCGCTGCTGGCCGGCCGGCGCGCGGCCTCGGTCGATGCGGTGCGCGCTGTCAGCGAGGATTGGTAGGGCCGAACTGCAATGTACGCGCAGCGGTGCGCAGGAAGGCTTGGGTGATCAGCAGGCGTGCATTGATGTTGGCGGCCGGCATGTGGCCGCTGGCGCGAAGCGCGGCAGCGGAAGTCACGTTCGCGACCGTGACGCCGCGACCGCTGGTGTTTCCGCGCGACCACGGCGCGCATCCGGAGTACCGGACCGAGTGGTGGTATCTGACCGGCTGGCTGGATGCAGCAGGCCGTCCGTCGCTGGGGTTCCAGGTGACGTTCTTCCGCGTGCGCACGTCCGTCGCCGCGAGTGCGAGCCGCTTTTCACCGCAGCAGCTCGTCATTGCCCATGCTGCGATCGCCGACCCGGCGCGCGGCGCACTGCTGCACGACGAACGCGTGCAGCGGACCGGTTTCGGACTGGTCGAGGCGTCGACCGACGACACCGATGTCCGGCTGGATCGCTGGCGCCTGCAGCGCGAGCCCGTCCTCGGGGGCGTACCGCGGCACCATTCCGGCACGCACGTTCGACCTGTCGTTCAGCGCGCAGCCCACCCAGCCGCTCCTGCTGCAGGGTCGCGAAGGCTTTTCGCAGAAGGGGCCGAAGCCCGAGCAGGCGAGCCACTACTACACGCAGCCGCAGCTTGCCGTTCGGGCGACGCTGCGCCTGGACGGCGCACCGCGCGAGTACACCGGCCACGGCTGGCTCGATCACGAATGGTCGAGCAGCGTGCTCGATGCACAGGCGGCCGGCTGGGACTGGGTCGGCATGAACCTGGACGACGGCACGGCGCTGACGGCCTTCCGGATCCGCCCGCGCTGCGCCGGGGCCAGACATCTTCACGTACGCGTCGCTGCGCGCTGCCGGCGGACCCACGCGCACGTGGAGTGGCGACGCTGTCCGCTTCGAACCGCTGTCGACCTGGCGCTCACCGCGGACGAATGCGACCTACCCGGTGGCCCAGCGCCTGCGCGTCGGCGAGCGCATCTTCGAAACACGACCGCTGATGAACGATCAGGAACTCGACTCGCGCGCGTCGACCGGAGCGGTGTACTGGGAAGGTGCCAGCGAGTTGCTGGAAGCCGGACGACGCGTCGGCCGCGGGTATCTTGAGATGACAGGCGTCGTCGCACCGATGCGGCTCTGACGCGCCCGCGCAGCGGAACTGAAACGCGGCTACGATCCGCCGCCATCTCCTGGAGAACGCCATGGGTACGACGATGCACTGGCCGGCCCTGATCACATTGGCCACACTTGCGCTGCTGTTCGGATGCATCTGGTACGTCGGCGCCGCGCGTGGCAGGTACAAGGTCTCGGCTCCTGCAACGACGGGGCCGGAGCCGTTCGAGCGTGCCTTCCGCGTGCAGATGAACACTCTCGAGAACACCGTCATCTTCCTGCCGGCGTTGTGGCTGGCGGCCTTCTACTTCAGCCCGCGCATCGCTGCCGCCGTCGGCGCGGTCTGGGTCGTCGCCCGCGTCTGGTACGCATTCGCCTATGCACGCAATCCCCGGTCACGCGGCGCGCCGTATGTCGTCGCGAATGCCGCATGGGGAACGCTGATGGTGTCTGTCTGCGTGGGGCGTGCTGACATCGCCGCTGTGGTAGCCCGCCGATGACCGATGCTGCGCCCGTTCAGAAACGCCTGAAGCCGCTGCGCGGGCTGTTGCCCTTCATCACGCCGTACAAACGCCAGATCGCGCTGGCGCTGCTGTTCCTGCTGCTGGCGGCCAGTGCGACGCTGGCCATGCCGTATGCGGTGCGGCTGCTGGTCGACCAGGGCCTGGCCTTGCCGGCCGGAGCGGAACTGGGCGACAAGCTGGTCGCCATCCGCCGCCACTTCGGGTGGCTCTTCGCCGTTGCAGTCGCGCTCGGTGCATTCACGGCGGCGCGCTTCTTCATGGTGACCTGGATCGGCGAGCGCGTCACGGCTGATCTGCGGCAGGCTGTTTATGCGCACGTGCTGACGCAGAGCCCGCAGTTCTTCGAGACGCTCAAGACCGGCGAAGTCCTGTCGCGGCTGACCACAGATACGACCGTGATCCAGAGTGCGGTCGGATCGAGCATCTCGATGGGCCTGCGCAATGCGGTGCTGTTCATCGGCGGCATCGCGATGCTGATCGCCACGAGTCCGCGGCTGATGCTGACGGTGGTCGGGATCATCGTGCTGGTCGTGGCACCGGCGATGCTGATCGGCGGGCGGGTGCGACGGCTGTCGCGCGCCAGCCAGGACCGCATTGCCGATTCCAGCGCAATCGCCGGTGAAGTGCTGAATGCCGTTCCGGTCGTCCAGAGCTACACGCAGGAGTCCGCGGAGACGCGCAAGTTCTCGGATGCGAACGAGCGCGCGTTCGCCACGTCGATCCGTCGCACCGGCACGCGCGCGCTGCTGACGGCGTTCCTGATCGTCGGCATCTTCGGCTCGCTGCTCTACGGTCTGTACGGCGGCGTGCAGGCCGTGATGGCCGGGCGCATCAGCGCGGGCGAACTGAGCCAGACGGCGCTGTACATCATGGTGGTGGCGGGCAGCGTCGCCGTGCTGGCCGAAGTCTGGGGCGAACTCCTGCGTGCCTCGGGCGCGACCGAGCGCCTGATGGAGCTCCTCACGACGCAGTCACCGATCACGACGCCGACGCAGCCGGTCGCCCTGCCGAAGTCACACGGTGGCATGCGTGTGCGATTCGAGGGTGTCGGCTTTTCCTATCCGTCGCGGCCGCAGCATGCGGTGCTGGCCGACTTCTCGCTCGCGGTCGAAGCGGGCCAGACCGTTGCACTGGTCGGCCCGTCCGGCGCCGGCAAGAGCACGGTGTTCCAGCTGCTGCAGCGGTTCTACGACCTCGGCAGCGGAATTCTCACCATTGACGGCATCGATGTACGCCATGTCGCGCTCGAAGAATTGCGACGCCACGTCGCGGTCGTGCCGCAGGAAGCCGTGATCTTCTCCGGGTCGGTGCTCGACAATGTCCGCTACGGCCGTCCCGACGCGAGCGAGGAGGAAGCACGCGCCGCGGCGCGCGCCGCCCGCGTGGAGGAATTCGTCCTGCGGCTGCCCGAGGGCTACGCGACCGAGGTCGGCGAGCGCGGCCTGCGGCTTTCCGGCGGACAGCGCCAGCGGCTGGCCATCGCACGCGCGATCCTGAAGGACGCCCCGCTGTTGCTGCTCGACGAGGCGACCTCGGCGCTGGATGCCGAGAGCGAGCGCGCGGTGCAATCGGCGCTCGAAACCGCCATGCGCGGACGCACGACGATCGTCATCGCCCACCGTCTCGCGACCGTGCAGCGTGTCGACCGCATCTTCGTTCTGGACCACGGCCGCATCGTCGACGCCGGCACGCATGCCGAGCTGATCGCGCGCGGTGGACTCTACGGTCGGCTCGCCGCGCTGCAGTTCGCGGCCTAAGGGTCCGATAGCCTAAGGGTCCGATGGCCCCCGGGTCCGCGCACTGAAGGGAACGGGCATGCGGATTGCCGCCTCCGCGGCAGCCGGTTGAGGCGGATCAATGGCAACCAGATGTGTTCCTTCGTATGGCACCTATGATTCCTGCCATGGCATCCGCTGTTTCGTGGCGCAGTGTGCTGGTCGACCTGGGTCGATCGGCGCTGCAATGGTTCGCCGGCTGGTGGCAGATCGTCCTGTTCAGCGCCCGGATCCTCGTGCTCGCCCTTTCACCGTCGAGCTACGGCGGGGCGAACCGCGCCGCGATGGCGCGCCACCTTTACATGGACACGGCACCGGTCCTGCTGTGGTTCACGGTGCTGACCTCCCTGATCAGCCTCGTCATCATCCACATCGTCGTCGTGACGTCGATCAGCTACGGGCTGTCGCGCTACGCGCTCGAGATGGTCGTGCGCGTGCTGGTGCTCGAACTGATACCACTGACGGCCGCCATGTTCGTCGCATTGCGCTGTGCCCTGCCGAATGCCGCGGAGATTGCGGCGTTGCGCGCGCAGGGCGTCCTGAGCACGCCCACGGCCGATGGCACGGACCCGCTGCAACGCGAGGTCCTGCCGCGGGTCGCCTCGGGCATGTTCTCGGTGCTGCTGCTCGCCACCGTCAGCTGTGTCGTCACCGCGGTTCTGGCCTACCTGTGGGTCCACGGCGTGACTACCGGTGGACTGGCGGGCTACACGCGGACGTTTGGTCGGGTATTCAATCCGGCGGTCACGTTGATCTTCACCGCCAAGACACTGGGATTCAGCCTCGCCGTGGGGTTGATTCCGATCGCCTCGGTTCTCTACGATCGCCCCAACCCAAGGCTGCGCACCAGCAACGAGCTGCGCGGCCTGGTGCGGTTGTTCTTCATGATCCTGCTGATCGAGATCGCCGCGCTCGTGGTCAACTACTACTGAGATCGACCCGATGAACGACGAACCTGCCGCAACGCCGCGCACGTCCGAATCGCTGGAGCTGCGAGCGGCGCTGCTGGTCGGCCTGCTGGTGCTGCTGGTGGCCGCTTCGGCGGCGTACCTGCTGTATGCGCGCGGCGTGTTCCAGCCGTCGCAGCGCCTCGTGCTGATCGCCGACGACGCGGAGGGCGTGACCGTCGGCATGGACCTCACGTTCTCGGGATTCCCGATCGGCCGGGTGCGAAAGATCGAACTGACGGCAGACGGCGTCACGCACATCATGATCGACGTTCCGCGCAAGGATGCCCGCTGGTTGCGCGAATCGAGCGTGTTCACGCTGACGCGCGGGCTGGTCGGCAATACCAACCTGCGCGCATTCAGCGGCGTGCTGACCGATCCCCAGCTGCCCGATGGCGCCGAGCGCAAGGTACTGGTCGGTGATGCCACCGCGGAAATTCCGCGTCTCGTGTCCGAAACGCGCGAGCTGATCCGCAATCTGTCACGGCTCACCTCGGAAGACTCGGCGCTGGCGACGACGCTCGGCAATGTGCAGAGCGCGACCGAGAAGATGAAGGGGCCGCGCGGCGCGCTCGGGCTGCTCTTCGGCAATGAAGCCGACGCGCAGAAGCTGGTGGTTGCGCTCGATCGCACGAACACGTTGCTGGCACGCATCGACAGCCTGGCCGCCAAGGCCGATCAGCAGGTCTTCGGTGCCGACGGCCTGATGCCCGAAGCGAGCGCCGCCGTCGTTCAGCTCAATGCCGCATTGATGGAAGCGCGCGAGAGCCTGAAGAAGATCGACGCGATCCTGGTCGACGCGCAGGCCATCGCGGGCAACGCCCGCGCGGCATCGACCGACCTGAACCAGCTGCGCGCCGAGATCGACGCGAACCTGCGCAAGGTGAGCCGCATGATCGACGAAGTCAATCGGCGCTGGCCGTTTGCGAAGCCGTCGGAGATCAAGCTGCCATGAAGCGCGTCACGTGCTCGTTGCGCTGGGCCGCGCTTTCCGCCGCGCTGCTGTTGATTGCCTGCAGCAGCAGCCCGCCCGCGCCTGACTGGCAGGCCAACGCCTCGGCTGCGCTGGATCGCGCGGTCGCTGCCTATCTCGTCGGCGACACTCAGGTCGCGACGACCGAATTCGATCTCGCCCGCCGAGAACTCGCGCGCACCGGTCGTGCTGACCAGGTTGCACTGGCGGAGCTGACACGCTGCGCCGTGCGCGCAGCGTCGCTGGATGTCGGACCGTGCGAGGGATTCGAAAAGCTGCGGCCCGACGCATCTGCCGCCGAACGGGCGTATGCCGACTACCTTGCTGGTCGGGTGCAAGCATCGGATATCGCACTCCTGCCGGAACAGCATCGGCCCATCGCCGCACCGGGCCTCAGTGGCGACGCGGCGGTCGCGGCGTTGAAGTCGATCGACGATCCGCTGGGGCGGCTGGTCGCGACCACCGTGCTGTTCAAGGACGGCCGTGCGAATCCGGCCGCCATTGCGCTTGCCGTCGACACCGCTTCAACGCAGGGATGGCGTCGACCGCTGCTGGCATGGCTGGGGGTGCAGCTAGCGCTGGCGGAGAAGGCCGGAGATACGGCCACCGCCGAGCAACTGCGCCGGCGCATCGCGCTCGCAGGCGGCTCGTAGTTCAGCGTATGGCCTGGACTTACCCTGACGTCGGTGGGATGGCTTGTCGAGAACAGCCGCCTTGCAGATATCGGAGCCGAGGGAGAAGATCTCATCTCCGGAACAGGGTTTGGACTGCGATGAAGTTCCTCGCCATTGTCTGTTTGGCCGTTCTTGGTTCATTGCCTGTCGTCAGCACCGCACAAGACGCTGATGCAAGAGCAGCCCTTCGTTCGTTGCCGAGCGAACGTTCACCGTCACTTGTGCTGACACCGCAAGGCGCCGAGCGCCTGGCGACTCCAGCGCGCAGCGATAGTCCGTTGTCACTGCGATCCGAATTGGAATCGCCTGGATGGTCCCGCACCCAGTCGCTTGCGCTGTTGTGGACCACGATGATTGCTTGCGGGGCGATGGGGTCGAGTTGCGCGCTGATGCCACCGGCTCCGACGCCGACCACTCCGCCTGGCAGTGAGTCCTGGCAGCGGGTCGGCTGCAAGACACCGGAGACTTGTGGGTGGCTATGGGGACCCGCGACTCGGGGCCCTATCCCAGCCCGCAGCAGTAGCTAACACTGGGGCACTAGCCGGCCTTGAGCCGCCATTGCGGCACCGGGGCAGAATCACTCGAAAGCAGACAACGTGTGCCGCGTGCCTTCAGGCGGTGCCGCGCGGGCCTTGGGGGGTGCGGATGAAAACCATGCGGAAAGGCAACGTGCTGGCGGCACTTGCGGGGTGCCTTGCG
The DNA here is from genome assembly GCA_963769745.1 of uncultured beta proteobacterium. Classification (GTDB taxonomy): domain Bacteria; phylum Pseudomonadota; class Gammaproteobacteria; order Burkholderiales; family Burkholderiaceae_F; genus JALORV01. The sequence continues at coordinate 41,055 of CAVYNB010000035.1, forward strand.
ACGTCGCTTGCCCCGGCCCAGGTGGGAGCGCCCGCGGCCGCGGTGATCTTCGAGAACGTCCGCATCTTCGACGGCACCCGCGGGAAGTTGTCGGCGCCTGCACATGTGCTCGTGACCGGCAACGTCATCGGGACGATCTCGCTCGCGCCGATCGCCGATCCCGCGAACACGCGCGTGCAGCGTATTGCGGGCAACGGGCGCACGCTGATGCCAGGCCTCATCGACAATCACTGGCATACGCTACTCGCGCGCCCCACGCCCGCGCAGGCCATCGAAGGAGACATCGGCTACACGAACCTGCTCGCGGCCGCGGAGGCGGAAGCCACGCTCATGCGCGGCTTCACGACGGTGCGCGACCTGGGCGGTCCATCGTTCGGGTTAAAGCGCGCGATCGACGAGGGGCTGGTGGTCGGCCCCCGCATCTACCCGTCCGGCGCCATCATCACGATCACCGGCGGGCACGGCGATTTCCGCAGCCCTTCCGCGCTGCCGCGGCAGATCGGCGGTCCGCTGTCGCGTATGGAGATCATCGGCGGCAGCATGGTGGCCGATTCGCCGGACGAGGTGCGAGTGCGCGCGCGCGAGCAGCTCCTGCTCGGCGCGTCACAGATCAAGCTGACGGCGGGTGGAGGCGTGGCGTCTCCGCACAGCCCGCTCGACGTCGCGACGTTCACCGAGCCCGAGCTCCGCGCCGCGGTCGAGGCAGCGGAAAACTGGGGCACGTACGTGACGGTGCACGCGTACACGCCCGTCGCGATTCAGCGCGCCGTCGCGGCCGGCGTCAAGGTCATCGAGCACGGGCATCTCATGGACGAGGCCACGGCGAAAGTGATGGCGGACAAGGGCATCTGGCTCTCCTTCCAGCCGTTCGTGGACGACGGTCACGCGCCACCGCTCGCGCCCGCCAACATGGCACGGCTGCGCCAAGTGTGGGGAGGCACCGAGCGAACCGTCGCGCTGGCCCGGAAGTACAAGCTCAAGACTGCGTTCGGGACGGACATCCTGTTCTCGGCGGAAGGGGCGAAGCGGCAGGGCGAGATGCTGGCGTTGATGCAACGTTGGTACAGCGCGCCAGAGCTCCTGGTGATGGCCACGGGCAGCAACGCGGATCTCCTCAAGCTGTCCGGCCCGCGCAATCCTTATCCTGGGAAGCTCGGCGTGGTGGAAGAAGGCGCACTCGCCGACCTCTTGCTGGTCGACGGCGACCCGCTCGCGGACATCAAGGTCATCGCGGATCCAGCGCGGAACTTCGTCGTCATCATGAAGGACGGCAGGATCTACAAGAACACGCTTAAGTAGCCCTCGACGGGGCCACGCTACATCGAGATCGACCCCTCGCGGAAGTCGGTACGGTCGAGCCACACGTTGACCAGCACGGGCTTGCCGCTGCGAGCGATGTCGCGTGCCTGCCGCAGTACGGGCTCAACCTCCGCCGCGTGGCGGATCACGAGACCTTCGGCACCGAATCCCCGTACCACCGCGTGGTAGTCGCTGCGCGCCAGCGACGTCGCCACATCGTCACCCAGCATCTTCACCTGCTCGCGCGCGATCTGCGCCCAGCTGGCGTCGTTGCCGACCACGGCAATGACGGGGATGCGATGTCGCACGAAGGTGTCGAACTCCATCAGGCCGTAGCCGCTGGCACCGTCGCCCCAGATCAGCCAGACCTCGTCGTGCGGGCGCACGAGCTGCGCGCCCAGGGCAAAACCGGCGCCGACGCCGAGCGTGCCGAAGGCGCCGGGATCGAGCCACGCCAGCGGTCCGCGCGGCCGCACGATGTACGACGCCGTGGCAACGAAGTCGCCACCGTCGGCGACCATCACCGCGCGCTCACCGGCCACGCGATCCATCGTGCGGAAGAAGGCGATCGGGTTGACGTGTTCGCCGGCCTTGGTCGCCTGTTCGTCAATCTCGCGCTCGCGCACGTCATCGCGCGCGCGCAACTGCGCGACCCACTCGGGACGGCGGGCACGCTCACCCAGGCGCGATGCCAGCGCTTCCAGCGTCAGTCCGGCATCGCCAATCGCGGCGATCGTCGGCCGTCGATTGAGGCGTGCGTCCTTTGCGCTGCGATTGGCGGCGATCAACGTCGCGGAGCGACGTACGTGGCGACCGTAGTCGAGCCGGAAGTCGCACGGCACGCCGGCCAGCAGCACGCAGTCGGATTCGCGCAGCGCGTTGCGGCGCGCGTGACGCATCTGCAGCGGATGGCTCGGACCGAGCAGGCCGCGCGCCATGCCGGACAGATAGACCGGCATGCCGATCTGCGTCACGGCCGCAGCAATCGCGTCGGCATGATCGGCGCGCAGCAGTGCCTGGCTGCCGATCACCAGCAACGGTCGCTCGGCCTTCGCCAGCGCGTCGGCGGCACGGGTGACGGCACCGTCGTCGGCGCGCGGTGCGTCGACTGATACGACCGCAGGCGCTGTGGCGTCGCCCGCACCGGCAAACATGCGCGCCGCATGGCGATTGAGGTACCAGCGCAGCGCACGATCACCAAGGCCGGTGCCTTTGCCGGCCGCGTCGGCATACCACTGGCGGATCATCGCCTCGTCGTACAGCAGGTCGACCGCGCATTCGAGGAAGACAGGCCCTGGCACACCGTCGGCGGCGATGCGCAGCGCCTCGGCGGTCGCCGGGCCGAGGTCGCGCACGCGTTTGACCTGCGCCACGTGCTTGACGTGCGGCGCGATCAGCGCGCGCTGATCGATGTCCTGCAATGCGCCGCGCCCCTGCAGCGCCGTCGGCGCGCCGCCGCCGATCAGCAGGATCGGGCTCTGCGCGAGCTGCGCATTTTTCAGCGGCGTGATCGTGTTGGTGAGCCCCGGCCCGGCCGTGACCGCCGCCACGCCCGGCCGGCCGGTGAGCCTGGCGACAGCATCGGCCGCGAAGACGGCCGTGGCCTCGTCGCGCACATCGACGATGCGGATGCCGCGCGCCTTGGACGCGACCAGGATCGGCGAGATGTGGCCGCCGGCCAGCGTGAAGACCACCGGCACGCGCTGCGCGTGCAGCACCTCGGCCACACGGTCGCCGCCGTGCAGTCGCGCCGGCGTCGGACTGCCAGCGTCGGGCATCAGTGCCAGTGAACGCGTCGCCCGCTGGAATACCAGGACGCCACGTGCGGCTCGAACGCCTTCTCGATGCGACCGCGCCGGACCTTCATCGTCGGCGTGAGGAAGCCGTTCTCGATCGACCAGGGATCCTTCGCGACGACGATCATGTGCAGCTGTTCGTGGTCCGCGATGGCGCCGTTGACGTCCTTCAGCAGCTGCTGGAACTCGCTTTCGACCTGCGCGCGGAAGTCCGCTTCGCCCATGCGCGGCCGCAGGTGCTCGGCGAGGATGACCATCGCATAGGCCGCCGGCTGGCCGACGCCCGAGACCAGCGACAACTCGACCATCGGGTGCGCGTTGATGCGGTTTTCGATCGGCGCCGGTGCGACGTACTTGCCCTTGGCGGTCTTGAACAGTTCCTTGGCGCGGCCGGTGAGCTTCAGCAGGCCGTCCGGCGTGCGCTCACCGAGGTCGCCCGTGCGGAAGTAGCCGTCTTCGGTGAACGACTCCGCCGTGAGTTCCGGCTGCTTGTAGTAGCCAGTGCACTGCCCCGGCGACTTGATCAGCACCTCGCCCTCTTGGCTGAGCTTCACCTGTACGCCGGGCATCGGCACCCCAACGTATCCCGGCGCGTTGTGCGCCTCGTCCGACACGTGCGAGTACGAGCTGTCTTCGGTCATGCCGTAGCCCTCGTACAGCGGCAGGCCGATGCTGCGGTACCACGTGATCAGGCCCGGGAGGAATCGGCGCGGAGCCGCTGCCGGCCAGTTTCACCTGGTCGAGCCCGAGGCCCTTGCGCACCTTCTTCGCGACGATCTTGCCGAGGATCGGAATGCCGAGCAGGCGCTCGAGCTTGGCCGGCGGCATCTTGGCGAACACGCCCTGCTGGAACTTGAGCCACAGCCGCGGCACCGAGAGAAACAGCGTCGGCTGCGTGCGCTGCAGGTCCGCGAGGAAGGTATCGAGCGACTCGGCGAAGAAGAGGTGAATGCGGCCGTCGACCAGCGACGCGCCCTCCGCCCACGACCGTTCGAAACTGTGCGCCAGCGGCAGGTAGGACAGCATGCGGTTATCGGGTCCGCCCACTCGGCGCAGCACCTCGGCCGCGATGCCTTCGCCGGCGCGCGTGAATGCCTCGAAGGTGATCATCACGCCCTTCGGCGTGCCGGTCGATCCGGAGGTATAGATCAGCATCGCCAGTTCGTCGGCGTTGCGCGTCGGTCGCCCCTGCAGCGGTTGCGTTCTGCCGACGATCGCATCCCAGGTGTCGAACTCGGTCTTCGGTGCGAGCGGGAACGCGACACAGGGCATGCCCTTGGGCACGCCGGGCTGCTGGTGCGGCCACGTGTCGAGCTTGCCGACGAAGAGCAGGCTCGCCTCGCTGTGCGTCAGCACGTAATTGATCGTCTCGGCGGTCTCGGTCGGGAAGATGGCCACGGTCGTGTACCCGGCCATCCAGATCGCCAGCTCCGCCATGATGAAGTGCGCGCAGTTCTTCGACAGAATCGCGACGCGCGCACCCCGAGGGAAACCCTGGCTCTGCAGGTACGCGGCCATGCGCCGCGCCTGGTCAACCGTCTGGCCCCAGGTGGTGTCCACGACCTGGTTGTTGCCGATCGGCTGCGTCATGTAGACGTGATTGCGAAGCTTCTCCTCGTGGTCGAGGACGTAATCCAGCATGAGCCGGTTTTGTGCCATGTCTCCTCCGTCGTCTGTCTCGCGCGGTGGCGCAGCCTACTGCAACGGCGGCGGTCCGGCCATAGGACGGCAGCCGATTCGAATCGCGCCACTATTGCGGCGCCGCGTCGACCGGGGCCGATAGAATGGCGCGATGCGTCAATATGAAGATTTCATGCGCCATGTGTTCGAGCATGGCGTCGTCAAGGCCGACCGCACCGGCACCGGCACGCGCTCGTGGTTCGGCTACCAGATGCGTTTCGACCTCGGCGAAGGGTTTCCCCTCATCACTACCAAGAAGCTGCATTTGCGCTCGATCATCCACGAACTGCTGTGGTTCCTGCAGGGCTCGAGCAACGTGGCGTATTTGCGCGACAACAAGGTCACGATCTGGGACGAGTGGGCGCGCGCCGACGGAGAACTCGGCCCGGTGTACGGCGTGCAGTGGCGCTCGTGGCCGACGCCCGATGGCGGCTCGATCGACCAGATCGCACAGGTCGTCGCAGCAGATCAAGTCGAACCCCGATTCGCGCCGGCTGATCGTCTCGGCCTGGAACGTCAGTGATATCCCGAAAATGGCACTGCCGCCGTGCCACCTGCTGTTCCAGTTCTATGTCGCGCCCGGCGAGTCGCCCTCGGCTCCGGGAAAGCTCTCCTGCCAGCTCTACCAGCGCAGCTGCGACATCTTCCTCGGCGTGCCGTTCAACATCGCCAGCTACGCACTGCTGACGCACATGGTGGCGCAGCAGTGCGACCTCGACGTCGGTGACTTCGTCTGGACCGGCGGCGACTGCCACATCTACAGCAACCACTTCGAGCAGGTGCGCGAGCAGCTCGCGCGCGAGCCTCGGCCCTACCCGCGACTGGTGATCCGACGCAAGCCGCCTTCGCTCTTCGAGTACACATTCGACGACTTCGAGATCGTCGACTACGACCCGCACCCGCACATCAAGGCGCCGGTGGCTGTGTGATGGCCGCGGCGTTCAACGCGGAACTGTGGCACCCGCAGCCGGCCGAACATGCGCTGGCGCTGCCGGCACGCTGCTACGTGGATGCCGCGTTCGGCGAGATCGAGCGCGACACGGTGTTTGCCCGTGGCTGGCAACTCGTCGCGCATGCGGGGCAGCTCGAACATCCCGGCGATCATGTCGTGGCGGACCTCGGTGGCGTGCCGCTGCTGATCGTCCGCGGCGATCCGGAGGCATCGTCGCCGCGCGGCCGACTGCGCGCTCTGCACAATGTCTGCCGCCATCGCGCCGGTCCGCTGGCCACCTGCGACGGCCGCGCTGCGAAGTCCCTGGTGTGCCGCTACCACGGCTGGAGCTATGCACTCGACGGCCAACTGCGCGGTGCGCCGGAGATGCACGATGCTGCCAACTTCGACCTCGGCGCGATACGTCTCCCCGAGGCGCGAGTGGCCGAGTGGCAGGGGCTGGTGTTCGCAGCGCTGGATGCGAACGGCAAAGGGTCTGCAGATTTCACCGACGCCGTCGCCGGCATCGACGACCGGCTGACGCAG
>CAVYNB010000036.1:0-142003 GCA_963769745.1 uncultured beta proteobacterium
TGGGGCCGGCGGAGCGCCCGGAGGTGCGGCCGCACCAGGCGGCAACACTCAGCTTGATGCGAACAAGGTGTTTGCCGGCCTCGCAGGGGCTGCCGCGACGCTGCTGCGCGGCGCCGGGCAGCAGCCGGCGCGCGAACAAGCCCGGAGCGAGGCCGCCACGGCGATCTCGAATCCGACGTCCACGGTGCCGGACTCGGCGCCTGCTCCCGGGGCCACACCGGCGCCATCAACGGAGGGTGCGCCCCTCGACGTCGCTGCCTCGCCGGCACCGATGGCTGCCGCCTCCGCTCCGTCAGCGGCGATCGCCGCACCTGCGGCGGCAGTGGCGTCCGCCATCAACGTCGACATCGTCGGCATCCGGCTCGGCATGTCGCAGGACGAGGTCAAGCGCGCACTGCAGGCGCACTCGCCGGGGATGCGGACTGACGAAACGCGCGGCATCGTCAACAACGTCGCGGCGACCGACTACCTCTCGTGGGTCATCGCTCGCGGCAACCAGCGCGGCAGCGACGGTTCGGGTGACGCAATCGGCGTGCACTTCCCGCCGCCGCCCAACGCCCATCGCGCCATCTTTGTCGAGCGCTTCACCGGTTTTCCCGCCAACCAGTATCCGCTGTTCGAGACCCTGAAGCAGGCGCTCGTCAAGAAGTACGGCCCACCGAGCTTCGCCAGTGAAGGCGTGATGCTGTGGACCTTCAATGCGGCCGGGGTGCAAATCGTCGACAACAACGTGAACGCGCGCTGCGCCAAGTTCCCTCCGACCGATCCGCCGGCGCGCGGGCAGAACGTGCTCTTCAACGGCTACAAGACGGCCGGCTGCGCAACGACGGTCTTCGTCCGCTACGAGCGCAACCGCGGACCGTCGAACAGCGACACGGTGCGCTGGATGAGCGTGTCGCTCGTGGACGACTCGCAGTTCGAGGACATGCGCCAGGCCGCCGCGCGCTTCGCCACGCAGGCGACGCGTGAGTCCGCCAGCCGCGTGGCCGCACCCAAACTCTGAGGAGAAGCACCATGCCCTCCGTCAGCCAGCAGCTTTCGTGCCGCCGCATCGCCGTTGCCATCCTCGTCGCGCTCGCGGCCGGCTGTGACAGCGGACCCAGCGACTCCGCGTTCATCACCGCCTGCCTTGAAGAGGGCGAACGGGGTGCCAACAAAATGATGCGGCGGGAAATGGGCGTCAAGGGCGAGGACTTCTGCAAATGCGGCGCGCGGGAAGCGCGAACCGCCCTTTCGCCAGTGGCCCGACAGGCGATGGTTCTGGGGATGCAGGGCAGGAAGGCGGAAGCGCACGCGATCGGAGAAAAGATGAGCGAAAAGGACCAGGAAGCGTTCATGAAGGGCGCGATGGACATATTCGGGAAGTGCGCCGGGAAGATGCGCTAGCAACGAATAGGAGAAGTCATGAACCGTTTGATTCAAAGCGCAATGCTGATCGTCGCCGTTACCGCTGCGCCGACCTGGGCACAGAGCAACAGCGATATACAGCGGATGCAGCCCTGGCTCGGCGTGCTGGCACCGGATTGTTCGAACTACCTGCTGCCTCAGCTCAAGAACCTTGGCGATTCGCTGGTCGTGCAGGACGGCGGCAAGGCGGTGCTGACCGGACGCAACGTGAAGCCCGCGCCCAAGTACTTCGGCGCTACACCGCCACCGGAATTCGAAACGGCATTTACGAGCGAGGTCGCAGGCGGTGAAGCGCTGGTGTTCGTGTACTACCGCAACGCTTCGGGTCTGTTTGCCGCGGTCGAGGGCGGACCGAAGGTGATGGCCGCGCTGCCCGCAGCATTCAAGGGCAAGCGCTCTCGGCACTGCGACCCGAACCGCAACGTCGTGCCGGGGACGGGCAGCCCGGACGCGCAGGCAAAAGCCGATCCGAACAAGTTCAAGGGCTACGCGCTGGATGAGCTCAGTGCGTCGGGACTGCTGTACAACGCAAAGGCCAAAGCCACTTATCAAAAGGCGTTAGGCCCGCTCGCCAAGGAGCCGTGGCTTGCGAAGCTCGACGGCCCCAGTCCGCAGAACAAAAAGGTAAAGGTGGCCAACGCCGATTACTTTCTCCTAAGCGCCTGCAAGAACCACGACTGCGCCGACAACAACACGGTGCTGCTGTACTCCCAGCCGCAGGACGTTGTCTACGGCAAGGTTTATCAGAAAGGGCGCTCGACATTGATCGGCGCGCCGCCGCCCGCAGTGGCAAGCGAGCTCGAAAAGCTGTGGAAGAGCGAATGGAGATCGCAGCCGAAATACGTCATCGTCGATGACACGCTGAACCAAGGAGTCCGCCATGTCCCTGCCGTATCCCGACACCAACTTGTCGCGGCACGCGCCGTCCGGAGGATCGCTGATGAAGTCCCTGCTCTTCTTCGATTCGATGATCACACCGAAGATCATCACCTTCGTCTACTGGCTGATGCTGCTGGGCGCCGTTGTCGGCGGCCTCGGTTCGATGTTCGCCTTCGGTCGCATGGGCTTCACGGGATTTGCGACCGGACTCGCGATCATCGTCGGCGGTGCGCTGGGCGCACGTTTCGCGTGCGAGTTGCTGATCGTGCACTTCAAGATCAACGAGAACACGCATACGATGGCACACCGGCCCTGACGGACGTGCCGTACCGCCAGAAGCACTGATCTTCCTTGAAGAAGGAAAGCGATCATGAACAGATCGATCATTGTTTCGACCGCGACGGTGGCCCTGGGACTTGCGCTGAGCGGTACCGTGCAGGCGGTGACGCTGGGGGACATCGCCGGTGCGATGGCAGCGCCGGGCAATGCGCCACAGGCCACCAACGACTGGACGGCGTTCACCAAGCTGGCCGGTGCCAAGTGGCAAGGCAAGGCGCCCGCCAAGGGCGGCAACAAGTACTACTGGAATGGCAAGGTTCCGATCGACGGCGTCGGCTCCGGCGAGATCAGTCTCGTCGGCGGTCAGAAGGCGCTGGACTCGGCCACGGTCGGTTGGCCGAAGGACATCGTGCTCGCGAAGGTTCCGGAGATGCTCGCCGCGCAGTTCCCGAAGGACACGAAGCTCGAGCAGGTGCGCGGCGCCTGTCCGGACGAGCGCCTCAGCGGCTCGCGCATCTATCGCGCAACGCTGGCGGGGCGCAAGCCGCTCTACCTGCACATCCAGTACGCCGCGGGGGACCGCGGCGGCGCCACGTCGACGATCGAGATGGAGTCTCAGCGCAACAAGGGCTGGATCTGCTGAACGGTAACGTGCGCCGGAAGCACAGGAGGACGAAGAGATGATGAGCAAGACACAAGCAGGTACGACGGCCGTGCTTTCGATCGTGCTTGCCGCGGTGTCAGCTGCCGCGCTCGCTCAGTATTCGGCATCCGATCCCAGGAGCAACATATACAACAACGAATCTCTGCGGCGCGAGGACGAGATAAAGAGGAACGAAGAAGCCGCCAGAAGGCAAAGCGACCAAGGGCAAAGCAGCGGCGGTGCGCCCGTCGGGTCTCAGCACAACGCCCAGACCCAGGCTGATTTGAAGGCCGCGCGCGCGAGGCTGCTGAAGATGGCGCCACTGCCTGACGCGCGCAATCCGCTGCTGGGTCGGTGGCGCGTCGAGGGCGCCGCGCGCTCGCGCAAAAAAGACGATATGAGCACGCTGATGGGCATGCTGAATAACCCCGGCGGTGCAATGTGCGAGACGCTGTTCGGCTCCGGCGTTACGGAGTTCAAGCCAAAGACTTGGTCGAGCATCGACTCCTACGGTGACGATTCGCTCGGTCCGATTCATTATCGCGGCGAGGGCAAAGTCGTTTGGGCTGTCCCCGAATCGAAGATGTTCAATTTCTTCGGCTTCGAGTTTGCGTCGCCGGATCGGATGACTTTGGTCGGCGTCGAAGGTTGCACCCTGGTTCGAGCGGGTGCGGCAGCGCCGAGCGCGACGACTGCGCCGCCGGGCAACGCGCGCGCGGCGGCCGCAAGCTCATCGAACGCCGCCGGCAGCAGGGGCACTGCCGCAAGTTGCCGCTGTTGCGCCATCGGCGCCGCGGTCAACGCTTGCGCGCCCGCCCCCGGAAGTCTGCCGCCAGACGCTGCTCGACCAACTCGGCAAGGTCGGCGTCAACCAGGTGCGGCAGCTGGCCGGCATGCGCTTCAAGGAAACGCTGGACGGCAAGGTGCCGAACTCGCAAAACCAGCGCATCGACGCGCGCGGCAGCGCCTGCGATGACCAGCGCATCAACGCGACTTTCTACGACTTCGACGCCAACGGCATACTGCAGTCGATCACCGTCGTCTGGACGCGCCCGGCGGGGTCGGTGCCGGCGCCCATCTTCAAGGAACGCATCACGCAGCTATCGCGCTTCCACTCGCTGCCGCCGCCGCAGGCGCCCGGTCGGCTGCAGGCCGACACCTCGCTGGGCCGTCTGACCCTAGAGGACACGCCGGAGCGCAACGTTCTGCTCGAGACCTACGCGGCGAAGAAATAGATAAGTGCCTCAGCAGGAAGACTATCCGCATTGCACATTTGGAGGTGCCAACATGAATGCGCATTTGCGAAGGGGTGTGTTGATATCGCTTTCCGCGATCGTGATCTGCGGGGAGTCTGCGCTCGCACAGTCGCAGCAACAGGATGAGGAACGAATGCGTCGGGAAGGCGTTGAGCGCGCCGATGCGGCCGCGCGAGCGCAGGGCATGGAGCAGACGCGACAGCTGCAAGAACGCGAACGGCAGGAGGAGGCGCGGAGACGTTCGGAGTCGAACTCATCGACCGGTGGCGGCTATACGCCCTCACCATCGGGCGGCAGCAGCGCGGCTGCCGCCGGCCAGACCGACTACAGGGCGCTGGGGAAAGAACTGTTGCGTCTGCCGCCGCTGCCGGTCGAACGCAATGTGCTGCTGGGCAACTGGCGCCTGGAGGGCGGTGGCCAGCAGAGCGGGGTCCTTGAGTTTGGCCTCACTGGGAGGGGCGCTACCCCTGGGTTCGGCGAGATGATGGGATTCATGAAGAGTATCGAATCCGGACAGTTGACCTGCGACATGTCATTCGGGCGCGGCATTACCTTTACGCCTACAACATTCTCGAGCGGTGGGGCCGCCGGCATCGTAGGTGGACCCGTCGCCTACCGCAGCCGGAAGAAGGGAGTCATCGTGGCCATACCCGGCGACAGCCGCGCGAACCCGATGTTCTTCAAAATCGTGGGCCCGGATCGCATAGAGTCAGTGAACATCCCCTGCGCGCTGGTGCGGGTCGGTGCGCCTGCGGCCAACGCCGCGGCGAATGCGACGACTGCGCCGGGCAACGCGCGCGCGGGGGCTGCAAACTCATCTGCTCCACCGGCTTCAAGTGCCATGCCGCAAGTAGCCGCCGCCGCGCCTGCGCCGCCGCGGTCAACGCTGGCGCGGCCGTCACCGGAGGTTTGCCGCAACAGGCTCCTCGACAAGCTCGGCGTCGTCGGCGTCAATCAGGTGCGGGCGATGTCTGACGCGCGCTTCAAGGAGCCCGCCATTGAAGGCAAGGAGCCGAATACAGGCAACCTGCGCATCGACCTGCGCGGCAGCGCCTGCGACGACCCGCGCATCAAGGCGACGCTGTACGACTTCGACGCCAATGCAATGCTGGTGTCGATCACCTACGTCTGGGATCGGCCGCCCGGGCCGGCGCCGGCGCCGATCTTCAGTGAACGCGTAACCCATCTGACGCGCGTCCTCTCGCTGCCGCCACCGCAGTCGCCGGGACGCCTGCAGGCCGACACTTCGGTGGGGCGCCTGATTCTGCAGGACATGCCGGAGCGCAATCTGATGCTCGAGGCCTACAAGGCGAAGCAGTAGGCGGGCCGCGCGGTCCCAGAGGCCGCCGGCCGCGCCGGTAGCATCGGCCGCATGCGTATCGGCATCGACCTCGGCGGCACCAAGATCGAAGGCATCGCGCTGGACACTGCCGGCGCAGTGCTTGTGCGCCGGCGCGTGCCGACGCCACGCGGCGACTATCGCGCGACCGTCGACGCCGTCGCGGAGCTGGTGCGCGCGATCGAAACCGAGACCGGGCGCAGCGCAACGGTAGGTGTCGGCATGCCCGGCGCGCTGTCGCGCGTGAGCGGGCGCGTGAAGAACGCCAACTCGACCTGCCTCAACGGCCAGCCACTGCAAGTCGATCTCGAAGCTGCGCTGGCGCGCCCGGTGCGGCTCGCCAACGACGCCAACTGCTTCGCGCTGTCGGAGGCGATCGACGGTGCCGGCCGCGGTGCGCGTGTGGTGTTTGGCGTGATCCTCGGCACGGGCGTCGGCGGCGGCATCGTCGTCGACGGCAAGGTGCTGGAAGGTCCGAACGCGATCGCTGGCGAATGGGGACATAACCCGATGCCGCTGCCGAACGACGACGACCTGCCGCTGCGGACGTGCTACTGCGGCCGCGCGGGTTGCATCGAAACCTATCTGTCCGGCCCCGCACTGGAACGCGAACGCGTGCAGGACGAAGACGCGGCGCTGGCGCGCTACGAGCGGCGCCTCGCGCGCGCACTGGCCGGCGTCATCAACGTGCTCGACCCGGACGTGATCGTGCTCGGCGGCGGCGTATCGAACCTCGATCGCCTGTACGACCACGTGCCCCGGCTATGGGGCGACCACGTGTTCTCGGATCAGGTCGCGACGCGGCTTGTGAAGCACGCGCATGGCGACTCGAGCGGCGTGCGCGGTGCCGCGTGGCTGTGGGGCGGGCCGCCGTCGCCCTAAGCGCGAGAGGGCCTCGCGTCGGTACGGCGATGAGCGCGGCGGCTGCGGTCGCCGCCGGCTCAATGACCGGTCAGGATGGCGGCGCCTCGTCCGCCGGGCCGAGCTTGCCGCCTTCCAGCACGCGCTTCAGGTTGGCCAGCGCGCGCTCGGACTGGTTCGTCAGCACCATGCGCGTCAGGTTGCCGTCGAACATCGTCCACGGCCAGCCGTGCGAGCGGTACGAAAGCGTGCGGAAGAAGCGCGTCAGCGCATCGCCGTTGGCGCGCAACTCGTAGACGATGCGCGCGTCGCCCTGCGGCGTGTCGGTGGCGATCACCCACAGGGCCGGCGGCTCGCAGGCGAGCACGGTCCAGGTGGCGTCGAAGCGGCGCCGGCCGGCGCGAATCGATTCGGTGACCTGCTCGCCCACGACCAGCGGCCGCGGCGGCGTCGCTGTCACGGAGGCGGTGGCAGGGTGCCAGTAGTGCCACAGCGAGGCGTTCGTCACGAACTCGAACACCGCCTGCGCCGGCCGTCCGATCAGCACGAACGACTCGATCGTCACCAGCCGCGGCTCGTCACCGGCCGGGGGCCAGCGCAGCGTCGGTGCGGTCATCGGGACTCCTGCCGGATCGGTTCGGGCGGCCAGCATAGCGGCCGACGCGCCTCGACGGCATCGATCCTTGATCCGAGGCATCGGGCGTCGCCAGATCCTGCGCAGAATGAATGGGAACGACAAGCCAAGGAGCAATCATGGACAGAGTCTGGTTGAAGCAATACCCGGAAGGCATTCCCGCGGATGTCGACGTGCGCGCCTACAAGTCGCTGAAGGAAATCCTGGAGACAAGCTGCAAGCGCTTTGCCGACCTGCCGGCCTACGGAAACATGGGCGTGTCGATCACCTACCGCGAACTCGACGCGCTCAGCCGCGACTTCGGCGCCTACCTGCAGAAGGTCGCGGGGCTGAAGAAGGGCGATCGCATCGCGATCATGCTGCCGAACCTGCTGCAGTACCCGATTGCGCTGTTTGGCGCGCAGCGGGCCGGCATGGTGGTAGTGAACACTAACCCACTCTACACGCCGCGCGAACTCGAACACCAGTTGAAAGACTCCGGCGCGACCGCGATCGTCGTGCTCGAGAACTTCGCACACACGCTGGAGGAAGTCATTGCGCGGACCGGCGTGCGCACCGTGATCACCACTCAGATCGGCGACATGTTCCCGGCGTTCAAGCGGATGCTGACCAACCTGGTCGTCAAGCACGTGAAGAAAATGGTGCCCGAGTGGCACCTGGCAAAGACCATCGGCTTCACCGACGCACTCGCTGCCGGCCACGCGCAGCAGCTCGACGATGTCGCCATCGGGCTCGACGACCTCGCCTTCCTGCAGTACACGGGCGGGACCACCGGAGTGGCCAAGGGCGCGATGCTGACGCAGGCCAACATGGTCGCCAACCTGCAGCAGGTGGCTCCATGGATCGCCCGTGACCTGCTCGACGGCAAGGAAACGACGCTGATTCCGCTGCCGCTGTATCACGTGTTCGCCCTGACGGTGAACCTGGTGTTCATGAAGATCGGCGCGCACATCATCCTGGTCACCAACCCGCGCGACTTCCCGGCCTTCATCCAGCTGCTGAAGAAGACGCCGATCACCGCGATGATCGGTGTGAACACGCTCTACAACGCGCTGCTGAACACGCCGGGATTCTCCGAACTGAACCTGCATGCGCTGAAGATCTGCGCGGCCGGCGGCATGGCCGTGCAGCGCGCGGTGGCGCAGAAGTGGAAGGCCGCCACCGGCGTGCCGCTGATCGAGGGCTACGGCCTCACCGAGACCTCGCCGATTGCGATCTCCAACCCGCTGAACATCGAGGAGTGGAGCGGCAACATCGGCGTGCCGATCCCGTCGACCGAGGCGGCCATCCTCGACGAAGAGGGCAAGGTCCTGCCCGTCGGCGAGGTCGGCGAGATCGCGATCCGCGGGCCGCAGGTGATGAAGGGCTACTGGCAACGGCCCGACGAGACCGCGAAGGTGTTCACGTCGGACGGCTGGTTCCGCACCGGTGACATGGGCTTCATGGACGAAGGCGGACGCTTCAAGATCACCGACCGCAAGAAAGACATGATCATCGTGTCCGGCTTCAAGGTGTTCCCGAACGAGGTCGAAGACGTCGTGATGATGCATCCCGGCGTGATGGAAGTCGCAGCGATCGGCGAGCCCGACGAGCGCTCGGGCGAGCAGGTCAAGATCGTCGTCGTGAAGAAGGACCCGGCGCTGACCGAGGCGGCACTGCTCGAGCACTGCAAGAAGCATCTGACCAGCTACAAGATGCCCAGGATCGTCGAGTTCCGCACCGAGCCGCTGCCGAAGACCAACATCGGGAAGATCCTGCGCCGCGAACTGCGCTCGTTGCAGCCGGCCTGAGCCGCAGGCGCGCCGGCCCGGAACCCTGAGTCGCGATGCCGCGGGCGCGCAAAGGCCTGCCGACCTATCGCCAGCGTCACGCGACGCTGCGCGATGGCCGGCAGGTATTGATCCGCGCGATCCGGCCGGACGACGCCGACGAGATCCGGCAGGCGTTCGAGCGCATGTCGAGCGGGGCGCGCTACATGCGCTTCATGCAGCACAAGCGTGAACTTGATCCGCTGCGACTGGAGCGCGGCGTCCATCCGACAGCAGGCCGCGAGTTTGCGCTGGTGGCGACGATCCCGGCCGACGACGGCATCGACATCGTCGGCGCCGTGCGCTACCTGGCCGCGCCGGCGCGCGCGACCTGCGAGTTCTCGGTGACGGTGGTGGACGACTGGCAGGGCGTGGGCCTCGCTGCCACGCTGATGCGCAGCCTCATTCGACGCGCCGCGCGCGACGGCTACCGCACGATCGAAGGCCTCGTGCTGCGCGACAACAAGCCGATGCTCGACCTCGCACGCAAGCTGGGCTTCAAGGTCCAGTTCGTGCCGGATGACGGCTCGCTGCGGCGGGTCGTTCGCAAGCTCAGTCCGTAGCAGTGTCCGCCGATTGCAGCGCGCGCCGCATCGCGCCGAAGCGCTTGCGGTACTGCGCCGGAGTCAGCGACACCTGCCGCCGAAAGAGTCGGCTGAAGAAGCCGGCGTCCTCGTAGCCCACCTCGTTGGCGATCGCCTCGACCGGTGTGGTGCCAGGCCAGCCTCTTCTTTCACGACTCGACGATCTCGCCACCCAACTCGCTCAGGCGCGGCCGGCGGCGGTGGGTCGTCACCAGACCTTCCCAACTGCCGCGCGCACGCTCGGCAAGCACAGCCGCGGCGCGTGACAGGAGCTCCGCCTGCAGCAATGCGCGCGCCCGGCGGGCTTCCACATGAACCTCATAGCTGTCCTTTGCGTTCATCGTCTTCTCCGTTGTTGTTGATGCCGATGGACGCAATGTATGGAATGATTGCTCCGCTGAAAAATGAATAATTCAGATCAAATTCATCTCGGGGCGAGATATGGAACTGTCTGACCTCCACGTCTTCCGGACTGTCGTCAGTTCCGGCGGTGTTACGCGGGCGGCCGATCGCCTGCATCGCGTGCAGTCCAACGTCACCACCCGTGTACGCAAGCTGGAGGAAGACCTCGGCGTCGAGCTCTTCGTGCGCGAGGGGCGGCGTCTGCAGTTGTCGCCGGCCGGAAACGTACTGCTCGGCTATGCCGACCGCCTGCTCGCGCTCGCCAGCGAAGCGCGCGAGGCCTTGCATGAGTCCGGGCCGCGTGGCGTGCTACGACTGGGTTCGATGGAAAGCACCGCTGCGGCGCGCCTGCCTCGTCCGTTGGCTTGGCTGGCAAAGCGCCATCCGGCGCTAACCGTCGAACTGCGCACCGGCGCTCCGTGCGTACTGATTCCCCGTGTCATCAATGGCGACCTCGACGCCGCGCTGGTGGCCGAGCCCGTCGACGATGCGCGACTGGCAACGCAGGTTGCCTGGGTCGAGGACTACGTCATCGTCGCCGGGCCGGGTCATCCGCCGATCCGCACGCCCAAGGACGTCCAAGGGCGCACGCTGCTCGTATTCGAGCACGGCTGTCCGCACCGCATGCGGCTAGAGGCGTGGTTTGCCGAGCACAACGTGCAGGTGGAGCGCGTGATCGAGATGGGCTCGTATCACGCGATTCTCGGCTGCGCAGTGGCCGGCATGGGCGTGGCGCTGCTGCCGAAGATCGTGCTTGACACGTTCACCGAGCGGCGCCGCCTGTCCCTTCACTCGATGACCGGTCGTTACAAGAGCGCACGCACGTTGCTGATCGCGCGGCGGGACGCGCCGCAAGGCAAGGTCAAGGCGCTGGCCGAGGCGATCACCGCTGCGCGCGCGCGGCGAAGCGGAACCTCGGCCTGACGCGTATCAACGCACGGTCGGTGCCGCGGCACGAGAATCTGATGCGTACGCGGCACCGTCTCGTGCGGCTTCTTGTACTCGTCCTCGAATTCGCACGTTGAATCTGCGCTTCGATGCCTCACCGCCACATCCGCACGCGCTACGTCCTGCCCGTCATCGCCCTGCATTGGCTGACCCTCGTGCTGCTCGTGCTGGTCTATGCCTGTGCAGAGCTGTGCGGATGCCTTTCCCAAGGGCAGTGCGGGGCGTGCAGGCCTGAGAAGCTGGCACGAAACGCTCGGATTGGTCGTGTTCGGAGTGGTGTGGCTGCGCCTGATCGCGCGTGCGTTCGCGGACACGCCGCCGATCCTGCCGGCGCCGCCGCTGTGGCAGGCACGGCTGGCCAAGGCCGTGCATGCGGCGCTGTACGGCCTGATGATCGCGTTGCCCCTCAGCGGCTGGCTGATGCTCAGCGCCGCCGGCAAACCGATCCCGTTCTTTGGCTGGGAGCTACCCGCGCTCGTCGCACCGAACAGGTCGCTGGCGACTGCGGTCGACGACGTGCACGAGGCGATCGCCACCGCGGGCTACTGGCTCATCGGCCTGCACGCGGCGGCGGCGTTGTTCCACCATTACATCGTGCGTGACAACACGCTGCGCCTGATGCTGCCCGGCGCGCGCAACGCCGGCGCGCAAAACGTCGGCGCGCACTAACGGCCGATCGATATCTCGAAGCCGGCCGTGCGCAGCCGCGGCACCAGCGTCTCGCCGATGGCGGTCGCGGGCGTCAGCACGCCGCCGCGCTTGGGTGCGCCCGGCAGTTTGCTGCCGTCGAACGCGAGGGCGAGACCGCCCTCGCACAGGATGCGCAGCGTCGCGCGGTTGCCCGGATCGCCGGCGTAGGCGATGCGTGCGCGCGCCGTGCGGCCGTCGGCCGTGCGACCGATGAGATCGGTCTTGAACCAGCCGCTCGCCATCGATGCTTCCGACGGACCTTCACCCGGCTTGGGCAGCACCCGACCAAGAAGTGCACGGGCCGCGCCCTGCTCCATCACCCGATCGAAGCCGCGCATCGCCGCCGCCATCGCGGTGGCCTTCGCGGCGGCCAGCGGTGGACCGAACTTCGTGTACTCCTGGTAGCGAAAGCCGGGGCCGTAAGGCGTGCGGTACGCCGCATTCAGCGCGGCGCTGCGCCGGACCACGCGCGAGTTGATCGGCCCCATGATGAAGGGCGCCACCCAGGTGCCGACGAGTTCGTCGTAGCGCGCGCCGCGCGGGTCCTGGTTGTTCAGCAGTTCCGACGCCGAGTGCCTGGCGCGCGGATTCAGCAGGAAAGGATGGCGTCCGGACTCCACCTCGCCGGTCTCGTAGCGGTGCGCATTCGACGCCAGCGTGCCGCCATTGAAACCGCCCATCATGCGGAAGTAGCCCTTCACCTCGACGCACGGCACGCCAAACGTCTGCTCGATGTACCGCACGACCAGCAGCGTGCCGAGGTCCGACGGCACCGAGTCGAAGCCGCAGAAAGGCACGATGCGCGTGCCGTCGCGCGCCGCGCGCGTGTGATGGCGGTCGATCACGCGCCGCACCCAGGCGGTCTCGCCGGTGATGTCGGCGTAGTGCGTGCGGTGCTGCACGCAGGCGTCGACGATCGCGTCGCCGAAGAGCGCGAACGGACCGGCAGTGGTGATCAGCACGCGCGTCGACGCGGCCATCGCCTCGACCGCCGCCGCATCGCCGCTGTCCGCGATGACGATTGCTGGCAAGGCCACCGCGGCTGGATCGCCAGCCAGTTCGTCACGCAGCGCCGCCAGCTTGCCGGCGTCGCGACCGGCAATCGCCCAGCGCAGCTTGCGCCGCAGGCGTCGCTGCGCGAGATACGCCGCCGCGCGCCGGCCGACGAAGCCGGTCGCGCCGTAGAGCACGAGGTCGAAGCTGCGATCGGCCATCGCTACTTCTTCGACTTCGGCAGCCGGTAATCGACCTTGTTGTCCTTGAACGCGACGATGCCGTCGCGCTCCAGTTGCGCGATCAGCGCCTCGATTTGACCGGGCGCGAGGTTGCGGCCCAGGTGCGACTCGATGAAACGTTCCAGTCCCTTGCGCTTGCCCGGGCGCTCGTCGCCCTTGCGCTGCAGGCCTTCGATGACCCGCACGATCGGGTCCGGCGCCGCCGGTCGTCTTGCTGACCGTGCGCGCTGCCGCGTGCGCGGCCTTCTTTGGAGCGGGCTGCACGAGAGCGGCCTTCTTCGCCGCCGGCGCTTTCTTCGCGGCGGCTTTCTTCACCGCGGCGGGCCGAGCCGGCGCGGGCTTCGCCACGACGGGCTTCGATGCGGCCTTGGCTGCACGCGTCCGCGGAGCAGGCTTCGCTTCCGGTTCCGCGGCCGCCTTGCCGCCGAGCGCGGCCTTGAAGCTCGCGGCCCGCGTTGCGTCGAAGCCCTTGTCGTGCAAGTACATCAGCAGGGGATCGAAATCCTTGTCGCGCGAGATGACGACGAAGCGCACCGACTTGTGCGCGCTGGCCGGCATCGTCGCCACCAGTTCGCCGAGCAGAAACGCGATCTGCATGTCCGCCGCGTTCTTGCCGGCCTTGGCGCAGCGCGTGAAGGTCACCTGGCTGCCCATGCTGTGCAGCGCCTCGGCGAGGTCCGCCTCGTAGCGCGTCTGCTGGGGCCCGCGCACGACCGCGAGCCGGTACTTGTCACCGCGCGCCAGGCCGATGTCGGCGGCGGTCGGTTTGACGTTGTCGAAGTCGACGAGGATGTAGGTGAGTGACATGCGGTTCGCAGGCAGTGGAGGCGGCTGGACTGTAGCCGGAATCGGAAGTCGACGGGCAGTGCCGCGCGCCGGAAAACGAGAGTACGGCGCCAGCGCCTCCCTGCCTCCTGTTCATGGAGGAAGGGAGCCGACTGGCGCCGGAGCTGCTACTGCACTACGCGGCCGGGCGACGCGCGCCCTGTGCGACAGGCAGTTTCAGCACCCCTTTGCCGGCGGGTACGACTTCATACCACGCCGAGGTCGCTTCCCGAGCGATGTGGCGACTGGCGAGCCTGACATTGCGCCACAGCGCCGTCATCGGCTCACGCGAGGCCCTGACCGCGCCGGTGACCTCGCGCACTGACGTGCGCGCGAACCGACGGGCCACGACGCCGGTGGTCTGGAGCTTGCGCCCCGCGACTTCGAACCGGGCCATCATCGTCTTCATCGTTACAGGTCGTACTGTCGCGACGGTCGGCGCAGGCCGAGGGGTCGGCTGTACTGCGCGCCGCCGTGTTGCCGTGCCTTTCACTCTGGTTTGCCGCCTGACCATGGTTTCTCCTTTCGTGCTTGCCTGTCCGACGCTTACCCTGCGGCGAACAATTTCACTGTGGCGCAAGGGCAGGCCGCCACCGTGCCGTACATCAGTGGCGTTGCATTCAAGGTAGAACCTTCTAACAAGGATTCGCGCGCAGCGTGCCGCTGCGCGCGCCTCACGCGCGAGCCTGGGCTCGCACGCGTCGGACCGGTTTCACTCCGCGCGTTGCGCCCGCCGCGCGCTTGCTTATCGGCGTCGCCCGCCGCACCGTCTTGACCACCGGCGCCTTCCTGGCCCGCACCGCTTTCAGCATCGCCGCGAACTCGCGGTTGAACTCCTGCGTGATCGTTTCCGGATCGGGCACCAGGTGCGCATCCGCGATCACCGTCAGCGTGGCGGTGCCGCAGTAGCTCAGGATGCTGATGCCCATGCCGAGTTCCTTGCCCGGGTGCGGCACCCAGAACATCACACGCTCGATCGGCACGCCGGCCAGGTGCAGCGGTTCCTGCGGGCCGGCCACGTTGGTCATGACCACGCTCGCCTTGCTCTGGAACATCTGCGACGCGATGTCTTCGATCGCCTTGGGTACGCGCCCCAGCAGATTGAACAACGCCAGTGCAGCGATCGGCTCGGGCGAACGCTTCAGGCCATCCATGTTCGCCTTGGTGGCGAGCACGCGCCGCAGTCGCTGCCGGGTGGTGATGGCGAGATCCAGCAGTACGACGCCGAAGTGGTTGCCGAGCTCGTCGGCGCGCTCCGGCGGGCGCAGGTCCACCGGCACCATCGCGCACACCGTCGTGTGAGCCACGTCGACGCCGCGCCGCTGCAGGTAGGTACGCAGCGCTCCGGTCATGCCCGCCACCAGCACATCGTTGATCTTGGCGCCCAGCGGCGCGCCGATCGCCTTCACGTCCGCCAGCGCCACCGGCGCGGACCACGCCACGCGCTTGGCCAGCCCGAACTCGCCCTTCAGCGGCGAGCGTGGGTCTGGCGTGCGCAGCAGTTCAGTCGCCAGCATGCCGGCGCCCGCCAGCGCGAAGCCCGCCTTGCGCAGCGTCTCCTCGGGGTGTGAGGCGGCTTCCACCGTGGCGCGGATCGCTCCGCGCACCTGGCGCGCCGAGCGCTGCGCGAACTGGATCATCGGTGCGAACAGTTGCCCGACCGCGCCAGTCTCAATCGCCGTCGATGCGGGCGCTGCAACGGACTCGACCGGCTCATCGGGCGCGGCACCGAACAGCGTCCGCGCGATCAGCACGTTGGCGGTGCCGTCACCCATGCAATGGTGCATGCGCGTGATCAGCGCGCTGCCGCTGCCGACGCCATCCACCACGTGCACGTCCCACAGCGGGCGCGCGTGATCCAGTGGCGTGCTGGCGAGATCGCTGATCAGCTCCGCGAGCGCGGCGTCGTCACCCGGCGGGGGCAGCGCCACGTGATGCATCTGCTGCCCGATGGCGAACCCGGGCATCGACTCCCAATGCGGCGTGGAGTACGGCAAGCCCGCCTCCACCACCCGCTGCGAGAAGCGCTCGAAGCGCGCCAGCCGTTGCGTGTACACGCGCCTGACCTTGTCGAAGTCGAGCGGCGTGCGGGTAAGAAGGATGCTGGTGATCACCGCCGTGTTGGCAGGCCCGTCCATGTGGAACCACACGGCATCCCCGGGGGACATGGGCTGGCGACTCATTGCGACCTCCGTGCAGGCGCGCTCGCACTCACGCGGGCGGGATGCTTCTCACCCTAGTCCTCGCAGGGCGATCGGCTTTGATCGCGCGCACAGGCCGATCCCGGCCGCCGGCCGGGCGACGCAATACATCGTCGAGGTACATCGAAATGTCACGCCTTCGCGGCGTCCCTCAGGCAAGCGAGTGACGGCCATGGCCTCGACGCGCACCATGCGCGGACGAGGAGACCGCTATGACGCCTGATCTGCCCGACCTGGAAGCTGCCACCGACACGGACATCGTCAAAGAGAACCTGCATGCGGTGCAGGCGATCTACTTTGCCTACATGCTGGAGGAGATGCGACTGTTCCAGGTGGTCGAGCGCATCGTCGAGCTGTTCGGGCGGGGGCTGCTGCCGCTGGGGCGCGGCCGGGCGGGCGACGCGCTGTATCGGTATGCGCGCGGTGGCGAGCGGATGACGGCCCAGGAGCGCGCGAGCTTCTACGCGCGAGCGCTCGGCGCTCCGGGCGGGTCGACCATCGCCGGGCAACCGAACCGCGAGTTCCTGTCGCTGTGGATGCGTTTCATGGTGGCAGTGTCGATGTTCGCGCGGCAGCAGAGCGCGGCCGACCTGCTGCGGCCGACACCAACGGGGACGGTCACCGCGGCCGCGGTGCGCGATGCGGCGCGCGCGCTCGCAGCGAACGCTTCTGCGTACGGCGGCGGGACAGTGCGGCATGCAGCCCGCCTGCTGCTGGAGCACGTGCAGCAGATGATCGACCTGCTGGGCGAACCGGAACTGCTGCAGGCTTTCGGCGCGCGCGACATGTGGCAGGTGATCGATCAGGTGAACCGCAACGAACTGGGCGGTGCACGCAACGTGGCGCGCTACCGGACACAGGCGGAAGCCGGCCGTCGCGTACTGGACTGGCTGGCAGCGCACGCGGCTCAACTGGGCTCGTCGCAGGATGAACCCGATGGCCTGGCCGTCGATGCCGACCTGGTGGACGCAGCTGAGCAGTGGCTGGCCGCGAGCGGCATGGCGGACGAGTCCATCGAGCAGTACGCGCAGCCCATCGAGTCGCCCACGATGACGAGCGCTGCCGATCGACATGCCGGCGATTGCGCAGGACCTGCTGTCGGCGATCGGCTTGACGGCGGCGGGCGAAGGAACCGCAGGCAGTGTCGGTGATTCAGCGAAATGCTCGCCCGGTCTGGTTGCGTTGTTTCACGGCGCGGCGCGCACCGGCAAGACGCTCGGTGCTCACGTGCTGGCCCAGGCGCTGGGGCGCGACATCCTGCGCATCGATCTGGCGCAGGTGGTCAGCAAGTACATCGGCGAGACCGAGAAGAATCTGGATGCGCTGTTCGAGCGCGCCGAACAGACCGGCGCGATCCTGTTCTTCGACGAGGCTGACGCGCTGTTCGGCAAGCGCACCGACGTCAAGGATGCGCACGATCGCTACGCGAACGTCGACATCGCCTACCTGCTGCAGCGGATCGAGGCGTACGAGGGCCTCGTCATCCTGGCGACCAACCTGCGAGATGAGGACGACGAAGCCAACGCGGCGGAGGACTGGCGCCGGCGTCTGCGGCGGCGTGTGAGCTTTCCGCGCCGGCGGAACTGACACTTGCGCTAGGTGGCGCCACGCCGGGAGCGGGGCGAGGCCGCGCGTTGGCCGACAATGCCGCCGATGATGAAGCGCCCGACACTGATTGCGATCGCCGTGGTGGCGGGATTGGTGGGCGGCGCTCGCGCGCAGGCCGCCGACTGCGACGCCCGGCAGCCGGCTGGCTATCGCGTGCTGACGCTCGAGAGCGGCCGCAAGGTGGCACTCTGGTATCCGGCGGCGGCGCCCGAGAAGCCGTTTGCCTATACGCGCTCGACCAACGGCTTCATGGGCAGCGTTGCGTACGAGGCGCCGCCGGCGACGTGTCCACGCGTGCCCCTGGTGCTCTTTTCGCACGGCCTGGGCGGTTGCGCGCTGCAGACGATTTTCCTGACCGAGGAACTGGCGCGGCACGGCTATGTGGTCGCGGCGCCGGATCATGCTGACGCGGCCACCTGCGGCATTGATCGTGACGGGCTGCGGCTGCAGAACCTGCGCACCGACCAGACTTTTCTCGAGCCCTTGCGCTGGAACGACCAGAGCGAAATCGGCCGGGCGAACGATATGCGCGAGGTGGTCCGGCGCGTGGCGGCAGACAAGCAGGTCGGGCCGATCGTCGACATCAAGCGCATAGGCGCGATCGGGCACTCCCTCGGCGGCTATACGGTGGTCGGACTGGCCGGCGGATGGCCAACATGGACACTGCCGCAGCTGAAGGCCGTGGTCGCGCTGTCGCCGTACATCGCGCCCTTCGTTGCGCATCGCACGCTCGATCGGCTTGCAGCGCCGGTGATGTACCAGGGCGCGCAGTTCGACTGGGGCATCACGCCGGTACTCGAGGGTCCGACCGGCGCCTACGCGCAGAGCAGCGCGCCGAAGTACTACCTGAAGCTCAAGGGCGGCACGCACCTCGACTGGACCAACTTCGTGTGCGCCGGCCAGCCGAACGTGGTCGCCTGCCTCAAAGCGAATCGCAACGCCTACCTGATCGACCGCTACAGCATCGAGTTCCTCGATCGCTACCTGAAGGACAAGCCCGCGCCCGCACTCGATTCGAAAGGCGCGGGGCTGGAGAGGTACGTCTTCGAACTGCGCTAGCGCGAGGCGGGATGTCTGATGGTGAATGCGTTCGACAAGTGGCTGTCGCCGAACGGATCGTTCATTGCGCGGGCTTCGGGGCGGCCTGGTTGTCTTTCGCCGCTTCGCGGATCAGCAGGCCCGACGTGGAGACGCGCACTTCGAGATCGGCGGGCTGCGTGACGGCGACGAACGAGGCCGAGCCGTACTCGGCGTCGAGCAGCGGCGCCAGCGCCAGGTAGCGGCGCCGCAGGCTGAACAGATCCAGCGGCTTCGGCGTGCCGAGTTCGTGCACGGTGCGCGGCTGCGACTGCTCGTCCTTCAGCGCGTGATAGCGGCCGGCGATGCGGTCAAGCTCGTACGCGGTGTGCAGGCCGAGGCGGTTGGCGATCGGCTTCCACTTCAGGATGTGTGCGTCGACATACAGTTCATCGCCGGCGAGCGCAAAGCGTTCGCTGCGGCCGTCCGGCAGCCGCACGATCGCGTCGAAGCGCTGCGGGCCGGTGGGTTCGACGCGGATCGTGGCGGCGGTTTCCTCGCGCGTCAGCGCCTGGTAACCGGCGGTGCCGACGCTGACCAGCGCGGCCAGCGCTCCCGCCGCCGCCAGCGCTGCGCCGAGCAGGATGCGCACCACGCAGGAGACCGGGCGCAGCCGCAGCAGCGCGAATAGACTGCTCAGCAGCACGCCCGCCGCCAGCAGCAGCAGCGCGACCGTCGCCAGCAGCCAGATCGGATCGAACGCGCCGGCCGCGAGGAAGTCGAGCCACGGTTCCGCTTGGAGGAGTGACTTCGTGGTCATGGCGTGAGCGCCCCGTGGAATGTGGCCGATGCGCGTTCTAGCGAAGGGCGGCGCGCGCCGTGCGGTACTCGGTCTCCAGCCGGTCGACGATCACGCCGGCTTTCGGCGCATCGCTCATCTGCCCCACGCCCTGGCCCGCGCCCCAGATGTCGCGCCACGCTTTCGCCTTGGCGCTGCCGGAACCGAAATCCATCTTGCTCTTGTCGCCTTCGGGCAGGTTGTCCGGGTCCATGCCGGCGTTGACGATGCTGCCCTTCAGGTAGTTGCCGTGCACGCCGGTAAAGAGGCTCGTGTAGACGATGTCTTCCGCGCGGCTGTCGATGATCATCTGCTTGTAGTTCTCGGGCGCGTGGGCTTCCTCGCAGGCGATGAAGCGAGTGCCGATGTACGCGAGGTCGGCGCCGAGCGCCTGTGTCGCGAGGATCGCGCCGCCACTGGCAATGCTGCCGGACAGGATGATCGTTCCATCGTAGAAAGCGCGCACCTCGGGCACGAGCGCAAATGCCGAGAGCCGGCCGGCATGGCCGCCGGCGCCGGTGGCCACGAGGATCAGTCCGTCCACGCCGGCCTGCAGCGCGCGCTTGGCGTGCGCGATCGTGGTCACGTCATGAAACACCAGGCCGCCGTAGCTGTGCGCTGCTTCGACCACGGCATCGGGCGCGCGCAGGCTGGTGATCATGATCGGCACGCGGTGCTTCACGCACAGGTCGAGGTCGTGCTGCAGCCGCGTGTTGCTCGAATGCACGATCTGGTTGACGGCGTAGGGCGCGACCTTCGCGTCCGGGTGCAGCGCCTGGTACTCCGTCAGTTCGTGCGCGATGCGCGTGAGCCACTCGTCGAGCACGGGCTCGGGTCGCGCGTTCAGTGCCGGAAAGCTGCCGACGATGCCGGCCTTGCACTGCGCCAGCACCAGCTCGGGCCCGCTGACGATGAACATCGGCGCACCGATGACGGGCAGGCGCAGGCTTTCGCGCAGCAAGGGCGGCAGGGACATGCGGTTTCCTCTCCGGATTTTTGTCTGGCGCTTTGTCGCCCATCAGTCGGCCGCGTCCGAGCGCGTTCGCTCGAGTCCGCCGGCGCGGGCGCAGGATACCGACACCGCCGCTAGCGATGGCGCGCGATGCTTCCCGCTTTGAGCATCTCGGTCGCGAGAAAAGACCGGAGAACGAGTGACGGAAGTTGACTCCACGAGCACCATGCGCGCATTAGGAGACCGCTATGACGCCTGATCTGCCTGACCTGGAAGCCGGCACCGACACGGAAATCGTCAAGGAGAACCTGCATGCGGTGCAGGCGATCTACTTTGCCTACATGCTGGACGAGATGCGCGTGTTCCAGGTGGTGGAACGGATCGTCGAGCTGTTCAGTCGAGGGCTGCTGCCGCTGGGGCGCGGCCGGGCGGCCGATGCGTTGTATCGCTATGCGCGCGGTGGCGAGCGGATGACGGCCCAGGAGCGCGCGAGCTTCTACGCGCGGGCGCTCGGCGCTCCGGGCGGGTCGACGATCGCCGGGCAGCCGAACCGCGAGTTCCTGTCGCTGTGGATGCGTTTCATGGTGGCAGTGTCGATGTTCGCGCGGCAGCAGAGCGCGGTCGACCTGCTGCGGCCGACATCAACGGGGACGGTCACCGCGGCCACGGTGCGCGATGCGGCGCGAGCGCTCGCAGCGAACGCTTCGGCGTACGGCGGCGGGACGGTGCGGCATGCAGCCCGCCTGCTGCTGGAGCACGTGCAGCAGATGCTCGACCTGCTGGGCGAACCGGAACTGCTGCAGGCTTTCGGCGCGCGCGACATGTGGCAGGTGATCGATCAGGTGAACCGCAACGAACTGGGCGGTGCGCGCAACGTGGCGCGCTACCGGACACAGGCGGAGGCCGGCCGTCGCATCCTGGACTGGCTGGCTGCGCACGCGGCGCAGCTGGGCTCGTCGCAGGACGAACCCGATGGCTTGACCGACGATGCCGACCTGGTGGACGCAGCTGAGCAGTGGCTGGCCGCGAGCGGCGGGGCGGAGGAGTCCGTCGAGCAGTACACGCAGCCCATCGAGTCGCCCACGATGACGAGCGCGCCGATCGACATGCCGGCGATTGCGCAGGACCTGCTGTCGGCGATCGGCTTGACGGCGGCGGGCGAAGGAACCGCAGGCAGTGTCGGTGATTCAGCGAAATGCTCGCCTGGTCTGGTTGCGCTGTTTCACGGCGCGGCGGGCACCGGCAAGACGCTCGGTGGCTCACGTGCTGGCCCAGGCGCTGGGGCGCGACATCCTGCGCATCGATCTGGCGCAGGTGGTCAGCAAGTACATCGGCGAGACCGAGAAGAATCTGGATGCGCTGTTCGAACGCGCCGAGCAGACCGGCGCGATCCTGTTCTTCGACGAGGCCGATGCGCTGTTCGGCAAGCGCACGGACGTGAAGGATGCGCATGATCGCTACGCGAACGTCGACATCGCCTACCTGCTGCAGCGGATCGAGGCGTACGAGGGCCTCGTCATCCTGGCGACCAACCTGCGAGATGAAGACGACGAGGCTGACTCGGCGGACGACTGGCGCCGGCGTCTGCGGCGGCGGGTGAGCTTTCCGCGCAGGCGGAACTGACACTCACGCTCGTGTCGTCCGCCGGGAGCGGGGCGTGCCCGCGCGTTGGCCGACAATGCCGCCGATGATGAAGCGCCCGGCATTGATGGCGCTCGCCGTGGTGGCGGGATTGGCGGGCGGCGCTCGCGCGCAGGCCGCCGACTGCGACGCCCGGCAGCCGGCTGGCTATCGCGTGCTGACGCTCGAGAGCGGCCGCAAGGTGGCACTCTGGTATCCGGCGGCGGCGGCCGAGAAGCCGTTTGCCTACACGCGCTCGACCAACGGCTTCATGGGCAGCGTTGCGTACGAGGCGCCGCCGGCGACGTGTCCACGCGTGCCCCTGGTGCTCTTTTCGCACGGCCTGGGCGGTTGCGCGCTGCAGACGATTTTCCTGACCGAGGAACTGGCGCGGCACGGCTATGTGGTCGCGGCGCCGGATCACGCTGACGCGGCCACCTGCGGCATCGATCGTGACGGACTGCGGCTGCAGAACCTGCGCACCGACCAGACGTTTCTCGAGCCCTTGCGCTGGAACGACCAGAGCGAAATCGGCCGGGCGAACGATATGCGCGAAGTGGTCCGGCGCGTGGCGGCAGACAAGCAGGTCGGGCCGATCGTCGACATCAAGCGCATCGGCGCGATCGGGCACTCCCTCGGCGGCTATACGGTGGTCGGACTGGCCGGCGGATGGCCAACATGGACACTGCCGCAGCTGAAGGCCGTGGTCGCGCTGTCGCCGTACATCGCGCCCTTCGTTGCGCATCGCACGCTCGATCGGCTTGCAGCGCCGGTGATGTACCAGGGCGCGCAGTTCGACTGGGGCATCACGCCGGTACTCGAGGGTCCGACCGGCGCCTACGCGCAGAGCAGCGCGCCGAAGTACTACCTGAAGCTCAAGGGCGGCACGCACCTCGAATGGACCAACTTCGTGTGCGCCGGCCAGCCGAACGTGGTCGCCTGCCTCAAAGCGAATCGCAACGCCTACCTGATCGACCGCTACAGCATCGAGTTCCTCGATCGCTACCTGAAGGACAAGCCCGCGCCCGCACTCGATTCGAAAGGCGCGGGGCTGGAGAGGTACGTCTTCGAACTGCGCTAGCGCGAGGCGGGATGTCTGATGGTGAATGCGTTCGACAAGTGGCTGTCGCCGAACGGATCGTTCATTGCGCGGGCTTCGGGGCGGCCTGGTTGTCTTTCGCCGCTTCGCGGATCAGCAGGCCCGACGTGGAGACGCGCACTTCGAGATCGGCGGGCTGCGTGACGGCGACGAACGAGGCCGAGCCGTACTCGGCGTCGAGCAGCGGCGCCAGCGCCAGGTAGCGGCGCCGCAGGCTGAACAGATCCAGCGGCTTCGGCGTGCCGAGTTCGTGCACGGTGCGCGGCTGCGACTGCTCGTCCTTCAGCGCGTGATAGCGGCCGGCGATGCGGTCAAGCTCGTACGCGGTGTGCAGGCCGAGGCGGTTGGCGATCGGCTTCCACTTCAGGATGTGTGCGTCGACATACAGTTCATCGCCGGCGAGCGCAAAGCGTTCGCTGCGGCCGTCCGGCAGCCGCACGATCGCGTCGAAGCGCTGCGGGCCGGTGGGTTCGACGCGGATCGTGGCGGCGGTTTCCTCGCGCGTCAGCGCCTGGTAACCGGCGGTGCCGACGCTGACCAGCGCGGCCAGCGCTCCCGCCGCCGCCAGCGCTGCGCCGAGCAGGATGCGCACCACGCAGGAGAC
The DNA here is from genome assembly GCA_963769745.1 of uncultured beta proteobacterium. Classification (GTDB taxonomy): domain Bacteria; phylum Pseudomonadota; class Gammaproteobacteria; order Burkholderiales; family Burkholderiaceae_F; genus JALORV01. The sequence goes on from CAVYNB010000036.1 coordinate 23,730, forward strand.
CGGGCGCAGCCGCAGCAGCGCGAATAGACTGCTCAGCAGCACGCCCGCCGCCAGCAGCAGCAGCGCGACCGTCGCCAGCAGCCAGATCGGATCGAACGCGCCGGCCGCGAGGAAGTCGAGCCACGGTTCCGCTTGGAGGAGTGACTTCGTGGTCATGGCGTGAGCGCCCCGTGGAATGTGGCCGATGCGCGTTCTAGCGAAGGGCGGCGCGCGCCGTGCGGTACTCGGTCTCCAGCCGGTCGACGATCACGCCGGCTTTCGGCGCATCGCTCATCTGCCCCACGCCCTGGCCCGCGCCCCAGATGTCGCGCCACGCTTTCGCCTTGGCGCTGCCGGAACCGAAATCCATCTTGCTCTTGTCGCCTTCGGGCAGGTTGTCCGGGTCCATGCCGGCGTTGACGATGCTGCCCTTCAGGTAGTTGCCGTGCACGCCGGTGAAGAGGCTCGTGTAGACGATGTCTTCCGCGCGGCTGTCGATGATCATCTGCTTGTAGTTCTCGGGCGCGTGGGCTTCCTCGCAGGCGATGAAGCGAGTGCCGATGTAGGCGAGGTCGGCGCCGAGCGCCTGTGTCGCGAGGATCGCGCCGCCACTGGCAATGCTGCCGGACAGGATGATCGTTCCATCGTAGAAAGCGCGCACCTCGGGCACGAGCGCAAATGCCGAGAGCCGGCCGGCATGGCCGCCGGCGCCGGTGGCCACGAGGATCAGTCCGTCCACGCCGGCCTGCAGCGCGCGCTTGGCGTGCGCGATCGTGGTCACGTCATGGAACACCAGGCCGCCGTAGCTGTGCGCTGCTTCGACCACGGCATCGGGCGCGCGCAGGCTGGTGATCATGATCGGCACGCGGTGCTTCACGCACAGGTCGAGGTCGTGCTGCAGCCGCGTGTTGCTCGAATGCACGATCTGGTTGACGGCGTAGGGCGCGACCTTCGCGTCCGGGTGCAGCGCCTGGTACTCCGCCAGTTCGTGCGCGATGCGCGTGAGCCACTCGTCGAGCACGGGCTCGGGTCGCGCATTCAGTGCCGGAAAGCTGCCGACGATGCCGGCCTTGCACTGCGCCAGCACCAGCTCGGGCCCGCTGACGATGAACATCGGCGCACCGATGACGGGCAGGCGCAGGCGGTCGCGCAGCAAGGGCGGCAGGGACATGCGGTTTCCTCTCTGGAGTTTCTGTCTGGCGCTTTGTCGCCCATCAGTCGGCCGCGTCCGAGCGCGTTCGCTCGAGTCCGCCGGCGCGGGCGCAGGATACCGACACCGCCGCTGGCGATGGCGCGCGATGCTTCCGCTTTGAGCATCTCGGTAACGAGAACAGACAGCACACTGTGTGCACTGCTGCACCGCGATAGCCGCAATGACTTTGCGCCGCAGCAATTTCCGAATGATGAAGTGCTGTTTCGTGATCCCATACATGGGATGCGCATTGCTGGCGTGATTGCTACTGTCATCCGCGCGCAGCAGAACGTGCGCACACTGGGTCGCCCTGCACTGTCCACGCAGTACCTGATCAGGACGCCGCCGCATGAATTCCGAACGACATGCGTTTCATGCCGAGTTGATCGCCCGTGACGAAGACGCACTGTGGAACTGGCCACGCCGTTCCGCTGCCGTCATGGCCGAGCAGCTTGCGCAGATGTGCGAACAACTGGCCGAATTGCTTCGTTACGAGCGCGAGGTCGAGCCTGGCAACGGCGCCATCGGTGTCGATCCGATCGAGTGCGCCAAGCTCAATTACATGTACGGCAGCACGCTGCTGACTCTGGCCGAACGCGAAAAGCCCGCACTGCTGCCGCATGCGGTCGAGCGGCTCGGCAACGCGCTCCAGCTGGCGCGCCGCCATGTACCGGAGCGCGTGGTGACGATCAAGACGCAGCTGTATCGCGCCGAGCATTCGCTGGCGATGCTGAGAACCTCCACCGCGTCGGAAGAGCGCCCGAGGACGAAGGAAGCCGCGTGAAGTTTCGCCTCAGGCGCACCGGCTGAATATCCGACTTGCCGCCGCCGGCGGTTCGTCGGATTCTTCGCGGGTCGTGACTGCCGCCCCGCCCCCGCACCCTCCCTCACCCCGCGCCCAGCGTGCTGCGTCGGCCCGTCCGCCGGTCGAAGAGCGCTCGCGCGGCCCCCGCATCGGTTACTTCCGCTTGCACTGGCGCGGTGACCTGCCGTTGGCGCTCGCCGTCATCGCCAGCGCGGCGCTGGTCTGGATCATGGTGGAGGCGGTCCGTCTCACCGCCCGCTTCTTCCCGTACACCGAGTCTCCCTGGGCCGCGGCGCTGCTATGGCTGCTCGAAGTCGCCGTTCTGGTCGTCGGCGTGATCTGGTGGGGCATGGGTGTGCAGCGCGCGGCCATCCGCAGTGTCGACAAGGGCGGCTCGATGTTCGTCGCGCTGCTCACCGGAGTGGTGGGGTACGGCGCCTTCATCTGGGTCGGACTCTTCTGGCTCAATTCCGCGCGCCACGTCTGGCCCGATGTGAAGGCAACGCTGTCGGGTGATCTGCAGCCGGCTGCGGTCACGCTGGAGCCCGGCGGCGAACTCGCGGTGCAAGGGCACCTGGAGTTCGGCACGACGCGTGCCGTGCGCGAAGCGCTCGTCGCCCATCCCGCCGTCCGGACGGTGCGACTCGAAAGCCGCGGCGGACGCGTAGCCGAAGGCCTCGCACTCGGCCGGCTGCTCGCGGACCGCAATCTGGACACGCTCGTCACCGGCGAATGCAGCAGCGCGTGCGTGACGGCGTTCGTGGGAGGCAACCGACGGCTGATCGGCCCGGCCGCACGCATCGGGCTGCACAGCGCCGGTGGAAACGGTGTCAGTGCCGAGCATGTCGGCGAGGCCAACCGGCGCAGCGACGAGTTCATGGCGGCGCGCGGTGTCGACGCCCGCGTGCTTGCGCTCGGCGCGGCCACCGCGCATGACGACATCTGGTTTCCCGGGCACGCAGTGCTGCTGGCTGCCGGGCTGGCGTCGGAGCGTGTCGGACGCTAGCTACCCGATCGGTTTGGATGAAGGCGTGGCGCCGCCTTCAGGTCACGGCCACGACCGACGAGAGCCGCGATGCCGCGGCGTGCAGTTTCCGGACGAGCGATCAGCCGAACGGCTCGATCGGGAGGAATGCGCCGAGCCCGGTCAGATTCACGCGCGACTCGATCAGTTCCAGGCAGCTTCCCGCATCGCCGGTAACCGCGCCGCGCTGGTGCAGCGTCGACCAGGCTTTGCGCGCGCTGCGTGCGGTGACGACATAGCGCGGCGCGCGATTGTCGGGCGGCTGCTGGCGGGCCGAGACGGTGACCTGTTGCACGGTCGGCAGCGCGGCATAGGTTTCGCCCATCAGCCGCAGTACCAGGCCGAGGGCATGGCGGTTATGAAGCTTGGTGTGAATCACCTCGGACATGCGGCGCACGGCTACGCGGTTGCCGTAGTCGATCGCTGCTTCGCGGTCGGGCAACGTCGGCAGCAGCGGCAGCTGGATGTCCAGGCGCGCGGTGGCCGTGTCGTCGAACTGGAAGCTGACTGAAACCGGCAACGCCCACAGGATGTCCTTCAGGCACGTCAGGAGGTATTCGCGCATCACGTCGAGATCGCCCTGCGCGGCGCGCTGGCTGTGTTCCTGCAGACTCTTCTGGGCCGAGTCCCACGCGAAGCGACGCTTCATCCACTTGGCGCGGTCGTCGAGGTAGTCATTCATCGCGCGCGGATCGACCAGCGGCTTGCCGTTGCGCTGGCCGACCGGCCGCGGCGCTTCGGGAGCCGGCTCGGCGAACGGCCGCACGGACAGCGGTACGAGCTGATGATCGGGCGACGGTGTCCAGCGCTGCGGGAACGCCATCGCATCGACGTGTTCGTTCAGGTGCGCGCAGACGGAGAGTGCGGCGTCCCGTTCCATGTCGGCGGCGCCGTCGACCAGGTTGGACAGCGGGTCGACATGCTGGCCCGAACGCGTCGGGCGGATCAGGCGGGCGTAGCCGTACTGGTCGATGCGCACCTTCATTTCGCTGTCGGGCAGCGCGAAGCTGGTGGCCTGCCCGCCCGCGTCGTTCTCGCTGTCGCTGGTCAGCACCACCTGCGACCGGCGCCGGTACACGGCACTCTGTCCGTCCGCGCTGGCGAACGACGGGATGAGCCGGTACGGCGGCAGCCACTTCACCTTTTCGCCGAAGCTCGCGGTGTGGCGATAGCGCAGCGCGACCTCGAGGCCAGTGCGTCGACGGTTCGACGATGTCAGAAGTCGGGTACATCACCTGCTGTCCTGCGATTCTGCGGGCGGCGAGGCGAAGGGCGCGGGTTCCGCGCCATCCGTTCCCGCCGAACGGAGTGAGTGATGACGCATGTTGGCAGCGCCGGACCGCCGGGCAACGCACAAAAAGGCGGCTGGCAGGTGCCCATTCCGATCCTCAAGGCGCAGTCGATCGGCCGCGATGGGTCCGTCGTCTCGACTTTCGGTTGATCGAAGCCGAGTGAATAGCACCGGGGCTCGGGTACCCTTCACGCCCATGGCCTCGCCCCTGCCCGCTCTCAAAGGCGCCGTCGCGTCAGTCGTGCTGGCACTGAATACGGTGTTCGGCGTCTCGCTGATGTTCCCGTTCGCACTGGCCAAGGCACTGCTGCCGTTCACAGCGGTGCGCCATGTGACGGACCGGGCGCTGAACTCCATCGCCACTGGCTGGATCAGCGTCAACAACGCCTGGATCGACGCGGTCGGACGGACCGCCTGGGACGTGCAGGGCGTCGACGGGCTGGACGCGCGTGGCTGGTATCTGGTTTCGAGCAACCACCAGAGCTGGGTCGACATCCTGGTGCTGCAGAAGATCTTCAACCGCCGCATCCCGATGCTGAAGTTCTTCCTCAAGCGGGAGTTGATCTGGGTGCCGGTGATCGGGCTGGCGTGGTGGGCGCTCGACTTCCCGTTCATGCAGCGGCGCGGCGGCGCATTGGGCAAGCAGGACCTGGAACGCGCGCGCAAAGCCTGCGAGAAGTTCCGCCTGGTGCCGACCTCGGTGATCAACTTCCTCGAAGGAACGCGCTTCACGAAGGCGAAGCACGACGCGCAGGAATCCCCTTATGCGCACTTGCTGAAGCCCAAGGTCGGCGGCATCGCGACGGCAGTGACCACGCTCGGCAGCCAGTTTCATCTGATGCTCGACGTGACCATTGTCTATCCCGACGGGCCGCCGGACTTCTGGACGCTGCTCTCGGGGCGCCTGCGCGCGGTCACTGTGCGTGTGCAGCAACGCGAGATTCCCCCCGCGCTGCTCGCCGGCGACTACACCAGTGATCCCACCTTCCGAGGCCGCATGCAGGAATGGATCAACAGCCTGTGGTCTGAAAAGGACGAGCTGCTCGGCCGCCTGAAATCCGCACGCTGAACACGCTTTTCGATCCCCGGTCGGCGCCTCGCGCGTATCGTTCACGCCTCAACGCCGGGAGTGAACCGATGTTCGAAGCCACCATCGCCGGCAGCCTGCCCAAACCAGGCTGGCTCGCCGAGACCGACAAGCTCTGGCCGCAGTGGAAGCTCACCGGCGCCGAGCTCGCTGCCGCCAAGCGCGACGCCACGCTGCTCTGGCTGAAGGAGCAGGAAGATGCCGGACTCGCCATCGTCGGCGACGGCGAACAGTCGCGCCAGCACTTCGTGCACGGCTTCCTCGAGTTCGTCGACGGCATCGACTTCGAGCACAAGGTCGAGATGGGCATCCGCAACGACCGCTACAAGGCGATGGTGCCGCAGGTCGTCGGGCCGCTGAAGCTCAAGGGACGTGTGCACCAGATCGAGGCACAACTGGCGCGCAGCCACACGAAGCGGAAACTGAAGATCACGCTGCCCGGACCGATGACGATCGTCGACACGGTCGCCGACCGCTACTACGGCGACCGCGCGAAAATGGCGATGGCCTTCGCCGAGCTGCTCAACCAGGAGGCGCGCGCGCTGGAGGCCGATGGCGTCGACGTGATCCAGTTCGACGAGCCGGCGTTCAACGTCTACACCGACGACGTCAAGGCCTGGGGCATCACCGCGCTCGACCGCGCAGCACAGGGCCTGACCTGCATGACCGTCGTGCACATCTGCTACGGCTACGGCATCAAGGCCAACGTCGACTGGAAAGCCACGCTCGGCTCCGAGTGGCGCCAGTACGAGGAGATCTTTCCGGCGATTGCCAAGAGCACGATCAAGGCGGTTTCGCTCGAATGCATGAACGCGAAGGTGCCGATGCACCTGATGAAGCTGCTCGAGGGCAAGGACCTGCTGGTCGGCGTCATCGATGTCGCCTCCGACGTGGTCGAGACGCCCGAGCAGGTCGCCGACACGATCGGCAAGGCGCTGCAGTTCGTCGCGAAGGAGCGCCTCTTTCCCTGCACCAACTGCGGCATGGCACCGATGAAGCGCGAGATCGCGCTGGCCAAGCTGGCCGCGCTCGGCGCCGGTGCCGAGCTGGCACGGCACCGGTACGGCAGCCGCTGAAAGGGATGCGATGAGCCGCCGCACGTTGACCCTGGACGACCGCCTGCACGACTACGTCTTGCGCACAACCGCGAACATCCGGAACTCGCCAAGCTGCGTGAAGCGACGGCATCGCATCCGCGCGCGGGCATGCAGATCTCGCCCGAGCAGGGCGCGTTGCTGCAGATGCTGGTGCGGCTGATCAATGCGCGCCGCACGATCGAGGTCGGCGTCTTCACCGGCTACAGTGCATTGGCCGTTGCATTGGCGTTGCCGCCCGACGGCCGCATCCTCGCGTGCGACATCAGCGACGAGTTCACGCGGGTCGGGCGACCTTACTGGGAGCGCGCCGGCGTGGCCGGCAAGATCGATCTGGTGCTCGAGCCGGCACTGCATACGCTCGACGCACGTCTGGCGACCGGCGAGGCCGGACGCTACGACTTCGCGTTCATCGATGCCGACAAGACGAACTACGACGGCTACTACGAGCGCTGCCTGAAGCTGCTGCGCGTCGGCGGCCTGATCGCCATCGACAATGTGCTGTGGAGCGGCCGGGTCGCCGGAACGGTCGACGCCACGTCCGACCCGGACACGGCGGCGCTGCAATGGCTCAACTCCAAGTTGCAGGCAGACGAGCGAGTCGACCTGGCGCTGCTGCCGATCGGCGACGGCCTGACGCTCGCACGCAAGCGGTAGTTACAGGCCACTAAAGCAGCAGGCGGGTCAGCCACTCTGCCGTGAGCGCCGGGCGCGTATCGCCCTGGCGTTCGATCACGACATGCCAGGTCAGCTGGATGCCACCGCGCACGTCCTCCAGTTTCGCCAGTGCAAAGCGTCCGCGCAGCCAGCTGCCGGCGGGCACCGGTGAAACGAAGCGCACGCGCTCGAAGCCGACATTGACGCCGGCCTGAGCGCCGGTGATCCTGAGGCAGCTTTCGATCAGGCAGGTGAGCAGCGACAGCGTCAGGAAGCCGTGTGCGACCGTGCAGCGCCGTCCCGCTGCATCCCGGAACGGTGACTCGCGCGCGGCGCGCTCCGTGTCGACGTGGATCCACTGGGCATCGAGCGTCGCTTCCGCGAACTCATCGATGACGGCCTGGGAAACCACGAACCACTCACTGATGGCGACCTCGCGTCCGACGACATCGCGCAGCGCGTCGATCGACAGCACGGTCGTCATCTTGCGCCGTCCTCTGCGGCGGGCGAAACAGCTGTCCCACGTTGTCCAAGACATGTCGCGCAGACGCAGTCCGCGCCGGGAATGAGTCGTGCTGCGGGCAGCGGCGGAAGCCGTGCGCACCAGCACCCGGCTTCACTGCCGGCGCCGCACACGAAGGCGGCACCGCAATTCGCGCAGCGGCGTGCGTCCGGGGAGGTGTTGGCTGAAGGCATGGCAGGCAAAAGCGTAGCGCGAAGTCCTTCGACGCTTCGGTTGACCTGCCTCAATGCGCGGCGTGGTCGCACGGCAATCGGTGAGGGCGTGGCTAGGATGAAAGTGAGGTGTCAACCTCCAAGGAGAGACTGATGAAACGCTCGATCATTCAAGCGGCACTGTTGGGTGCCAGTCTTGCGATTGCAGCGACCGCCGCACTGGGCCAGGGCAAGATCGATCTCGGCAAGCGCGAGTTCGACGTCAACTGCGCCAGTTGCCACGGCCTGAAGGGAACCGGGGATGGACCCAACACCCCGTACCTGAACCGGAAGCCGACCGACCTGACGAAACTCGCACGAGCCAACGGCGGAATCCTGCCGGTCAATCGCTTGTACGAGTCGATCGATGGCACGCTGGCGGTGGCGGGGCACGGCTCACGCGACATGCCAACATGGGGCAACGCGTATCGCACCCGGGCCGCCGAGTACTACATTGACGTTCCATACGATCCCGAGGCGTTCGTCCGCGCCCGGATACTGGCGCTGATTGATTACATCTCGCGGCTCCAGGTCAAGTAGGCCAGCGCCGCCAAATTGTTTCCGGCTGTTTCCGGCCAGCGTACCGACCGTGTGTCGGCGTAGGATGAAATATCCGGCGTTGGATGCCCGCCTGGGTCATCGGATCGCCGGCCGGTCGCGTTAGGCCGCTCAGGAGACTGAGATGATGAGACGCGTATGGGCAATGGCCGCGCTCGCCGCGGCTTTGGGTCTGACGATTGCAGTCACGCCGGCTGAAGCGCAGCGTGGCGGGGGGCGGCGGTGGTGGCGGATCAGGTGGCGGCTACCGCGGCGGTGGCGGGTCGGGCGGTGGTTACCGCGGTGGTCCACCTTCCGGCGGCGGCTATCGCGGTGCGCCCCATGGAGGAAGTTTCCGCGGCGCGCCGGCTGGTTATTGGGGTGGCGGCTGGCGAGGCGGCGCATGGGTCGGCCCTTGGCGACCCTGGGGTCCGGGCTGGGGTTGGGGCGGCTGGGGCTGGAGCAGCCGGGCGTGGGGTGGCTGGGGTTGGGGCGTCGGCTGGAATCCCTGGTGGGGCTGGGGCCCCGGCACCTGGGGGTGGAGCGCCGGTGTTCCTATCGTGGTTTCGCAGCCGGTTTCCGGCGCATGGATCCTCCCGCCGGCCGCGACCACCTACGTAGAACGCGATGTTGAAGTCGTGAATGCGCCGGCCGTACCGCCGGCAGCCGCTGCGCCACAGCAGTGGTGGTACTGGTGCAACAGCGCACGCGGCTATTACCCGTACGTCAATTCCTGTCCCGAGCCATGGCAACGCGTCGAACCGCAGATGCCCGCGGGGGTGCAATGAACATGCGGCGGGTGACTTGGTTGCGGCTCGGCGCTGCTGCCGGGACGCTCCTGCTGTCGGCCTGTGTCACGGTGCCGCCAGGCCCGTCGATGCCGGCGATGCCCGGCAGTCGCAAGGCCTGGGACCAGTTCCAGGCTGATGATGTCGCGTGCCGCCAGTTCGCCGGTCAGCAGGGCGGAGTGCCGGCCGACGCGGCCGTCAGCGCTGGCGTCGGCAGTGCGGTCGTCGGGACGGTGCTCGGTGCCGCCGTCGGCGGCTTGCTGGGTGGCGGTGAAGGTGCGGCGGTGGGAGCCGGCATGGGGCTCTTCACCGGCGGTGTTATCGGTGCAGGCAACGCGCAGGTGGCCGGTTCCGTCACGCAACAGCGTTTCGACGGCGCTTATTACCAGTGCATGTACGCATCGGGCCATCGTGTTCCGGCGCCGGCAGGGTACTTGTCGTCGAGCCGGCAGCGAGCTCCCGCGGCCGTAGCAAGTTCACGCGGCGCACCCCCGCCGAACGCCGCGATTCCACCGCCGGATGCACCGCCGCCGCGCGGTGCGTCATCCAGCGGACCACCGAACGCTGCCATTCCGCCGCCCGACGCGCCGCCGCCGTACCAATTGCCGCGCTGACGGCTGAGCTGATTGCTGCGCGGCCTTGTGCCGGAGGCACCGGCCGGCGGGCGCTGCAACGCGGGTATCGTCGCGCTGGCAACTTCACCGTGACCCCATCATGAGCCACAAGCACGCCCATCTGCTGCGCGAGATCTTCCACGATCCGATCAATACCAACATTCACTGGCGCGAGATCGAATCGCTGCTGAAGCACCTCGGCGCCGACGTCGAGTCGCTGTCGGGCGCGCGCATTCGCGTCAAGCTTGGCCATGCCGAGGGCATCCTGCATCGGCCGCATCACGGCGGCAACACGCTGGACCGCAGTTCGGTTCAGCACCTGCGGGAACTGCTTGCGCGGGGTGGCGCCACGCCGGCGTTGTATGAAGCGGCGAACAAGGACGACAGTCCGCGCGACGGCAAGTCGCACGGCTGAAGCAAAGTCCGCGTCGGCCTGCTGAACCGCGTTCCGACCGGTCGCGAGCCTGTCGACGCGCTTGGCTGCGGCATACTGCGCGTTGTCGATGGAGTCCGCGCAATGTCACTGCTGATACTCGGTCTGGTGCTGTTCCTGGGCACGCACTCGGTGCGGATCGTTGCCGACGACTGGCGCGGTGCCCGCATTGCCGGGCTCGGGCTGATGCCGTGGAAGGGCATCTACTCGGTCGTCTCGATCATCGGCTTCGTGCTGATCGTGTGGGGCTACGGGCAGGCGCGCGGCAATCCGGTGGCGCTGTATTCGCCGCCGGTGTGGACGCGGCACATCGCCGCGCTGCTCACCGTACCGGCGTTCATCCTGCTGGTCGCCGCCTACATACCGGGCACGCGCATCAAGCGTGCCGTCGGCCATCCGATGGTTGCTGCCGTGAAGATCTGGGCGTTCGCGCACCTGCTCGCCAACGGCACGCTGGCCGATGTCGTGCTGTTCGGCGCGTTTCTCGCGTGGGCGGTGGCGGACTACATCGCCGCGCGACGCCGCGATCGTGCGGCAGGGACGGTGTATGCCGTCGGCCCCGTCTCGCGTGACATCGCCGCCGTGGCGATCGGACTCGCCGCATGGGCAGCCTTTGCGTTCTGGCTGCACGCGGCCTGGATCGGTGTGCGGCCCTTCGGCTAGGTCGGCGGCCGTTCTTCCGGGGAGAACTCGCCGCGCCGCGTGAATCTGCGGCTCGCGCCCGCCTTCGGCCGCTGCCATACTGCGCGCGCGAGCGAATCCCGACGGAGGAACCATGCGCAACGGCATCTTCATCAGCTATCGGCGCAAGGACACCGAGGGCGAGGCGAGTCGGCTCGCCGAGGACCTGCGCGAAGGGCTCGACGGTGTGCAGATCTTTCGCGATGTCGAGAACATCGCGCCGGGCGAGGATTTCGTCGTCGCGCTCGAACGTGCGCTCGCCGATTGCGCCGTGATGCTGGTGATGATCGGGCCGACCTGGCTCGAGACGAACGATGCCGATGGCAAGCGACGACTCGATGATCCGGCCGACTGGACGAGGCTGGAGATCGCCACCGGCCTGAAGCGCGACGTGCGCGTGATTCCGGTGACCTGTCGCGGGGCTGTGTTGCCGGCAGCCAACGTACTGCCCGAGGACATCGTGCTGCTGGCGCGGCGCCAGGCGGTCGAGATCGACAACAACCGCTGGCGTTACGACGTCGATCACCTGATCGACCGCCTGGTGCAGATCCCGGGGATGCGGAAGAAGCTCAAGCCCGAGCCGACACCCCCGCCAATGCCGCAGCCCGTCGAGAAGCCGTCGGCGATGCGCAAGGGTTTGCTGATGGGTGGCAGTGCGGTGGCCGGCATCGTGCTGTTCCTCGTGTGGGCGATCGGGTCCGAATTTTCTGGAGCCGGCAGCGAAATCGATCCCGAGTCAGCGCGCAAGGCAGCCGAGCTGACGCAGCGCATTCTCGAGAACACCACCGCGACGGGTCGCGGCGCCGCCGGCGCGGCGCCACCCGTCGCTGTGCAGGCGCCCACCGCACCGCCGCCACAGATGGCGGCACGTGCACCGGCTCCCACGCGCACTGCGCTGCGCGACGTCTCGGGAACGTGGCGGACAAATACCGGCGAAGTCTATGTTTTCGAGCAGGACGGCGCCCAGATCTCGATTACAGCGGGCATGAACGGTGTGGTCGTTGGCGCTGGCCAGGGACAACTCAACGGTTCGAATCTGCAGATCGGCCTGATGGTGGCCGCCAACGGCATGACAATGTCGGTCAGCTGCAACATGACCGGCGCACCGGACAATCGCTCGTACACCGGCATCTGCAACGGACCGCAGGGGCAGTTTCCCGCGCACTTCTTCCGCTAGCGCGAGCGACTAAGCTCGTGCCTTCTTTCATCCTGCATGGATTCGCGATGAACCTCCTGATTTCCGCAACGCGCGCACGCGCTCGATTGCTGCTGATCGTTTCGGCGCTGTTCCTTTCCGCGTGCGTGGCGTACGCGCCACCGCCTCCGCCGCAGCCCAGCACGTACGACCGCGCCTACAACGCCATGTTGGGTGCGATGTCGGATCAGGGCGTTCGCGTCACCGACGCGCAACAATCGACCGGCGTCATCACCGGTTCGCGCGGCAACATCACCGTCATCTCGACGGTGGCGCCGCGGCCGGACGGCTCGGTGGAAGTTGCCTTCAAGACGCGCGGCAACATCCAGGAAGACCCGAAGCTGATCGACCGGATCGGCGCGTCCTACAACGCGCGCATGGGTCGCTGAGCGCCGGGCGACCCACCGCGCGCGGCGCGCTCAGTTGGCTGTGACGGCTGCGGGGCTGACGATGCCGTCGATGCGCGCGAGCACGTCGGGCCCGAGTTTGGGCACGACGTCGAGCGCCTTCATGTTCTCGGTGATCTGCTCGACGCGTGTGGCGCCGGTGATCACCGTGCTGACGCGCGGATTGCGCACGCACCACGCCAGCGCGAGCTGAGCGAGCGTGCAGCCGAGATCCCTGGCAACCGCTTCGAGCTTGCCGACGATGGCGTTCTTCGCGGGATCGGTCAGACCGTCGCGCAGGAATGCGTAGCTTTCGAGTGCGCCGCGCGATCCCGGCGGGATGCCTTTCTGGTACTTGCCAGACAACAGCCCCGAGGCGAGCGGGCTCCAGGTCGTGAGTCCCAGCCCGATGTCCTCGTAGAGCCGCGCGTACTCGTGTTCGACGCGCTTGCGATGGAGCAGGTTGTACTGCGGCTGCTCCACGACCGGCTTGTGCAGGTTGCGTCTATCCGCGATCTCCCACGCCGCGCGGATCTCGTCCGCGTTCCACTCGCTGGTGCCCCAGTAAAGCGCCTTGCCACGCTCGATGATGTTGTGCATGGCCCAGACCGTCTCCTCGATCGGCGTGTGCGGATCGGCGCGATGGCAGTAGACGAGGTCGACGTAGTCGAGTTGCAGGCGCTTCAGTGAGCCGTCGATCGCGTCGAGCAGGTACTTGCGGTTGAGCGTGTTGTTGTCGTTGGCGCAGGTGCGCAAGCCCCAGTAGAACTTGGTCGAGACAACGTACTTGATGCGCGGCCACCCGAGTTCCTTGAGTACCTTGCCCATGATGACTTCGCTGTCACCCTTGGCGTAGACCTCGGCGTTGTCGAAGAAGTTGACTCCTGCATCGAAGGCGGCCGCCATCAGCTCGCGTGCGGCGCGGGTGTCGACCTGGTTGCCATAGGTGACCCACGAGCCGAAGGACAGTTCGGAGACTTTGAGGCCGGAGCGGCCGAGGCGGCGAGTGTTCATGGTGAGTGGTGCGTTCGGAGGAAAGCGCGCAGTCTACTGACCACGACAAACGAACTCGCGGGCGTCGCAAGTTCCCGGGCTCAGGACTCCCGGTCCAGCCGCCGCCGTTCAGCGACGCCGGGTCATCGCCCTCGCGTCAACGGCACGAAGCGCACCGGGATCGTGCTGCGCGAGACCATGCGGCCCGCGGCGTCCTTGCGCAGCAGCAGCAGATCCTGTCCCGCGTCAACGGCGCCGACCGGGATCACCATGCGGCCGCCGGGCGCGAGTTGTGCGATCAGTGCCGGTGGCACGTGGTCGGGCGCCGCAGTGACGATGATCCCGTCGAACGGAGCCGCCTCGGGCCAGCCCTGGTAGCCGTCGCCGACGCGCGTCTCGACATTGCGCACGCCGGCCGCATCGAGCGCAGCGCGTGCGCGGGCCGACAGCGGCGCGAGGATCTCGATCGAGTAGACCTGCTTCACGCACGCGGCGAGTACGGCGGCCTGGTAGCCCGACCCGGTGCCGACTTCCAGCATCACGTCGGTCGCGCGCGGCTCGAGCAGTTCGGTCATCAGCGCGACGATGAAAGGCTGCGAGATCGTCTGGCCGAGTCCGATGGGCAACGGCCGGTTTTCGTAGGCGCGCGCCGCGAGTTCGGGTGGTACGAAGCGTTCGCGGGGAACCGTTTGCATCGCATGCCGAACCGCGGGGCTCAGCGCGTTGCGACCGGTGGCCGCCGCCGTGTCGAGCATCTGTTCGTCGAGCTCGCGCAGCAGGCGCTCCCGCGCCGTCGCTGTGTCGTTGCGCGACGATGCCGGCCTCGTCGGTCCGAGCGCCGCCAGTGCAGCGCCCAGGCGGGCCAGCCAGTCGCGCCGCGAAAGCATCGCGCCGATCCGTCAGTCGTGCGGCGACACGTGGATCGGATCGACCCAGTGCACGGCCTCGGGCCGCTCCACCGGCTCGATGTCCAGATTGACGACCACGGCCTCGTTGTCGCTGCGAACCAGCACGCATTCGAGCGGCGAATCGCGCGAGGCGTTGATCTCCTGGTGCGGCACATACGGCGGCACGTAGATGAAGTCGCCCGCCTCGGCCTCGGCTACATACTCGAGCTTTTCGCCCCAGCGCATGCGTGCCTTGCCGCGCACGACATAGATCACGCTCTCCAGCGCGCCGTGGTGATGCGCTCCGGTCTTGGCGTTCGGGTGAATCGTGACCGTGCCGGCCCAGATCTTCTGGGCCCCGACGCGCGCCGCGTTGATCGCCGCCGCGCGGTTCATGCCGGGGGTCTGTGCGGTGTTGGTATCGAGCTGGTCGCCCTTGATCACGCGCACGCCCTGAGTGCGCCAGTCGGGAGGGAAATCGGTCATCGCAGTCTCGCGCTGTGCAGAAGCTTCATCATGCGAGCTGGCGCCGCACGAGGCAAGCGCCAGACAGCGTCGTCTCGGGTCCCCGACCCGGCCAACTGCATGGGCATAAGCACATGAGCAGATGTGCGCTGCGCGGGCCTGTCGATGCGGCACACTTCACGGGCGGGTAGCCTGTGCGCCGCGCCGGCCCCGCTTTCATGGTCAACCTGCTCATGTTCCGCCTGTTCGCCTTCCTCCTCGTTTCCGTCTTCGTCACCTGCACTCCGGTGCGGGCCTCGACACAACCGCTGCTTTCACCGCCTGAACTTGCGGCGCGGCTCGCCGATCCACAGTTGCGCGTCATCGACATCCGCGCCGGCACGCAGGAGGGCAAGCCAGCCTATGACGTCGGCCACATTCCGGGTGCGCTCTCGGCGCCCTATGGCAAGTGGCGCGGCCCGAAGGACAACCCGGGCCGTCTGCCGGACACCGCAAAGCTGAGTGCTCTGATCCAGTCGCTCGGCATCGACAGCGGCACTCCGGTGGTTGTCGTGTACGAAGGCGCCGACGCGACCGAGTTCGGAGCGGCAGCGCGCGTGGTCTGGACCCTGAAGGCTGCGGGGCTGGCGGATGTGGCCATTCTCAACGGCGGCATGACGGCCTGGCGCGCGGCAGGCCAACGGGTCACGCAGGAGGTCGGCACCGTGCCGCCGTCGCGTTACGCGGTGAAGCTCGATGCACACTTGATCGCCACACAGGACGAAGTCGCGCAGGTCATCGCAGGACAGTCGACCCGCCTGCTGGACGCGCGTCCCGCACCTTACTTCCTTGGCGAGACGCGCCACGCGGCTGCGCGCACGCCGGGCACGCTGGTTGGCGCCAAGAACGTGTCTCACGACGTCTGGTTCGTCGGCGACAGCGCCACGATGCAGTCCCCGGACGAGATCCGGCGCATCGCGGCCCGCGAAGGAGTCGAGACCGACGTGCCGACGGTGTCGTTCTGCAACACCGGCCACTGGGCGGCGACGAACTGGTTCGTGCTGTCCGAAGTACTCGGTCAGAAAGAGGTCAAGCTGTATCCGGAATCGATGGTGGGCTGGTCACAGGCGGGACTGCCGATGGCCAACGTGCCCGGTCGGCTTGCGCAGTTCTGGCTGCAGATCCGCGAAGCGGTGGGCGTGCTGTAACGTCGCGCGAGCGCGGAGCCGGATAATGGCGGCCGTGTCCACTGCCCTTCCATTGCACTCCGCCGCGGCGTCGGCCCGTGGCAGCGCCCGGCGTATCGCCTTGGGGCTGTCGGCGCTTGCGCTGGTCGCATGGATAGCCGTGACCTGGCTGGTGGGCCTGCGCCAGGGTCTGTTGTTCCTGGTCGGCATCGGTTATGGCGCGGTCCTTGCCGGCGTGTCGTTCGGATTCACGACCGGCTGGCGGGTCTGGATCCGCGAGCGCGATCCGACGGGCTTCCTCGCGCAGTTCCTCGCGATCGGCCTGGCAATGGTGGTTTCGATTCCGCTGATCGCGACACATCCGGAACTCAGCGGTGCCGTCGCGCCCGTGTCGGTGAGCGTTGTCATCGGCGCCTTCGTGTTCGGTCTGGCGATGCAGATCGCCGACGGTTGCGGTTCCGGCACGCTGTACAAGGCGGGGCTCGGCAACGCGTTCGCGCTGACGGTGCTGCCGGGCTTCATCTTCGGCAGCTTCTTCGGCGCGGCGCACCTGGATCGCTGGCTCGCGCTGGGGGCGCTGCCGCCGATCGCGCTGCAGGACCACCTCGGTGCAGCGGGCGCGATCGCGCTGCAGCTGGCCATCTTCGCGGCACTGGGGACGTGGCTGTGGCGACGGCGCCGCAGCACGCAGACGCGCTGGCGTGGACGCGGCAGTCTACGTGGGCGCGGTGCTGCTCGCGGTGTTCGCGGTGCTCAACCTGGTGATCGCCGGACAGCCATGGGGCATCGTCTACGGGCTTGGGCTGTGGGGCGCGAAGGTCGCCAGCGCGCTGGGCATGGACCTCGGCGCGAATGCCTTCTGGGGACGTGCCGCGCAGCAGGCGCACATCCATGCGTCGGTACTGACCGATGTGACGTCGATCACCAACTTCGGTCTGCTGGCGGGCGCGATGATCGCGGCAACCCTGAGCGCGGTACCGCCTGCCCACCGCCCGAAGCGCAGCGGACATCGCAATGGGTCGCGGCGATCGTCGCCGGCATTGCGCTGGGTTACTCGTCGCGATTGGCATTCGGCTGCAATGTCGGCGCGTACTTCTCCGGCATCTCGACCGGCAGCCTGCATGGCTGGATCTGGTTCGTAGCCGCGTTTGCCGGATCGCTGATCGGCGTGCGCGTGCGCGCGCGCCTGGGGTTGCGCGGATGAGGCGCACGCTGCTCTTCGCGACGATCTTCTGGGGGCTCGCGTTGGGGATGCTTGCGCTCGACTGGGCAGCGCTCGACGCCGCATAACCGCTTCGACGAGCCGCTGCCGTGGCAGCTCGGACACGAAAAGGTCGAAGGTGCCGGTCACTGTGCCGCGCCGCTCAAGTAGGCGGCTGCGTCGCGCGAACTATTCGACCGGAAGGAATCCCTCGGTCGACAGGTAGCGCTCGCCGGTGTCGTAGTTGAAGCCGAGAACTTTGCTTCCCGCGCCAAGTTCCGGCAGCTTTTTCGCGATGGCGGCCAGCGTCGCACCCGACGAGATCCCGACCAGCAGGCCTTCCTCGCGTGCGGCCCGGCGCGCCATCTCGCGCGCCTCTTCGGCCTCCACGGTGATGACGCCGTCCAGCACCTCGGTCTTGAGGTTGTGCGGAATGAATCCGGCGCCGATACCCTGGATCGGATGCGGTGACGGTTTCCCGCCGAGATCACCGGTGAGGCCGCCGGCTCAACGGCGAACACTTTCAGACGTGGCCACTTCGGCTTCAGCACCAACCCGATCGCCGAAATGTGACCGCCGGTGCCGACGCCGGTGACGATGGCGTCCAGTCCTTCGGGAAAGTCGAGCAGGATTTCCTGGGCTGTGGTTTTCACGTGGACATCGATGTTGGCCGGATTGTCGAACTGCTGCGGTATCCACGACCCCGGCGTTTCGCCGGCCAGTTGCTCGGCGCGTTCGATCGCGCCCTTCATGCCCTTCTCGCGCGGCGTCAGGACGAACTTCGCACCGTAGGCCAGCATCAGCCGGCGGCGCTCGACCGACATGCTGTCCGGCATCACCAGCAGCAAGGGGTAGCCCTTCACTGCGGCGACCATCGCCAGCCCGATGCCGGTGTTGCCGGACGTCGGCTCGATGATCGTCCCGCCAGGCGCCAGGCGGCCGTCACGCTCGGCGGCTTCGACCATCGACAGCGCAATACGGTCCTTGATCGAGCCGCCGGGATTGGCGCGTTCCGACTTCGACCAGACCTCGTAGCCACTCGGAAACAGCCGGTTGATGCGGATATGGGGGGTGTTGCCGATGGTCTCGAGTACGTTGGCGGCGCGCATGGGAACTCCGTAAAGGCGGATCGTTAACGGTACGCCCCGCAACCGCCGGGCGGTATCACGCGGTCTGATATCGATATAGGAGGACGACAACTCTCGTGCAGGCGCAGCGCCCGGTTAAGCTTGCGCCATGACGCTCGCAATTTCCTTTGACGACGTGGCGGCCGCCGCGAAACGGCTGGCCGGTGTGGCGCATCGCACGCCGGTGATGACCTCACGCACCGCGAATGAACTCACCGGTGCGGAACTCTTCTTCAAGTGCGAGAACTTCCAGCGCATGGGCGCGTTCAAGTTCCGCGGCGCCTACAACGCGCTGATGCAGTTCACCCCGGAGCAGCGCAAGGGTGGCGTGGTGGCATTTTCCTCGGGCAATCATGCCCAGGCGATCGCGCTGTCGGCGCGGCTGCTCGGCATGCCGGCGACGATCGTCATGCCGCAGGACGCACCGGCGATCAAGGTGGAGGCCACGCGCGGCTATGGCGCCGAGGTCGTGCTGTACGACCGCTACACCGAGGATCGCGAGGCGATCGGCGAACGCCTGGCGCGTGAGCGCGGCATGACGCTGATTCCGCCCTACGACCATCCGCATGTGATGGCCGGCCAGGGCACCGCCGCGCTCGAACTGATGCAGGAGACGGGTCGGCTCGACCTGCTGCTCGTGTGCGTCGGCGGCGGCGGGCTGATCTCCGGGTGCGCGACGGCCGCACGCCATCTGCAGCCCGAGTGCCGGGTCATCGGCGTCGAGCCGGAGGCGGGAAACGATGTGCAGCAGTCACTGCGCCGGGGCGAGATCGTGACGATCGACGTGCCGCGCACGATCGCCGACGGCGCACAGACACAGCATCCCGGCCGCTATACGTTTCCGGTGATACAGGCGCTGGTGGACGACGTGGTCACCGTCAGCGACGAGGCGCTGAAGCGGACGATGCGCTTCTTCGCCGGACGCATGAAGATCGTCGTCGAGCCGACGGGCTGCCTCGGCGCGGCCGCGGCTTTCGAGCAGGCAATCGACGTACGAGGCAAGCGCGTCGGTGTGATCCTGAGCGGCGGCAACGTCGATCTCGCGCGCTATGCGGCGCTCTTGATCGAGTAGTGCGGACGACTAGCGCGGCACTTCAGTCCACCGAGCGTATGACGCCGCAGGCGATGCGTTTGCCCGAGTTGCCGGCAGGCTGGCTCTTGAAATCGTCGGCGCTCTCATGAATGACGATCGCCCGATTCACGACCGAGCGGGGTCCCGGCGCCACCGTCAGCAGTTCCGTCGTGACCGAGAACATCGCGATGCCTTCACCGTTGGAGGACAGATTTGGAAGATCGCCGGCATGGCGGTCGGCCGAGTCGTAGCGGCCGTGTGACTTGCCCTGCGGATTGAAGTGTCCGCCGGCGCCCATGGCGTTGTCGGAGCAGTCGCCCTTTTCGTGCACATGGAAGCCGAACTGTCGGTTGGACGGCAAACCGTTGATGTCCGCGCGGATGTAGGTCTTGCCGGCGGCTGAGTCCGCAGCGGCCGAGGCCAGAGGCGCCCGGTAACCGGTCCCCTCGCCGACGAAGGTCCCGCCTTCGGCCTGATGGAATGTCACTCGCCCCCAGACGGAGCTGCCATCGGTTCCCAGGACCTTGGCTTCCGCGAATGGGCCCTTGCTCAAGGTGTCGCAGCCCGAGGCGAGCAGGGCGATGGCGGCGACGGCAAACCAGCGAAACGACATGACGGACTCCCTGAGTGATGCATTGCCCGGAAGGCGATCCGCGATGTTAGCCGCCGGAGCCCGGAAATGCAGCGCCGCGGTGCCTCTTTCCAGCTCACTGCGCGCGTGCCGCCTACCTAGCATCGGTGGCATCCACTGTCTCGCTCGCACCATGTCGCCCTGTCGATTCCCCTTGGCCGTGCTGCTCGTGCTGCTGCTGCAGCCGCCTGCCGCGCATGCGGTCGAGTGGGTCGGCACGGTGGTCGGCATCGCCGATGGCGACACGCTCACCCTGCTCGATGACGGCAAGACTCCGCACCGCATCCGGCTGGACGGCATCGACGCGCCGGAACGCACGCAGGACCATGGACAGCGCGCCCGCCAGTCGCTCGCCGGCATGGCGCATGGACGCCGCGCGGTGGCCGCATGCCCGAAGACCGACCGCTACGGTCGCGCGGTGTGTCGCGTGACGGTGGATGGCGTCGACGTCGGACTCGAACAGATCCGGCGCGGGCTCGCCTGGCACTACGTCAAGTATGCGAACGAACAGTCGCCGGCCGATCGCATGCGGTATGCGGGAGCCGAAGAGCAGGCACGCAGCACGCGGCTGGGCCTGTGGTCGACGTCGGCCGCGGTGCCGCCGTGGGATTTCCGTCGCGACAAGGCGGCGGCGAAGTGAGGCGATTCAGCCCGCGCGGCCGACGATCTGCGCAGAGGCGATCAGTTCTTCCAGCAGCGCCATCGACGCCCGCCCCGAGACAGTGAAGGGATCGAGCACCGGCTTGTCGGAATACTTCAGCAGCATCGACGGATTGACCTTCGACAGGTTCACCTGGCCCATGGTCCAGCCGGCGAAGTGCCGCTCCGGCACCTCGGCGTAGTGCAGCAGGATGACCTCGCGGTGGCGCGTATCGCGCAGGATCTTCATGTACAGCGCGTTGACCGCCTCGCGGCCGCCTTCCAGCGCCTGCATGTAGACATCACCGCCGTGGCACAGGATGCCGGTGATCCCGTGGGCGGGGTTGTGGGTGCGCGACTGCTGCAGGATCGACTCGATGATTTCCTGGGTGACGGGGGCGGCAGCACGGCTGGCGTACAGCAGGCGGACTAGCATCGAGGTTCTCCGGTCAGGCGTTCTTCAGTTTCAGCAGGGCCAGAAACTCGCGCCGCAGGTTCGGGTCCTTCAGGAATGACCCGCGCATCACGCTGTTGATCATCTTCGAGTCGGTGTCCTTGACGCCGCGCCACTGCATGCAGAAGTGATCGGCCTCCATCACGATGGCCAGGCCGTCGGGCTGCATCGTGTTCTGCAGCAGGTCGGCCAGGTGCGTGACCGCCTCTTCCTGGATCTGCGGCCGGCTCATGACCCAGTCGGCCAGCCGCACGTACTTCGACAGCCCGATGAGGTTCGAATACTCGTTGGGCAGCACGCCGATCCAGACCTTGCCGATGATCGGACACAGATGGTGGGAACAGGCACTTCTTACCGTGATCGGACCGACGATCATCAGTTCGTTGAGGCGTTCGACGTTGGGAAACTCGGTCACCGACGGCATCGCGGTGTAGCGGCCGCGGAAGACCTCGGTCAGGTACATCTTCGCCACGCGGCGCGCCGTTTCGCGCGTGTTGTGATCGCTCTCGACGTCGATGACCAGGCTCTGCAGCACGCCGAGCAGCTTGGCTTCGACTTCCTCCTGCAGCAGTGCCAGCTCGTCCGGCTCGATATACGGCGCGATGCAGTCGTTGGCATGAAAACGGTGCTTCGCCTGCTGCAGGCGTTCGCGAATCTTCTGCGAGACCGGCACGCCGAGATCAGCCGGATCGGTGAGCGCCGGAGTGGCGGGGGGAGTACGCGCATTCATCGGTCGTCTTCCAGCGCGAGTGCGGCCAATGACTATATATGAAGCGTCCGTCGCGGCTCCGACTTTCGCCCCACATCCGATCTTCGCCCCATGGAGTGCAGGGTTACGCGGGCCCGCGACTGGCGCTGGCCTGGCCGGGGTCTCAGCGCTCAGTCTCCTGCGCCCGCATCTTTGCGGCGATGTATTCACCGTGCGTGACGTGCAGCAGGTCGGCGACCTTGCGCATCAGGTGGTTCTCGTGCGCCGACAGTTCGGCATCGGCGTAGGCGACGCGCCACATCAGTTCGATCACGCGGTGCTTCTGCTCCTGCGTGAAGTGACGATTGACCAGCGACGTGAACTGGAAGTAGTCGGTGGCCTGCTTCATTTCGGCCTCGGCCAGTTCGATCAGGCGGGCGGCCTCGTCCGCAGTCAGCTCGAATTTCTCGCGCACCGCACGCAGCACGACGGCGCGCTCGTCCGGCGTGGACTCGCGGTCGATGCGCGCGACTTCGACCAGCAGCGCGGCGGTGGCGAGCTGGATGGAATGGCGCTCGTCAGACGGCGTCGGGGATGCGCCGATGTGGCGGTCGAAGAAATCGCGGATTGAATTCAGCATGCGATTGAGCCTGTCTCGGTATCCCCGATCGGCTGCCGGGGAGTCGGATTCTAGTGTCGCATTGCGCAGCGGACATGTCGGTCGGCCGGATTGACGGCCGCGCTACAGTGGCGGCGCACGCAACGCGGAGAACCTGATGGGCGAGTGGCTGCAGAGCGTCTTGGGGTCGAACACCCTGCTGTCCGGCGGACTGACACTGGCCCTGCTCGGCCTCGCCGCCGTCTGGCTGCGCGATCTTCCGGGCAAGGTCTTTGGCTGGGCCAAGCACTTTCTGATCACGACGCTGACCGTCGACAGCCGTGACGAGCTGATGTTTCCTGCGCTCGTCGAGTACATGGACAGCCGCGAATCGCTGCGGCGGCTCAACAATTTCACTGCGCGCGCCGTGCGCCAGGGCACGAGCTACCAGAGCCTGCACGACGAGCTGCAACAGGGCGGGCGTCCGCTCACCGTGCTGTCGCCGGGCGAGGGCTTTCACGTCTTCTTCCTCGACGGGCGCCTGATGTGGATGAAGCGCGAGGTCCAGGTCGGGCCGTCGATCTTCGAGAAGATCGCCCTGTCGACCTTCGGGCGCGACAAGCGGTCGCTCGAGGAACTGGTGCACGCGGCGATGGAGCATCGCATCGCGCGCGAGCTCAACCGCATTGCGGTCTACATGCCGAGTCCCTACAACAACGAGTGGATGCGAGCGCGGCTCGGCAACAACCGCAAGCTCGACTCGGTGGTGCTCAAGGCCGGCCAGAAGGAATCGATCCTGGAGGACCTGAATCGATTCTTCGCTTCGCACGATCGCTACGAGGCACTTGGCATTCCGTGGCGGCGCGGTTACCTGCTCTATGGTCAGCCGGGCACCGGCAAGACTTCGCTGGTGACCGCCATTGCATCCGAACTGGCGCTCAACGTCTGTGTGCTGAGCCTGGCATCACCGACCGTCACCGACGAAAAGATCGGCAACCTCCTGTCATCAGTGCCGCAACGCTCGGTCATCCTGATCGAGGATGTCGATGCCTTCTTCCGGCAGCGCGACAAGGCAGACGCGGGGGTCAAGGTTTCGTACTCGGGCTTCATTAATGCGCTCGACGGTGTCGCGGCGCACGAAGGCTCCGTCGTGTTCCTCACGACCAACCATCCGGAGTTGATCGACGAGGCGGCAATCCGCTCGGGGCGAGTCGATTTTCGGATGGAGCTCGGCTTGTGTGATGCCAGCCAGCTCGAACGCATGTTCCTGAAGTTCTTCGACGACGCTTCGGCCGCAGCGCGTTTCGCAAACGAAGTCGCTCCGGGGCGCTGGTCACCGGCACAGGTGCAGGAGCGACTGCTCAAGGCGGAAAGCGTCGACGAGGCCATCTCGCTGTTTCGCGACACGAAGCAAGCGGCATCCTTGACGTCGAAGGCAGCGTAGGCCGACGACCGCCGGCATCGGCGTCAGCGGAGCGGGGCACACGCATCCTTGTATCGCGGTCGTCGTGCAGTTGAGTGGCCGCGCTTGCACAATTCTCGACACATGAATTGATTGGTTACCGCTTGCACGGGAGGAAATTAGAGCCGTGACTCAAGCGAACTCAACGATCGATCCCTAGAATTTCGGGTCTCAGTGTGCGGTCACCCGTTGCGGTGTTGCCGCGCACCGACGTCGCCGTAACGAGTGCAGCCACTGCCGATCGCAGCCGAGCCGCGCGACGAATCTGCGTATTGCAGTTGATGCTCAGTCGGCGTGTTGTCGACAATCGCGCCCACCCGCGTAATCGGGTAAGTAAACAAGAACAGGAGCGACCCGCTCCGAGTGTCCTGATCGGGACCAGCCGAGGGCGACGCCATAAGCGTCGTAGAGGTCATGTATATGAAGAAGACTGAGGACGGCGATTCGCCGGATCTCGATGCCGCACGAGGCCTCGTGCCCGCCATCGTGATTGGCGCCGCCGTCTGGGCGATTGTGTTTGCGATCGCCGTGCTGCTCTGGGGTTGCGGCGTTCCCGTTTCGGGGTCGGGCGCTTCCTAGATTCCCTCCTGCCCGACGTGTCGCCGGGCGACTCACACTGCTGTAGGTGGCGGACGCGACCGGGTCGCGCTGCACGGCGTTGTCGTCTCGGTGACGCCGAGGCCGGGCCATCTTGCGGCCCCGTTTATACGGGCGTATAAACGCTGCATGCCCGCCCCGGCCACCGCGACGACCTCAGCGCGCGAGCGACTGTTGCGCGCGGGCGCGCGCCAGGCGCGGCGAGCCGGCTTGCGTTCCATCACCGTGCGCGCCGTTTGCCAGCGGGCGGGAGCCAACCTCGGCAGCTTCGTCTATCACTTCGGTTCGCGCGATGCCTTCGTCGCAGAGATCATCGAACGCTGGTACGGACCCCTGCTCGATCAGATGACTGCCACTGTCGACCGGGCGCTGCCGCCAGCCGAGCGCCTGCGGGCAATGGTGCTGCAGCTGGGCGACTGGGCCGCGACCAACAGCCGCTTCATCACGCATGTGCTGATGGACGCCGCGTCGGGCGAAGCGGCCGCACGGCAGTTCGTCCGGTCGCTGGCCGATCGCCACCCGGCGCTGATCCTGCGTGTGGTCGCCGAGGCGCAGCGCGCTCACGAGCTGCCGCGCGGCGAGCCATTGAACGTGGTGCTGTTTCTCATGGGTGCCATCGCGTTGCCGATTCTGCTGGCCGATCGCCTGGCCGAAGCGCGGCTTGCGCCGGCCGAACTCACCCGCGTGCTGGTCGAATTCGCGCGCGAGCGCAAGCATCGTGAGCAGCGTCTCGACTGGGCGCTCGGTGGCCTGACCCGGGAGGCCCGACATGGGCAAACTCAAGCCAGGCATTGAGGTCGCGCTGCTCGCGTGTGCGTTGCTGGTGCTGGCAGCGTGCACGCGCACCGATCCCGACACTTCGGCGGCTATGCGGAAGCGGATCTCGTGTATGTCGGGCCGGCGATCGGCGGCCGCGTGCAGAAACTTGCGGTCGAGCGCGGCGCACGCGTGAAGAAGGGCGACGTGCTGTTCGAACTCGAGCGCGACCCGGAAATCCTCGAAAAGGCCGCGGCCGCGGCGCGGGCGGAGCGCGCGGCGGCGCAGGTGCGCAACCTGCGCAAGGGCAAGCGGGCCGACGAGTTGCGCGCGATCGAGCAGCAACTGGCGCAGGCACGGGCCTGCGCTGGTGCTCTCGACGCAATGAGCTGAAGCGCAACGAGACGCTGGTTGCGCAGGGCTTCATTTCTGCGACGCGCCTCGATGAAGCGCGCGCTGCACGCGAACGGGATGCCGCGCGCGTTGCCGAGGTTCAGGCGCAGCTGGCGACCGCGCGCGATGCGGCGCGACCCGACGAGATCGCGGCGGCCGAGGCCGATCAGCGTGCAGCCGAGAGCGACCTGGCGTCAACTCAGTGGCGCGAGGACCAGACGGTCGGCCGGTCCACGGCGACCGGGACCGTGCACGACGTCATGTTTCGCCCCGGCGAGTGGGTCGGACAGGGCATGCCGGTGATCGCCCTGCTGCCCGACGGCGCGGTCAAGGTGCGGTTCTTCGTGCCGCAGGCGGCACTGACGCGCATCCGCATCGGTGAGAGCGTGGCGGTGAGTTGCGACGGTTGTCCGCCAGGGCTCTCGGCACGCGTTACCTTCGTTTCCGATCAGGCCGAGTACACGCCGCCGGTCATCTACAGCAACGAAAGCCGCGCCAAGCTCGTATTCATGGTCGAGGCGAAGCCGGACGACAAGTCGGTGCAACTGCTCAAGCCCGGCCAGCCGCTCGACGTTCGCATTGCCGCGGGTACCTAGGGCGTCGACCCGATGAGCCCGGATCTTGCGATCGACGTCCGCGGACTGACCAAGACCTTCAGCGGCCGCACCGTGGTCGACCACATCGACCTCGCGGTGCCGCGCGGGCAGGTTTGCGGATTCCTCGGTCCGAACGGCAGCGGCAAGACGACGACGATCCGCATGCTGTGCGGGCTGCTCGAGGTCGATGCAGGCGAAGGCACCTGCCTCGGCTACGACATCCGCCGCGAGTCCCGCCGCATCAAGCTGCGGGTTGGCTACATGACGCAGCGGTTCGGGCTGTATGAAGACCTGTCGATCGCCGAGAACCTCGACTTCACCGCGCGTGTCTACCGCCTCGACAACCGTCGCCAGCGCGTCGCCGATGCGCTCGATCGCCTGGGACTGACGGCGCGCAAGGCACAGCTGGCCGGCACGCTGTCAGGCGGCTGGAAGCAACGCCTCGCGCTCGCGGCGTGCCTGCTGCACGGGCCGGAGCTGCTGCTGCTCGACGAGCCGACGGCCGGCGTCGACCCGAAGGCGCGCCGTGACTTCTGGCGCGAGATCCACGCACTCGCCGCGGACGGCATCACGGTGCTGGTCAGCACGCACTACATGGACGAGGCCGAGCGCTGTCATCGCCTCGTCTACATTTCCTACGGCAAGATGCTGGCGGCCGGCACCGCGCCGGAAGTGATTGCGCAGGCCGGTCTCAGGACCTGGGCCGTGCATGGCGCGCGGCTCGACGCCGTGCTCGATGCCGTCGAGCAGCGCGGCTGGATGGCGGTGCCTTTCGGTACCAGCCTGCATGTCAGCAGCACCGACCACGACGACTTTCCGCGCTGGCTGGCGGAGCACGACCCGGCGCTGGCGCGCGAGGTGCGCATCGAGCCGATCCCGACCGGGCTCGAGGATGTCTTCATTGCACTGACGCAGGATGCCCGCGACACCGTCAGCTGAGCGAAGCGCCGGGCCGCCCCAAGCGAGCTCGCGCCGCAGCGCGCCGCGCGGAGGCTCCGACGAACGCCCGTGGCGCTGGGCATTGTCGCTCGAGCGCATCGGTGCCGTGCTGCGCAAGGAGTTCATCCAGCTGCGGCGCGACCGGCTGACGTTCGCGATGCTGATCGGCGTGCCGATCATGCAGCTCGTGCTGTTCGGCTACGCGATCAACTCGGATCCCCGGAACCTGCCGACGGCGGTCGTGGCGCTCGACCAGTCGCCGTTCGTGCGCAGCATCGTGCGCGCGGCACAGAACACGACTTACTTTCACATCATCGAGGTCGGCTCGGAGAGCGAGGCCGAGCGCCTGATCGCGCGCGGCGATGTCCAGTTCGCACTGGTGTTTCCATCGGACTTCAGCGCGCGGCTGGTTCGCGGCGAGTCGCCGGCCATGGCCGTGTATCGCGGATGCCACCGATCCCGCCGCCACCGGACCGGCGGTATCGGCGCTGCAGCGGTTGCCGCAGCTCGCGCTGCGTAACGATCTGCACGGGCCGCTCGCTCGGCTGGCGCCGGACCGCGAACCGTTTCAGGTCATCGTGCACAAGCGCTACAACCCGGAGGGGCTGACCAACTACAACGTCGTGCCCGGCCTGATGGGCGTGATCCTGACGATGACGCTGGTGATGATGACGGCGATGGGCATGACGCGCGAACGCGAGCGCGGCACGCTGGAGAACCTTCTTGCCACGCCGGTGCGTCCGGTCGAAGTGATGATCGGCAAGATCGTGCCCTACGTGATCATCGGCTATGTGCAGGTGCTGATCGTGTTCACGGCGGCGCGTTGGCTCTTCGAGGTCCCGATGTTCGGCAACTTCGTCCTGCTGTCATCGGCCATCGTGCTGTTCATCATCGCCACGCTCGGCGTTGGCTTCGCGTTCTCGACGATCGCCCGGTCGCAGATGCAGTCGATGCAGATGACGATGTTCTTTTTCCTGCCGAACATCCTGCTGTCGGGGTTCATGTTTCCGTTCCGCGGCATGCCGACCTGGGCGCAGTGGATCGGCGAAGCTCTGCCGCTGACGCATTTCCTGCGCATCGTGCGCGGCGTGATGCTCAAGGGCGCGGGGCTGGCCGACGTCGCACCGCAGACGGTGCCGATCCTGGTCTTCATCGCCGTGGCCGCCGCGGTTGCGATGAAACGCTACAAGCAGACGCTCGATTGACGGCGCAGGACCCCGGCGCTGGCCGATTGCTTCGCAATCGCATGAATGGCAGCGAGGAGAGGTCCCGACCGAGTTCCTGCGTCGCGCTACGCTGCCGGCATGAATCGAAGGACTGCCTGCGCCACCTTGATGGCCCTGGTGCTGATGGCAGCCGGCGCGCCGACGAGTGCGGTCGAGACGCAGGTCCGGATTTCCCGCGACGGGGAACTGGTCCTGATCGACGCCGTGCTGCTTGCGCCGGTGACACCGGCTCGAGGCATGGGTGGTGCTCACCGACTTCGACGTCATGGCGCGGTACGTCCCGGACCTGGAAGCGAGCCGGGTGACCATCCGACTCGGCAATCGCCTCCGTGTCGAGCAGCGCGGCGTTGCGCGCTGGGGTCCCTTCGCTCGTCCTTTCACGATGGTGCGGGAAGTCGAACTCACGCCGATGGAGCAGGTGGAGTCGCGCTCGATCGGCGGCACGCTGCAACGGGTAAGGACGTCGACGCGGCTGGCTCCCGTGGCAGGCGGCACGGAGGTGCGCCATCACCTCGAGTTCGTTTTCAATGTCTGGATGCCGGACCTTCTGGCCGACGCCTTCCTGCGCTACAAGGTGCGCGAGCAGTTCGACGCGGTGGTGGAGGAGATGCTGCTTCGGCGTGGCTCGCGGCAGGAAGTGAGTGCCTTGCCTCCAGCGCTACGCGGCCGCAGCGCGTGCCTTGTCCTCGAGCAGCGACCAGCGCTCGAAGCGCGCGGCGAGTTCGTGTTCGATCGCCATTGCGCGCAGGCGATCGGCCCGGATCGCATCCGCGCCCACGCGGTGATACTCGGCGCTGCTCATCCGGGCGGTGATCTCGTGCTGCTCGCGTTCGAGGGCCTCGATCTCGGTCGGCAGGGCCTCCAGTTCGCGCTGTTCCTTGAATGAGAGCTTCACGCGTCCGCCGCGTGCAGCCGGACGGGAGGCTTGCGGTGGCTCGGCGGCCGTCGCAACCGGTGGGGCTGACTTCGGACGCAACGCCAGCCAGTCACTGTAGCCACCGGGGTACTCGGTCCAGCGGCCATCGCCGTCGGCGACCAGCGACTGGGTGACGACGTTATCGAGGAAGGTCCGGTCGTGGCTGACCAGCAGCAGCGTGCCGTTGTAGCCCTGCAGCGTCGACTCGAGCAGTTCGAGCGACTCGATGTCGAGATCGTTGGTCGGTTCGTCCAGCACCAGCAGGTTGGCCGGCCGCGCGAACAGTCGCGCCAGCAGCAGGCGGTTGCGCTCGCCGCCAGACAGCGTCTTGATCGGTGAGTTCGCGCGTTGCGGCGAGAACAGGAACTCGCCGAGATAGCTCATCACGTGCTTGCGCGTGCCCGCCACTTCGATCCAGTCGGACCCCGGGCTGATCGTCTCGGCCACGGTCCTGTCGGGATCGAGCGCCTCGCGCATCTGGTCGAAGTAGGCGATTTCGAGGTTCGTCCCGCGGCGCACGGTTCCGCTGTCCGGTGCCATCGTGCCGAGGATCAGCCGCAGCAGCGTGGTCTTGCCCGCGCCGTTGGGCCCGATCAGCGCGAGCCGATCACCGCGCATGATCCGCGTCGTCAGGCGATCGACGACCACCTTGTCGCCGAAACGCTTGCCCACGTCCGTGAGTTCGGCCACGAGCTTGCCCGAGCGCTCGCCGGCATCCAGCGTGAGCTTCACGTTGCCGAGGCGATCGCGCCTCGCACTGCGCTCGACGCGCAAGGACTCGAGCCTGGACACGCGACCCGCATTGCGCGTGCGCCGCGCCTCGATGCCCTTGCGTATCCATGCCTCTTCCTGCGCCCAGAACCGGTCGAACTTGCGGGCCGCCGTCTCCTCGGCAGCCAGTTCGGTCGCGCGCCGACCTTCCCACGCGCTGTAGTTGCCGGGGTACGAACGCAGCAGGCCCCGGTCCAGCTCGACGATGCGATTGGCTACGCGATCGAGAAAGGCGCGGTCGTGGGTGATCACGATCAGCGCCCCTGCCTTGAGGAGCAGATCCTCGAGCAGCGTGATGCCGTCGATGTCGAGGTGGTTGGTCGGCTCGTCGAGCAGCATCAGGTCGGGCGTCAGGGCGAAAGCGAGCGCGAGTGCGCCGCGCTTGCGCTCGCCGCCGGACAGGCGCGTTGGGTCCTGTGCCTCGTCGAGCCCGAATCGATGCAGGTATTCGACCAGGCGCGCCTCGATGCGCCAGCGCTCGCGTTCGTCGTGCAGGCCGTCCAGCGCCCCGCGCACGGCCAGGCTTTCGCGCAGCGTCGAGGCCACCGGCAGCACCGGCTCCTGTTCGACCAGAGCCACGTGCAGGCCGTCCCGGCGCTTGACTTCGCCATCATCGAGATCGAGTCGACCGGCGACCACGTTCAGCAGGGAACTCTTGCCGGTGCCGTTGCGGCCGATCAGTCCGATGCGATCGCCCTCGAGCACGGTCAGGGCCGCGCGATCGAGCAAGGGGTGCAGGCCGAACGCGAGTTCGGCGTCGAGCATGGTCAGCAGGGTCATAACCGCATTCTCGCAAGCCGGCGCCGTCGCAGCGGCTCAGCGCATCCGTCGCGCCTGCTCGCAGAGCCAGCGCACCGCCGTCTCGTTGTCCCGGGCAATGTGTATTGCGGACGCAGCCACCGGGTCCAAGGTGCGCAGCATGCCGTCGATGACTTCGATCTGCGGCAGGACCGGTCCGAAGAACCGCGGCCGATCGCCGTGCAGGACCAGCAACGTCGGGAAGGTCTCGATGTCGAGGTCTCCGAGGACGTCGGAGTCATCCTCGATGTCGATCCACAGGTGCTGTGCGTCGCTGGCCCGTGCCGCGCGCTGCTCGAAGAGCCGCCGATAGTCGCGGCAGGTGTCACACCACTCCGCGCACAGGCAGACGACCGTCCACTCGGTCGGCGGTCCGGAGTGAGGGTAGGTGATCATCGGTCCATTGTGCCTGTGGCGCGGTGGCCTCGTAGACTGCGGACGCATGGAACCCGCCGAGCCGCTGTGGCACCCCTCGTCCGAACGGGTCGAGCGCGCGCACATCACCGCGTTCCTGCGCTGGCTCGAGCGTGAGCGCGGCCTGACGTTCGCCGACTACGAGTCGTTGTGGCAGTGGTCGGTGAACGACCTCGAAGGATTCTGGGGCGCGCTCTGGCACTTCCTCGATATCCGCGCGTCGCGGCCGTATGAGAAAGTGCTCGGCGCGCGCGAGATGCCCGGAGCCGAGTGGTTCGTCGGGGCGCGACTGAATCTCGTCGACCAGGTGTTCCGGCATGTGACCGAGTCACGACCGGCGATCCTCGCCGGCAACGAGCGCGGCGAGCTGCGTGAGGTCTCGTGGACCGAATCTGCGCGCTCAGGTCGCGTCGCTGGCTGAGGCGCTGCGCGGCCTCGGCGTCGTACCCGGCGACCGCATCGTCGCCATCCTGCCCAATGTGCCGGAAACCATCGTCGCGTTTTTCGCCTGCGCGAGCGTCGGTGCGATCTGGTCGGTGTGCTCGCCGGACATGGGTCCGCTGGCCGTGCTCGACCGGTTTCGACAGATCGCGCCCCGGGTACTCATCGCCGGCGACGGCTATCGCTACGGTGGCAAGGTCTACGACCGCGTCGAGGTCCTGGCCGAGATCCGCGCGGCACTCACCAGCCTCGAGCACACGATCGTTGTTCCACTGTTGCGCGACGACGTGGACGCCGCGCGTTTTCCCGGCGCGCTGTCGTGGCACGCGCTGACAGGAAACGCGGCCGAGCTGCGGTGCGAGCAGGTGGCGTCAGACCATCCGCTCTGGGTGGTGTACTCATCCGGCACGACCGGCCTGCCGAAGGCGATCGTGCACGGTCACGCCGGCGTGCTGCTCGAGATGCTGAAAGGCGTGCACCTGCATCGCGACATCGGTCCGGGCGATCGCTTCTTCTGGTACACGACCACCGGCTGGATCATGTGGAACGTGCAGGTCAGCGGCTTGCTGGCCGGCGCAACGGTGGTGCTGTACGACGGACATCCGGCGACGCCGGACTTCGGGGCGCTGTGGCGCTTCGTCGAGCGCGTCGGCGCGACCTTCTTCGGCGCGGGCGCCGCCTACTTCGCGAACTGCATCAAGGCGGGGATCGAGCCGGCACGCATTGCGAACCTCTCAGCACTGCACACCCTCGGATCGACCGGATCGCCGCTGCCGGCGGAGTCCTACCGCTGGGTCTACGCGCATGTGAAGCGCGACCTCTGGCTGGTGTCGATCGCCGGCGGCACCGATCTCGCCGGGCGCGTTCCTCACCGGGCTGCCGACCTTGCCGGTGTACGAAGGCGAGATGCAGTGCCGTGCCCTGGGACTCAAGGTCGAGGCGTGGGACGACGCCGGCAAGCCGCTGATTGACGACGTGGGCGAGCTGGTCTGCACCGAGCCGTTTCCGTCGATGCCACTTTACTTCTGGAACGACGCCGACGGCCGGCGCTACCGCGAGAGCTACTTCGAGGTGTTTCCCGGCGTGTGGCGGCACGGCGACTGGACGCGCCTCGTGCCGCGGCCGGAGGCGGTTGGGGGTGTGATCTACGGCCGGTCCGACGCCACGATCAACCGCCACGGCATCCGCATGGGCACGGCGGAGTTGTACCGTGCGGTCGAAGCACTGCCCGAGATCGTGGACTCGCTGGTCGTCGATCTCGAGTATCTCGGGCGCGAGTCCTACATGCCGCTCTTCGTCGTGCTGCGGGCCAACGTGGCGCTCGATGAAAGCCTCAGGCAGCGCATCAACGCCCGCATCGGCGCCGCGCTGTCGGCGCGCCACGTGCCGAGCGAGATCCTCGCGATCGCCGAGGTGCCGCGCACGCTCTCGGGCAAGAAGATGGAATTGCCGATCAAGCGACTGCTGCTCGGCCATCGCCTTGAGGACGTCGCCCACGCCGACGCGATGGCCAACCCGGCCAGCCTGGCGTGGTTCGTCGACTTTGCCAGGCGGCGCTCCGGCTGAACGCCAGTAGGCCGTTGAAAAAAAGTCTTGCAATAACTATTACAGTATGTAATAGTTAGTACATGCAACATGACTGGCTTGCCCTTGTACTGACTCTGCCGACCTCGCCAAGCGCGGTGCGCGTGCGCATCTGGCGCGCGCTGAAGGCGAGCGGCTGCGGCGCGCTGCGCGACGGCGTCTATCTGATGCCGGCGCAGCCCGGCGCCGCCGACGTGTTCGATGCGCTGGCCGACGAGGTGCGCCAGGCGGGTGGCGAGGCCACGCGGCTGGAATTGGGCGCCCGCGACGCGGAACAGCAGATTCAGTTCGAGGCGCTGTTCGACCGCTCCGCCGAGTACAAGGCGTTCGAGGTCGAACTGGCGCGCCAGCGCCGCGCGCTGCGCAGCGCCACCGAAGCCGCCGGACGCCGCCTGCTGCGTTCACTTGCACAGAAGCTCGCTGCGCTGCAGGCGATCGATTTCTTTCCCGACGCGCGCGGCGCGAGTGCGGCCGCCGCGCTGGAAGAACTGCGCGTGGCCAGCGAAGTCGCGCTGGTCGCCGGGCGAGCCGCGCGCTCAAACGGCCGGACGGATCGAGCTGCGCGACCCGGACGACTATCAGGGCCGGACCTGGGCGACGCGTGCCCGGCCGTGGGTCGACCGGCTCGCGAGCGCCTGGCTCGTCGCCCGCTTCATCGACCGCTCGCCACGCTTCGTCTGGCTGAAGTCGACCGCGCGCGTGCCGAAGGCCGCGCTCGGCTTCGACTTCGACGGCGCCACGTTCAGCCACGTCGACGGCAAGGTGACGTTCGAGGTGATCGCGGCGAGCTTCGGCCTGGACGCGACGAGGCGCTGCGCAGGCTCGGCGAGGCGGTGCACTACATCGATGTCGGCGGCGCGGCGAGCGAGGAAGCGGCGGGGCTCGAGGCGCTGATCCGCGGGCTGCAGGCGCAGCACAGCGACGACGATGCGCTGCTCGCGGCCTCGCTGGCAGTGTTCGATGCGCTGTATGCGGGTATGAAAGGGCGACATGACGACGCTCGATGATTCGCGCGACGCGCCCAGCGCGCGCACCGCAGGCCGTCAGCTTCTGGCAGGCGTTCGCCTACTGGCTGCGCCTGGGCTTCATCAGCTTCGGCGGGCCGGCGGGGCAGATCGCGATCATGCATCGCGAACTCGTCGAAGAACGCCGCTGGATCTCGGAGAAGCGTTTCCTGCACGCGCTCAACTACTGCATGCTGCTGCCAGGCCCGGAGGCGCAGCAGCTCGCGACCTACATCGGCTGGCTGATGCACCGCACCTGGGGCGGCCTCGTGGCCGGTGCACTCTTCGTACTGCCGTCGCTCGCGATCCTGATCGCACTGTCGTGGATCTACCTGCGCTTCGGCGACGTGCCGGAGGTGGCCGGCATCCTCTACGGCATCAAGCCGGCGGTGACCGCGATCGTCGTGGCGGCGGCCTGGCGCATCGGGTCGCGGGCGCTGAAGCATCCGCTGCTGTGGGCGATCGCGGTGGCCGCCTTCGTCGCGATCTTCGCCTTCAAGGTGCCGTTCCCGCTGATCGTGCTGGCGGCGGCGCTGCTGGGATGGGTCGGCGCGCGCGTGGTGCCGTCCGCGTTCGACGGAAGCGGTGCGCACGGCGGCGCCGCGGCGTCGCACGGCGCCGCGCTGATCGACGATGACACGCCGCGCGCTGCGCACACGCACTGGTCGACCGGTCACGCACTGCGGGTGCTGCTGGCCTTCGCGGCGCTGTGGTGTGCGGTCATCGGCGTGCTGGTCCTGCTCGTAGGCTGGAGCGGCACGCTGACGCAGATGGCGTGGTTCTTCACCAAGGCGGCGCTGCTGACCTTCGGCGGGGCCTACGCGGTGCTGCCGTACGTCGTGCAGGGGGCGGTCGAGCACTACGGCTGGCTCACTACCGCGCAGATGCTGGACGGCCTGGCGCTCGGCGAGACCACGCCGGGGCCGCTGATCATGGTGGTCGCGTTCGTCGGCTTCGTCGGCGGCTGGGGCCAGCAGGTCCTGGGCGACTCGCTCTTCGCCGGCGGCGCGCTGGCGGCGACGGTCGTCACGTTCTTCACGTTCCTGCCGTCGTTCCTGTTCATCCTGCTCGGTGCGCCGTTCATCGAGAGCACGCACGGCCAGCTGCACTTCACTGCGCCGCTCACCGGCATCACCGCGGCCGTGGTCGGCGTCATCGTCAATCTCGCGGTGTTCTTCGCGATTCACGTGTGGTGGCCCTCCGGACTGGAGGGCGCGGTCGACGTGCCTTCGGTCCTGATCGCGGTGGCGGCACTCATCGCACTGATGCGCTTCAAGCTCGGTGTCATCCCGGTCATCGCCGCCTGCGGGCTGGCCGGCCTGGCGCTGCGTGTCCTGATCTAGGAGATCTGCATGGAAAAAATCACTTACACCGAACTGGAAGAATGGCAGCGCGCGCAGCGCAGCTTCACGCTGCTCGACGTGCGCCGCGCGAAGGTGCGTGAAACCGATGCCGCCGACATCGCCGACGCGGAGTGGCGCTCGCCCGACGGGCTATTCACCTGGAAGGACGAGATCCGGCGCGACCGCCCGGTCGTGGTCGTCTGCGCGCACGGCCATGAACTGTCGCAGGGCACCGCCGCGACGCTGCGCGCGATGGGCCTCGACGCCCGTTACCTGGTGGACGGCTTCGCCGGCTGGCGCGACAGCGGCCGGCCGACTGTCGCGCTCATGAAGGAGGTGCAACCATGAAGTGGATCACCCGCGAACGACCGAAGATCGACCGCATCGCCTGCCCGTGGCTGATCGCGCGTTTCATCGATGAGAAGCCGGAGTTCCTGTTCGTGCCGGCGCAGGACGTGATGCCGGAGGCCAGCGCACGGCGCGATCCGTGCGCATCTGGCGCGCGCTGAAGGCGAGCGGCTGCGGCGCGCTGCGCGACGGCGTCTATCTGATGCCGGCGCAGCCCGGCGGCGCCGACGTGTTCGATGCGCTGGCCGACGAGGTGCGCCAGGCGGGTGGCGAGGCTACCCGGCTGGAATTGGGCGCCCGCGACGCGGAACAGCAGATTCAGTTCGAGGCGCTGTTCGACCGCTCCGCCGAGTACAAGGCGTTCGAGGTCGAACTGGCGCGCCAGCGCCGCGCGCTGCGCAGCGCCACCGAAGCTGCCGGACGCCGCCTGCTGCGTTCACTTGCACAGAAGCTCGACTGCGCTGCAGGCGATCGATTTCTTTCCTGACGCGCGCGGCGCGAGTGCGGCCGCCGCGCTGGAAGAACTGCGCGTGGCCAGCGAAGCGCGCTGGTCGCCGGGCGAGCCGCGCGCTCAAACGGCCGTACGGATCGAGCTGCGCGACCCGGACGACTATCAGGGCCGGACCTGGGCGACGCGTGCCCGGCCGTGGGTCGACCGGCTGGCGAGTGCCTGGCTCGTCGCCCGCTTCATCGACCGCTCGCCACGCTTCGTCTGGCTGAAGTCGACCGCGCGCGTGCCGAAGGCCGCGCTCGGCTTCGACTTCGACGGCGCCACGTTCAGCCACGTCGACGGCAAGGTGACGTTCGAGGTGATCGCGGCGAGCTTCGGCCTGGACGCTGACGAGGCGCTGCGCAGGCTCGGCGAAGCGGTGCACTACATCGATGTCGGCGGCGCGGCGAGCGAGGAGGCGGCGGGGCTCGAGGCGCTGATCCGCGGACTGCAGGCGCAGCACAGCGACGACGATGCGCTGCTCGCGGCTTCGCTGGCGGTGTTCGATGCGCTGTATGCAGGTATGAAAGGGCGACATGACGACGCTCGATGACTCGCGCGACGCGCCCAGCGCGCGCACCGCAGGCCGTCAGCTTCTGGCAGGCGTTCGCCTACTGGCTGCGCCTGGGCTTCATCAGCTTCGGCGGGCCGGCGGGGCAGATCGCGATCATGCATCGCGAACTCGTCGAAGAACGCCGCTGGATCTCGGAGAAGCGTTTCCTGCACGCGCTCAACTACTGCATGCTGCTGCCCGGCCCGGAGGCGCAGCAGCTCGCGACCTACATCGGCTGGCTGATGCACCGCACCTGGGGCGGCCTCGTGGCCGGTGCACTCTTCGTACTGCCGTCGCTCGCGATCCTGATCGCACTGTCGTGGATCTACCTGCGCTTCGGCGACGTGCCGGAGGTGGCCGGCATCCTCTACGGCATCAAGCCGGCGGTGACCGCGATCGTCGTGGCGGCGGCCTGGCGCATCGGGTCGCGGGCGCTGAAGCATCCGCTGCTGTGGGCGATCGCGGTGGCGGCCTTCGTCGCGATCTTCGCCTTCAAGGTGCCGTTCCCGCTGATCGTGCTGGCGGCGGCGCTGCTGGGATGGGTCGGCGCGCGCGTGGTGCCGTCCGCGTTCGACGGAAGCGGTGCGCACGGCAGCGCCGCGGCGTCGCACGGCCCCGCGCTGATCGACGATGACACGCCGCGCGCTGCGCACACGCACTGGTCGACCGGTCACGCACTGCGCGTGCTGCTGGCCTTCGCGGCGCTGTGGTGTGCGGTCATCGGCGTGCTGGTCCTGCTCGTAGGCTGGAGCGGCACGCTGACGCAGATGGCGTGGTTCTTCACCAAGGCGGCGCTGCTGACCTTCGGCGGGGCCTACGCGGTGCTGCCGTACGTCGTGCAGGGGGCGGTCGAGCACTACGGCTGGCTCACTACCGCGCAGATGCTGGACGGCCTGGCGCTCGGCGAGACCACGCCGGGGCCGCTGATCATGGTGGTCGCGTTCGTCGGCTTCGTCGGCGGCTGGGGCCAGCAGGTCCTGGGCGACTCGCTCTTCGCCGGCGGCGCGCTGGCGGCGACGGTCGTCACGTTCTTCACGTTCCTGCCGTCGTTCCTGTTCATCCTGCTCGGTGCGCCGTTCATCGAGAGCACGCACGGCCAGCTGCACTTCACTGCGCCGCTCACCGGCATCACCGCGGCCGTGGTCGGCGTCATCGTCAATCTCGCGGTGTTCTTCGCGATTCACGTGTGGTGGCCGTCCGGACTGGAGGGCGCGGTCGACGTGCCTTCGGTCGTGATCGCGGTGGCGGCACTCATCGCACTGATGCGTTTCAAGCTCGGTGTCATCCCGGTCATCGCCGCCTGCGGGCTGGCCGGCCTGGCGCTGCGTGTCCTGATCTAGGAGATCTGCATGGAAAAAATCACTTACACCGAACTGGAGGAATGGCAGCGCGCGCAGCGCAGCTTCACGCTGCTCGACGTGCGCCGTGCGAAGGTGCGCGCGGCCGACGCCGCCGACATCGCCGACGCGGAGTGGCGCTCGCCCGACGGGCTATTCACCTGGAAGGACGAGATCCGGCGCGACCGCCCGGTCGTGGTCGTCTGCGCGCACGGCCATGAACTGTCGCAGGGCACCGCCGCGACGCTGCGCGCGATGGGCCTCGACGCCCGTTACCTGGTGGACGGCTTCGCCGGCTGGCGCGACAGCGGCCGGCCGACCGTCCCGCTGACGAAGGAGGTGCAACCATGAAGTGGATCACCCGCGAACGACCGAAGATCGACCGCATCGCCTGCCCGTGGCTGATCGCGCGTTTCATCGATGAGAAGCCGGAGTTCCTGTTCGTGCCGGCGCAGGACGTGATGCCGGAGGCCAAGCGCACCGGAGCGATCCCGTACGACGTGCCAGGCGTCGAGCTCACGCATGTCGGCGAGCAGTGCAGCTTCGATGCTTTCCTCGCCCGCTACGGTTTCGACGCGCCGGCTCTCCGGCAGCTTGCTCTCATCGTGCGCGGCGCCGACACATCGCGGCTCGAACTGACGCCGCAGTCAGCGGGGCTCTATGCGATGTCGCTCGGGCTGTCGATCAACTACCACGACGATCACGAGATGCTGAAGCACGGCATGGTGATGTACGACGCGCTGTACGCGTGGTGCCGCGAAGGCCAGGGCGAGACGCACAACTGGCCGCCGAAGATGAACTGAACGGCA
The DNA here is from genome assembly GCA_963769745.1 of uncultured beta proteobacterium. Lineage (GTDB taxonomy): Bacteria > Pseudomonadota > Gammaproteobacteria > Burkholderiales > Burkholderiaceae_F > JALORV01. Next base: position 62,905 of record CAVYNB010000036.1, read on the forward strand.
CCTCGGTGGGTGCCGTGAAGGAGAGCCGACATGAACTTTGAACCTGGAATCGTGAAGACCGTCAATCTCGACAACGAGCAGTTGCTGATGATCGAATCTCGGCGCGGCGATTTCGTCTGCGTCGTCCACCGCGGTGTCTGTTTGATCGGGTGCAGTCCGGCGCAAGACCACGACCGCTCCGGCGGCTCGAGCTTGCGGACGTGGCGGCCGTGGCTCGCGTGGATCCGCGGCCTGCTCATACGGCACCGGACGCCGGCTGCGACAGCGCACCGGAAGGGGCTCCGGCCGGAGCAATGGGTCCCGGCCTGACGCCGCGCGTAGGCGTCAGTGCTCGTGCGAGTGGTGCACGTCCGGCACGTGCGCATGGCTGTGCCGCAGCGGCTCGTGCCGATGCCGGTGGCTGTGCGGGCCGACGGGCATCGGGTCGTGCGTGTGGGTGTGGTGCCCGTCGTCATGCCGGTGCGCGTGTTCGTGTTCGAACGAGTCGTGCTCGTGCTCGTGTGCGTGCGATTCCGCGAGGTGCAGCACGACGCCGGCCAGCATCAGCAGGCTGCCGAGCAGCATCATTGCGCTGAACGCGCGGTCACCGAGAGCAACCGCCAGCGCGGCGCCGATGAACGGCGCAAAGGCGAACACCGAGCCGGTGCGCGCGGCCCCGAAGGCGCGCTGCGCCAGCAGATAGAAGCGCAGGCTCAGTCCGTAGCCCGCGGCGCCCACCGCAACGAGCACGAGCGCCGCGGCGAGCGATGGCAGGGGCTCGCGCCACACAAGGGCCAGGATCGCGGTCGCACTGGAGCCGAGCAGCGCCTTGACCAGCACGACCTGGCCCGGATCGCGCTCGGCGAGCGAACGCGAGAGTGTGTTGTCGACGCCCCAGGCCGCGGTGGCGAGCATTACTGCGAGCAGCCCCAGCAATTGCGCCTGGCCGCCGCGACCCTGGTCGACGATCAGCACCACGCCGCCGGCGACTAGCAGCAGCAAGGCCGTCCACACGCGGCTCCCCATCGACTCGCGGTACAGCCGCCAGGCGAGAATTGATGTGAACACGGCTTCGAGCGTCAGCATCAGCGAGGCGCTCGTCCCGCTGGTCCGCTGCAGTCCCCATGCGAGCGCCACCGGTCCGATCACGGCCCCGAAGGCGGCGATTGCCAGCAGGCGCGGCAGGTCCGTTCGCGCCAGGCGCGCTTCGCGCTCGACACCGTGGCGCGACAGTGCGCCGACCAGCGCAGCGCCGAAGTACAGCAGGGCCGCCGTCGTGAACGCGCCAACACCTGCGCCGAAGCGTTGCACCAGCGGCGTGCTGATGCCGAAGAAGACGGCGGCCAGCAGCGCCAGCAGCCCGCCGCGCAGCGCGGGCCAGGGATTCAAGTGCGAGGTCATCGGCGGGGTGGCAGTTCGTCCGGCTTGAAAGCGGTGAAATGGAGCCCGCCCCAATGCTGCCACGCGCCTTCCGGTCCAGGCGAACCGGTCGACGCGCTTCAGACGGCGATCAACAGTCCTTGCCGCTCGATGAAGTCAATCACTGCGTCGAGGCCGGTTCCGGTCTTCAGGTTGGTCATTACGTACGGCCGCGCGCCGCGCATGCGCTCGGTGTCGTGGCGCATCACGTCGAGGTTCGCGCCGACATGCGGCGCGAGATCGATCTTGTTGATGACCAGCAGGTCGCTCTTGGTGATGCCAGGCCCGCCCTTGCGCGGGATCTTCTCGCCGCCGGCGACGTCGATCACGTAGATCGTCAGGTCCGACAGCTCCGGACTGAAGGTCGCCGCGAGGTTGTCGCCGCCGGATTCGATGAAGATCAGTTCGAGGTCGGGAAAGCGCCGGCACATGCGATCGACCGCTTCGAGATTGATCGACGCGTCTTCGCGGATGGCGGTGTGCGGACAGCCGCCGGTTTCCACCCCCATGATGCGATCCGGCGTCAGCGCTTCGGCGGTCACCAGCAGGCGCTCGTCTTCCTTCGTGTAGATGTCGTTCGTGATGACGGCGAGGCGATAGCGGTCGCGCAGGCGCTTGCACAGCACTTCGACCAGCGTCGTCTTGCCCGAGCCGACCGGCCCACCGACGCCGATCCGCAGCGGTCCGGCGGCGCGTCCGGGCGATGGCGTGGAGAGCATGGCGGTGGAATGTGTCGTCATCGGCGGTCTCAGGATCGGAACAGTCGGGAATACTGGGTTTCGTGGCGAGCCGATTGCAGGGCGAAGCCGACGGCTGCAGTGCCGAGCGCATCATCGGCGAGCCCGTCCGCAATCTCCACCGCGCGCTGCACAGTGACATGCAGTTGAAACAGCATGGACTGTCCGGCCTGCTGTCCGAGCGGCAAGGTCTTGACGGCGACCAGCACCTGGTTCTCGGTCCACGCCCACAGGTAAGCCGTGAGACCCTCGTCGCGTGCGATGCCGAGTCGTGCACAGGCGATGGCAAATGCCGCCGTGTAGGTCGGTGCAGTCAGTGGCGGCACGCCAAGTTGCAATGCCGGGAAGACGCGCAGCAACGAGAGTCCCATTTGAAGTGACTCGGCACGCAGTTCCGCGGTCTCGCGCGTGGCGAGCAGTTCACGGTTCCAGCGATTGACCGCTGCCTCGTCGCCGGCGAGTGCTGCGGCATGGACCCGGAGCCACACGGGCGCCTCGAAGCGGGCGATCACGAGGGTCAGCAGATCGTCGATCCAGCACTGGGCGCTCGCCGCGTCGTGCACCCGCCCTTCGTCGATCGCCGACTCGAGCCCCTGCGAATAGGCGAAGCCGCCGACCGGCAGCGCCGGGCTGGCCAGGTGCAGCAGCGCGAGCATTGTGGAAGGCGGTATTGCCGAAGTCCTGCTCTGCGTCATGGCGTTCCGCCGCGCGCGCGATGCGCCGCAATCGACAGTTGCTCGCCGATGGTCGCGGAGACCTCGTCGACCTCGCCGCCGTGGACATGACCGTGCGCGTGCTGCCCGTCGTAGGCGCCGGCCTCCGGATCGAACGGCGCCTCGATGTGCTGCACCGTGGCGCCCAATCCCACGAGCATGTGCTCGAGCACCGGGTCGCGTTCGATCAGCACATGGTCGGTCGCGAGCTGGGCCGGAACATGGCGATTGGCCAGGTGATAGATCGCGCGCATCAGCGCCAGTGGCGACGGTGCGGTGATCTTCGCCACGGGTTCGGCCAGCGCGTCGACGATGACGCAGGCGCCGTCGTCGCCGGTCAGGACGGTCCCGCCGCGCATCACGGAGCCGCGCGGCAGCGTGATGGCCACTGCGCGACCGTCCGGCAGCATCGCCGCGAGCCGGCTCTTGACGCGCTCGTGATAGGCGAGCGGCAGGCGCGGCATGTGCACCGCCTGCTCCGGAGTCAGTGGCGCACTGGCGACGGCGGTGAGCCGGATCATCGGACCGGGCCGTTCAGAACAGGAAATACCGCTGTGCCAGCGGCAGTTCGCTGGCCGGCGCACAGTCGAGCAGCACGCCGTCGGCGTGGACCTGGTAGGTCTCCGGGTCGACGGTCACCTTCGGCGTCAGCGCGTTGTGCACCATGTCGCGCTTCGTGAGCTTGCGGACGTTTTTCACCGCGACCACGGTCTTCTGCAGTCCGTACTTCTCGGGAATGCGCTTCCTGAGCGCGGCCTGCGAGACAAACGTCAGCGAACTTTTCGTCAGCGATCCGCCGAAGGCACCGAACTGCGGCCGGTAGTGCACCGGTTGCGGCGTCGGGATCGACGCGTTCGGGTCGCCCATCGCGGCGGCTGCGATGGTGCCGCCCTTCAGAATCAGAAACGGCTTCACGCCGAAGAACGCCGGTTTCCACAGCACGAGGTCGGCCCACTTGCCGACTTCGACCGAGCCCACCTCGTGCGCAATGCCGTGCGCGATCGCCGGGTTGATCGTGTACTTCGCCACATAGCGCTTGATGCGCGCGTTGTCGTGTGCCGAGGGGTCCGAAAATCCCTTCTCTGCGAGCGACCCGCGCTGCTGCTTCATCTTGTGCGCCGTCTGCCAGGTGCGCGTGATGACTTCGCCGACGCGGCCCATCGCCTGCGAGTCCGATGAAATCATCGAGAACGCGCCGATGTCGTGCAGGATGTCCTCGGCAGCGATCGTTTCCTTGCGGATGCGGCTCTCGGCAAAGGCGATGTCCTCGGCAATGCCGGCATCGAGATGGTGGCAGACCATCAGCATGTCGAGATGCTCGTCGAGCGTGTTGACCGTGTAGGGTCGGGTCGGATTGGTCGACGACGGCAGCACGTTCAGCTCGCCGCACACCTTGATGATGTCCGGCGCATGGCCGCCGCCCGCCCCCTCGGTGTGATACGTGTGGATCACGCGGCCCTTGAAGGCCTTGATGCGAGCCTCGACGAAGCCGGCTTCGTTCAGCGTGTCGGTGTGGATCGCGACCTGCGTGTCGGTCCGGTCGGCCGCGGTCAGCGCGGCATCGATCGCGGCGGGTGTCGTGCCCCAGTCCTCGTGCAGCTTGAGCCCGATCGCGCCGGCCTCGATCTGCTCCAGCAGCGGCGGCACGAGCGACGCATTGCCCTTGCCGAGGAAACCGAGGTTCATCGGGAACGCATCGGCCGCCTGCAGCATGCGCTCCATGTGCCATGGGCCTGGCGTGACCGTGGTCGCGAAGGTGCCGGTCGCGGGACCGGTGCCGCCACCGAGCATCGTCGTGATGCCGCTCATCAGCGCATCGTCGATCTGTTGCGGGCAGATGAAGTGGATGTGTGAGTCGATGCCGCCGGCGGTGACGATCATGCCTTCGCCGGCGATGATCTCGGTGCCCGGCCCGATGACGATCGTCACGGCGGGCTGGATGTCCGGGTTGCCGGCCTTGCCGATGCCGCTGATGCGACCGCCCTTCAGTCCGATATCGGCCTTGACGATGCCCCAGTGGTCGATGATCAGTGCGTTGGTGATCACCGTGTCGGCGCAGTCCTTGGACATGCGCTGGCTCTGGCCCATGCCATCGCGGATCACCTTGCCGCCGCCGAACTTCACTTCCTCGCCGTAGACGGTGTGGTCCTTCTCGACCTGCGCGATCAGCGCCGTGTCGGCGAGCCGCACGCGGTCGCCGACGGTGGGGCCGAACATCTCCGCATAAGCCTGGCGTCCGATCTTCATTTGCGCCCCGCTTTCTTCGCTGGAGCTTTGGATCTGGCCCTCCCTCTCGGAGGGAGGGTTGGGAGGGAGCCCCTGACTGTCCCCTTGGGACGGCTGGTTTCCAGCCTTCCCATGACCAGCCCGTTGAAGCCGAACACGATCCGGTCACCACTCAGCGCCACCAGTTCGACTTCACGTTCCTGTCCGGGCTCGAAGCGCACTGCCGTTCCCGCCGCAATGTTCAAACGGAAGCCGCGCGCCCGTGCACGGTCAAAGCGCAGCGCCTCGTTGGTTTCGAAGAAGTGGAAGTGCGATCCCACCTGGATCGGCCGATCGCCCGTATTGGCAACCCTGATGCGCACCGTTGCGCGGCCCGCATTCAGTTCGATCTCGCCCGCAGCCGGCAGGAGTTCACCCGGCACCAGCGCAGCCGGTACAGCAGTGGACGTCGTCATGCGGTACTCCGAAGGAAGAGTGTCTTGTAGTAGATCGCATTGGCGCGCCACTCGCCTTGGGGGCTGCACGCGTACTCCGGCAGTCCACCGATGCCGGTGTATCCGAGCGCACGATAGAACGCTTCGGCGCCCGAGCCCGCCTCGGTGTCCAGATAAAGCAGTCCGCGGCCCAGTGCGCGGGCGCGCACTTCCAGGGTCCGCATCAGCTCGCGGCCCACACCACTCCGACGTGCGCGCGAATGCACCAGCAGCTTCTGCACTTCGGCGCGATTGATCCCGTTTCTCTTCTGGACCAGTTCGAGCTGGACCGTGCCGACGACGCCCGCGGCATCGACGGCCGTCCAGAGGAGACGGCCGTCGGCAGCGAGCGACGGCGCGAGTCCGTCCCAGTAGTGGCCGGCCTCGTCGCGCGACAGCGGCGCCAGGAATCCGACCGATGAGCCGTGCTCGACGGTATCGATCAGCAGATCGATCAGTGCCTCGCGCTGTGCCGGCAGCGCGTTCGCTTCAACCTGTCGGATGCTCACCATGGCCGATTCATACTCACGCAATGGGCTGGTGCACCGTCACGAGCTTGGTGCCGTCCGGGAAGGTTGCCTCGACCTGGATGTCGGGAATCATTTCCGGGACGCCGGTCATCACGTCCGCTCGACCCAGCAGCGTGGTGCCGTAATGCATCAGGTCGGCCACGCTTCGGCCGTCGCGCGCGCCCTCGAGGATGGCAGCGCTGATGTAGGCCACCGCCTCCGGATAGTTGAGCTTCAGCCCGCGGGCCTTGCGGCGCTCGGCTACCAGGCCGGCAGTGAAGATCAGCAGCTTGTCTTTCTCACGCGGGGAAAGTTCCATCGTCGGTCCTTGCGCTCAGGTGGCCCACAGGCGCGGTGGTTGCGCGGCGCGGCCGCAGACACGCGGTCGCAATGCGGTCCACACCGCACCGAGTGCGGCGCGGACGGCCTCAGTGCCTGCGCCGAGGCTGCGTGCCACGAGGAGTCCGGGCGCCAGCCGAGTGATCGGCGCGACGGCTGCGGACGCGCCGAGTTCGGTGCGCACTTCGTCGATGTCGATGGCGTCCATTGCTCCCGCCGCCCACAGGCAGCCGAACACATGGTGTCCGGCCAGCCCGACGGGAGCATCAAGGAGCGCGTCGCCGCCGGCGATGCGCGTCCGCTCGATCCACGTCAGTTCACCGCCGATGCTCAGCCGGATTGTCTGCGCGAAGCAACCGCGGGTGTAGCGTTCACCGGCAGCGCGCCGTCCGAGCACGACGATGTCCCAGCCGATCATCGTGGCGTCGGCGGCGAGATCGATGTCGATCGACGAGCGGACTTCTGCGGCGTCGAAGACGATCGCTTCCTGCGGCAGCCACTCGAGCACGCCGTCGACGGCCAGGCGCACGTGTTGTGATGCGACCCGGCCGTTGGCCTTGTACCACTTGGCCGCACCCGGAGTCGTGATCAGCGCGTGTGCGCCGGGCTCGACCGTGACGTTGAGTTCGAGCGCATCGCCGCCGGCGATGCCGCCCGGGGGATGGATGACGACCGCGTGGCAGACCGCGTCGCCTTCCGGGTACAGCGCCTTCTGCATCCGCAGCGGGCCTCGATGGCGATTCGAGCACAGGGTTCGTCCGCCGCTGCGATGGAATCGCGCGGCGAGCGAGGCCTGCCAGGTGGAACCTTGACCGTCGAACATGGTGACCGTGGGCGCCCGCGGCGTTCAGATCGCCAGCAGGCCGACGACATTCTCCTCTTTCATCCGGTGGCCGCTGCCGCGATGCGTGATCTGCCCGCGCGACATCACGGCGTACGAATCCGCCAGCGATTCGGCGAAGTCGTAGTACTGCTCGACCAGCAGCACCGCCATCTTCTTCTCCGTCACGAGGGTGCGGATCACCGCACCGATCTCCTTGATGATCGACGGCTGGATGCCTTCGGTGGGTTCGTCGAGGATCAGCAGCTTCGGGTCGGCCGCCAGTGCACGGCCGATCGCCAATTGCTGCTGCTGCCCGCCGGAAAGATCGCCGCCACGTCGCTTCAGCATCTGTTTCAGCACCGGAAAGAGCTCGAAGATGTGCTCCGGCACACGGCGCGCCGCGAGGCCCGATAGCGGCGCCAGCCCCATCATCAGGTTCTCCTCGACCGTCAGCCGGTTGAAGATTTCGCGCCCCTGGGGCACGTAGCCAATGCCGAGCCGCACGCGCTGGAATGGCGGCAGCCGCGCAATGTCCTGGCCCGCGAACTGAATCGACCCGCTGCGCGCCCCGACCAGCCCCATGATGGTCTTCAGCAGCGTCGTCTTGCCGACACCGTTGCGTCCCAGCAGCACCGTGCACGCCGCGCCACGCACCTCGAGCGATACGTCGCGCAGGATGTGGCTGCCGCCGTAGAACTGGTTGAGGTTCTCGATGGTCAGCATCGGCCGGCAATCGAGTGGTGCGCGGTGGGATTCGATCGTGCCGCTGCGCGGCGAGCGCTGTTGTCGCTCGAGCAACCGAGCCGGGAGTCGCCCGGCGGCGAGTAACTTTCTTTGCTTCGCCAAAGAAAGTCACCAAAGAAAGGCGACCGCACGAGGCCGGCCTGCGCTGGCGCTCCGGCTGCCCTTGCGCTGCAGGGCATCAGCGGGCCGGGCGCGAAACTCGCTCCCTGCGCTCGCTCAGACACGCACCCGGCACAGCCCCGCTGCCGCCCCGCACCGCCGCGGCGTCCCCGAGCGGACTGACCACCCGCGCCGGTCGCCGCAGGTGCCGCGGCGCTGTTGCAATGCCTCCGAAGGCGCCGCGCAGCGCAGGGGGCGCGGGAGTCGTTGAGGGCCTGCCTGTCTGAGCGACCGCAGGGCGCGAGTTTGCAGGCCCGCCCGCGGCCCCGAGCAGCACAGGGCACCCGCAGGGCGCCTTCGCAGGCGCGGCTTTCTTTGGTTACTTTCTTTGCCAAGACAAAGAAAGTAACGGGCCGCGCGGCCCTGAAGCGCGAATGACAACGAGCACGGCGTAGCCAGCCTGGCGCTGCCAAGCGTGGAAACTGGCCGCGAACGCGGCAATCGAAGCACTCACCGTCCAAGGTACACCTCGATCACCCGTTCGTCGGCCTGCACCTTTTCCATCGACCCTTCCGCCAGCACGCTGCCCTCGTGCAGCACGGTGACCGTTCGGGCGATCTTGCCGACGAAATCCATGTCGTGTTCGACCACGACGATGGAATGGCTGCCTTCGAGTTCGAGTATCAGTTCGGCGGTGCGGGCGGTCTCGGCGTCGGTCATGCCGGCTACCGGCTCGTCCAGCAGGATCAGTTGAGGCTCCTGCACCAGCAGCATGCCGATCTCCAGCCACTGCTTCTGTCCATGCGACAGTGCACCGGCGCGCCGCTGCTCGCTGCCATCGAGCCGTATCGTCTTCAGCGTGCGGGCGATCAGGTCCTGCTGCTGCTCCGTCAGCCGGGCGAGCAGCGTGGGCTTCACGCGCTTGTCCGTCTTCATCGCCAGTTCGAGGTTCTCGAACACGGTGTGGTTCTCGAACACAGTCGGCTTCTGGAACTTGCGCCCGATGCCGAGTCGCGCAATCTCGGTCTCGGGCAGGCGTGACAGGTCGAAGGTCTGGCCGAAGAAGGCGCTGCCGGAGTCCGGCCGCGTCTTGCCGGTGATGACGTCCATCATCGTGGTCTTGCCGGCGCCGTTCGGCCCGATGATGCAGCGCAGTTCGCCGCGCTCGATCGTCAGGCTCAGGCTGTTGAGGGCCTTGAAGCCATCGAAGCTGACGGTGATGTCCTCGAGATACAGGATCGGACCGTGCGAGGTATCGACATGGTCGGGCTCGAGCACACGGCCATAGCCGGCCACTTCCCCGCCGGCCGACAGCGCGTGGATCGACGACTCGCTCACGAACGCGCTTCCTGTGCATTGCCGTCGAGAGCAGGGGGCGCCTCCGGCGTGACGGTCTTGCGCCGCCGCAGCGATTCGGCCAGGCCCAGCAAGCCGCGCGGCAGCAGCAGCGTGACCCCCACGAACAACAGGCCGAGGAAGTAAAGCCACAGTTCCGGGTATGCGACCGTGAACCAGGTCTTCGCTCCGTTGACCGCAAAGGCGCCGAGGATCGGACCAAAGAGCGTCCCGCGTCCGCCGACGGCGGCCCAGATGGCGATCTCGATCGAATTGGCCGGACTCATCTCGCCCGGGTTGATGATGCCCACCTGCGGCACGTAGAGCGCACCGGCGATGCCGCTCATCACCGCGGCCAGGGTCCAGATGAACAACTTGAAGTACAGCGTGCGGTAACCGAGGAACATCAGGCGCGACTCCTGGTCCCGGATCGCGGTGAGCACACGACCGAGCTTGCTCGACACGATCCAGCGCGCCAGCACCAGCGCGCCGAGCAGATAGACGCCCGACAGCACGTACAGCACCGTGCGCGTTTCCGGCGCGGTGATCGGGAATCCGAGGACGCGCTTGAAGTCGGTGAAGCCGTTGTTGCCGCCAAAGCCCATGTCGTTGCGGAAGAACGCCAGCATCGCCGCGAACGTCAGCGCCTGCGTGATGATCGAGAAGTAGACGCCCTTGATGCGCGAGCGGAACGCGAAGAAGCCGAAGATGAACGCGACCAGCCCCGGCAGGGCGACGACGAGGACGAGCGTCCAGAGGAACGAGTCGCTGCCGGCCCAGTACCAGGGGAACTCCTTCCAGTCGAGGAACACCATGAAGTCGGGCAGATCCTCTTTGTAGACGCCGTCGCGGCCGATCTGTCGCATCAGGTACATGCCGAACGCATAGCCGCCGAGCGCGAAGAACAGGCCCTGCCCGAGCGACAGGATGCCGGTGTAGCCCCAGATCAGGTCCATCGCCAGCGCCACGACGGCGTAGCACATGAATTTGCCCAGCAGCGTGATCCAGAAGCTCGATACATGCAGCGGACTCGATTCCGGGACCGCGAGGTGCAACACCGGGATGACGATGAGCAACACCGCGGTCACCGCGAAGACCGCCGTCCACACGCGCAGCGGAAAGAGGCGCGTCACGCTTCGGCGCTCCGGCCTTTGAGCGCGAAACAGCCCCTGCGGACGTTTCTGGATGAAGAGAATGATCAGCACCAGCACCATGATCTTCGCCAGCACGGCGCCCGACCACGGCTCGAGGAACTTGGCGATCGAGCCGAGCCCGAAGGCTGCGATGACGGTGCCGGCGAGCTGTCCGACGCCGCCCAGCACGACGACCATGAAGCTGTCGACGATGTAGCTCTGCCCGAGGTCGGGACCGACATTGCCGATCTGCGACAGCGCCACGCCGCCCAGTCCCGCGACGCCGGACCCGAGCCCGAAGGTCAGCATGTCGACGCGATTCGTCGGCACGCCGGTGCAGCTGGCCATCGCGCGGTTCTGCGTGACGCCGCGAACGTACAGCCCCATCCGCGTTCGGTTGATCACCAGCCAGACGGCGGCCAGCACCGCGAGTGCGAACAGCACGATGACGATGCGATTGAACTGTAGTACGTAGCCGCCGCCGAGCACGAAGCCGCCCGAGAGCCAGCTCGGGTTCTCGACCTCGACGTTCTGTGCCCCGAAGATCGTGCGGCTGGCCTGGATCAGCAGCAGGCTCACTCCCCAGGTGGTCAGCAGTGTTTCGAGCGGCCGACCGTACAGCCAGCGCAGCACGCCGCGCTCGAGCGCCATGCCGATCACGGCGGTCACTGCAAACGCGACCGGCAGCGCCGCCACGACGTACCAGTCGAACGCGCCGGGAAAGTGCGCGCGGAACACGCCCTGCACGACGTAGGTCGCATAGGCGCCGAGCATCAGGAACTCGCCGTGGGCCATGTTGATGATGCCCATCAGGCCGTAGGTGATCGCCAGCCCGAGCGCAGCGAGCAGCAGGATCGAGCCGAGGCTGAGCCCGGAGAACAAGGCAAGTCCGATCTCGGTCGTGCGCAGCCGCGCGTTGATCTCGGCGAGCGAGGCCTGTGCGGCTGCACGTACGCCCTCGTCGGCCTCGTTGTAGCTGCCGTCCTTCTGTCGGGTCAGCATGGTGGCGAGGAGCTGACGCACCTGCGGGTCGTCGCTGGCGGCGAGCGCGCGCGCGGCGCGAGCGCGCAGCTCGGGTTCGCTGCTCTTCAGCGCGAGCGAAGCGCCGGCGAGGGCAAGGATGCTCTTGATGTCGGGATCGGCTTCCTTCGCGATCGCACGCTCGATGATCGGCAGCGCATCTTCGTTGTCGGAGCCCTGCAGTTCCTTCGCCGCCGCTAGGCGCTCGGCGCGGTCGGAGCTGCCGAGGCGCAAGGCCGCCAGGGCCGCGCCGAGTTCACCGCGGATGCGGTTGTTGATGACGACGGTATCGAGGTTCGCCGGCGCGGCGCCGACCGGCTGCCCGGTGGCGGCATCGCTCAGTTGGCCGCCGGACACGATGACGGCCCGCTTGCCGTTGTCGATCAGCGCGAGTGCATCGCTGTCGAGGGCCTTGAGAATGCCGATGACGCGTGGATCTTCGGTCGCAACGAGCTTGCGGATCGCTTCAATGCGTAGATCGGAATCGTCCGCACCCAGCTGGGCGACCAGCGATGGATCGAGTGCGGCCCCGGCCGGCGCAGCGAGGAGCGCCAGCACGCAGGAAAATGCGCGCAGGAAACGGAGCAGCATCGGGATGCAAGGCGCGACGCGCAGGCCACCGCCGTTCCAGGGACCGGTGACCTGCGCGCCTGCCGTTGACTAGACCGGCGAGTTGGTCTTTTTCTCGTTACCCGGGATAAAGGGGCTCCACGGCTGTGCGCGAACCGGGCCCTTCGTCCTCCACACGACGTTAAATTGGCCGTCCGGACGGATCTCGCCGATCATCACCGGCTTCCACAGGTGGTGATTGGTTTCGTCCATCTTGATCGTGTACCCGCACGGCGCGGCGAAGGACTGGCCGCCCATGGCAGCGATCACCTTGTCAGCCTCGACGGATTTGGCCTTCTCGACCGCCTGCTTCCACATGTGGATGCCGACATAGGTCGCCTCCATCGGGTCGTTGGTCACGACCTTGTCGGCGTTGGGCAGCTTCTGCTTGACCGCCCACTCCCGGTACATCTTGATGAACGCGTCGTTCTGCGGATTCTTCAGCGACATGAAGTAGTTCCACGCCGCGAGGTGACCGACCAGCGGCTTGGTGTCGACGCCGCGCAGTTCCTCTTCACCGACCGAGAACGCCACGACCGGGACGTCCTTCGCCTTCAGCCCGGCATTGCCGAGTTCCTTGTAGAACGGCACGTTCGAGTCGCCGTTGATGGTCGAGATGACGCAGGTCTTGCCGCCCGCCGCGAACTTCTTGATGTTGGCGACGATCGTCTGGTAGTCGCTGTGACCGAAGGGCGTGTAGACCTCCTCGATGTCCTTGTCGGCGACTCCCTTGCTCTTCAGGAACGCACGCAGGATCTTGTTGGTCGTACGCGGGTAGACGTAGTCCGTGCCGAGCAGGAAGAAGCGCTTGGCGGCGCCGCCTTCCTTGCTCATCAGGTACTCGGTCGCAGGGATGGCCTGCTGGTTCGGCGCGGCGCCCGTGTAGAAGACGTTCTTTTCGAGCTCTTCGCCTTCATACTGCACCGGGTAGTACAGAATCGAATTGAGTTCCTTGAACACCGGCAGCACCGACTTGCGCGACACCGACGTCCAGCAACCGAACGTGGCAACCACCTTGTCCTGCGTGATGAGTTGGCGCGCCTTCTCGGCGAACAGCGGCCAATTTGACGCCGGATCGACGACGACGGGCTCGATCGGACGCCCCATCACGCCGCCTTTGGCATTGATCTCCGCGAAGGTCATCAGCGCCGTTTCCTTCAGCGCCGTTTCGGAAATTGCCATCGTGCCTGACAGCGAATGCAGGACGCCGACCTTGATCGGAGTCTTGTCCTGGCCAAACGCGGTCGAAATCGAACTACAGCTGAGGGCGGCAGCGCCCCCGGCCTGGATGAATTGTCTGCGGTCCATTCCTCTCTCCGGTATCAGCAGCGCACATTCGCCGCATTGCAGTGCGATACAAGTTCCGTGCCATCCCGTTTCAGTGCGTTTTGCTACCGCCAGCCGGGGTTCTCGCACCACAAGCGGGTGGAATGCACTGGAGCGGCTGCGCGCGCGCCCCTGCGCGGTGCGTCGACCGCGAAGCGGTCGTCGGGGTGCGATGAGCCGCAAGACTCCACCGGCCTCGCGTGTCCCGCAGAGTCGACTCGGGCGGCTTGCGCAGCTCGGATTGGCGGCGGGCGAACTGGCCGTCGGCGGTGCGGTGCAGGGCTTGCGTCGACTCAGACACGGAGATGCCTCGGCCCCGAGGTTCTCGGTCGCCACGGTGCGCCGCCTGGTCGACCGGCTAGCGCATCTGCGCGGCGCGGCGATGAAGATCGGCCAGCTGATCTCGCTGGAAGCCGAAGGCCTGTTGCCGCCGGAGCTCGTGATCGCGCTGGAGACGCTGCGCTCGCAGGCGGCACCGATGCCACTCGAGCAGCTGCGGCGCGCGCTGGGCCGGGCCTATGGCTCAGGCTGGGAACGGCGTTTCGCGCAGTTCGACGAGGTGCCGGTCGCGTCTGCGTCGATCGGCCAGGTGCATCGTGCGCGCACGGTGGACGGCCGAGAGCTCGCGCTCAAGGTGCAGTACCCGGGCGTGGGACGCTCGATCGCCAGTGACGTCGATAACGTCGCAACACTGCTGCGGATCGCGCAGGTGCTGCCGCTGGGCATCGATGTCGAGGACATCGCCCGCGAGGCCAAACGCCAACTGGCGCAGGAGGCCGACTATCTTGCCGAATCGGGCTTTCTCGAGCGCTATGCGCGCCTGGTGGCCGACGAACCACAGATCGTGGTGCCGCGCGTGCACTGGGACTACACGACGGCGCGCGTAATGGCGATGGACTATATGAATGGCGAGCCGCTGGATTCGCTCGCGTCCAGCACCCCGCAGAAGGAACGCGACAGCGTGGGGGCGCTGCTGCAGAAGCTGATGTTCCGCGAACTCTTCGAGTTTCGCGTGATGCAGACCGATCCGAACTTCGCGAACTATCTGTACCAGCCGGACACCGGGCGGCTCGTGCTGCTCGACTTCGGCGCCACGCAGGAGTTCAGTCCCGAATACTCGGAGCGCTTTCGCGACATCACGCGTGCGATCGTTGCAGGCGACCGCAACGGTGTCGAACGCGGGGCCCGAAGCATCGGCTACATCGCCGAAGACGCTGCACCGCAGGTCGTCACTGCAGCGCTCGACATGATCGAGCTGGTCTGCGAGCCGCTGCGCACGACCGGCGCCTACGACTACGGCGCGTCCGACCTGCCGCGCCGGGCGCGTGAAATGGGGATCGACCTGGCCTTCAAGCGCGGACTGTTGCGCATGCCGCCCTCGGACACAATGTTCCTGCACCGCAAGCTCGTCGGTGTCTTTCTGCTGCTCGCGCGGCTGGGCGCGCGCGTTCCGACGGGCCGCATCCTTCGGCCGTTTCTGGCCGGAGCGGCTGCGAAACCGAACTCAGGCTGAACTGGTCAGGTCGATGACAGGGTCCGCGGTGGCCAGCACACGCGGATGCAGATGGCGACGATGGCTCGCAGTGAAGCACACAGGCCCGTCGTACTGCGCCATGCGCGCAAGCAGCGCTTCGGTGCAGGCCTCGTGCGCGCTGTCGGCGAGGTCGATCGGCCGGCCGTGCGGGCCGAACAGCGCATCGGCTTCGTCGAAGAGCAGCAGCACGCCCGCGTGCTCGGCCGCGTCGAACAGTCGCTCGACATTCAGTTCGGTCTCGTGCACATAGGGCGACAGCAGCCGCGTCCAGTCGACACGCTGCACCGGCGCACCCAGATGGCGCGCGATGACGGCCATGGCGGCCGCCCGCGCCTCGGCATAGGGACTCAGCAGCACCGCAACCAGCGGAGGCCGGCGTTCCGCGTGCGGCCGACGTTGTTCGAGCAGCCGCGACTTGGCGTTGATCGCCAGTACGGTGACGGCAATCCGCACCTGGGCGGGAAGGCTGTCGGCAATCCTGACGTGATCCGAGGTCATGCAGCAACGATACGGAACACCGCGCGCCGATCGCGTGGCCGCTGGTCGGAATCGCCAACCTGCGCGATCGCGCACGCGGGGGAAGCCGTTTGGCCGGTCACGGCTGTCGGCCTGTGGTGATCAGCACGACACCCGCGGTCGCCAGTGCGAGAGACACGGCGTGTATTGCAGTAAAGGACTCACCGAGCACGAACACGCCGACGGCCGTCGCCGCGAGCGGCAGGGCGACGGTGAATACGCCGGCCTGGCTGGCGGGTACATGCTTCAGTCCGGCGACCCACATCCAGACCGCGAACAGGCTGGCCGCCAGCGAATAGAACACCAGCAGGCCCCAGATCGGAACACCCAATGAACCGAGGTCGAAGCGTGCCAGCTGCCACAGCCCGAAAGGCGTGATCAGCACCAGGCCCCACAGGTTCACCAGCGCCGAGACGCGCAGCGGCGCCCGCGTGGCGGCGAGCCGCTTCGCGACGATCACGTAGGTCGCCTCGCAGACGACGGCGCCGAACATCAGCAGATTGCCGAGCCAGGCCGCGCCGCGCGCCGAGGGATCGTCGGGACGCGCCAGTTGCAGCAGTCCGACGCCGCCAACGGCGAGGACCACGGCCATCATCACGCGACCGCTCAGGCGCTCATGCAGGATCAGCCAGGACAGCAGCGCGACGACCGCGGGCAGCGTGGCGAGGATCACGCCGGCGGCGGTTGCGGTCGTCATCGACACGCCGTAGAGCATGCAGATCGAGAACAGGAAGTTGCCGAAGAACGACATGACGAAGAAGAGTCGGTGTTCTGTGCGCGTCAACGGGGTGTCGGTGCGCGCGCGCAGGGTCCACGGGACCATTGCGACGGCCGCGATCGCGAAGCGCAGGAAGGCCAGCGCGAAGACCGGGATCGCCGCGGTCAGCGGCTTCGAAAGGGCGACGTAAGTGCCGACGAGCGCCATCGAGCCGGCCAGCAGGACATAGGCGGTAAGGCGCGGAGTCGGATCGGCCATCGCGCGCGACGATACGCCAGCGCGATCGGCACCGGTCACCGCCGCACCCGCCGATGCCCCGCAGCGCCGGACGCCGTAGATATCGGCTGTCACTCTGTAGTATTGTTTATACGGATACCTGTAGGGGTATCACAGATTCAGGTTATAAGGATATGTCGCCCCGGATGCCCGGCTGTCGGCAACGCCCCTATCATTCACGAACCCCATGGACTTCGTCTGGCGCGAAGTCCCGATTGCCGGAGAAACAATTGAAGCTCCTTGTCTGGATCACGGCATTGCTCATCGGTGTGTCCTTCACGCCGGCCTTCGCGCAGAAGGTGGATCCGTCGAAGGTTCCCGAGGAGCAGCGCTCGAAGCTGGGGCTGTATGTCCTGCCGAAGCAGGCTCCGGCATTCATCAAGTCGCAGAACGGCAAGATTCTGTTCCTGGATGTGCGCACGCGCGCCGAGGCGCAGTTCCTGGGCATGGCCGAGGGCGTCGATGCTCTGGTGCCGTATGTCGAGTTCCAGGAGTTCATGACCGACTGGGATGAAACCCGCGGCTTCTACAAGCTCGAGCCATTCAGTGACTTTGCACCGGAGGTCGAGCGGAGAATGAAGACCAAGGGACTCGGCAAGAACGACACGATCCTGCTGATTTGCCGCGCGGGGGAGCGTTCGTCGCGCGCGGCGGATCTGCTGCAGTCACTCGGCTACACCCGGGTCTATACCGTGGTGAACGGGCTCGAGGGCGAGCTGTCGGCCAAGGGCCGGCGCAACGTCAACGGCTGGAAGAACGACGGCCTGCCGTGGAGCTACGAGCTCGACCGCAAGAAGATGTACTTCCCCCGCTGAACATAGGCGCGGGCCGTCCTGGCCTGCGGGTTTCGCGCAAGTACGCCGGCTCGCGCGCGTCGACGGCGATCGGTGCACCGTATTCCTGCGCCAGATAGCGTTCGGCCTCCTCCAGCATGAAGTAGCGAAACGCCTCGGCCGCGGGCGACAGCGTCTTCGCGAGCGTATTCACGATGTACCAGCGCTTGGCGAGCGGCAGACCCTCGATGTCGGGGACTGCGATAAGTCCCGCCTTCAGCTCGAGGCCGATCGTGTGCAGCGACAGGAAGGAGATGCCCATGCCGGCCATCACCGCCTGCTTGATCGTCTCGTTGCTCGTCATCTCCATCGCCACACGGGGCGCCAGCCGGTGGTCGGCGAAGAATTTCTCCATGGCTGCCCGCGTGCCCGATCCTTCTTCGCGGATCAGGAACTCGTAGTCGGCCAAAGCAGCCGCCGGCGCGTGTCCGGCCTTCACCAGCGGGTGGTCCGGCGGTGTCACGATCACATGGGGATGGACCGCGAACGGCTCGGCCCGCGTGGCCAGTTCGCGCGGCGGCCGACCCATGATTGCGAGGTCAACCTCGTTGGCCTGAAGCAGGGCGACCAGCTGCTCCCGGTTGCCGCCGATCGCCAGACGAACTTCGATTCCAGGATGTTCAGCGCGGAAACGTGCCATTAGGCGAGGTACGAAGTATTTAGCTGTACTTACCATGCCGATGGTCAGGCGGCCGGTCTGCAATCCGCTCAACCGTCGCGACCGCGTCCTCGGCGTCCTTCAGGGTCGCCAGCATCTTGCGCACGTAGACCAGCAGGTACTCGCCCGTCACCGTCAGGGCGACGCTGCGGCCGCCCCGATCGAACAGGGGCAGTCCGACGTGCTCCTCTAACTCCTTGATCTGCATGGAGACAGCAGGAGGCGTGAGATGCATTTCCTCGGCCGCCTTGCCAAAGCTCAGGTGGCGAGCAACGGCGGCAAAGACGCGCAGCTGGCGTAGCGTGACGTTTCGCATAAGGAAAACTTAACTTATCTGATCAGTAATCGTGACTGTACCTTAGGAATGCCGCTCCCTACAGTGCCGACCTTCACGTCGACGCGCTGCAACAGCGAGCGCCAACCAGAGGGCAAGCATGAACAAGCCGGTCGAAGGGCACATCAAGGATGTCAAGGAGCGCTACAAGGGCGGCGTCCTCAAGTACAAGCAGATGGGTTACTGGCGGCCGGACTACGAGCCCAGGACAACGGACGTCATCTGCCTGTTCCGCATCACGCCGCAGGACGGCGTCGACCCCGAGGAGGCCGCAGCGGCGGTGGCCGGCGAGTCGTCGACCGCGACCTGGACCGTGGTCTGGACCGATCTGCTGACAGCGCACGACTCGTACCAGGCGAAGGCCTACCGCGTCGACCCGGTGCCGAATGCGCCGGGCCAGTACTTCGTCTACATCGCGTACGACCTGATTCTTTTCGAAGAGGGCTCGATCGCCAACATGACGGCGAGCCTGATCGGCAACGTCTTCAGTTTCAAGCCGCTGAAGGCGGCGCGGCTGGAGGACATCCGCATTCCGGCCGCGTACGTGAAGACGTTCAAGGGTCCACCGACCGGAATCATCGTCGAGCGCGAGCGGCTCGATAAGTACGGCCGCCCGCTGCTGGGCGCGACGATGAAGCCCAAGCTGGGCCTGTCGGGCAAGAACTACGGCCGCGTCGTTTACGAGGCGCTGACCGGTGGGCTCGACTTCACGAAGGACGACGAGAACATCAACTCGCAGCCCTTCATGCACTGGCGCGACCGGTTCCTGTTCTGCATGGAGGCGGTCAACCGCTCGCAGGCGAACTCCGGCGAGATCAAGGGCCATTACCTCAACATCACCGCGGCGACGATGGAGGACATGTACGAGCGCGCGGAGTTCGCGAAGGAACTCGGCTCGAACATCCTGATGATCGACCTCGTGATCGGCTGGACCGCGATCCAGTCGATCTCGAACTGGTGCCGCAAGAACGACATGATCCTGCACATGCACCGCGCCGGGCATGGCACCTACACGCGCCAGAAGAACCACGGCGTCAGCTTCAGAGTGATCGCCAAGTGGCTGCGACTGGCGGGTGTGGACCATCTGCACGCAGGCACCGCGGTCGGCAAGCTCGAAGGCGATCCGATGACGGTGCAGGGCTATTACAACGTCTGCCGCGACACGTACACCAAGACCGATCTGCAGCGCGGATTGTTCTTCGATCAGGACTGGGTCGATCTCAAGAAGGTGATGCCGGTCGCTTCCGGCGGCATCCACGCCGGCCAGATGCACCAGTTGCTGGACCTCTTCGGTGACGACGTGGTGCTGCAGTTTGGCGGCGGCACGATCGGGCATCCGGCCGGCATCCAGGCGGGCGCGATCGCGAACCGCGTCGCGCTCGAGGCGATGGTCAAGGCGCGCAACGAGGGCCGCGACATCGCCAACGAAGGCCCCGAGATCCTCGGCGCCGCGGCCAAGTGGTGCACGCCGCTGAAGCAGGCCCTCGAGACGTGGAAGGACGTGAGCTTCAACTACACGTCGACCGACACGCCGGACTTCGCGGTCACCCCGACCGCCAGCTGAGCACGGAGATCAACATGCGCATCACGCAAGGCACTTTTTCGTTTCTGCCCGACCTGACTGACGACGAGATCCGCGCGCAGGTCGACTACGCGCTTTCGAAGGGCTGGGCGTTGTCGGTCGAGTACACCGACGATCCGCACCCGCGCAACGTCTACTGGGACATGTGGGGCCTGCCGATGTTCACGATCAAGGATGGAGCGGCCGTTCTTTATGAGATCAACGCCTGTCGCAAGGCGCACCCGAACCACTACATCAAGGTCAACGCGTTCGACAACACGCGCGGCGTCGAGTCGATGTGCCTGTCGTTCATCGTCAACCGCCCGAAGGACGAACCGGGCTTCGGGCTCGAGCGCCAGGAAGCGGAGGGCCGCAAGGTGCGCTACACGACACGAGCCTATTCGGCTGCCAAGCCCGCCGGATCGCGCTACGAGTAGACGAGCGAGCCGATGAACGCTCCAGGCGCGCCGACCGTCGATCTGCAGGCCATCCTGCGCGACACCAACGTGCAGGAGGTGCTGCAGGAGCTCGACCGCGAACTCGTCGGACTTGCGCCGGTGAAGAAGCGCATCGAGGACATCGCTGCCTTCCTCGTCGTGTCGAAGGCGCGCGCCCAGCTCGGCCTGGAGGCCGCCACGCCCTCGCTGCACATGAGCTTCACCGGCAATCCGGGCACCGGCAAGACGACGGTCGCGCTGAAGATGGCGCAGATCCTTCATCGCCTGGGCTACGTGCGCAAGGGACATGTCGTCAGCGTCACGCGCGACGACCTGGTCGGCCAGTACATCGGCCACACCGCGCCCAAGACCAAGGAAGTATTGAAGCGCGCGATGGGTGGAGTGCTCTTCATCGACGAGGCGTACTACCTGTATCGCCCGGAGAACGAGCGCGACTACGGCCAGGAGGCGATCGAGATCCTGCTGCAGGTGATGGAGAACCATCGCGACGACCTGGTCGTGATCCTCGCCGGCTACAAGGACCGGATGGACACGTTCTTCAAGTCCAATCCCGGCATGAGTTCGCGCATCGCGCATCACATCGACTTCCCCGACTACGGCGAAGGCGAGCTGATGCAGATCGCCGAGAAGATGCTGGCGGCGCAGCACTATCGCTTTGGCGACGGCGCGCGCGCGGCTTTCGAGCAGTATCTCGCGCGGCGCATGCAGCAGCCGCACTTCGCCAACGCGCGCAGCGTGCGCAATGCGCTGGAACGCGCGCGCCTGCGTGCTGCGTCGCGCCTGTTCGCCGAGCGCAACCGCGCTCTCACCGAAACCGACCTGACCACCCTCGCGCCGGAAGACATCCTGGCAAGCCGGGTGTTCCAGGCCGCCACCTGAAGCGAACGAGAACACCATGCCCCTTTCCAATCGACGGACGCTGACGCAGTACCTGATCGAGCAGCGCCGCCGCTTTCCGCAGGCGAGCGGCGCGCTCAACGCGCTGATCCTCGACGTCGCGCTCGCGACCAAGGCGATCGCGCGCGCCGTGGCCTTCGGCGAACTGGGCGATCCGATGAGCCGGCAACTCGTCGCTGCCGCGCAGTCGCACGCGCAGGTCAACGTGCAGGGCGAAGTGCAGAAGCCGCTCGATGTCGTCAGCAACGAGATCTTCATCCGCACGACCGAATGGTCGGGTCATCTGGCGGGCATGGGGTCGGAAGAAATGGACGCGCCGTACCAGATCCCGTCCACCTACACCCGCGGCAAGTACCTGCTGGTGTTCGACCCGCTCGACGGCTCCAGCAACATCGACGTCAACGTTTCGGTCGGCAGCATCTTCTCGATCCTGCGCGCTCCTCAGGCGAGTCGTCGATTCCGGCCGCGACGCGATCGAAGCGGACTTCCTGCAGCCGGGCACGGCGCAGGTCGCGGCCGGCTATGCGATCTACGGCCCGGTGACGATGCTGGTGCTGACGGTCGGCAGCGGCGTGGTGGGCTTCACGCTCGATCCCAGCCTCGGCGAGTTCAAGCTGACGCATCCGGACATCCGCGTCCCGGCGGAGTCGCAGGAGTTTGCGATCAATACCAGCAACAGCCGTTTCTGGGAGCCGCCGATCAAGCGCTATGTCGACGAGTGCCTGGCCGGCAAGACCGGGCCGCGCGCCAAGGACTTCAACATGCGCTGGATCGCCAGCATGGTGGCCGAGGCGCATCGCATCCTGATGCGGGGTGGCGTGTTCATGTATCCGCGCGACACGAAGGATTTGAGCAAGCCTGGACGCCTGCGCCTGCTGTACGAGGCGAATCCGATCGGTTTCGTCATGGAGCAGGCCGGCGGTCGCGCCAGCAATGGTCGCACCTCCGTTCTCGAAGTCGAGCCGGAGTCGCTTGCATCAGCGCATCGGCCTGGTGTTCGGGTCGAAGAACGAAGTGGAGCGCATCGAGCGCTATCACGCCGAGTACGACGCCGGCACGGACAAGCCCTACAGCTCGCCGCTCTTCAACGAGCGGTCGCTGTACCGGCCCGAAGCGCTGACCTGAGAGCGGTCGCCAGCAAGAAAGTCATCGAGGGAGAACCCAGTTGTCCAAGAAGCATCCGATCATTGCCGTGACCGGCTCGTCCGGCGCCGGCACCACCACGGTGATGCAAAGCTTCCAGCACATCTTCCGGCGCGACGGACTCAAGGCGCAGATCGTCGAAGGCGACTCGTTCCATCGCTACAACCGGATGGAAATGCGCGCCAACATGAAGGAGGCCGAGGCGAAAGGCAACAAGCACTACTCGCACTTCGGCCCGTACTCGAACCTGCTCGAGGAGCTCGAGACGCTATTCAAGGGCTATGGTGAAAACGGCAGCGGTCGCGTGCGCAAGTACGTGCACGATGCCGGCGAGGCGGCTGAGCACGGCGTGGAGCCAGGCAACTTCACCGAGTGGAAGGACATCGCGCCGGAATCCGACCTGATGTTCTACGAGGGCCTGCACGGCGCCTACTTCGACGACCGGATCAATGTCGGCCGCCATGTCGACCTGCTGGTCGGCGTGGTGCCGATCATCAACCTCGAGTGGATCCAGAAGCTGCACCGAGACAAGAAGATGCGCGGCTACTCGCAGGAGGCGGTGGTCGACACGATCCTGCGCCGCATGCCCGACTACGTGAACCACATCGTTCCGCAGTTCGGCGTCACGCATGTGAACTTCCAGCGCGTGCCGACGGTGGACACGATCCAACCCGTTCATCGCGCGCGACATTCCCAGCGCCGACGAGAGCATGGTGATCATCCGCTTCACCAATCCGAAGGGCATCGACTTCCCGTACCTGCTGTCGATGCTGCACGACTCGGCGATGACGCGCCCCAACACCATCATCGTTCCCGGCGGCAAGATGGGACTGGCAATGCAGCTCATCTTCACGCCGATGATCCTGCGCCTGATGGACTTGAAGAAGCGTGCTCACTAGGAAACCGCGATGAATGCACCCGCAAGTCTCCCGGCCACGACGGCCGACCGCCGCCGGCTCGCCAACGCGCTGCGCTTCCTCGCGATCGATGCGGTCGAGGCTGCCAAGTCCGGACACCCCGGCATGCCGATGGGCATGGCCGACATCGCCGAGGTGCTGTGGCGCGACCACCTGAAGCACGACCCGTCCTCGCCGCGCTGGGCAGACCGTGATCGATTCGTCCTGTCGCAACGGTCACGGCTCGATGCTGCTCTATGCGCTGCTGCACCTGACGGGCTATGACCTGCCGCTCGAGGAACTGAAGCGCTTCCGCCAGTTGCACTCGAAGACGCCGGGCCACCCGGAAGTCGGCCTCACGCCGGGTGTGGAAACCACCACCGGGCCGCTGGGACAGGGGCTCGCCAATGCCGTCGGCATGGCGTTGGCCGAAAAGCTCCTGGCTGCGCAGTTCAACCGCCCGGGCCTGCCGATCGTCGATCACCGTACCTATGTCTTCCTCGGTGACGGGTGTCTGATGGAAGGCGTGAGCCACGAGGTCTGTTCGCTGGCGGGTGTGTGGCAGCTGAACAAGCTCGTCTGCTTCTACGACGACAACGGCATCTCGATCGACGGTCATGTGGCGGGCTGGTTCAACGACGACACCGCCGCACGCTTCCGCGCCTACGGCTGGAACGTGATCGGGCCGATCGACGGACACGACGCAGCGCTGATAGACCAGGCGATCCGCATCGCGCAGTCGAACAACGATGGCCCGACGCTCGTGATCTGCCGCACGACCATCGGCTGGGGCGCGCCGACGATGGCCGGCACGCACGACGTGCACGGCGCGCCGCTCGGTGCCGACGAGACCAAAGCCACGCGCGCTGCGCTCGATTGGAACTACGAACCGTTCGAGGTGCCTCCGGAGTTGCGTGCCCGCTGGGACGCTCGAACCGAGGGCGCGACCCGGCACGCGGCGTGGCGCGCGATGTTCGATCGCTATCGCTGACAGTATCCGACCGAGGCCGCGGAGTTCGAACGTCGCATGCGAGGTGAATCCACCGCCCGGTGGGCGACCACCGCGGACGCATTGGTCGAGAACGCGCGCGCGATCACGGCGCCGACGGCGACACGCAAGTCATCGCAACAGGCGCTTGAACTGCTGGTCGCGGCAGTGCCGGAACTCCTCGGCGGCTCGGCCGACCTGACAGGGTCCAATCTCACCGCGGCAAAGGCCTCGCACCGGCTCGACTCGTCCGGCGGCAACTACGTGCACTACGGCGTGCGCGAGTTCGGCATGGCCGCGATCATGAACGGCGTCGCGCTGCACGGCGGCTTCATCCCGTACGGCGGCACCTTCGCTGTCTTCTCCGACTACGCTCGCTCGGGAATCCGTATGAGTGCGCTGATGAAGCAGCGGGTGGTCTATGTGCTGACACATGACTCGATCGGCCTCGGCGAGGATGGTCCGACGCACCAGCCGGTCGAACACGCGGCCGCACTGCGTGTGATCCCGAATCTCGACGTCTGGCGGCCGTGCGACGGCATCGAGACCGCGGTCGCATGGCGCTGCGCGCTCGAGCGCAGCGACGGCCCGACGGCGCTGCTGCTGTCTCGGCAGAACCTGCCCCAGGTGGCGCGCGATGACGAGACGATCGCAGGCATTGCGAAGGGCGGCTACGTGCTGTCCGATGCGGCGAACAAGACCCCGGATGTGGTGATCATCGCGACCGGCTCCGAGGTGGCACTCGCGCTCGAAGCCCACCGGCTTCTTGCCGCGCGAGGTATTGCGGCGCGAGTGGTCTCCATGCCGTCGACTGCACGCTTCGATGCGCAGTCGCGCGCGTACCAGCGCAGCGTGTTGCCGCCGGGGGTAGCGCGGATTGCGGTCGAAGCCGCGCACCCGGACTATTGGCGCAAGTATGTCGGGCTCGACGGCGCAGTCATCGGGATACCGGGCTTCGGCGAATCGGCTCCGGCCGGCGCCTTGTACGAGCATTTCGGGTTGACCGCGAGCGCGATCGCAACGGCGGCGGCCGACCTGTGCGCGACCGAAGAGCCGCTGGCCGCCTAGGAGCAGGTACGTTGGCTGCGCAATCCGCTGCTGTCGAACTCGGAACCCTGGCACCGGAGTTCCGGTTGCCGGGCGCCTGTGGTCAAACCTGGACACGCGACGCAGCGGCCGGGCCAAAGGGCCTGCTGGTGATGTTCATCTGCAACCACTGCCCGTACGTGAAGGCCGTGCTCGATCGCATCGTGCGCGACGCGATCGAGCTGCAGGCCGCCGGCATCGGCGTCGTCGCGATCAGCAGCAACGACGTCACCGTCTACCCCGAGGATTCGTTCGAGGCGATGCAGCAGCTCTGGCGCGACAAGGCCTTGCCGTTTCCATACCTCTATGACGAGTCGCAGGAGGTGGCAAGGGCCTATGGCGCCGTCTGCACGCCAGACTTCTTTGGCTACAACCGCGACATGCGGTTGCAGTACCGCGGGCGGCTCGATGCCTCGGGGCGCCAGCCCGCACCCGACGCGCGCCGGGAACTGCGCGACGCGATGCTTCAGGTGGCCGTGACCGGACACGGTCCGGCCGAGCAGATGCCGAGCATGGGCTGCTCGATCAAGTGGAAGTGATCGACGAAAGCGGGCTGCGCTAGGGCCGCGCGCTGGCCTGGATCACCGTTGCGGGGAGTGTCGCGAGGCGCTGTTCGGTCACCGCCAGTCGGCAGGCCTGCGTAGCCAGGGCGGTCGTCGCCGCGGGCTGCGTTTCCACGCAGCGCCGCTCCTGTTCGGCGCGGCCGCCATTCAGCCAGGCACGCTCGCGCGACCCGAACTCGGCCTTTTGCGCCGGACTCAGCCGGGACCAGACCGCGCGGTACCGGTCGACCAGTTGTTCATGCGCGGCGTCAGCGGCGGCGCGCGTCCTGGCCACCGCGGGATCGGCGTCCACTGCACACGCCATGCCCAGCGGAGCCATGAGGGTTGCGGCGAAAGCGAGTGAGCGCAGGGTGGGCATGGCGGCGAAGCTCCGGAAGGCGGAAGGGGCCCGTGCAGCGTAGGACCCGATGCTTCCATCGCAGCAACATGTCCGTTATGTCGATATAACGCGACGCCTAGCGCCCATTTGTGAGTCCACGTGTGCGGGCACTCACCACACCGGCGGGTGCCCGCCCCATAATGCGCCTCGCCCGCCCCTGGACCATGGCAGCAGAGCCCAAATCACTCTTCCGGCAAGAAGCGATCGACGCGCAGCGCGAAAAACTGCTCGGCGAAGTGTCGCTCGCGCAGCCGGTCCCGCTGTGGATCTTCACTGCGCTGGCGGTCGCCTTTGCTGCGGCTCTGGTGGCGTTCTCCATATGGGGGGAGTACGCGCGGCGCGAGCGCGTCGACGGTTTTCTGGCGCTCGATTCAGGTGCGGCGCGCATCCTCGCCCCGGAACCCGGAACGGTCGCCGAGCTGCTGGCCAGGGAAGGCGACGAGGTCGAAGCCGGGCAGCCGCTGATCCGTCTTTCGTTCGAACGCGGCACCGCATCCGGAGTGACGTCCGGGGAACTGGTCCAGCGCGAGATCAGCGAACGCATCACGGGGCTGGAGCGGGAGCAGCAGCAGGTCAAGCTTCTGGGCCAGCAGCAGGCCGATGCGCTGCGCCGGAAGATCGCAGACCTGGAACGTGAACTGCTCCAGTTCGCCTCCGAACTGCGTGCGCAGGAAACGAGGCTCGCCTCGGCACGCAGCGAGTTCCAGCGAGCCGAGGAACTGTTCAAGGACAAGTTCTATTCGGAGTCGAAGCTGATCGAATTCCGCAACAACGTGCTCGACCAGCAGGTCAAGGTCGAGGCGCTGAAGCGGGAACGGTCCGGAGTCGAGCGCGAACTGACCGCGGCACGGTCGGAGCTGCCGTCGCTCGAGCTGAAGAATCAGACCCAGCTCGACCAGATCCGACGTCAGATGAGCGAACTGCAGCAGGGCAGCGTGCAGGAAGACGCCAAGCGCGAGAACGTGATCCGCGCCCCGGTGGCAGGTGTGCTGACCAACATCGCGGCCGCGCGCGGCGAGACCGTGGCGGAGAGCGCACCGCTCGCGGTGGTCGTGCCCAAGGGCAGCGGGCTGCACGCTCAGCTGCTTGGTGCCGACGCGGGCGATCGGTTTCGTGCAACCGGGGCAGGAGGTCGTTCTGCGCTACGACGCCTTTCCGTTCCAGCGCTTCGGCCAGTACCGCGGCACGGTCGAGCGCGTCAGCCGCACCGTGTGGTCGGCTGGCGAGAAGGTCGGCCAGCTCGTGGTGAAGGAGCCCGTGTACCGCGTCGACGTCAAGCTCGACGCGCAGTATGTCGCGGCGAGTGGCCAGAAGCTGCCGCTGCGCTCCGGAATGATGGTCAACGCCGACATCCTGCAGGAGAAGCGCAAGGTCTGGGAATGGGTGTTTGAGCCGGTGCTGTCGCTGAAGGAGAGGTTCCAGTGAGGCGGGCATCGCACGGCGTTGCCGTGCCATGCCTCGTCGCTCCATCGGCCGCCGCGCCGATTCACACGGGGGCGCCGTGTTCGGTAGGCGCGTGCCGATGATCCTGCAGAGCGAAGCGCCGGAATGCGGCATCGCCTGCGTGGCGATGATCGCCAGCTACTACGGCTTCCGAACCGACCTGTCAGCCATGCGGCTGCGGCTGGCGCCGTCGATGAAGGGCGTGACGCTCAAGCACATCAGCGCCATTGCCGACACGATGAAGCTCGCCGCGCGCGGAGTGAAGGTGCCGCTCGAGGGCCTGGGCCAGCTCAAGCTGCCGGCCATCCTTCACTGGGACATGAATCACTTCGTCGTGCTGACGAAGGCATCGGGCGACCGCATCACCGTCAACGATCCGGCGCGCGGCCGGCGCGTGCTGACGCTCAAAGAGGCGTCGGATCACTACACC
Source organism: uncultured beta proteobacterium (assembly GCA_963769745.1). Taxonomy (GTDB): domain Bacteria; phylum Pseudomonadota; class Gammaproteobacteria; order Burkholderiales; family Burkholderiaceae_F; genus JALORV01. Next base: position 91,102 of record CAVYNB010000036.1, read on the forward strand.
GGCGTGGCGATGGAACTCACGCCCACCACGGGCTTCGCCGAGCGCGACGAGCGCGAGAAGATCAGCGCCTGGCAGCTCGTGAAGACCGCGACCGGCCTGCGCTCGGCCGTGACGCAGGTGCTCCTGCTGTCGCTGGTACTGGAAGTGCTCGCGCTTGCATCGCCGTTTTTCCTGCAGCTGGTGGTGGATCGCGTCGTCGTCGGGCGCGACCGGGACCTGCTGGCGGTACTCGGCGTCGGTTTCGGGATGCTGGCAGTGATGATCGCCATCATTACCGCGCTTCGATCCTGGCTGGGCGTCTACATCAGCACGCGCCTCAACCTGCAACTGCTCGACACCCTGTTCGCTCGGTTGCTGCGGCTCCCGCTGGCGTGGTTCGAGAAGAGGCACATCGGTGACATCGTCTCGCGCTTCCGCTCGGTCGATGCAATCCAGCGAACGCTGTCGCTGACGTTCCTGGAGACCGTGATGGACGGCGTGATGGTGGTCGTCACGCTGGCCGTCATGTCCTGGTACAGCACGACGCTGACGATCATTGTCGTGATAGCCGCGGTGCTCTATGGCAGCCTGCGCTGGGCCATGTACGGACCGCAGCGGCGAGCGACCGACGAGCGCATCGTGCACGAGGCCAAGGCCGCGACGCACTTCATCGAGACGCTGCGCGGAATGATGGCGATCAAGCTCAATCTGCGGGAGAGCGAGCGCCGCGCCGCCTACCTGAACCACGTGGTCGACCAGACCAATGCCGACGTGCGCGTACAGAACCTCGCGCTGCTGCAGCGTGCCGGCAACGTGCTGATCTTCGGGCTGGAAAACGTGATCGTGATCTGGCTCGGCGCCAATGCCGTGCTCGAAGGCCAGCTCTCGGTCGGCATGCTGTTCGCGTTCCTGCTGTTCAAGCTGCTCTTCATCACGCGCGTCAACAACCTGGTCGACAAGACGATCGAGTTCCGCATGCTCGACCTGCATGCCGATCGCGTGGCCGACATCGCGCTGGCCCCCACCGAGAGCGCGGCCGAACTGCCGGCTGTCGCGCGGGCCGACGCCCCGGCCGGAGCCTTCGTGCTGGAGTCCCGTGACCTCGGGTTTGCCTACGGCATCGAGGGCTTCGTGTTCCGTGGCATGGAGTTCAGGGCCCGGCCGGGCGAAACGGTGGCCATCGTCGGACCGTCCGGAAGCGGAAAGACGACGCTGGTCAAGGTGCTGGCGGGCCTGCTCGACCGTACCGAGGGCACCCTGACCGCCGCCGGGCGCGACGTGCGCGACTGGGACAAGGGCGCCTACCGCAGCCGCATCGGCGTAGTGATGCAGGACGACCACCTGTTCGTCGGCACGATCGAGGACAACATCAGCTTCTTCGACCCCCAGCACGACCCCGCGCGGGTACGCGAGTGCTCCCGGCTGGCGATGATCGACGAAGACATCTCGGCCATGCCGATGGGCTACAACACCATCGTCGGCAGCCTGGGGGTGGCCCTGTCCGGCGGCCAGCGCAGTCGCGTCCTGCTGGCGCGGGCGCTGTACCGCCAGCCGCAGATCCTGTTCCTCGATGAGACTTTCGACCAGCTCGATCTCGCGAGAGAGCGAGCGATCACTGACGGATTAAGGCATACGGGCATTGGATTGGTCATCGTCAGCCACCGTCCGGAAACGGTCGGCGCCGTCGACCGCATTGTCCGACTCGGCGAGGGCTGAAACGCCCGCCAATGAAAACGGCGCCTGCCGGCGCCGTTCGAAATTTCTTGCGGGGACGACTATTTGACGGGCTGTACGCCCGTCACGCCCGGCTGGCCGCGCAGCGACTCCAGGCACTGCTCGACCTTCGGTACCCGCGCTGTCGGCGATACGCGGAACTGCCAAACGTTGTCGCCCGGCGCCCGGTCGACGTAGTCGATCCGACAACCCGTCCAGGACCCCAGCAGCAGCGCACCCTGCGGGTTGGGCGACACGCGCGCCGGCTGAAGCGTCAGGTTGACCAGTTGCCCCGGTCCGGTGGGCGTATCGGTGTTCGGGCTGGTGGCGGCACAGGCCGTCAGAACAGCCGTCGTGGCGATGAGGAGGAGGCGGGCGGTTTTCATGCGCGAGAGTCTGGCACAACGCGGCAACCGGTCAATGCCCCGGGGACATTCCGGACAGACTAGCCGGAGGTCGGCCCAGCCCGGGCGGGCCTGGAACCCGTCATCTCCGGCCGCGGACAAAAAAACGGCGCCCGTCGGCGCCGTGATAGTTGCGGAAAATCGGTCGGGGTTCTGACGACCCCTAGGCGTACCGCAGATGCGATACGCGGGAGTTTGGGATGCCCTGGCGGTGGCTTCAAACGCCAGTCGGCACGGAACTACCAAATTACGTAATGAGTCCCAGGGACGAGCCACCACCGACCAGATCCAGGTCATCGATCGACAAAGCCAGCAATTCCAGCGGCTCGCTGCTGTTCTCGGTCTCGGCAACGGCGTTCAGCTCAATCGTCTCGATGTTCATGGTGTCCTCTTCCGCGGTGTGTTGGTTTGGTTTCTGGGCACGCTCGGCGGCGTGCACGGAGCGAACTGTGAAGGATTTCCGGCTGCTGGGAAATCCCTACTTACCGGAGTTTGCTTTCCGGGCGACTCAGGGCAGAATCGGGGAGCCTCTCTCTTGCCGGCCATTGTTACTGCCGGCACCTCGATGGACCAATTCGAAGCGCAACTCGACGCACTTGAACAGGAGTTGCGGCAGAACACCGCGACCCCGCCCGCCGACCTGCCAGCGTTTCTGGACGACTGGCTGCGCCGTCTGAGGGGAGTTCCCTTCGCAGTTGCTCCGAAGCGGCGAGTTGCGCTCCTCATCGATGCGGCCGCACAACTACTACCTGCACGGCCAGAAGATTTTCAGTGCGGTCGAACCAATCGCGCTTGCAGTCATGTTGGCAGAGCAAGCATGGCGATAGATCATCGTTGCGTCGTGCCCTTTCGATACAAGGCTTGGTCCTAACTGCAACGCGTAATACACCCGATGCGTTGCGGAGCCTGATGCAGGCGTTGGACATTGCTGAGAGTATGGAAGATAGACAAGGCATCGCGGCTGCCTGGGTGAACATTGCTGTCACGTTCTCTTGACGCTACCCTGTACAACGATGCGCGCGTCTGTTACGAGCGAGCGAGACGATCACCGCCGCGGCTATTGCCGACGACGCACTCAGAGCTTCAAAGTCGATCGCAGGGCACTTCATGGGGCGGCACATGTGCGGCCTTTACCTGCACGAGTACCTGCAGGGTATTGACGCGTGCAAGATGGCGTTCGAACTCGTGCGCGAGCCACAGGATCGCGAGCAAGAGCAGGTGCGTGCGCTCGTCGAGGCCACATACGCACAGTTGCTGCTCGCACTGAATCGAATCGATGACGCCGCCACGCATGCGGCGGTCGCACGAGAAATGGCGGCAAAGTCCGGTGCCGTGCGCGCGAAGATTTCTGCGGCGACCGTGAGTGGACTTGTCGAGGTCTACAAGGGCAATGTCGATGTCGGCATCTCGCGCATCGTTGCGGTTCGCGATCAGGCCAAAGTTCTGGCTCCCTCTTATCAAGATGCGCTGCGCGCATCGGTGAATGCCTACGAAAGGGCCGGACAACCGGATCGCGCGCTGTCGATGAATCGCGAACTAATGATGCATGTGCGCAACATTCATCGCGAAGCGATCATGCAGCAGCAGCAGCAGCATCTGCAGCGACTTGGATTGCCTGATCCGGACACAGCAAGCCTCCGGCTCATCGAAGACAGGGATGAAGCGCTGAAGCAGAAAGCTCGAAGACGCCGCAGCGAAGCAGGGCGAGTTCCTCGAGCACATGGCGCTCACGGTCGAGCTGCGCGAAGAAGACAGCGGCGAACACGCCTTCCGGGTGGCGATGTGGGCTCACCTGCTGGCACTCGAACACGGGCTCGCCACCGGAAGAGGCCGAGCGCATCGAACTGGCCGCTCGGCTGCACGACATCGGCAAGGTGGTCATCCCGGACTCGGTGATCCGAAAGCGCACCGCGTTGTCGCAGGGCGAGCGGCAGCTCATCGAAACGCACGCAGCGACCGGCGCCGACTTCCTGATCCGCGCCAAGGTGCCGTATGCCCACCTGGCGGAAGAAATCGCGCGCTACCACCACGAGTGCGTGGTCGGGCGAGGGTTATCCGGACGGCATCTCGGGCGACGCGATCCCGCTGCCGGCGCGCATCGTCGGACTGTGCGATGCGTTCGACTCGCTGGTGCACAACCGTCCCTGGCGGCCGGGTTGGCGTATCGAGGAGGCGCTCGGCCACCTGGTGCGCGAAAGCGGCCGGCAGTTCGATCCGAAGCTGGTCGAGCAGTTCATCCCGATCGTGCGGCGCACGTATGCGAAGCACGCTGACGTCGACGCTTATCTGGCCCAGTCCGCGCAGCAGACACCGCTGTGGACGATGCGTCGTTCGCTGGTCGAGCGTCTGATGCGGCCGGCACCCGGCGAACAGCTGAACGAACAGGCGCGCCAGCAGCAACTGGCGCGACTAAGGCCGGTCAAGCCGAGCTAGGCTGCCTTTAGCGGTTTACGTTTCGATCCCGACGCGGCGCCGTGAATGTCGCTCACCGCGCTGCCTTCCACCGGTTCCAACCCTCCGCCCGCAGCTCGCACGCCGGGCACTTCCCGCAGCCCACTCCCCAGTCATGTCGGGTCGCGCGGTCGCCGAGGTAGCAGGTGTGCGTTTCCTGCCGGATCAATTCCACCAGCGCGTCGCCGCCGAGGTCGTGCGCGAGTTGCCAGGTCTGCGCCTTGGTCAGCCACATCAGCGGCGTCTCGACCGTGAAGCGCTGGTCCATGCCGAGTGACAGCGCAATCTGCATGGCCTTGAGCGTGTCGTCGCGGCAGTCGGGATAGCCGGAGTAGTCGGTCTCGCACATGCCGCCGATCAGCACCGGGATGTCGCGCCGGTAGGCGATGGCGGCGGCGTAGGTGAAGAACAGCAGGTTGCGGCCCGGCACGAAGGTGGTGGGCAGCCCCTTCGCGCTCATGCGGATCTCGGCGGTCTGGGTCAGGGCGGTATCTGACAGCTGCGCCAGCTCGCGCATCGGCACGAAGTGGTCGGCACCGAGCCGCCCGCGCCAGCCGGGGAACTGCTCACGCAGGGCGGCGAGCAGGCGCGGGCGGACCTCGAGTTCGACAGCGTGCCGCTGTCCATAGTCGAAGCCGACAGTCTCGACTTCGCGATAGCGGGCCAGCGCCCAGGCCAGGCAGGTGGCGGAATCCTGCCCTCCGGAGAACAGAACCAGCGCGCGATCATGCATTCGGCGAGTGTAGTGGGCATACTCGCGGAATGAGATCACGCACGATACCCGCCGTGTTCATGCGCGGTGGCACCAGCAAGGGCATTATGTTCAAGGCCGCCGACCTGCCGGCGGACCCGACACGCTGGGACCCGATCTTCGCGATGGCGATGGGGTCGCCGGACGCCAACGGACGTCAGCTCAACGGCATGGGCGGCGGACTGTCGTCGCTGTCCAAGGTCTGTGTCGTCGGGCGACCGTCGCGAGCCGATGCCGACATCGACTACACCTTCGCGCAGGTTTCGATCCGCGAGGCGCGCGTCGACATGAGCGGCAACTGCGGCAACATGAGTTCGGCCATCGGCCCGTTCGCGGTCGACGAAGGACTGATCTTTGCAGCCGACGGTCCGGTGACGGTACGCATCCACAACACCAACACCCGCAAGATCATTCACTCGACGTTCGAAGTGCGAGATGGACGTGCCATTCAGAACGGGACATTCACGATCCCCGGCGTGGCCGGCACCGGCGCGCCGATCCGGCTCGAGTTCCTCGAGCCCGGCGGCGCGATCACCGGCAAGCTGCTGCCGACCGGCGATGTGGTGGAGGAACTCGATGTTCCGGGCGTCGGACGCATCGACGTCTCGATGGTCGACGCCGGTAACGCCTGCGCCTTCGTGCGCGCCGAGAGCCTCGGCCTCTCCGGCAGCGAAACGCCGGACCAGATCGAGCGCGACCCGCGCGTGATGGAAGCGCTGCTCGCGATCCGCGCCCATGCGTCCGTGGCGATGGGCATCGCTCCTGACATCGCGACGGCGCGCGCCAAGGCGGCCACGCCGTCGATCGGCATCGTCTCCGCGCCGACGGCCTGGACCTCGCTCGACGGCGAAAACTTCGGTGCCGACGCCGCCGACCTGGCGGTGCGGATGATCTCGAGCAACCAGCCCCACCGCGCGCTGCCGCTGACGGCGTCGCTGTGCGTCGCGGTGGCGGCCAGTCTGCCGGACTCGCTGGTGCACACCGTCGCCCGCTATCCGGGCAACGGCCCGCTGCGGCTCGGCATGCCATCGGGGGTACTGACGGTGTCGGCGGAGGTGCGCAAGGACCGCGACGGCTGGTACGCCCAGGCCGGCAGCTTCTTCCGTACCGCGCGGCGGCTGTTCGAAGGCCGCGTCTGCCTGCCCGAGTAAAAGCAAACCGACCCCTCCGGGGCGGTGGACGACGTGAGCGCGGGTTCCGCCCCGCTCAGCCGAGTGTTCCGGCCTCGGCCAGCGCGCGGATGCGTACCACGGTATCGAGATCGGTGCCTTCGTAGGCCTGCTGACGCAGCGTGACCGTCATTTCGTCCAGGTCGCCTTTGCCGACGATCTCGGAGTCGGCCTCGTAGACAAAGCGCAGGAACAGCGCATCGGGTGCGGGCTCCTCGATCGTGATCGACATCCGGCTCGCCGGCCACGACACCCCGGCGGCGGTCCTGATCTCGGTGCGATGCTCCGGCATCAGCCGCACGCGGTCGCGCACCTTGAAGCTGCCGTAGTCAAGCGTGCGTTCGAGTTCGGTGACGCCACTCAGTTCGCGCCGCGCATCGATCGTCGCGCCCACCAGTCCGACCACGAACTGGGTCGGGTCCTCCGCCCGCAGTACCAGCCCGCGCCAGAGCTGCGCGCGCGAGACCTCCGTCAGCAACGGCATCAGCGGATCGTTGATCTGGACCAGGTGTTCGAAGCGCATACCGGAACTCAGTCGCAGGGGAACAAACCCTGCTGTTCGAGCAGGGACCGGATCTCCACCGACCTCTGGTCAGGGCAGTCATCGGCGGGGGTCGGGCGTTTAACCCCATTGTCCCCGAAGCGGCGTTTCCAGCGCATCAGCCACCCACCAGGAGACCTCCGATGCTGACCCGCTGGCTTCGTTCCACCCCTGCCCGGATGGGCACCTGTGTTCGCCGCCGCGAGTGCGGCCGTGCTGGCGCTGGCTTCGCCCGCGCACGCGGTCGGCTCGCTCATCGATGTGCAGGTCATGGACCGCGCCACCGGTGAAACCCTGCCGATGTACTGGCACCATGGCCGCTGGTGGGTGCCCGGCAAACCTGGCGGCCGCTATGCCGTTGCACTGAGCAACCGCGCCGGTGGGCGGGCGCTCGCGGTGGTTTCCGTCGACGGCGTCAATGTCGTCAGCGGCGACACTGCCGCACACGATCAGGTCGGCTACGTGCTCAGGCACGGGCAGTTTGCGCAGATCACCGGCTGGCGCAAGGACATGGCGCGCGTGGCGGCGTTCGAGTTCACGGCGCTCAACGACTCGTATGCCGCGCGGACCGGCCGGCCGGACAACGTCGGCGTCATCGGCGTGGCCGTGTTCCGCGAACGCGCGCGTCCCGTGCCTCCGCCGGCGTCGCCGCCGCTGTCCAAGCTGGAGTCGGCCCGTGACGGCGCCGCTCCGGCGGCCGGAGCGAGCGCGGCCAACGAATCGGACGCGCGTCAGCGAGCCGATGCCGCCCCCGCGCGTGAGCAACGGCTTGGCACCGGACACGGACGCAACGAACGGTCGCCCACGTCGTACACCGACTTTGAGCGCGCGCAGTCGACGCCGAACGAGCTGATCGCGATCCACTACGACAGCCGCGATAACCTGATCGCGATGGGCGTGATCCCGACGCCGCGCGCGGTGCCGGATCCGTTCCCGGCGACGGCGGGGTTCGTGGCCGACCCACCGCTGCGCTGAGCCCTGCATTGGCGGTTCAGCTCCCAATCGCGGCGATCGGACGGCGGCCGTTGCGGGCACAATCGCCCGCGCCATGCGCCGCCACGCCGCGACAGGGAGCACGATTGAGCGCTGCGCCGACCGATGAAGAGCTACTTGCCGCCTATGCGGCCGGCGACGCGCGCGCATTCGGTGAGTTGTACGAGCGGCACGAGCGCCCGGTGTATCGCTACTTCCTGCGACAGGGGGCGGCTTCAGCCGCGGCCGACGACCTGCTGCAGGAGACCTGGATGGCGGTGATCCGCAACGCCGCGCGCTTCGAGCCTCGGGCGAAGTTCACGACCTGGCTCTATACGGTGGCACGCAGCAAGATGGTCGATCATTGGCGTGCGCGCGACGACGCGATCAGCTTCGACGACGCCGCCAACGACCCGGACGACGCGCCCTTCGATGTGGCTGGCTCCGACGCCGATCGGCCCGACATGCAGGCCCTGTCGCGGGCGCAGGCTCGGGCGTTCGTCGATGCGGTGGAGGCACTGCCCGCGGTGCAGCGCGAGGCGTTCCTGCTGCAGGCCGAGGGCGGCTTGTCACTCGAGGAGATTGCGTCGGTCACACAGGCCGGGCACGAAACGGTCAAGAGCCGCCTGCGCTACGCGATGACGAAGCTGCGGGCAGCGATGGAGGAATGGAAATGAGCGGCTCTGGGGACGAGCGCCTCGATCGCGGCTACCGCGCCGCGAACGACGCGCTCGACGAGCGTCCATCGGCCGCTACGCGCGCAGCGATCCTGGCGGCGGCGGCGCGACAGGTGCAGGCGGGCCCGCGTGACGCGCAGGCACCCCGCGGCGCGCCGCGTTTCGGAACAGCGCTGCGCTGGCCGATGGCCGCCGCGGCGACGGTGCTGCTGTCAACGCTGGCCGTGATGATGGCGGTGCGAACCGAACATGAAATGCCGAGCTTCAGTCCGCCCGCCGAGATCGAGCCGCGGGTGACGACGGCACCGGACTCACCCTCTGTTGCGGCGTCGACGGCGCGTCAGTCCGCGCCGGCCGGGGCCGATGTGAGCAGTCCGGCCTCGCCATCGACCGCGATGAGCGCCGACTCCTCCGCACCGGCCGTCGAGCGCAAGCGTGCACTGGCCAAGGAAAGCGGGGTGGCGGCGCCACCGATTGCGGTGCCGCCAGCAACGACACCGCCAGCGTCGGCGCCATCGAGCGCTCCGTCAGCGCGCGACCAGGCTGCCGCAAGTGCGCAGGCCGATGCCAAGGTGATGGCCGCGGCCGAAGGCGCGCGCGCCAAGGAAGAGGCTGCCGCGCAGTTTTCACCGACGCCGCCGCCGGCACCGTCCCCGACGCGCGAGGCATCGCGGAGCAACGAGTCGACGCCCGCCGCAGCCGCGCCTGCGGCGCCGATGCCACAGGCCAAGGCGGACGCCGCGCTGCCGACGGAAGCGGAGAGCCGGCGCAACGGGCGGGCCGACAGCACGGGCGCTGCGCTTTCAAGGCTGCGGCAGGCACCGGCGCCGACCGGCGCGCTCGGCGCCGGTGTCGGCACTTCACGCAGTGAGGTGGATGTACCGACCGACGGCACGCTGCGCGCCGAGGATTGGCTCGAGAAAATCATCAAGCTGCGCAAAGCCGGGCGGCACGACGAGGCCGATGCGGAACTCAAGCGCTTCCGCGAACGTTATCCGCAGGTCCAGGTGCCGGCGGAGGCCTTGCCGGCGACCGGAACACGCTAGCGTCGCACGGCACGCGCGTGAAACCTGTCCCCTCCCATGTCGTGCTGCTCGACTCGATCACGCAGGTCGACGCGCGGCACGCCGGGCTCTGTGTGGTCACCGGATCGCACGGGGGCGTATCGGCAGCGCGCTACGCGAATGAGGTCGCGGCGCGGGTCTACGTTTTCAACGATGCCGGGGTCGGCAAGGACGCGGCTGGAATTGCGGCGCTCGCCCTCCTCGACGCACGTGGCATTGCAGCGGTGACGGTGGCGCACGATTCAGCGCGCATCGGCGAGGCCCGCGACACGTGGGACAACGGCGTCATCTCGCACCGGAATGCCACGGCCGGCCGCATCGGAGTGCAGCCCGGCGCGCGGCTCAGCGAGGCGCTTGCGGCGCTGTCGGGCGAATCCCGCGACGACGGCTGAACACCCACGGTCCCGTGGACGCTCAGACGGCTTCCATCACCCGCACAAGCCTGGCCCGTACTTCGGTCGCGACTTCGCCCAGCGCGGCGCTCCCGGACAAAGTCTGCATCGTTGCCGGATCCAGGAACTCGACCTGCGTGCGGCCATCATCGGATTCGCGCACGACCACATTGCACGGCAGCAGCAGCCCGATGGTCGGCTCGGCGTCGAGCGCGCGACGTGCCAGCGGCGGGTTGCAGGCGCCGAGGATGCGGTACGGCCGCACGTCGATGTCGAGCTTTTTCTTCATCGTGGCCTGCACGTCGATCTCGGTCAGTACGCCGAATCCCTCGCGCGCGAGTTCGGCCGTCACTTTCTGCACGGCGTCGTCGAAGCCGAGCGCCACCGTCTTGCCGAAACCATAGGCGTTCTTCATCGCCGTCCCTTCGTACGAACTCTCTCGGACCAATCCTACGACTCATGATGCCGTGGCCACGGCCTGCTCGCATTGAGCCGCGGCAAGCGGCACGCACTCCACGGCCGGCCTTCCGTCGAATGCCTGCAGTGCCAGCCGCGCTGCATCGGCTTCAAAAATGCGCGGCGCGGTCCGCGCCAGCGCCTGCGCCGCGTCGAGCGTCGCGACCGAGCCGAGCCAGCACCAGCGATCGAACACGTGGATGTCCTCGCGCAAGCGCGCTGCATTGCGCTCGATCAGCGCCACGGGACCGTCATGCGGCCACGGCGGAATCAGCCACGGGGCGAGCAGTTCGCGCAGGCGTGCCGCGTGCTGGTCCGGGGTCTCGGCGCCGACGCAGGCGCCAAGGCAGCGGTGCAGCTGGTAGTTGAAGCACGGACCGCCGGCGCTGCTCGTGCGTCGGCCTTCGAGTTGAAGCACCTGCATGCACAGGCCGTGCTCGCCGGCCAGCGCACTCAGCATCCTGCGCGCCGAAGCGCGCGAACCGAACGGACCGTAGACGCGACCGAAGGCATCGAGCGGCAGTGTCGCCGCGGGCAGATAACGCGGGCGGCCATCGGCGTCGAACTCGATCATCACCTGGTTGAGCTTGCGCCGCAGCGCGACGTTGTGCGCCGGCAGCCGCGTCTTCACCAGTTCGCCTTCGCGCAGCAACGCGCCGAGCTCGCCTGCGGTTTCTTCCCACTCGAGGCGATGGACCTCCTGCGACAGGCGCAATTCGCGCGGGGCGCGATGCTCGGCGCTGAAGTGGCCGGCAACGCGCGCGCGCAGGTCGATGCTCTTGCCGATGTAGATCGGGTGCTCGTTCAGGCCGTAGAAGAGGTACACCCCGGGCGCGTGCGGCAGCGGATCGAGCGCGTCGGGCGGCAGGTGCGGCGGCAGGCTGGGGCGGCGCAGCAGCGTTGCAATCGCCAGATCGAGTTCTGCCGGCGGATGGCGGTCACCGAGTTTCTGCAGCAGCCGCCATAGCACGCGAGCATCACCGAGTGCGCGATGGCGCTGCTCGCCGCCGAGCCCGAAGCGCTCGATGATGGCATCCAGGGTGTGCGGCGATCGATCGGGGTAAAGGTGCCGTGACAGCCGCACCGTGCACAGCGTCTTGGCATGGAAGTTGAGCCCTGCGCGGGCAAACTCGGCGCGCAGGAAGCCGTAGTCGAAACGGGCGTTGTGTGCGACGAACACCGCTCCGTCGAGCCGGTCGTACAGTTCCTGCGCCAGGTCGGCGAACGCGGGTGCGTCGCGCACCATGTCGTTGGTGATGCCGGTCAGCCACTGGATTTCCGCCGGGATCGGCACGCCCGGATTGATCAGCGATGACCATTCGGTGACGCGCAGGTCGTCGCCATCGAAGTCGACCCCGACGAGGCCGACTTCGGTGACGCGCTCGCGTTCCGGACTGGAGCCGGTCGTCTCGACATCGACGAACGCAAGCCGTGGAGCGAAGGCGGGGAACATTCCGAGGAGGATGGCCAGGCGCGAAGCCCCGGATTATCCGGCACTGCACGATCGCGAAGCCCGCGCAGCGCGGGCATACTGGCAGGCTCGAACACGCTTCCTGGACAAGCGCCGGCACGCCCTGCGTTCGCCGGAGATGCGGACTACGCCGGCACCTGAGCAGGCAGCCGGCATGCGGAGACCCACGATGAAGGCCGACAACGCCCCAATGACGCCGAGTCCGGAAGGAAGCAAGGCGCAACGGCTCGAGGAAGTGCTCGCCCTGATCGCGCAGCGGCATGCGTCTGCCGAGCGCGCGATGCTCACGACCTTCGGTACCGAGTATTTCCGCCAGGCAGACCCGGAGGACATCTGCGAACGGACGGCCGAGGACCTCTACGGCATGGCCCTGTCGCACCTGCAGTTGGCGCGCCAGCGCACGTCGGGGCAGCCCAGGCTTCGGGTCCTGAATCCGACGGCGCACGAGGCGGGTTTCGCGTCTCGCCACACGATCGTCGAGGTCGTCAACGACGACATGCCGTTCCTGGTCGATTCAAGCTCGGTCGAGGTCAATCGGCAGGGACTGACGCTGCATCTGATCCTGCATCCGATCTTTGCGGTGCGACGCAGTGAGTCGGGCGAACTGCTCGAGCTTCAGCCGCGCGCGGAGCGGCCGGATTGGCCGCGCGAGTCGTTCATGCACCTGGAAGTGGATCGCCTGGCCGATCCCGTGGCGCGGGCCGGACTCGCGGAGGGCATCGAGCGCGTGCTCGGCGATGTCCGGGCCGCCGTCGTCGACTGGAAGCCGATGGTGGCGCAGCTGCGCGCCGTCATCCGCGAACTCGATGAGCGTCCGCCGCCGGTGCCGCGCGAGGAACTGTCGGAGTCGCGTGCGTTTCTGCAGTGGCTGACCGAGGACCACATGCTGCTGCTCGGCTATCGCTGCAATGATCTGCAGGAGCGCGACGGCGATCTGGAGCTCGTGCGCGTCGATGGAACCGGACTCGGCATCCTGCGCGAAGCCGGGGCACCGAAAGGCATTTCGATCAGCTTCTCGACAGCGCCGGCGAACATGCGCAGCCTGGCGACCTCGCCGTCGCCGATGCTGCTGGTGACCAAGGCGACGACGCGCGCGACGGTGCATCGGCCCGGGTATGTCGATTACGTCGGCGTCAAGCGCTACGACGGCAGCGGCCGGGTCATCGGCGAGCATCGCTTCGTGGGCCTCTTCACGTCCGCCGCCTACAGTACGCGCGTGACCGAGGTGCCGCTGGTGCGGGGCAAGGTGCGCGAGGTGACCGAGCGCGCCGGCCTCGCGCCGGCCAGTCACCTCGGCAAGGCGCTGACGCACATCCTCGAGTCGTATCCGCGCGACGAGCTGTTCCAGATTTCGGTCGACGAACTGGCCGAGATCTCGAACGGCATTCTGCAGCTCGGCGAGCGTCAGCGCTTCCGCCTGTTCGTCCGGCGGGACGCGTTCGAACGCTTCGTCTCGTGCCTGATCTTCGTGCCGCGCGAGAACTACACGACCGAGCTGCGGCGCAAGTTCCAGTGGATCCTGCTCGAAGCGTTCAACGGTTCGGCGGCCGAGTTCGATGTTCTGCTGACCGACGCCGCGCTGGCGCGCATCCACATCACGGTGCGAACGACCCCCGGGCGCATCCCGCCGTTCGACCGTCGCACGGTCGAGGCACAGCTGGCCGTCGCGGCTCGCCGATGGGAGGACGACCTGCGCGAAGAGCTGAGTGCCAGGCTGGACGAGGCCGACGCCGCCCAGTTGCTGCGACACTTCGGAACGGCATTCCCGGCGTCGTACCGCGAGCACATTGATGCAGCCAGCGCGGTCGAGGACCTGCAGAGCCTGCGTCGCCTGGCGCGTACCGAGCTCGTGCTCAACCTGTACCGGCCGCGCGACGCCGCGCCGCATCGCCTGGGCTTCAAGGTCTACCGCGGCAGCGCGCCGGTGCCGCTGTCGGACTCGCTGCCGATGCTCGAGCACATGGGCGTGCGCGTGCTGTCCGAGCGACCCTACGAGATCACTCCCGACGGCGCCGAGCCGATGTGGATCCATGACTTCGAGCTCGAGGTCCCCGGCAGCGGCGAGATGGATGTCGCGGCGCTGGCGCCGCTGTTCGAGGACGCCTTCGAACGCGTATTCGAAGGGCGAGTCGAGAACGATGACTTCAACCGGCTGGTGCTCAAGGCCAGCGTTGCGGCTGACGAGATCGTCGTGCTGCGCGCCTACGCCAAGTATTTGCGCCAGATCGGCTTCCCGCTGTCGCAGCAGTACATCGAGACGACCCTGGCCGCCTATCCGCGTGTCGCCGGCATGCTGGTGCGGCTGTTCCGGTTGCGTTTCGGACTGACTGAGCGCGACGACGCGGCGGCGGGCAGTCAGGTGCGTGCGATCGAACAGGCGCTGGACAAGGTGCCCAATGCGAGCGAGGACCGCGTGCTGCGCCAGTACCTGGCGCTGATCCAGGCCACGATGCGCACGAACTTCTGGCGCACCGGCGTCGGTGCCAGTGGGGCGGCCGGAGCGCGCCGCACGTTCCTTTCGTTCAAGTTCGATCCGAAGAAGATCCCCGGGCTGCCGGAGCCGCGGCCGATGTTCGAGATCTTCGTGTACTCGACGCGGTTCGAGGGCGTGCACCTGCGCGGAGGCAAGGTCGCGCGCGGCGGGCTGCGCTGGTCCGATCGACCGGAGGACTTCCGTACCGAAGTGCTCGGGCTGGTCAAGGCGCAGATGGTCAAGAACACCGTCATCGTCCCGGTCGGATCGAAGGGCGGTTTCGTGCTGAAGAAGGCGCCGCCATCTTCCGAGCGCGAGGCGTACCTGAAGGAAGGCATCGCCTGCTACCAGGACTATTTGCGCGGACTGCTCGACCTGACCGACAACCTGGTGCAGGGCCAGGTCGTGCCGCCGCCGCACGTCGTGCGACACGACGGCGACGACACCTATCTCGTGGTGGCGGCCGACAAGGGCACGGCGAGCTTCTCCGACTTTGCCAATGCCATCAGCGCGGAATATGGCCACTGGCTCGGCGATGCCTTCGCTTCCGGCGGCAGCGTCGGCTACGACCACAAGAAAATGGGCATCACGGCGCGCGGCGCCTGGGAAAGCGTCAAGCGTCACTTCCGCGAACTCGGTGTCGACATTCAGTCGACCGCGTTCACCTGTGTCGGCGTCGGCGACATGTCGGGCGACGTGTTCGGCAACGGCATGCTGCTGTCGAAGCACACCCGGCTGGTGGCCGCGTTCGACCATCGTCACATCGTCGTCGACCCGACACCCGACGCGGCGACGAGCTTTGCCGAGCGCGAGCGGCTGTTCGCCTTGCCGCGCTCGTCGTGGGCTGACTACAACGCGAGTCTGATTTCCGCAGGCGGCGGCATCTGGTCGCGCGCGGAAAAGACGATTCCCGTTTCGCCGCAGGCGCAGCAGGCGCTCGGCATTGTGGCTGCGCAGCTGACACCGACGGAACTGATCTCCGCCATCCTGAAGGCGCCGGTGGACCTGCTCTACAACGGCGGCATCGGCACCTACGTCAAGTCGTCCGGGGAAAGCCATGCCGACGTCGGCGACCGGGCCAACGATGCGCTGCGCGTCAACGGCGCCGATCTGCGCTGCAAGGTTGTCGGCGAAGGCGGCAACCTGGGCTTCACGCAGCGTGGACGCGTCGAAGCGGCGCTCGCCGGCGTACGCCTTTATACGGACGCGATCGACAACTCGGCCGGCGTCGATACCTCGGACCACGAAGTCAACATCAAGATCCTGCTCGGCGCTTCGGTCGCTGCCGGCACGCTCAGGCTGGACGAGCGCAATTCGGTGCTTGCGGCGATGACCGACGATGTCGCGCAGCTCGTGCTCGAGGACAACTACTTCCAGACGCAGGCGCTGTCGGTCGGATCGCGCACCGCGCGCAAGCTGCTCGAGCAGCAGCAGCGCTTCATGCGCTTCCTGGAGAAGGAGGGCCGGCTCAATCGGGCACTCGAGTTCCTGCCGGATGACGAGACCATCGCCGACCGGCGCGCGGCCGGCCTCGCGCTGACTCCGCCCGAACGGGCCGTGCTGCTGGCCTACGCAAAGATGTGGCTGTCCGATGCGCTGCTGGCGTCGGACCTGCCGGAAGACCCGTGGGTGGCCGGCGCGCTCGCGCACTACTTTCCCGAAAAGGTACGAACGCGTTTCGCCGCCGACATCGAACGCCATCCGCTGCGTCGGGAAATCATCGCCACGCAGTTGCTGAACGACATGGTCAACCGAGTCGGGCCCAGCTTCGTGTACCAGATGACCTCGGGCACCGGTTCGACTCCGGCGCAGGTCGTGCGCGCCTATCTGCTGACGCGCGAAGTCTTTGCCTTGCGACCGACGTGGAAGGCGATCGAGGCGCTCGACAACGTGGTCAGCGACGAGATGCAGGCCGAACTGCTGATGGAACTGGGGCGACGCACCGTGCGTGCGACGACGTGGTTCCTGCGGTCGCGCCGGCTGGCCGATCCGATCGGGCAGACGATCGAGCGCTTCGCACCGGCCGCTCGCGCGTTGTTGAAGACTCTGCAGGCCGCACCTCCGAGCGTCGCGTGGCGCGCACCGATCGTGGAACTGCGCGAGGGCTACGTGCGCCAGGGTGTCCCGGCGCCGCTCGCCGACGAGGTCGCGGCGGCCGGTACCTTGCTGGCGGCACTGGATCTGGCCGAAGTGGCCGAAGCAGCGCGTCAGCCGCTCGAAACAGTGGCCTCCGCGTACTTTTCCATCGGCGAATCGCTCGGCCTCGCCCGGCTTCGCACACAGGTGTCCGGCCTGCCGTCCGATGGCTACTGGCAGGCCCTGGCAAAGGCGGCCACCAACGACGATCTCGCCAGCCTGCAGCGGCAGCTCACCGCCGATGCGCTGGCCGCGGGCGGACTCGACGCGTGGCAGCGGGCGCAGGCGCCCGCGCTCGACCGGGCGCGCCGCCTGCTCGGCGAACTGGCCGAAAGCAAGAGCGCCGACCTGGCGATGCTCTCGGTTGCGTTGCGCGAGCTGCGCAACCTCGCCTGAGTGCAACGCCGCTGGCAGGACCGGTTGACTCCCACCGCGGCGGGCCCGGTGTCGCGCGCGTGGGTCATCGATGCCGTCGATGCCGCCGGCATTGATCCGCATGACCGCCAGCGCGTGATCGATGACCTGGTGAGTTTCGAGCCGCCGCGTCGCCACGGCATCCGGAACACGTTCATTTTCTGGGCCGGCGTCATCGGCGCGGCGATGGGGGCCACCGCGATCGGGCTGCCGGGCTGGACCGGCTTTGCGTTCGCGCTGGTCTGCTTTGCATGGATCGGCCGGGAGCTGGCGGTGCGCGCGCTACGCTGGCGACTCGATCAGTGGCGGCAGCCGCATGCCGGAGAACCGCAGGTGAAGGCTCAGGAATGACACGACCCGGGGACGAGGCATCGAACCGGTCAAACGGTGTCATCGCACTGATGGCGTTGTGCGCGGCAGCTGCGCCATGGCTGGTGGCATGGCTGCTGCCACCGATGTCACAGCCGCAGTCCTACCATGACTTCGCGGACCAGCGGACGCTCTGGGGAATCCCGCACGCGTTGAACGTGCTTTCCAACGTGCCCTTCGTGCTGGTGGGGCTCGTCGGATTGCGCTCGCTGGCCGGAACGATCCGCTTCCGATCGCGCGCGCTCGCAGCGCGCGCGCCGTGGTTCGTGCTGTTCGCCGGCGTCACGCTCACCGGCTTCGGTTCGGCCTACTACCACCTTGATCCCAACGACACGACGCTGGTGTGGGACCGGCTGCCGATGGCGCTGGGCTTCGCTGGTTTGGTTGCCGGCACGCTGGCCGATCGCGCGCTTCGGCTGACCTGGCTGCTGCTGGCGGTGCTGGTCGGCGTCGGCACCGGAGTTGTCGTTTACTGGGCCGTGCGTGGCAATCTCGCGCCGTACATCGTGATGCAGGCGGGTTTCATCGTGGTCGCGATCGCGGCCACCGCGCTGATCCGCTCGCCGTATTCGCACGCTGGCGTCCTCTACGCCGCCGTGGCGCTGTATGCCGCCGCCATCGTCTGCGAGCGGCTCGATCACCCGATCAACGCGGCCCTCGGCAGCGTGGTCAGCGGGCACACGCTCAAGCATCTGTTCGCCGCTGCGGGCGGCTACGCGATCTACCGGATGCTGGTGATGCGCCAGCCGGTTGCGGCCGGGCTGTCGCGCTGACTCCGGTTCGCACGCTGTCGCGGCACGCCGGCCACAGTCACCTTCGGGATCGATAGCGCTTCAGCAGCAGCGCATTGCTGACGACCGACACGCTCGACAGCGCCATGGCAGCACCGGCGAACACTGGAGTCAGCACACCGAACGCGGCCAGCGGGATGCCGACGATGTTGTAGATGAACGCCCAGAACAGGTTCTGGCGGATCTTTCGTACGGTTGCGCGCGAGATTTCGATTGCGGTGGCCACCAGCCGCGGGTCGGAGCGCAACAGCGTCACGGCGGCCGCGTGCATGGCGATGTCGGTGCCCGAACCCATCGCAATGCCGACGTCCGCCGCTGCCAGCGCCGGCGCATCGTTGATGCCATCGCCCACCATCGCGACCACGCGCCCATCTTTTCGCAGCGCCTCGACGCGCCTGGCCTTGTCGCGCGGCAGGACGTTGGCCTCGTAGCGGCTGAGTCCGAGTTGCTTCGCTACGTGCCGTGCCGCGCCGTCGTTGTCGCCCGAGATCATCGTTGTTTCGATGCCGAGCCGTTCGAGTTCCTCGATGGCGGCGCGCGCGCTCGCCTTCGGCTCATCGCCGAAGGCGACCAGTCCGATCAGCTGCGGACCGGCAGGCGTGCGCTGCGCCAGCCACGACACCGTACGCCCTTCGCCCTCGAAGTGCAGCGCGCGCGCATCGAGCGCGCGGGTATCGACCTGCCACTCCTGCATCAAGCGCTGGTTGCCGAACGCCAGTTCGATGCTTGTGTCGGGATGCGCTGCATCGACGAGTCGGCTCGCCACGCCGCGGCCGGGCAGCACGCGATGCTCGATGGCCTTGCGGCGGGCCATCTCCGGGTGACGCCCGGCTTCATGCTCGAAGGCCTCGCGCACGGACTCGGCCAGCGGATGATTGCTGCCGGCGTTCGCCGCCTCGGCCAGCGCGAGCACTTCCTTGGGGTCGAACAGGTGATGGACCTCGACCGCGACCACGCGCGGCTTGCCGATCGTGAGCGTGCCGGTCTTGTCGAACGCAACCACGTCGATGCGCTTGGCCAGTTCGAGCGCCTGCGCGTCCTTGATCAGGATGCCGTGGCGGGCGGCGACCCCGGTGCCGGCGATGATCGCGGCCGGCGTAGCAAGTCCGAGTGCACACGGGCAGGCGATGACGAGCACGGAGACGGCATTGATCAGGGCGGTTTCGAGCGGCGCGCCGGTGGCGAGCCAGCCCGCGACGGTGGCGGCCGCGATGACCAGCACGACCGGTACGAACACGGCGGCGACGCGATCGACCAGCTTCTGGATCGGCGCCTTGGCCGACTGCGCATCCTCGACCAGCCGGATGATGCGAGCGAGCATGGTCTCGGCGCCGACGGCACGGGTCTCGACTTCGAGCCGCCCCGGCCCGTTGATGGAACCCGCAATGACGCGTTCACCCGGTGACTTGTCGACCGGCAGGCTCTCGCCGGTCAGCATCGACTCGTCCAGGCTCGACGAACCGGAATGAATCAGGCCGTCAACCGGAACGCGGTCGCCGCCGCGCACGACGACGATGTCACCCAGTCGCAGATCCTCGACCGACACTTCGACAACGTGCCCGTCACGCAGCACGTTCGCCGTCGTCGGCCGCAATGCGGCCAGCAGGCGGATTGCTTCGGAAGTCTGGTGCTTGGCGCGCGCCTCGAGCCACTTGCCGAGCAGCACCAGCGCAATGACGACTGCAGCAGCTTCGAAGTACAGATGCGACGTGCCGTGGGTCTCGTGCGTGACGCCGCCCTCGAGCCACAGGTAAAGGGAGAGGCCGTAGGCGGCCAGCGTGCCGAGCGACACCAGCAGGTCCATGTTGCCGGTGCCGGCCCGCACGGCCTTGGCGGCCGCGAAGTAAAAGCGGCGCGCGCACCAGAACTGCACCGGCGTGGCGAGCAGCCACTGCATCCATGCCGGCATGGCCCACTCGATGCCGACCAGCGTGAGGTGCGAACCGAGCAGCAGCGGCAGCGCCAGTGCGAGCGCAAGCAGCGCGTCACGCCGAAGTCCGCGCGTGCGGTCGATCGGTGCGGCGGGGCCACTGTCTGCGGGCAGCGTCGCGGAGTAGCCGGCCGCGGCCACCGCCGCAACGAGATCGCGCGCCGTGGCGGCGCCGGACACGATCTCGACACTGGCCGAGTCGGACGCGAGATTGACACCGACCTTAGTCACGCCCGCAACGCTGCGCAGTGCGGTTTCGAGACGCGTGACGCAGGTGGCGCAGGTCATGCCCTCGATGGCCAGCCGGATTGTCTGCGTCGGCACGGCATAGCCCGCCGCATCGACCGCTCGCGCAAGGGCCTGCGGATCGAGCGCGTGGCCCTCGACCGCGGCCGACTCGGTTGCGAGGTTGACGGCCACCCGTTCCACGCCGGCCACCTTGGCGAGCGCTTTTTCAACATGCGCGACGCAACTCGCGCAGGTCATGCCCTGTACCGGCAGCACGAGCCGCTCGGCCGCCGGGGCAGGGGCGCCGCCGGCCAGTGCAACGCTGGGGTTGGGTTGATCCATTGCTCGAAACTCTACGCCCTGCCGCAAGCGGCAATCGGTTCGGCCCGGGACTCGTTGAGCGGAGTCAAGACGCGCGCTTTTCAACGCATGGTCCCTACGGTGAGGGCAAAGCGCTCGAATGCAATCCCGTCCGCGACTCGGCGTCTTCTTGTCGTGCCGACTGGACGGTCAGCGCGGCGGCCGCAGGATCTGCGGGCCGTCGCGTCGTCGACCCGGACCGGCGGAAGTCCGGCTGCCTGTGCGGCAGCGGCGTCAGTCGGCTGCGGACGCAGCGCCGGCCGTCGCCGACATGGCCGAAGCCGAGGCCGGGGCAACCGACTGCACGAAGCTCAGTACGGCCTCGCGGTAGGTCGAGGCGCCGCTGCGGAACCCCGAATGAGTGCCGCCCTCGATCTTGACGACACGTTTATCGCGGCTGCCCGCGCGCTCGTAGAGTTCGTCCGCCATCGTGTGGGGCACGACGTTGTCGGCGGTCCCGTGCAGGATCAGCAGCGGCGCCTTCACCTTCTCGATGCGCTCCGAGGAGTCGAAACGCTGGGTCACTACCAGGCCGATGCCGGGCACCCAGCCCCACTTCATGCCACGGATCAGATCGGGGATCGACGTGAAAGTCGCTTCGACGATCACGCCGGTCACCTGATCCGGCGGCAATCCGCTCGCCACCTCGATCGCCAGCGCACCCCCCAGGCTGTGGCCGTAGACGTAACGGCGCGCGGCGTCGGGCTGGCGGCGTTTCAGTTCCTCGAACGCGGCCCGCGCGTCAGCCGCCGCGGACTCCTCGGAGGGCAGGATCTCCGTGCTCTTGCCGAAGCCGCGGTAGTCGACCGCGAGCACGTTGAAGCCGAGGTCGTGCCAGCGCGAGATGCGGAAGACGCTGCCGTTCATGTTCCAGCGGGCGCCGTGCAGGTACAGGACCGTCGGCGCGTCAGCGGCGGCTTTCTGCGGGACGTACCAGAAATGCAGCGACTCTCCGTTGGCCAGGCGGACGTCGTATTCCTCGGTCCCCGCGAGCGGCTCGGAGTACCAGCGCGCGCTGTCTCGCGCCGGATTGAAGATGGCCTGGCGCTGCCACTCGTCCAGTGAGGCGCAGCCGGCGAGCATGCCCAGCCCCAGCGCGGCGGCGGCGGCAGCAGCCAGCCAGCGGCGGAAGGGGGCAGTGCGTAGCGGTTTCATCGCTGATCCGACAATACGCCGCCGCATTGGTTCGCGGCAGCGCTGTCGGCTAGACCGTACCGATGAAGTCCCGCTTACCGAGTTCCACGCCGTTGTGCCGCAGGATGTCGTAGGCGGTCACGGCATGAAAGAAGAAGTTCGGCAGCGCGATGTGGGCCAGGTACGGGTAGCCCTTGTAGGTCAGGACCTGGTCGCGGATCTTGAGCGAAATCTCGCGCGTCTCGCTGCCCTCGAACTGGGATTCGGCGAAGCCCTGCACGAAGGTGATCGTCCTCGCAATGCGCGCCTTCAGGGCGTCGATCGTCGTCTCGGTATCGTCGTACTTCGGCGGCTCCTGTCCGGCCAGGCGCGCCACGGAGCCTTTCGCAAAGTCGCACGCAACCTGGACCTGCTTGGTCAGCGCGAACATGTCCGGATACAGCCGCGCGGCCAGCAGCACGCTCGGGTCGATCTTGCGGGCTTCGGCATGCGCCGCCGCCTTGTCCAGGATGGCCGAGAGACTGCCCAGCGACTTCACGAACACCGGCACCGACATCGCGTACATCAAGTTCATTTTGCGTCCTTCTTCTTTCTTGTCCGGAGGGCCAGCATGGTGCCGCGGCACTGCTTCGAACCGCAGCGGCACTCGTGCTGTTTCTTCAGCGTTGGCGTGATGCGCTCGTCGATGATCAGCCCGTAGTCATAGTTGAGTTCTTCGCCGGAGCGGATGTCGCGCAGCGCCTCGATGAACACGCGTCCGTCGTCGGTTTCCTCGGTCTCGCAGTTCGGCTCGCACGAGTGGTTGATCCAGCGCGCGGCATTGCCGCCGACGGCCGCATCGATCACGGTCTTGCCGTCGGACAGCGAGAAGAAGAACGTATGGTTCGGATCGTCCGGGTCCGACGACGGGCGGCGGTCGGCCTCCTTCCAGGTGATGCGTTCACCGCGGTACTCGATGATGCGTTCACCGGTCTTGAGCTTGCGAGCGGCGTAGACACCGCGTCCGTGGACTTTTGAATTGCGTATGACGATGCGCGGCTTGCGCGTGGTCGACATCGGGGTTCCTGCGAGAAGTACGGGGTGAATGACAGGGCGCTCGTTCGAGCGCGGGCAAGTATCTCAGATTGTCGCGACCCGGGTGCCGACCCGACGAGTCACTCGGAAAACAGCCGCTTGATTTCCTCGACCGGGCTCGACTTCAGCACGTCGAGCAGGTTGTTGAACTGATCGGTCCACAGCGAAAAGCCCGGTGTTGGCTCGATGGCCTCGGCGACCGACAGGTTCTCGGCATTGAAGGCGTCCGGCGAGGCGGCGATCAGCACCCAGTCGGTCATCGACGCCGGATCGGGGGGTGTGTCGCTGACCAGCCGGACCTGCAGACCTTCCTCGCGGGCGATGTTCGCGAGCACCGGCTTGAGGTCGAGGAATCGGTTCGAGATGTGGATGGCGAGCACGCCCGCGGGCGCGAGATGCTGCATGTAAAGACGGATTGCTTCGCGCGTGATCAGGTGCACCGGGATCGAGTCGCTCGAGAAGGCATCGATCGCCAGTACGTCGAACTTCTGCGGCTTGCCCTGCGCCAGCTCGCGCTCCAGCGACAGGCGCGCGTCGCCGAGTGCAAATTCCAGCGTAGCCGGAGAGGCGTTCAGGTAGCCGAAGTGACTCCTTGCCAGCTTGAGCACATCCGGGTCGAGTTCGTAGAAGCGAATTGCATCGCCCGCGCGACCGTAGGCCGACAGCGTGCCCACGCCAAGCCCGACCACGCCGATGCGTACCGGTCCCGCCGCCTGCTTCGCCGCGATCGCGCGTCCCACGCCGGAGGTGCGCGCGTAGTACGTGCCGGGTTCGAGCCGGTCCGCGTGAATCGTGTACTGCTCGCCGTGCAGGATCACGCCGTGCAAAAGGCGGCGCACCTGCAGGTCGCCCGTTCCCTGTTCGCGCACTCGCAGCGTGCCGTAGAAGTTGCGCTCCATGAACACCACGTCGTCGCGCATGAACGTTACGTACTCGCCGGCGTACCAGAGTGTGGCCAGCGACGCCACGATCGAGGGCCCGACCAGCCAGCGATTGCGCCACGCAACCACGATGGCCAGGCCGGCCAGCAGCACGAGTGCGAGCGGCAGTTCGAGATACGTCGGAAAGATGCGGGGCGCGAGCAGACCGACAAACATTCCGCCGAGCGCACCGCCCAGCGAGATCGTCAGGTAGAAGTGGGTCAGATAGCGCGGCGCCGGCTTGCGATGCGCCAGTTCGCCATTGCAGAAGAGCACCGACATGAACATGCCGACCGTGTACAGCGGCACGGCGAGGCCGACGTCCAGGACGCCCCGCGAGGCGGACAGGCCGGCCGCCATGCCGACGATCAGCATCAGCGTGATGAACAGCCACCAGTTCTGCTCGTACCAGCCGCGTCCGCCGCGCCCTTCGAACGCGATGACGAAGGTCAGCAGGTACAGCGACAACGGCAACACCCACAGGAACGGCACCGAGGCAATGTTCTGTGTGATGTGGCTGGTCGACGCCAGCAGCATCACTGAACCGAGCACGGAGAAGGCGAGCCACAGCAGGTAATCGACCGTCCGCGGCGCCGGGACCGCGGCTTCGGCCGCGACTGCCGGCGATGCATCGGCGACCGGACCGGCGTCGATCGACACGATGTGTGGCGACGCGGGTCGGCGCCCGACCTGCCACGCCGAGATCGCACAGGCGAGCACAAAGAGCGCATAGGCCGCGCTCCAGACCCACGACTGCGTCGTCGAGGTCGAAAATGGTTCGATCGCGAAAGGAAACGCCAGCAGGCCGAGCAGCGAACCGAAGTTCGACAACGCGAACAGGCGGTAGACCGATTTTTCCGGGAAATTCGGCGCGACCCACTTCTGCAGCAGCGGGCCGGTCGTCGACAGCAGGAAGTACGGCAGCCCGATCGTCGCCGCCAGCAGCACGATGATGCGCAGCGCGGCGTCGGCATCGGCCGCGGGCTTCAGCGCTGCGCTGGGCACGATCGGCAGGAACAGCAGGCTCGCGAGCAACAGCGCGATATGCAGCTGTGATTGCCGGCGGGTCGAAAGTCGCCGCGTGATCACATGCGCATAGGTGTAGCCCGCCAGGAGCACGACCTGGAAAAACACCAGGCACATGATCCAGACCGCGGAGGTGCCGCCGAACCAGGGCAGGATCTGCTTGGCGATGATCGGCTGCACCAGGAACAGCAGGAACGCCGACAGCAGGATCGTGGAAGCGAAGAGCAGCATCAGAGTGGCCGCAGAGGCCGGACGCAAAGCGCGCGATTCTAGGCGGTTCGCGTCGCGCGTGTACGCACGTCGCACGTGCGCCGGACCGGGACGTGCGCTCGCGCGCAATTGCTCGGTCGGCTTCGCTCCGGAGCGGCCGCGCGCTCCGCCGACGTTCAATGGCGGCACCCACCCTGGCCATCCAGTGGCTGAGAGTTTGCGCTTCCCTCCCCTCCAGGAGGGGAGGGAACCGCAAACCATCGCCGCAGCGGAGTGCAGGGTGGGTGCCGTCGTTGACGTCGGCGGAGCGCGCGGCCGCTCCGGAGCGCAGCCGACTGATTTGCGGTTCCGCGACGAGTGCACGTGCGACCGCGCAGCGGTCGCGTACACGCGCGACGCCTTCAGTTCGGCGCATGAATATTGCTGCCCGGCAGGCAGGGATCGAGATCGGCGCCGAAGGCCACGCGATCGACGGCGCCGGCAGTGCTGTTGTTGATGACGCCGATGAACTGCTTGACCCCACCGGTGAAGCTGGCAGCGCGCGTCGCGCGGCCGTACGGATCGCTGTACCAGAGGGTCGAGCCGCCGCCATTGGTGATGCGGGTGGCGCCGAGCGTGACGTGCCGACGACAGCCGTTGAATACGCTGCGGGGATCATCGTAGGCAATCCGGTTGACGCGCGGCGTGAACGGCCCGTTGGGTGCGATGGTGGAGCACTCGGGGCCGCGCGCCTGGCGCACGATCTCGAAGGCCCGCAGCGGGTCGTCGATCAATGCACCGGACGCGCTGATGCCGACGTAGCAAAGATCGATCGTGCGCGACACGCCAGTGAACTGGGCCACATCGAAGAAGCGCGACGGCGATGCCACGGAGTAGGACGGATCGACAAACACAAGCTCGCTGCCGTCGGTGCGTGACAGTGCCAGACCCGAGTACCACGTCTCGGTCAGGCCCGCGGCGAAGTCTGAGGTCTGGCCGACGCGCACCAGCACGTTGGCATACACGGTGTCGGCCGTGGGGATCACGCGGCCGCGCTCGGCGCCGCCTGCAGGCGACGCGGTCGGCTGCGGCACCCCGAACCGCAGGGTCGAGAAGTCCCCGTTCGCGAGTGCGATGGTGAATTCACCCGGATTGCCGAACGTCGCCATGGCGGCCACGATCACCTTGCCGCCGAAGCGCGCCGCATCGGCGCCGCGGCTGCAGTCGATCGCGTACACCACCTCGTGCAGGTTGCTGGCGTAGGCGTCGGCCGAATGCGTCTCCTGATGCAGCATGGACAGGGCGTCGCACGACAGGTCGAACGTCTGCACCTGCCCGTTGACCGTGCGGGTGCGGGTGATGCCGTTTTCCCACGCGATCTTGTAGCCGACGTGGTCCTCGTCGCGGTTGGCATTTGCGATGCCGTTGCTGGCGTTGTAGGCCCGCAGCTGTTCGGAGGCGTAGCCGAACGGCACGCCGCTCGCGTCGCGTTCACTGGTGTCGATCGTGCCGTTGTTGTTTGCATCGAAGGCGTAGTGGCTGCGCAGCGAGTCCCACAGCGCCGAACCGCGCGGATCACGGCCATGTTCGTGTCCGAACGAACACGACCGGCTCGTCGCCGGATCGGTGGCGGTCGGTGGATGCCAGGTCGGGTACTTCTTGCCGTCAGGGCCGATGACGAAATACGTGTCGTGAAACGCCTGGCTGCACGTGTCGTAGTCGGAGTTCGGCGTCCACTTTCCCATGGCCGCGCTGTTGGGTCGTGTGCCGTCGGGCGGGTTGTCCGGGTCGTCGTCCGACGTGCCATCGCACGAGATGACCGCCGAGCCAGTGAGCAGGAACATTGCCGCCAGCGGAGCCGCTGCTCGCAGCATCGCCACCAGACGGTGGAAGGAGGGAATCGATTTCACGATGGGTTCAGCGTCGCAGCAACCAGATCACGGCCGTCACCACGGCCGACACGATCAGGGAAGTCGTCAGTGGAAAGTAGAAGGAAAAGCCCTCGCGCTCGACGTGAAAGTCTCCGGGCAACCGCCCCAGGCCGAGCTTCGCCAGCCATGGCCACAGCAGTCCCAGGGCAATGGCGATAACGCCGGCCACGATGAGGAAACGCTGCATTCGGTCAGCATAGCCGAGCCGCCGCATCGCCCGGACTGCCGCGCTTGGATGAAGCGCGGACTACCCTACTTGCGGGCGGCCTTGACCGACTTGGCTGACTTGGCCGACTTGGCAGGCTTTCGCGCAGGCGCCTTGGCGGCGTGCTTGGCCACGGACTTCGTGCTCTTCCGTGCGGTGGTGCCGGGGCGCCTGGCTGCAACCGTCGTCGACTTGCCTTCGGTCGGTGCCGCATCCCCATCGCCTGAGGCAGCGCGAACGGTCTTGCGCAGAGCCGGTGCCGCGGCAGTGTCCGTCGATGTCGACTCACCCTTTGTCCGTGCCGCTGCCTTGCCCGCCGGCTTCTTGGCGCGCGGCTCGAACTCGAACCCGACCGTGCCATCGGGCTTGCGCACCAGGAAAGCATTGAATTTGCGCCGCGTGCGGTTGGACACGAAGCCGCGCAGGATGTCGGTGCGGCCCTCGTTGAGCAGCTTTTCCATCTGCGCGCGCTCGATCGGCTGCTGCAGGATCACCTTCCCCGAACGGAAATCGCAGGTTTTCGCCGGGCCGGTCGCACGTTCGCACAGGTAGTTCATCGGCTGCTCGAATACACGACCGCCGCATTTCGGGCAGGGACCGAGGGCTTGCTGGCCGGTGAAGTCGACCGCTTCGTCGGACGCACCATCGTCGCTGCCCTGGCCGAAGTCGAACTCGAGCTTGTACTCGGGTGTCAGTTTGAGCACGGCGGAAAATGGCCGGCCCATTTTGCTGATGAAGCCCGACATCGGCCCGATCGTGCCCTTGTCGAGCAACTCCTCGACTTCCTCGACCTCCAGCGAGCGGCTGCCCGGGTGCTTGGGTATCGAAAAGTCGCAGCTCGTGCAGGCGAAGCGGCGGTAGTTCTCGATGACGGTCTTTCCACACTTCGGGCACGGCTTCGTCAGCTGCGCCGGGTCTTCGATCGGTACCGTGTCGGACTCGTAGCTCTTGGCGCGCTGGACAATCTTCTGCGTCATGCCGGCGATCTCGCGCATGAACAAATCGCGCTTGAGCTTGCCTCGCTCCATCTGCGACAACTTGAATTCCCACTCGCCGGTCAGCTCCGGTGCTGTCAGTTCCGGTACGTCGAGGCCCTTGAGCAGCGTCATCAGGTCAAAGGCCTTGCGCGTAGGACGAAGGTCCCGGCCATCGCGGACCATGTAGCGCTGGTCGATCAGGTTCTCGATGATCTGCGCGCGCGTTGCGGGGGTGCCGAGTCCCTTGCCGGCCATGGCCGCACGCAGCTCGTCGTCCTCGATCAGCTTGCCGGCTCCTTCCATCGCGGTGAGCAGCGTCGCTTCCGTGTAGCGCGGCGGCGGGCGCGTGGCGAGCGGAACGGATTCGATCTCGGTCGTGCGGACGCGCTCGCCTTCGTCGACCTTGACCAGCGAGCCCTGTTCCTCGACGGCCTCGCGACCGTAGATCGCGAGCCAGCCAGGTTCGACCAGCACCTTGCCCTCGGTCTTGAAGGCATGTTCCTCGACCCGGGTGATACGCGTCGTCACCAGGTACTCGGCCGCCGGAAAGAACACCGCCAGGAAGCGCTTGGCGACGAGGTCGTAAAGCTTCGCCTCGACCTCGGAAAGATGCCCGGGTGTCTGGGGGGTGGGGATGATCGCGAAGTGGTCCGAGATCTTCGAGTTGTCGAACACGCGCTTGTTGGGACGGATCCAGCCCGCCTTCAGCGCCTGCTTCGTGTAGGGCTTGTACGCCGACAGCGCGCCGAGTTCCTCCATCGTCTTCTTGACCACGCCGAGGTAGTCCTCGGGCAGTGCGCGGGCATCGGTCCGCGGATACGTCAGCACCTTGTGCTTCTCGTAAAGCGCCTGCGCGATCGATAGCGTCGTCTTGGCCGAAAAGCCGAACTTGCCATTGGCCTCGCGCTGCAGTGAGGTCAGGTCGAAGAGCAGCGGCGAGAGCTGCGTGCTCGGCTTGGCCTCCTCGCTGACTGCGCCGGGCTTTCCCATACAGGCCGCAACGATGGCGGCGGCCGTGGACTCGTCCCATAAGCGCTCGGCGCGGGCATCCGGGTCATCGGCCTTCTTGAACGCTTCGTCGAACCAGCGTCCGTCGTACTGCCCGGCCCGGGCGTCGAACTTCGCGCGCACTTCCCAGTAGTTGCGCGAGACAAAGCGCCGGATCTTGTCCTCTCGCTCGGCGACGATCGCCAGCGTCGGGGTCTGCACGCGACCTACCGTCGTCAGGTAGAAGCCGCCTTCCTTGCTGTTGAAAGCGGTCATTGCGCGCGTGCCGTTGATCCCCACCAGCCAGTCGGCCTCGGAGCGGCTGCGCGCTGCATCGGCCAAAGGCAGCATTTCGTCATCACTGCGCAGGGACTCGAACGCCTCGCGGATCGAGGCCGGCGTCATCGACTGCAGCCAGAGACGGCGCACCGGCTGGCGCGCCTTCGCAGCCTGCACGATGTAGCGGAAGATCAGTTCGCCTTCGCGTCCGGCGTCACAGGCGTTGACGAGCTCGGTGACATCCTTGCGCTTCAGAAGCTTGAGCAGCACCTTGAGGCGCGCCTCGGCCCTGGCAATCGGTGCGAGGTCGAAGTGCGGCGGGATGACCGGCAGGTGCGTGAAGGTCCACTTGCCGCGCTTGACGTCATGTGACTCGGGCGCCTTGAGTTCGAGCAGGTGACCCACGGCTGAGGACAGCACGTAGCGGTCGCTCTCGAAGAAGTCCTGTTGCTTGGTGAAGCCTCCCAGCGCGCGCGCGATGTCGGCGGCGACGGAGGGCTTCTCGGCAATGATCAGTGCTTTGGACATGCAGAAAATTAGGCCGCCAAGTCAGGCGGCCTGTCCTCATATATGAGCTGGGCTCTCTTTTTTCAGGATAACAACGAAATCGAAAATCGATGCAAGTGCCCGGCCCGGCGGGAGAAATCGGCCACTGCGCGGTGTCCAGTTATGTATGGTGGCATCACCCTCCCGCTTGGCGGGAGGGCAGGGAGGGTGCCCATCAGTTGATCATCGGCGGAGCGCTCGGCCGCTCCGGAGCGGAGCCGACCGTTCTGCATTCCGTCCGAGTGCACGTGCGATCCGGCGCAGCCGATCGCGTACACGAGCGGCGCCTAGTGCAGTTCCCGCTCCGTCCCGTCGTGCAGCAGCTCTTCCAGCAGCAGCACGTCGATGTCGGCCTGCTGGCTCCACAGCACCATCAGGACGATGACCTTGATCATGTCGAGCGGAACTGGCGTGTCCTCGATCGCCAGCGCGCGTTCGATCACGATTTCGCGCTGTGTCGGTGTCAGCTGGCCCGCGTTCTCGAGAAAACTGAGAAAGCCGATCGACTCCGTGCCGAGCCGCTCGGTTTCTATCACTGCATAGATGCGGAACGAGCCGTCGCTTTCGGGTCCGACGGCGACCGATTGCTCGGTGACCCGTTCCAGGCCCTGCAGCCATGCCAGTGCTTCGTTGATTTCTTCGTCGTCGAAGCCGGCAGCAGTCAGCTTCCGGGACAGTGAGTCGGCGTCCGGGCACGCATGCAGCGCGCCGTAGTTTTCGTACAGATAGACGAGGACATCGAACACGTTGCTCACACTCTATGCGAGCCCGGGTGGGCTGTAAAGCCCTACCGCAACCTCTGGTAGCGGTTACCGGGTAGACGCTCAACATCTTGTGCCAGCTCCAGTTCCAGCAGCGTTGCCGCAAGCGTCCCCGCGTCGCGGCCGGTGCGCTGCGCAAGCGTGTCCAGATCGACCGGGTCATGGCCCAGAAGTCCGAGTAGCTCGGCGTGAGGTCCAGGCTCGATCGCCTCGGTAGATGCCACGGGCAAGCGCTCGAGACCGAGGTCTTCGGCAACGTCGTGCGCCGACTCGACCAGCTTGGCGCCTTCGCGAATCAGTCGATGGCAGCCCTTGGCGAGCGGCGAGTGGATCGAGCCGGGAATCGCGAACACGTCACGTCCCGCGTCGGCGGCGATGCGGGCCGTGATGAGCGAGCCCGAGCGCAGCGCGGCTTCAACCACCAGCACGCCGCGTGCAAGCCCCGCGATGATGCGGTTGCGACGAGGGAAGTTGTGCGCGATCGCCGGAGTGCGCAGCGGGAACTCGGAAACCACGACGCCTTCTTCGCGGATGCGATGCGTCAGTGCGCGATTGCTGGCCGGATAGATCGCGTCGATCCCGGTGCCGACCACTGCGATCGTGCCGGCGTCACCGTCCGCATCGAGTGCGCCACGATGCGCAGCCGCGTCGATGCCGAGTGCGAGCCCGCTGATGATGGTCAGTCCCGACCGCGCCAGCGCTCCGGCAAAGGCTTCGGCGTTCGCGACACCCTGTTGCGTGGCATTGCGGCTGCCGACGATGGCCAGCGCCGGCCGGCTCAGCAGTTCGGTGCGTCCGATCGCAAAGAGCAGCGGCGGCGGGTCGGGCGTCGCGAGCAACAGCGCCGGATACTCCGGATCCGCAAGTGAAATGAGCGCGTGGCGGGTCGATGCGGCAAGCCAGTGTTCGGTGGCATCGATCGTCGACTGGACTTCGCTGTCGGGTGCGCTGGCGAGCAGGCGCGCGAGCGGCTCGGGCACGGCGCGCAGCAACGCCGGCATGTCCGGCGCCAAAGATGGCGTCAGGCAGTCCGAACGAGGAAAGGAGATGTCGCGCGGTGCGCGGCCCGATGCCCGGCGTGGCGATCAGCCGCAGCCAGGCCGCGCGCTCCGCCGGCTGCATCGGCCGCGTTGCGGATTACTGCTGAGGCATCGGGCGAAGCGGCTGGCGCAACACGCGATCCGCTTCGGTTTCGGCTTCTGTTCGGACGCGCGGTATTTCCGTGTCGTCGCTCGGGTTGGAGGCACGATCGCCGACTTCGACGGGCTGCGTGCCACGCATGATCAGTGCGTAGGAAATCGTCGGGAACGCGCGGAACACGAAGGCGAGACCGATCTGCTCGTCGGGCAGCTTGACGAACTGTCGACCCGGCAGGGTCCTGTCTGCGATCGTTTCGCCGGCGCGCCAGAGCTGCAGCATGTCGCCGATGGTCAGGCCTTCGTTCGAGCCCCGGTTCAGCGTGATGATCTGGCCGCCCCCCGCATAGCGGACGCCGTCGTAGATGGAGATGACGCGGGCTTCGACCGGTCCGGACGGTGCCTTGGGCACGTAGCTGATCAGCGCCTGCTGCTCGATCGGCAGCATGCGATCGCCGACGCCGATTTCCTGCTTGCTTTCCTGCACGTGGACGCGCGCCACTTCGCCCGGCTTGGAAATGTTCACCGTGCCGAGGTACACCGCCTCGTAGGCGATCGGCGACTTCCGGTTCACGTCGTCCGGATCGAACAGCGGGCGCAGCGGACGGAACACGCTGTAGTTGAGGACCGCATCGTTCGTGATGCCGCGCGCGTACGCGCTGTCGCCGCGGCCGACCCAGACCCGGCCCTCCTGCGTGGCGACGATGCGCGGCGCGTCGTTCATCGCCGACGTCTCGAGCACCAACGGCTGTGACAGGAACGGCTGGATCAGATTGGTCGGAATGCTGCGGATCGCCGCGCGTTCCGATCCCATGTCACGGATCGTCGGCTGCAGCTTGCCTTCTTTCGACTCGCCGCCACTCCCGATCATGAGCCGCGCGCGACCGTCTTCCTTCACCAGCAGCAGTTCCTGCCCGGGGTAGATCAGGTGCGGATTGGCAATCTGCTGCTTGTTCATGCCCCACAGCTCGGGCCAGCGCCACGGACTCGTGAGGTACATGCGGGACAGGTCCCAGAGCGTGTCGCCGCGTTTGACGACGTAGCGTTCCGGCGCATCGGGGGCCAGTGCGGACAGCGGTACGCCGGCCTGAGCGACCTGATCGGCGACGCCGCGCTGTTCCGAGGTGATCGGATAGCGGCTGGTGGCCGATTGCGCCAGGGCGGAGCCCGTCGCGGTCACGCCCATGCAGGCGACGGCGGCGAGTACGCCCATGCTAGTCTTCTTCATGCAAGCTCCCTCTGGCCGTCCGGTGGGGTTCGCACCGTCCCTCAGGCTCGGCTTCCCGACTTGAAATTTGCGGAACCGACTGCGATCTAAGCTGAGACAGGGCGTCAGATTCTGCCCCTAGTGCCTTGATATAGCAACGTATAGCCAACGGGGTTGATCCCGACTTGGCGCGATGCCGAAAGGCGTGGGGCGGCGTCGGACGAGGTCCTGCCGATCACTCATCAAGTCGCAGTGTGGCGGCAAAGCGGGCCGGTCGGGCGCGTGAAAAGCAGGGTAGGAGGGCGGGACTTAGCCGGATCATCCTCAGCACGACGGGCCGGGCATTTGGAGAAGACACGTGGCATTGCTCCCGATACTCGAATATCCGGATCCACGGCTGCGCACGGTCGCGCGGCCGGTCACCGCCTTTGACGATCGCCTGCGCAAGCTCGTGGCCGACATGGCCGAAACGATGTACGAGGCGCCGGGGGTTGGCCTGGCGGCCTCCCAGGTCGACGTGCATGAGCGCATCATCGTCATCGACACGTCGGAGACCAAGGACGACCTCCAGGTCTTCATCAATCCCGAGATCGTCTGGTCGTCCGACGAGCAGATCGAGTGTGAGGAGGGCTGTCTGTCCGTCCCCGGGATCTATGACGCGGTAACGCGCCCGGCGCACGTCCGCGTCAAGGCATTCGACGAGCGAGGCGCGGCGTTCGAGCGCGACTGCACCGGCTTGCTGGCCGTGTGCGTGCAGCACGAGATGGATCACCTGCTGGGCAAGGTCTTCGTCGAGTACCTGTCGCCGTTGAAGCAGGAGCGCATCAAGACCAAGATGAAGAAACGCCGGACGCGGGCGGCCTGAGGGCGGAGCAGCCCCGCCGCGTTTGCTGTCGATTGGCGCTGCCGCGCCGGCGATTCACGCCAATGCACTGGCGACCGGGACCGTCGCGGGCCTACAGTCCCGTTCGTCCCGTGGAGGCATCCTGCCGCCACTGCTCGAACTCCTGGACGCGATCCGATGCTAGACGCTGCAACGCTGCGCGCCTCCTGGCGCCATTGGTGGTCACCCGACTGGATGTTTGCCTGCGAGGGGCCGCGCTGGCTGCGGCTGCTCTGGACGTTTCTGTTCAACTGCGCGATCGCGCTCCTGCTGACCGTGGCCGCGTGGGCCTTTGCCCGCCGCGTCGACCTCTGGCAAACGCTGCGCTGGAACTTCGTCATTGCCCAGTGCGTCGGCTTCTCCATCCACGGCCTGTTCAGCCTGGCGCGGGCCATGCTCGGTCCCGAGCGCATTCGCGGCTTCCGCACCAAGACTCGCGTCCTGTTCTATTCGGCCGTTCCGATCGCGGGCGTGCTGATCGGCTATGCGTTGGGGCTCTCGATCATGGGGGTCGATGTACCGAAACTCGTGGTGGAGCGGCCGACCCTGCCCCTGGGTATCGTCCTGATGTCCATCGTCGTGTCGGCGATCGTGTATCGGCACTATGCCAACAAGGCCAAGCTGGCCGAGGTCCAGGCAGAACAGGCGCGTGAACGGGCACGATCCACCGAGCTCGAGCGGCAGGCCGTCACGTCGAAACTCAAGGCGCTGCAGGCGCAGATCGAACCGCACTTTCTGTTCAACACGCTGGCCAACGTGGTGAGCCTGATCGACACCGAGCCGGCACAGGCGCGCCGCATGCTGGAGCGGCTCATTGAACTGTTGCGTTCTTCGCTGGCCGCGAGCCGCGCCGATCGCGCGACACTGGGGCAGGAGGCGGCGTTGCTGGCGGCCTATCTGGATATCCTGAAGGTCCGGATGGGGGACCGCCTCGATTACACCCTCGATATACCGTCCGAGCTGACGTCGGCGCACCTGCCGCCGTTGACGCTGCAGCCGCTGGTCGAAAATGCCATCCGCCACGGCCTGGAACCGAAGGTCGACGGCGGCATGGTCCGGGTCGGTGCGCGCGCCCGCGATGGCCGACTGGTCGTCGAAGTCGAAGATGATGGACAGGGTTTCGAGCCCAAGGCCGGCGCCGGGGTCGGACTCGACAATGTCCGCGAACGCCTCGCGTCGCAGTATGGTGATGGCGCCCGCCTGGTCATCGAGGAAGCCCGGCCAGGCACGCGGGTCCGACTCACCCTGCCGCTGGAGGCCTGATGAAGGCGGTGATTGCCGACGACGAGCCGCATCTGGCGCAGTACCTGCGCGACATGCTCGTGACGCTCTGGCCGGAACTGGAGGTCGTCGCCGTCGTGCACAACGGGCCTGCCGCCGCGGAAGCGATCGCGCGCGAGCGGCCGGATGTGGCATTTCTTGACATCCGCATGCCGGGCGCAACCGGTCTCGAGGTGGCCGAGCGACTGCTCGCCAAACCGGCAGCGGCGACACGCGTGGTCTTCGTCACCGCGTTCGACCAGTATGCGGTCGATGCCTTCGAGCGCGAGGCAGTCGATTACCTGCTCAAGCCCGTGACGCGCGAGCGCCTCATGCGCACGATCGAGAAGCTGCGACGCGCGGCCGGATCGTCCAGCGTCGATCTTGCTGCGCTGCTGGCCGAGGTCACGCGCCGCCTGCCGCCGACGGCGCCGTCCTCGCTGCGCTGGATCCGCGCCAGCAAGCGGTCCTCGGACGGCGAGATCACCCACCAGATCCCGGTCGACGAAGTGGTCTACATCCAGGCCGACGACAAGTACACCTGCGTGTACTCGCGCGACGGCAAGGAACTCGCCGAGTGGCTGATCCGGATACCCTTGTCCGAGCTGTCAGCGCAGCTCGATCCAACCGACTTTGCGCAGATCCATCGCTCGGTCATCGTCAACCTGCATGCAGTGACCGGGACGCGGCGCGATCTCACCGGCAAGCTCTACGTCCGGCTGCGCGATCATCCGCGCGAGTTGCCGGTGGCGCGCCAGTACCTGCACCTGTTCCAGAAGATGTGATCGCAGCCGCTTCAGGCGGCGGCGCTGGCAGCGATCCCGTTCGTCGCGCTGGCAATGTGCTCGACGATCGCCGCCGCAATTTGCGGCTGCAACGCGGGCGGAAAATCGTGCCCCATGCCGGCGATGACCTTGAGCTGTGCGCCACGGATGTGTTGTGCGGTGTCGAGGCCTGCCGCGAGCGGGACCAGCGGATCGTCGCGGCCGTGGATCACCAGCGTCGGCGCCGAGATCTGCGCGAGCAGTCGGCGCCGGTCACCCGAGGCCAGGATCGCAAGCAACTGGCGCGCGGCGCCCGCCGGGTAGTAGCCGCGGCGCGCGACGCGCTCGAGATGCTCGCGCAGCGCATTCTGTTCGCTCGGGAATCCCGGGCTGCCGATCACGCTGAACACTCGCATCAGGTGATCGGTGAGTTGCGCAACATCGTCGGTGCTGCGCGGCCGGTTGAGGATCGCGCGCAGCGCGCGTGGCTTGCCGAGCGCGACGTGCGGATTCGGGTTGCCGCTCGACGACATGATCGAGGTCAGGGTCCGCACCCGCTGCGGATGCCGCGCCGCCAGGACCTGCGCGATCATGCCGCCCATCGAGGCACCGACCACGTGGGCACTCGTGATGCCGAGCGCCGCCAGCAGATCGGCCGCGTCCTGCGCCATGTCGTCGAGCGTGTACGGTGCGCGCACCGGCAAGCGCAGCAGCGCGCGCATGATCGCGAGCTGCAGGTTCGGCATCGCCGCGCTGCGCAGCTTGGTCGAATGGCCGCAGTCGCGATTGTCGAAGCGGATCACGCGCAGTCCGGAGCGCACCAGGGGCTCGATGAAACTGTCGGGCCAGGCCGCCGCCGGCATGCCCAGACCCATGATCAACAGCAACGCGGGCGCGCCTGCATCGCCGAACTCCTCGACGTCGAGCGAGACGCCGTTGACGTCGATCTGGGGCATGGCAGCCGGCGACCGAAGTTCTAGAACCACGCCTTGCGCGTGGGGTCGCGATACAGCCAGCGCAGCGAGCCGCTCCGGTCGAAGGGCTGCCACTGGCCCTCGGGCTGGGCGAGCCGGTCGGCGATCGCGTACCAGGCCAGCGCGTTCAGGCCGATGCCGAAGTGGCTGGCCTCGATCTCGATGTTCTCGGCGTGCGCGCTGCGGCGCTCGACGCTGCACTGCCAGGCCACCACGCCGTCGGTGCGGCTGTAGATCGACGTCGTGGGAACCGGCGGCGCCTGGCGCAGCGGTTCGTGGATCTCGGGTGCGCCGATGCGGTGTCCGGTCACCAGTTCGTACAGGCGCCACGCGTTCGTCGCCTTCGGATGCCCGGTAAACGGCGTGCCGAGCGTGATCACCTGCCGCACGTCGCGCGGAAAATCCTTTGCCAGTTCGCGTGCATAGATCCCGCCCAGGCTCCAGCCGATCAGGCTCACCTTGCGCTTGTGCTGGCGACGCAGTTTCTGCACGCGCTCCATGCAGTGGTCCAGCACCCCGTCCTTCGGCCCGAGGTTCGAGCCGTGCTCCCACCCGTAGGCGGTGTAGCCCTTGCGCTCGAGGAACTTTCGCAGCGGCTTGGTCGACGCGTCCGACGCCATCAGGCCCGGAAACACGAGCACCGGGTGGCCGTCGCCGTCCGCCGCCTGGTCGAGCCATGGGCTGGCCAGCATCGTTGCGCCGAATTCCCACGGCGCGCGCCACTCCAGTGCGAGCCGGACGAAGCCCGGCGCACGCATCATGTCGAAGTCGTACCAGTGCTGCGAGTTATCCATGAGTCGAAGATGTCGTGCAAAACGCGTGATGGCTGGGCATGGCGTCGCCGCTACCTTGCGGCCGCACGTCGCCGCGGCGGCGGCTTGGCGGTGTCGGGCTCGGCGCGCGGAGTCGCCGCGATATGGGTGGCGCGCTGAAGTTCGGCCAGGGCCTCGTGCAGCCCGCGTGCCAGGGGCCGTGCATCCGGGATGCCGACCCGCGCCGCGAGAATGCCGAAGTCGAGCGAGCCGGCGTAGCTTTGCAGCGTGATGTTCAGGCCGAGGCCGTGCTCGACGATCGACACCGGCCAGTAGGTCTTGAGGCGAGCCCCCGCGAGATACAGCGGCGCGTCGGGACCGGGCACGTTGGACACCACGAGGTTGGCGATGGGTGGGATGCGATCGGCGAGCGATGTGCGGCCATACAGGCCCGCGGCGGCCGACAGCAGCCACGGCAGGCCGAGCGATGGAAAGTCCGTCGGAATCACGCCCTTGAGTTGCCGGGTCACGTCTTTCGCTGCGCGCGTCGACGCCTGCACGGCGCGCAGCCGCTCGATCGGATCGGCCAGCGTCGTGGCCAGTGAGGCCAGCGTCATCGTCGCCAGCGTGGTGGCTTCGGTGTTGCCCGCTTCGCGCAGCGACACCGGCATCGCCGCCACCAGCGATTTTGCGGGCACGCCGC
Organism: uncultured beta proteobacterium; assembly: GCA_963769745.1. Classification (GTDB taxonomy): domain Bacteria; phylum Pseudomonadota; class Gammaproteobacteria; order Burkholderiales; family Burkholderiaceae_F; genus JALORV01. The sequence goes on from CAVYNB010000036.1 coordinate 129,551, forward strand.
CGCGCGTCTTGAGGTAGCCGCGCAACGCGCCGCTCACCAGGGTCAGCACGACGTCGTTCAGCGTCGCATCGTGCGCAGAGGCGATCGCGCGCACGTCGGCCAGCGGCAGCGACGCCGTCGCAAAGCTGCGACCGGAGTCGATCACGCGATTGAATGCGGTGCGTGGGCCGAAGGCGAGGTTGCGACTGAATCCGGTCGACCCGGTGACGAGCCGCGCGGCCACACGCGCCAGTGCGGGAAGGCGGCGCACCAGGTCGACTGTCTGTGCCCCGGTGACCTTGAGCGCGGTGCCGACCATCGTCACCAGGCCCGGCTGATCGCGGCGGCGTCGGCGCGCCGGCTCGACCGCGCGCGGCGAAGGCGCCAGGTCGAGCAGTGCGTGTGCCAGTGCCACGCCCGAGGCGCCGTCGAGCGTCGCATGGTGGATCTTCGTGTAGAACCCCAGCCCGCCATCCTGCAGGCCTTCGATTACGTGAAAGCGCCAGAGCGGGCGCGAGCGATCGAGTGGCTGTGCATGCAGGCGGGCGACGGCGGCTTCGAGCTGGGCCAGCGTGCCCGGCGCCGGCAGCGTGACGCGCACGACGTGGCGTTCCAGGTCGACCTGTTCGGCGCGGACCCAGACCGGATTGGCGAAATCCAGCGGCATCTTCGCGAGCTGGCGCGTGAACACCGGCGACAGGTGCATCCGCCGCGCCACGTGTCGTCGCACGCGCAGCAGGTAATCGCCCCCCCGTCGGGGTCGCTCCAGCAGGTGCACGGCGCCGACGTGCATCGGCGTGGCCGGTGTTTCCAGATGCAGGAACAGTGAATCCAGCCCCGACAGTGGCTTCAAGAGTCTCCCTTAATGCGTGCTGCTGCGCGCTCTGATGACGCTTGCAGAGGCCGATGGTAAACGCAATGGCCGCTGATCGAGCCCACCTAGAATGCCGCGATGCGCATCGTATTCGCAGGAACTCCCGACTTTGCCGCGCGCTCGCTGGCGGCCCTGATCGCGGCGGCGCCGGCCGCGGGCTGGTCGCTGCCCCTGGTGCTGACGCAGCCGGATCGGCCCGCCGGCCGCGGTCTGCGCCTGACGCCGAGTCCGGTGAAGTCGCTCGCGCTGGCGCATGGCCTCACGGTCGACACGCCGGTGTCGTTGCGCAAGGGGCCGGACGCCGAAGCAGCACAGCGGCGGATTGCCGCGGTCGAGCCCGACGTGCTGATCGTCGCGGCCTATGGCCTGATCCTGCCGCAGTCGGTGCTCGATATTCCGCGTGGCCTGGGGGCTGGGTGGACGCCGAAGCTTTCCGCCATCAACGTCCACGCGTCATTGCTGCCGCGCTGGCGCGGCGCGGCGCCCATTGCTCGCGCGATCGAGGCAGGCGACCGCGCGACCGGCATCACGATCATGCAGATGGACGCCGGACTCGATACCGGACCCATGCTGCTTGCCGAGTCGATCGACATCGACGCCGACGAGACCGCCGGACACCTGACCACTCGCCTGGCGGACCTGGGGGCGACGCTGCTGGTCCGGGCACTCGGCTCCATAGACGAGCTCGGCGCGCAGCCCCAACCGGCCGCAGGCGCCACCTATGCCGCCAAGATCGACAAGGCGGAAGCATGGCTCGACTGGTCGTTGCCGGCAGCGGTCCTGGCTCGCAAGGTGCGCGCCTACGACCCGTTTCCGGTGGCGCATACGCGCATCGGCAATGCTCCGATCAAGGTCTGGCGCGCGATGGAGATCCCGGCGACGGACGAGGTGGCGCCGGGCACGATCGTCGCAGCCGGTGCCGCCGGCATCGACGTGCGCTGCGGGGAGGCGGGCCTGCGCCTGACGGAGCTGCAACGTGCGGGCGGCAAGCGACTCCCGGCACGCGAATTTCTGGCGGGCCATGCCCTGATGTCGCAGCAGTGCTTCGACTCCGGACCGGCGCATGAGTGAGGCCGGCGGCGTTTCGCCGCCGCTCGCCGACGTGCTGGCCACTTCAGCGCGTGCGTGGAGCGATTTCGTGACCGGGCAGTCGATCGACCGCGCCATCGCGGCAGCCGTTGACGCCGATCGCGCACGCCTGCGCGCCGCCGTGCAGGACACCAGCTACAGCGCCATTCGGCGGCGCGCATTCAGCGAGCGGGTGATTGCCGAGCTGGCATCGCGGCCTCCGGCGACGGAGACAGCGGCGCTGCTGTGCGTCGCGTTGCCACAGTTGATGGCGGGCCGTCATGCAGCACACACCGTCGTTGATCAGGCCGTCGCAGCGGCGCGCATGCAGCCCGCGACGGCCGGAGCCGCCGGCTTCGTCAACGCGGTGCTGCGCAACTTCCTGCGTCGACAGGACGAATTGCTCGAGCGCCTGCAGCGCATCGACGAGGTGCGCTACAACGCGCCGGCGTGGTGGATCGACGCCGTGCGTACCGCGCATCCGGAGCAATGGCGCGAAATTCTTGCGACCGGATTCGACGCGCCGGCACTGGTGCTGCGTGTGAACCGACGGCAATGCAGCGTCGAGGACTATCTGCAGCGCCTTGCTGCGCATGACATGCCCGCCACCCGGGTCGGGCTCCAGGCGGTGTGGCTGCAGCAGCCGGTTCCGGTCGCGCGCATTCCAGGGTTCGCGGCAGGCGATGTCTCGGTGCAGGATGCAGGGGCGCAGCTGGCCGCCGAGTGGCTCGACGTCGCCGACGGCCTGCGAGTCCTCGATGCCTGCGCGGCCCCCGGGGGCAAGACCGCGCACCTGGCTGAGCTGGCCGAGCTCGACCTGACCGCGCTCGAGGCGGACCCGCAACGGGCTCCGCGCATCGAAGAGAACCTGCGCCGCATCGATCGTCGAGCGCGCGTCATCGTCGCCGATGGGCGGGACGTACCGGCATGGTGGGACGGCCGACCCTACGACCGCATCCTGCTCGATGCGCCCTGCACCGCCAGCGGCATCGTTCGCCGGCATCCGGACATCCCCTGGCTACGCCGTAAGGCCGATGTTGCGCATTTGGCAACGTTGCAGGCGCAGTTGTTGGAGGCTTTGTGGCCGCTGCTGGGGGTGGGTGGTAGATTGCTTTACGTCGTGTGCTCGGTGTTTCCACAGGAAGGGAGCGCGCAGATCGCGCGCTTTGTCGGCCGGCATCCGGAAGCTGCGGCGCGGCCGCTGCCCGGCGGTGCGCCGTTCGTGCAGTTGCTGCCATCCGCGGCAGCGGGCGCGATCTGGGACGCCGGCCGGCCCTGGCCGACGATTCACGACGGTTTTTTCTACGCACTACTCGAGAAGTCCCGATGACCCTGGCCACCGTGCTGCGCGCGTCGATCGTCACGCTGCTGCTGGCGTGGCTTCCCGCCGCGCCTGCGCTGGCGGACGAGCGCATCGGCGTCATTGCAGCCGCGCTGGAGCCGGCACCGGCCGGCGCCGGCGGTGTGGTGCTCAACGCCACCTTCGAATTCGAGATGCCACAGGTGCTCGAAGAGGCGGTGACCAAAGGCATCGCGATCTACTTCAACATCGAGTTCGAGCTGTTTCGCAAGCGCTGGTACTGGCTGGATCGGCAGATCAGTTCCAGCACGCTCACCTATCGCCTGTCCTACAGCCCGTTGACGCGCCAGTACCGTCTCGCCCGCGGCGGCCTGTCGCAGCCCTTCGAGTCGCTCGACGAGGCGCTGGGTCTGCTCAAGAGCGTGCGCCAGTGGAAGGTGATCGAGGCCGGTGTGCTGTCGCCGCGCGACGACTACGAGGCCCAGGTCCGGATGCGGCTCGATGTGACCCAGCTACCCAAGCCGTTCCAGGTCAATGCCATCACGAGCCGCGAGTGGAATCTTGCCTCGGACTGGCGCGAGCTGGCGGTGCCCGCCGAACTGGCGCGCTAAGGCCATGGATCAGCCGCGGTCGACGCTGCGCAGTGAATCAGGCGGCGGTGCGTTGACACCTTCGCTGACATTCCCGGGGCAGGGCTGAGATGTCGCGCGTACTGCGATACGGGCTGCTCTTCGCGATTGCGCTGTCGGGTGTGCTGCTGTTCATCCTGGCCTCGGCCAGCGGCAATACCGCGTTCTTCGAACGCAACTACCCGATCCTGCTCGCCATCAACGGCGTCATCGCAGCGGCGCTTGCAGTGCTGGTCCTGCTGCTGGTGCGACGCCTGGCCAAGCGCCTGCTGCTGAAGCGCTTCGGGGCGCGCCTGACAACGCGCTTTGCTGTCGCGTTCGCGCTGATGGGTGTTCTGCCCGGAGTGCTGATTTACATCGTGTCGACGCAGTTCCTGTCACGCTCGATCGAATCATGGTTCGACATACGGGTCGACCGCGCGCTCGATTCGGGACTGACGCTGGGACGCGCCGCGCTCGACAACGTGAAGGACGACGTGGCCGCCAAGGCGAATGCGTGGGCGCTCGAGCTGGCAGATCTGCCCGACGCCGGTCAACTGTCGCAGCTGAACCGCCTGCGCGAGCAGGGCGGGATCGACGAGGCGCTGCTCGTCACCGGCAACGGGCAGCTGATCGGGGCGTCCGGTGCCCAGGTCTCGGAACTGGTGCCCGAGGCGCCCAAGCCCAGCGAGTTGCGACAGGCGCGGACGCAGCGCATGTTTGCCGTCATCGAAGGGGAGGCCGGCGCAGTCGAGGCGCACCAGGGCCTGCGCGCCCGCGTCATCGTGCCGATCCCGGCGCCGACGACGATGTCGGTCCGGGGTTCGCTCCTGCCGCTCGACGGATCAGGAATCCGCCTGCATGACTCCCTCGGCAGCGTAAGGGGCGCACCGATTACCGGCAGCAGCATGTCGCCTGCGACGGACACACGCTATCTGCAGCTGATCCAGCCGGTGCCGCCGACCATTGCAGCCAACGCCGACGCGCTGCAGAACGGTTACCGGGAGTACCAGGAACTGTCGCTCTCGCGCAGCGGACTGAAGACGATCTACGGGCTGACGCTGACGCTCACGCTGCTGCTCTCGGTCTTCGCTGCGGTCGCCGGCAGCGTGTTGCTCGCCAGTTCGATGACGGCGCCGCTGCTCCAGCTCGCCGAAGGCACGAAGGCTGTCGCGGAGGGCAACTTCAGACCGGTGCGCGAGTTTCCCGGCAACGACGAGATGAACCTGCTGACGCAGTCATTCAATGCGATGACGCGGCAGCTGACCGATGCACGGGATGCCATCGAGACCAAGCAGCGCGAACTCGAGAACGCCAAGACCTACCTCGAGCGCGTGCTGGCCAATCTGTCGGCCGGGGTGATCGTGCTCGACCACGAGTTCCGCCTGGTGACGGCCAACTTCGGCGCCTCGCGCATCCTGGTCAGGTCGCTCGGAGAAGACATCGGGCGACCGCTGCAGGCGATCGACGCGGAACTCGCCGACGCATTTTCGGCCGGTTTCGCAGAGCAGGCTTTGTCCGGCACTCCCAAGGATTCATGGCAGCAGCAGATCGAGGTCAAGCGCGCCGCGGGCACGACGGCCGAACCGCTGATGTTGCTGGTACGAGGATCGCGCCTTCCGCTCGATGACGGGCCCGGCTACGTCATCGTGTTCGACGACATCACCCAGGTGATTTCTGCGCAGCGTGCCGTGGCCTGGGGTGAGGTTGCGCGCCGGCTCGCGCACGAGATCAAGAATCCGCTGACGCCGATACAGCTGGCGGCCGAGCGCCTGCAGATGAAGCTGGTCGACAAACTGCCAGGCGGCGAGGCCGACGTCCTGCGACGCGGCACCACGACCATCGTCAACCAGGTGGCGGCGATGAAGCGCATGGTCGACGACTTCCGCGATTACGCGCGCGTTCCACCCGCGCGCCTGCTGCCTCTCGACCTGAACGCGCTGATCGAGGAAGTCGCCACCTTGTACCGTACTGCGGGAGCGCCGATATCGCTGACGTTGGCGTCGCCGCTGCCCATGATCGAAGGCGATGCAACGCAACTGCGGCAGGTGATCCACAACCTGATCGGCAATGCGCAGGAAGCGCTGAGCAGCCAGCCGGACCCGAGCATACGGATCCGGACCACACTGGCCGAAAACGTGGAAGCGACCGGAGTCGTGCGCGCCGTCCGCTTCTCGGTCGAGGACAACGGCCCGGGCTTCGCGGCGAATATACTGCGACGTGCGTTCGAGCCTTATGTCACCACCAAACCCAGCGGCACCGGCCTCGGACTGGCCATGGTCAAGAAAATCATCGATGAACACGGAGCACATGTCGAAATCGTCAACCGTGGCGGCGGAAGCGGCGTTGGCCATGCGGGCGGTGCCGCGGTGACCATCGTGTTTCGTCGGCTGGTACTGGCCGAGACTGCCGACGCCAGCCCGCGTCGTGTGGCCTAAGCCCAAAGTCCCGATGACCCGATGCCTGCCCCGGATTTCATGATCACGTTGCCCGCGACTTTCCCTCGATGCCCACGCAGCCCCGCGTGGCTCCTGTCCACGGAGCGGTAGCCTGATGTCGACCATCCTAGTCGTCGATGACGAAGTCGGCATCCGCGAACTCCTGTCGGAGATCCTGAGCGACGAAGGTCACTCGGTACTGACGGCCGAAAACGCGGCGCGAGCGCGCGATGTGCGGGCGCAGGAGCCCATCGATCTGGTGCTGCTCGACATCTGGATGCCCGACACCGACGGCGTCACGCTGCTCAAGGAATGGGCGTCGCTGGGCCAGCTGACGATGCCGGTCATCATGATGTCGGGCCACGCGACCATCGATACCGCGGTCGAAGCGACGCGTTACGGTGCGCTCGAGTTCCTCGAGAAGCCGATCGCCATGGCGCGCCTGCTGTCCGCGGTCCGTTCCGGACTCGAACGCGGACGCGTGATGCGCAACCTGCGGCCACAGGGCGCCGCCTCACCGTCCTATGCACCCGCCGTCCCGGCCGAGATACCGGTCGTGGCACCGACCGAGCCGGTAGCGGCGAACGAGCCGGTGGGTGCGCACAACGGCGTGCCGCTGGACCAGCCGCTGCGCGACGCGCGCGACCAGTTCGAGCGCGTCTACTTCGAATTCCATCTTGCACGCGAGCACTACAGCATGACGCGGGTTGCGGATCGCGCCGGACTCGAGCGCACGCATCTGTATCGCAAGCTGAAGCAGCTCGGCATCGAGCTTGCCCGCGGTGCGCGGCGTGATCGCGCCGCCGAGGAGCCTCCGGCCGTCGCGCCTACGACTGTGTCGAATGCGCTGCCGTCGCCGCCGGTCTACGTGCATCGGGACGAATACGACGACTAGCATCTGCCGCCGGGCCGGCTGCAGGCCCGCATTCATGAAGATCATCATCATTGGTGCCGGTCGGGTCGGGTCCTCGGTGGCCGAGAGCCTGGTGTCCGAGGCCAACGACATCACGATCATCGATTCCGATCCGGCGCGCGTGGCGGATCTGCAGGATCGCTTCGATCTGCGCGGGCTGGTCGGCAACGCCGCACTGCCGTCGACGCTGAAGCAGGCGGGCGCCGAGGACTGCGACATGCTGATCGCGGTCACGGCCTACGACGAGACCAATCTTGTCGCCTGCAAGATTGCCGCGGATCTTTACAACATTCCCACGCGCATCGCGCGCGTGCGCAACGTCGAGCTGCAGAAGCACCCGAAGCTCATCGGCGACGAGGGCTTTCGCGCAACGCATGTGATCTTTCCGGAGCAGACGGTCACCGACTACCTGCTCAAGCTGATCGAGTTTCCGGAAGCGCTGCAGGTACTCGAGTTTGCCGACGGCCGCGCAAGCCTGATCGCGGTGCGGGCGTTTGCCGGCGGGCCGCTCGTGTCGCATCCGGTCAAGGAATTGCGCCGCCACCTGCCCAATGTCGATACGCGCATCGTCGCGATGTTCCGCGACGATGCCAGCGTGCGGGTCGACGGCGACACCATGGTGCAGCCGGGCGACGAAGTCTTCTTCCTGGCCGCCTCGCAGAACATCCGCACCGTGATGAGCGAGCTGCGCCGCATGGACAAGCCGGTGCGGCGCGTGATGCTCGCCGGCGGCGGCAACATCGGCCTGCGGGTGGCGCGTTCGCTCGACACGGGCGAGGGGCTGGACACCCCGGAACGCTTCATCGTCAAGATCATCGAGGCGAACAAGCGACGCGCGGAACTCCTCGCGCACCAGCTGTCGACCGATGTGCTGGTGCTGAGCGGCGATGCCACGGATGAAGACCTGCTGCAACAGGAGGGCGTGCACGAAACGGATCTGTTCATCGCGCTGACGAACGACGACGAAAACAACATCATGAGTTCGTTGCTGGCCAAGCGCATGGGCGCGCGTCGCGTCATCGCCCTCATCAACCGCAAGAGCTACGGCGACCTGATGCAGGGCGGACAGATCGACATCGCGATTTCGCCGTCCTACGCCACGCTGTCGGCGCTGCTGAAGTTCGTGCGGCGGGGCGACGTGGTCGCTGCGCACAGCCTCCGGCGCGGGGCGGCCGAAGCGCTCGAGATCATCGCCCACGGTGACGCGCGCACCTCGCGCATCATCGGCAAGAGCATCGATCAGGTGGAGCTACCCCGCGGTGTCACGATCGGCGCGGTGGTCAGAGGCGCGGGCGCGCGGACCCAGGTGCTGATGGCCCACCATGACACGGTGATCGAGCCGGAGGACCATCTGATCGTTTTCGTCGAGAACAAGCGTCTGATCCAGCGCGTCGAACGGCTGTTCACCGTGGGAGCCGGCTTCTTCTGATCGGATGCTGCGCCGCAACGTAACGACGTGCGGTCCGCATTTACCCCTGCTGGCCCCCGGAATCATTTCCCCCGCGAGTCCCGATTCAATAGAATCGCTGACGGCGGCACTACCCTGCGACCCCAGTGAAACAAGCCGCGCCAAACAGAAACGGCCTCGGGCCCGACGTGTCGCAGTTCCAAACGGCTTCAGCCAAGGAGACATTCATGGATTTCATCAAGAGCAAGGACGCCGCACCGACGCGTCGGAAGTTTTTGTCCACGGCCGCTGCGGCCACCGCGGGCACCGCGGCGCTGGGCTTCCCGATGGTGTCGACGGCCCAGACCACGACGCTGCGGTTCCAGAGCACCTGGCCGACGAAGGACATCTTCCACGAGTACGCGACCGACTTCTCCAAGAAGGTCAACGACATGGCCGGTAACCGGCTGAAGATCGAAGTGCTTCCGGCCGGCGCCGTCGTTCCGGCGTTCCAGCTGCTCGAAGCCGTTGCGAAGGGCACGCTCGACGGCGGCCACGGCGTCGTTGCGTATCACTACGGCAAGAACTCCGCGCTCGCGCTGTGGGGTTCGGGTCCGTCGTTCGGCATGGACCCGAACATGCTGCTGTCCTGGCACTACTACGGCGGCGGCGACGCGCTGCTTCAGGAGATCTACAAGTCGATCAACGTCGACGTCGTTTCGTACCTCTACGGTCCGATGCCGACGCAGCCCTTCGGCTGGTTCAAGAAGCCGATTGCCAGGGTCGAGGACGTCAAGGGCATCAAGTTCCGCACGGTCGGCCTGGCGGTCGACATGTACACCGACATGGGCGCCGCAGTGAACCCGCTGCCCGGTGGCGAGATCGTGCCGGCGCTCGACCGCGGCCTGATCGACGGTGCCGAGTTCAACAACGCGTCGTCGGACAAGCTGCTCGGCTTCCCCGACGTCAGCAAGAACTGCATGCTGCAGAGCTTCCACCAGAGCGGTGAGCAGTTCGAGATCCTGTTCAACAAGACCAAGTACAACGCCCTGGCGCCGGATCTCAAGAAGATCATCGACCACGCCGTCGAAGCGTCCAGTGCCGACATGAGCTGGAAGGCCATCGACCGCAACTCGAAGGACTACATCGAGCTGAAGAAAATGGGCGTGAACTTCTACAAGACCCCCGATGCGATCCTGCGCGCGCAGCTTGCCTCGTGGGACAAGATCATGGAGAAGAAGTCCGCCGAAAATGCGCTGTTCAAGAAGGTGCTCGACTCGCAAAAGGCCTTCGCGCAGCGTGCCAGCTCGTGGCAGAACGACTACACGGTCGACTTCAAGATGGCGTCCAACTACTACTTCGGCAAGAGATAGTCACTCAGTCGAGGTCCGACGGGCCACCTGCCAGAAGTAATGGCCGGTGGCCCTTTTTCTTCCCGCAAAGGAAGGGCAATGCAGAAACTTCTGCTGGCAGTGGACCGGCTGTCGACGTGGCTGGGCCAGGTATTCGCATGGATGATCATCCTGCTGACAGGGATGATCTCGTGGGAGGTCTACTCCCGCTATGCGCTGAATACACCGCACGACTGGGCGCTGAACCTGCAGATCATGATGTACGGAGCGCTGTTCATGATGGCCGGCGCTTACACGCTCTCGAAGAACGGCCACGTTCGCGGGGATGTGCTGTATGGCTTCTTCCGGCCGCGCACACAGGCCACGATCGACCTCGTGCTCTACATCGTTTTCTTCCTGCCGGGCATCGTCGCGCTCACCTACGCGGGCTGGATCTATGCGAACGAAGCGCTGGCGATCCGTGAGAAGACGTTTTCCGCCACGCCGCTGCCGCTCTACCCGTTCAAGTTCATCATCCCCTTCGCCGGCGCAATGCTGCTGCTGCAAGGCATCGTCGAGATCGTGCGCTGCATTCGCTGCCTGCAGCACGGCGAGTGGCCGTCGCGCGAGCAGGACGTCGAGGAAGTCGACGTCGACAAGCTCAAGCAGATGGTGCACGTGAAGGACGAGGACATCGCCGCGCTCGACAAGATCGTAGTTGCGCAGGAGGCGAAGCAGGGAACCGCGCCATGAAGATCCGCAAGGAGCTCTGGTTCGGATTCATCATCATGGGGCTCATCATCGCGGGCACCGCGGTGATGCTGCTGTCGGCCGACACTCTCGCGAGCGGTCACCTCGGCCTGATGATGCTGGCGCTGGTCGTGGTGGCGATCATGCTGGGATTTCCCACGGCCTTCACGCTGATGGGCATGGGGATGATCTTCACGTGGCTCGCCTACGACCGCGACATCACGCGGACGCTGGACCTGATGGTGCAGGCGGCGTTCAAGGTGATGAGCAACGACGTGCTGATCTCGATTCCGCTCTTCGTGTTCATGGGCTACCTGGTGGAGCGCGCGAACCTGATCGAGCGGCTGTTCCGGAGCCTGCACCTGGCCATGGCGCGCGTGCCGGGCTCGCTGGCGGTGGCCACCATTTTCACCTGCGCGGTGTTCGCGACCGCGACCGGCATCGTCGGCGCCGTCGTCACCCTGATGGGACTGCTGGCGCTGCCGCAGATGCTCAAGGCCGGCTACGACGTGCGCATCTCCGCCGGATCGATCACGGCCGGCGGTTGCCTCGGCATCCTGATCCCGCCCAGCGTCCTGTTGATCGTCTACGGCGCCACGGCCGGCGTATCGGTGGTGCAGTTGTACGCCGGCGCCTTCTTCCCGGGGATCATGCTGGCCGGCCTTTATGTCGTGTACGTGGTCGTGCTGGCCAAGATCAAGCCGAAGCTGATGCCGCCGTTGACGGCCGAGCAGCGATTCGTGCCGCTGCCGCCGCTGACGGAGAGAGGTGTCGAGCGCGATTTCCAATCGCGCGCTGCCGGCGCTGATGAAGGCCCTCAGGAGCGCGCGCAACATCGGAGTGCCGACCGACTATCTGGTCAAGCAACTCGGGCGTTGCATTGCTGCCGGCGCTGCTGTTCACCGCGGTCGTTCGCGCTGGCATGGCAGATCAACACCGCACCGCAAGTGCGGCTGCGGCGGCAGCCGCGATGGGCGGCGGATTGTCGGAGCCGGCGGGCACCCTCAGGGAGCCCGCATCGGCAGGAGGAATCCAGGAACCTCCGGGCACTTCGAGCGGAGTGAAGGAGCCGCCGAGCAGCGGTGGGCTGGCGGCGCCGCCGGGATCGGGCGACGGCGTGAAGGAACCTCCGGGAAGCGGAGGTCTTGGCCGCGCCCCCTGGATCGGGCGAAGGTGTGAGGGAACCCCCGGGCGCGGCAGGCGCGGTCAAGGAACGCGAGCAGCGCGGGGATCCGCGCTACGACACAGGCGACTGCCGAGCGTCGGGCCGCCAAGCCCGGGATTCTGGATCGGCACGGCGGTGAGCGTGCTGGCCCTGGTTGCGTTCTACGCAATCCTCAGTTTCCAGCGGCTCGAAGTCTTCAAGATGCTGCTGTCGAGTTTCTTCCCGCTGATGATCCTGATCCTCGCGGTGCTGGGTTCGATCGTCTTTGGCCTTGCCACGCCCACGGAGGCGGCAGCCGTCGGGGCATTTGGCGGCTATCTGCTGGCGGCGATCTACTCGCTCGTCGGGAAACGAACCGGCAAGGTGACCAGCAAGCTGCTGCTGTGGCTGCTGCTCTGGGCACCCGCGTTGATCTCGATCATCTGGTTCCTCCTGGCGAGCGGCGGCATCGTCAAGCAGCCCGTACCGTCGATCATCGGCATCGTGGCTTCAGTCGGAGTGGGCTTGTGGGCGCTGCTCGCTTATCGCCAGGCCGGTCTGCAGAGCGAGGTCAAGGAGTCGGTCTTCCTGACCGCCAAGACCAGTGCCATGGTGTGCTGGCTCTTCGTCGGCAGCGCGATCTTTTCTGCGGCGTTTGCGT
>CAVYNB010000037.1:0-28393 GCA_963769745.1 uncultured beta proteobacterium
GGGCGAGAGCCTTGAAGGATGGCGCGCTGCGGTCGACGAGCTGGCCGGCCTGATGTCGCATCCCCAGGTCGCCGATGTCGTGGCCGATCCGAACCTGGACCACACCCAGGTCTTCGGACTGCTCACCGGGCGTCGATGAAGGCGTCCTTGCCTGCAGCCGGAACGAATTTCCTCAAGCTGCTGATCGAGAACCAGCGCCTGGCGGTGCTGCCCGAAGTGGCGGCGCAATTCCGGCAACTGAAGAACCGCGCCGAAGGCGTGGCGGACTGCCTGATCGAAACGGCATTTCCACTGTCGGATGCCCAGGTCGCGGACCTGCTGGCGTCGCTCTCAAAGAAGTTCGGCCAGAAACTCAAGCCCGAAGTGCGCGTGAACGCCGGGCTCATCGGCGGCGTGCGCGCGACGGTCGGCGACCAGGTACTCGACAGTTCGGTCCGCGCACGGCTCACAGAAATGCAGACGGCGCTAACTGCCTAAGCGGCGCCTGAATCTGTTGGAGTTGAAAGATGCAACTCAATCCCAGTGAAATCAGCGAACTGCTGAAGTCCCGCATCAAGGGCCTCGGCGTGTCGACCGAACTGCGTACGCAGGGCACGGTCGTGACGGTGACCGACGGCATCTGCCGCATTCACGGCCTGTCGGACGTGATGCAGGGCGAGATGCTCGAGTTCCCGAACAACACCTTTGGCCTGGCGCTGAATCTCGAGCGCGACTCGGTCGGCTCGGTCGTGCTCGGTGACTACGAACACATCCGCGAAGGCGATCCGGTCAAGGCCACCGGACGCATTCTCGATGTCCCGGTCGGCCCGGAACTGATCGGTCGCGTCGTCAACTCCCTCGGCGAACCGATCGACGGCAAAGGCCCGATCAACGCCAAGATGACAGACGTCATCGAGAAGGTCGCTCCCGGTGTGATCGAGCGGCAATCGGTGTCGCAGCCGGTGCAAACGGGCCTCAAGGCCATCGACTCGATGGTGCCGATCGGCCGCGGCCAGCGCGAACTGATCATCGGTGACCGCCAGACCGGCAAGACAGCGGTCGCCGTCGACACGATCATCAACCAGAAGGGCAAGGACCTGATCTGCGTGTACGTCGCGATCGGTCAGAAGGCCTCGAACATCGCCAACGTGCTGCGCAAGCTCGAGGAATTCGGCGCGATGGAGTACACGATAATCGTGGCGGCCACGGCGTCCGAATCGGCGGCGATGCAGTACATCGCACCGTATTCGGGCTGCACGATGGGCGAGTACTTCCGCGACCGCGGACAGGACGCGCTGATCATCTATGACGACCTGACCAAGCAGGCGTGGGCCTATCGGCAGGTGTCACTGCTGTTGCGCCGCCCGCCGGGCCGCGAGGCGTATCCGGGCGACGTGTTTTACCTGCACTCGCGCCTGCTGGAGCGTGCCGCGCGCGTCAATCCGGAATACGTCGAGAAGTTCACCAAGGGTGCGGTCAAGGGCAAGACCGGCTCGCTGACTGCGCTGCCGATCATCGAGACGCAGGCCGGCGACGTGACCGCGTTCGTGCCGACCAACGTGATCTCGATCACCGACGGCCAGATCTTCCTCGAGACGGATCTGTTCAACGCGGGTATCCGCCCCGCCATCAACCCTGGCATCTCGGTGTCGCGAGTCGGCGGGAATGCCCAGACCAAGGTCATCAAGAAGCTGGGCGGCGGTGTCCGGTTGGCATTGGCCCAGTATCGCGAACTGGCCGCGTTTGCGCAGTTCGCTTCCGACCTTGACGAAGCCACTCGTAACCAGCTCGAGCGCGGCCGTCGCGTCACCGAGTTGATGAAGCAGCCGCAGTACCAGCCGCTGCAGGTGTGGGAGATGGCGGTGACGCTCTTCGCTGTGAGCGCGGGTGCCTTCGACAGCATCGACATGAAGGACTGCCTGGCCGCCGAAAAGGCACTGCGCGACTACGTAAAGACCAAGCACGCCGCGCTGGCCGATCGCATCGAAAGCACGAAGGACCTGTCGAAAGACGACGAGGCCGAGCTGACGAAGGCGATCGAGGCATTCAAGAAGTCGGCCGGGTATTGATCTGCTTTTGAACTGCGATTGAGCGCCGGGCCGCTCCCAAGCTCAATCGCCTAACGATGGTTTTGTAGCAGTTGCATTGTGGTTGCGCGCCGGGCCGTCCCAAGCGCAAGCACCTAACCGGAGTCGGAGGGATGCACGTGCGGCGCGAAGCGCCGCGACCATCCCGACGAAACGAGTCATGGCAGGTACCAAAGAGATCCGCCAGAAGATCAAGAGCGTGCAGAACACGCGCAAGATCACGAAGGCGATGGAAATGGTCGCGGCCTCCAAGATGCGCAAGGCGCAGGACCGGATGCGCCAGTTCCGACCGTACGGCGACAAGATCCGCAACATCGTCGCGCACCTGGCTCTGGCGAACCCGGAGTACCGGCCGCCTTTCATGCAGAAGCGCGAGTCGATGAACGGCGTCGGCATCATCCTGGTCACGACCGACAAGGGGCTGTGCGGCGGGTTGAACACCAACATCCAGCGCGCGGTGCTGCAGCGGATCAAGGAACTCGATGCGCAGGGCGTCAAGGTCCACACAACCGCGATCGGCAACCGCGGCTTCGGCTTCCTGCAGCGGCTCAACGCCAGTGTCGTGTCGCACTACGTGCAGATCGGTGACCGTCCGCATCTGGAGAAGCTGATCGGTCCAGTCAAGGCGCTGATCGACATGTACGCCGATGGACGCATCGACGCGGTCTACGTCGCCTACTCGCGCTTCGTCAACACGATGAAGCAGGAGCCGGTGATCGAGCAGCTGCTGCCGCTGTCCTATGAGAACCTGCTGCAGTCGGAAGAAGAGAAGCGCGCGTACTCCTGGGACTACATCTACGAACCGGATGCACCCGCCGTCATCGATGCGCTGCTGGTTCGCTATGCCGAGGCGCTCATTTACCAGGCGGTCGCGGAAAACATGGCGTCCGAGCAGAGCGCACGCATGGTGGCAATGAAGGCGGCGTCGGACAACGCGAAGAAGCTGATCGAGGAACTGCAGCTCATCTACAACAAGACGCGGCAGGCCGGCATCACCAAGGAAATTTCGGAGATCGTCGGCGGCGCCGCCGCGGTGTCCTGATCGCGACCGAATTGAAAAGCAGAACCGAGGAAATCCTATGAGCACCGGAGCCACCGGAACCATCGTTCAGTGCATTGGCGCAGTCGTGGACATCGAGTTCCCGCGCGACAACGATGCCGGAGATTTACGACGCGCTCGTTCTGGAGGCGGATCCGACCAACACGCTGGTCGAGCAGGGGCTGACTTTCGAGGTGCAGCAGCAGCTCGGCGACGGCATCGTGCGCACGATTGCGATGGGCTCGTCCGACGGCTTGCGGCGCGGCATGAAGGCGAAGAACACCGGCGCCGGCATCATGGTGCCGGTTGGCCCGGGCACGCTCGGCCGCATCATGGATGTGCTCGGCCGGCCGATCGACGAAGCCGGCCCGATCAAGTCGGATGCGAGGCGCGCGATCCACCAGCCCGCGCCGAAATTCGATGAACTGTCGCCGTCGGTCGAACTGCTCGAGACCGGCATCAAGGTCGTCGACCTGATCTGCCCGTTTGCCAAGGGCGGCAAGATCGGTCTGTTCGGTGGCGCGGGCGTCGGCAAGACCGTCACGATGATGGAACTCATCAACAACATCGCGAAGGCCTACGGCGGCTACTCGGTGTTCGCGGGCGTCGGCGAGCGCACGCGCGAGGGCAACGACTTCTATCACGAGATGAAGGACTCGAACGTCCTCGACAAGGTCGCGATGGTGTTCGGGCAGATGAACGAGCCCCCGGGCAACCGCCTGCGTGTCGGCCTGACGGGGCTGTCGATGGCCGAAGCGTTCCGTGACGAAGGCAAGGACATCCTGCTCTTCATCGACAACATCTACCGCTACACGCTGGCCGGCACGGAAGTGTCGGCGCTGCTCGGGCGGATGCCGTCGGCGGTGGGCTACCAGCCGACGCTGGCCGAAGAGATGGGGAAGCTGCAGGAACGCATCACGTCGACCAAGACCGGCTCGATCACGTCGATCCAGGCCGTGTACGTGCCGGCAGATGACCTGACCGATCCGTCGCCTGCGACCACGTTCGGCCACCTCGATGCCACCGTCGTGCTGTCGCGCGAGATTGCGTCGCTCGGCATCTATCCGTCGGTCGATCCGCTCGACTCGACCTCGCGCCAGATCGACCCGAACGTCGTCGGCGACGAGCACTACACGACCACCCGCCGCGTGCAGGCCACGCTGCAGCGCTACAAGGAACTGCGCGACATCATCGCGATCCTGGGCATGGACGAACTGTCGCCCGAGGACAAGCTCGCGGTGTCGCGCGCGCGCAAGATCCAGCGCTTCCTGTCGCAGCCGTTCCACGTGGCCGAGGTGTTCACCGGCTCGCCCGGCAAGCACGTTCCGCTGAAGGAGACGATCCGCGGCTTCAAGATGATCGTCGATGGCGAGTGCGACGCCTTCCCGGAGCAGGCGTTCTACATGGTCGGCACGATCGACGAGGCGCGCGAGAAGTTCGAGAAGATGCGCAAGGAAGAGGAAGCCAAGAAGGTCGCCGCCTAGGTGCGGTCGTCCTGAGGAGCCATCATGGCCACAACGATCCAGGTCGACGTCGTCAGCGCCGAGGAATCGATCTTCGCCGGCGAGGCGGAGTTCGTAGCACTCCCCGGCGAGGCCGGAGAACTCGGCATCTATCCGCGTCACACCCCGCTGATCACGCGCATCAAGCCGGGCGTGGTCCGCATCAAGGTGCCGGGCAAGGATGAGCAGGAACAGATCTTCGTCGCCGGCGGCATCCTCGAGGTGCAGCCGCACGTGGTGACGGTGCTCGCCGACACTGCGATCCGCGGTCGGGACCTTGACGAAGCCAAGGCGCGCGAAGCGCTGCAGCGGGCCGAGGATGCGCGCCGCAACGCCAACAGCGACATGGAGATCGCCAAGGCCGAAGCCGAACTATCATCAATGGCCGCCCAGATCGCGGCGATCCGCAAGATCCGCGGCAAGTAGGTCGGCGCACATCGCGCGGCTTAGCGTGAAAACGGGGGCGGCTGAGGCTGCCCCTTTCTGTTTTTGCTGCCGAAATACCTGGAAGGACGTCCGATGTTCAACGGCACCATTCTTGTGGCGACTGACGGTTCTGTGATTTCCGAACGAGCGGTGGAAACCGCGGCCCAACTGGCCGCGCGGGTCGGCGCCGGCCTGACGGCGGTGACCGTGGCTGCGCCCTACCCCTACAGTGCCGTCGGCGAATCGAGTGCAATTGCCGGGGCCGACTACCAGGCGACGGTGGGCGCCGAGGCGAGTGCGCGGCTGGCTCGGGCAACGGAAATCGCGCGTCTGGCAGGGGTCGATTGCAGGACCTCGATGCAGGAGGCAACCGACGTGTTTCGCGGAGTGCTGGCGGCCGCGGACCAGACCGGCGCCGGGCTCATTGTCATGGCATCGCACGGTCGGCAGGGGCTGACCGCCCGGGTGCTCGGATCGGAAACACAGCGGCTGCTTGACCACACCCTGATTCCGGTACTCATTGTTCGTTGAAGGAGGCAGTCATGGCTGTTGTCCCTGCACGCTTCACCGTCTGGTGGTCGACCCTGTCATCGGTCGCGGTGACGGCTTTGCTGTCGGCGTGCGGTGCTCCGACTCCGACGCCGCCTGCGGCCAGCAGCCCCGGCACGAGCGCCGCGCCGACCAGCCCAGCTCCGGCTGCCTCGGCACCGGCGGTGGGCGGCTCCGGGGCGGTTCGATTGGCACCGCGTGATCCTGCGCTGGAGGCATGGAAGCGCGCGGCCGCCGTGCGCATTCACCAGGTCAACCAGAAGCAGTTGTTCGAGGGCCGACCCCATCACCTGCTGCAGGCCGTCATCGTGGTCGAGGCAACGGTCGACCGCTCCGGCAATGTCGTCGGGTCCCGCGTGACGCGGTCACCCAAGATCAAGTCGCTGGACCAGATGGCGCTCGCGTCGCTGAAGGCCGCCTCCCCGCTTCCGGCGCCCCCGACGACCCTGCTGGTGCGCGGCAACCTGGTCTTCTCCGAGACCTGGCTGGTCCAGAACGACGGGCGCTTTCAGGTCCGCACCCTGGCGCTTCCTCAGGAGTAGCAGAAACGCATCAATCCCCCGGTTCCGGCCACTGAAAACGCCCGTTTGAGCGGGTTTACCAGTAGCCGAATTCGCTTTCGTGTCAACCTTCGGGCCGGCCAGACGTTGGCTGTAGCGGAGCTTGGGATCCCCGTTCGGGGCCGACCCACCCGCTCTCATCTTTAATAACCGTTCCGGGGAACTTTAGACATGAAGAAGCTGTTTGCTGTCCTGATCGCCGCCGCGTTCGCCGCTGGCTCCGCCGTCGCTGCCGACGCCAAGAAGGAAGAGAAGAAGGCTGCTGCTGATGCCAAGCCTGCTGCGGCTGCTCCTGCTGCCGCGCCGGCCGCTGCACCGGCCAAGCCCGCTGCCGCTCCGGCGAAGGCTGACGCCAAGGCTGCTCCTGCTGCCAAGCCGGCTGCTGCCCCGGCTGCCAAGCCCGCTGCTCCGGCTGCGGATGCCAAGCCGGCCGCCGCGATGGAAAAGAAGGCCGACGCTGCTCCCAAGAAGTAAGCAGCAAGGATCTTTCTCGAAAAAGAGCAGGCCTGCGGGCCTGCTCTTTTTTATCCGGGCTGCAGCTTGAGCACAACTTCGTCCGGGCTCAGCACACCGCCCGACAGTTCAATGCGCTTGTCGCGACTGCTCTCGCCTGCCGCCACGTGCAGCTGCGAAACGCGCACGCCAAGTCGTTCGGCGATCAACTCGATGACGGCCGCATTGGCGCGCCCGTCGAGCGGCGGGGCACTGACAGCCACTTTGAGTCGGCCGCCATGCTCGCCCACCACCTGTGACCGCCGCGCACCCGGCTGGACGTGAACCGACAGGCTGATGGACTTTTCGCCGGCGCGCAGCCAGCCGGGCAGGGGCGGCGTGACAGAATCGCGGTTTGCTTTCACCCGGCTGCTCCGTGAGACCTTCAAACGATACGTTGCTGCGCGCATTGCTGCGCGAACCGACCGACTACACGCCGGTGTGGCTGATGCGTCAAGCCGGCCGCTACATGGCCGAGTACAACGCAACGCGCAAGCGTGCGGGCAGCTTCCTGAAGCTCGCCAAGTCGCCGGCAATGGCCACCGAAGTCACGTTGCAGCCCGTCGACCGGTTTCCGCTGGATGCCGCGATCCTGTTCTCCGACATCCTGACCGTG
Organism: uncultured beta proteobacterium; assembly: GCA_963769745.1. Lineage (GTDB taxonomy): Bacteria > Pseudomonadota > Gammaproteobacteria > Burkholderiales > Burkholderiaceae_F > JALORV01. The sequence continues at coordinate 7,251 of CAVYNB010000037.1, forward strand.
CCCGACGCAATGGGCCTGGGACTGTATTTCGCCGAAGGTGAAGGGCCCAAGTTCGAACGGCCCGTGCGGACCGAGGCGGATGTCGCCGCCCTTTCCGCTCCCGATCCGGAACTGTCGCTCGGCTACGTGATGGATGCAGTGCGCGAGATCCGCAAGGCACTCGCGAACCGCATTCCGCTGATCGGTTTTTCCGGCAGCCCGTTCACGCTTGCCTGCTACATGATCGAAGGCGGCGGATCCGACGACTTCCGCCAGATCAAGACGATGCTGTATGCGCGCCCGGACCTGCTGCATCGCATCCTGAAGGTCAACGCACGCGCCGTCGCCGATTACCTCAATGCACAGATCGCCGCGGGGGCCCAGGCCGTGATGATCTTCGACACCTGGGGTGGTGCGCTCGCTGACGGGGCTTACCAGGAGTTTTCGCTCGCCTACATGAGCGAGGTCGTTTCGCAACTTCGACGCGAGCACGAAGGTGAACGCGTTCCGAGCATCGTCTTCACCAAAGGCGGCGGCCTGTGGCTCGAACAGATCGCGGCGATCGGCTGCGATGCGGTCGGGCTGGACTGGACCATGAACCTGGGCCAGGCGCGTCAGCGCATTGACGATCGCTGTGCGCTGCAGGGCAACCTCGATCCGATGGCCCTGTTTGCGTCGGACGAGCCACTGCGCGCGCAGGTGCGCCACGTGCTGGATGCGTTTGGTTCACCGCGCCGCAGTGATGGTCGGCTGGGAGGTCATGTCTTCAATCTCGGGCATGGAATTTCGCAGTTCACGCCACCGGAATCGGTTGCCGTACTGGTCGACGAAGTGCATCAACACAGCCGGGCACTTCGTAGGTGAGTGGTCACTGCGAAAGTGGCGTGATTTGTTGTCGGCGCTTGACTTATTCACAAAAGCGCGCTCAGCGAGAATCCATGCGGCTTCGCAGCCGATAGGCGCCGGACTCGCCCGATTCGTTGCGCTAAGTTATTGATTTGTATAAATGTTGACAGGAGTGTTACCGACGCCGAACCGAGCTGGGGTCAATTCCCACGCGGGTTTGCGACGACTTCCCACCGTTTTTCCACAAAGTTATCCACAGGCTGGCGGATCAAAAGTGTCGGTTCATTTCAAATCAGTGAGTTACTTGTTTTACTTGAAGTCTTAGGTCAGGAATTCGGTCGGTCGACAGCGTGACACGCGTCCGCTTCCTTCAGGTTTTGCTCGACCTGCCGCTCGAGTCGCCGCTCGATTATGCGAACACCGAGGCCGATGCTGGCGATGCTGTCGTCGGCATGCGCTGTGTCGTGCCGCTCGGGCGTCGCAAAGCAGTCGGCCTCGTCGTCGGCACCTCCAATGCCACGGCACTCGACCCCGCGCGCATCAAGCCGGTCTCGCGTCTGCTCGATGAGATCGGCCCGCTCGATGCGCACTGGCTGGGTCTGACCCGCTTCGCTGCCGACTACTACCAGCATGCGTGGGGCGAGGTCGCGCTGCCCGCACTGCCGCCTGCAATGCGTCAGCTTCCCGGCCCGCGTTATGCCCAGGCCCTCGCCCGCCTGCGTTCCGCGGGAGTGGTCGCCACGACCGCGGAATCGACTCAACGACCTGCGCTGACTGACGAACAGTCGCGTGCCGTGGAGCGGCTGACGGCGGCCGCCGGATTTGCTCCTTCATTGCTGTTCGGTGTCACCGGCAGTGGCAAGACCGAGGTCTACCTGTCGGTGATCGAGCAGACCCTGGCGACTCGGCCGGAGTCGCAGGCGCTGCTGCTGGTGCCCGAGATCAACCTCACGCCCCAGCTCGAGTCGCAGGTCCGGGCGCGCTTTCCGAGCTACGGAGTCGTCGCATTGCATAGCGGATTGGCAGCCGGGGAACGTGCGGCCGCCTGGCTCGCGGCGCACGAGGGCCGCGCGCGCGTTGTCATCGGCACGCGGCTCGCGGTCTTCGCTTCGCTGCCGCGCCTGGCGCTCATCGTCGTCGACGAAGAGCACGATCCGTCGTACAAGGCGGGCGAAGGGGTGCGCTACTCGGCGCGCGATCTCGCGGTCAAGCGCGCGCAGCTGCTCGGGATTCCGGTGATCCTCGGCTCGGCTACGCCGTCGCTCGAAAGCTGGTCGCAGGCCCGCGCCGGCCGCTACCAGTTGCAGACGCTCACCCAGCGGGCCACGACCGAGGACTGGATTGCGCCCAGCATCGAACTCATCGATCCGGGCGCCGCACGGCTCGTCTCGGGCGTCGCGCCGGCGATCGAGTCGGCGCTGTCGGAGTCGCTGCAGCGGGGCGAGCAGTCGCTGGTGTTTCTCAACCGTCGCGGCTATGCACCGGTGGTCGCCTGCGAGGCCTGCGGGTGGCTGTCGAACTGTCCCAACTGCGCGGCGTATGCGGTGTTCCACAAACCGGATCGCACGCTGCGTTGTCACCATTGCGGCTGGAGCAGTCCGGTGCCGCGATCGTGCCCGACCTGCGGCAACAGCGCGCTGCAGGGCATCGGCCGCGGCACGCAGCGCATCGAGGAGTCGCTGCAGCAGCTCCTGCCGACTGCGCGCGTGCTGCGCATCGATCGGGACTCGACGCGGCGGCGCGACTCCGCGGCCCGTGCTTTCGATTCCGTGCATCGTGGCGACGTCGATGTGCTGGTCGGCACGCAGATGGTCGCCAAGGGGCACGACTTCCGCAACGTCGCACTCGTCGTGGTGCTGAATGCCGACAGCCAGCTGGCGTCGCAGGACTTCCGGGCATCGGAGCGCCTGTTCGCGACGCTGGTGCAGGTGGTCGGCCGTGCGGGCCGCAGCGGCGGTCCGAGCCGCGCGCTCGTGCAGACGCGCTTTCCACAGCATCCGCTGTTTGCAGCACTGGCGCGACAGGACTACGCGGCCTTTGCCGATGCGCTGCTGGCCGAGCGGGGTCGTGCCGGCATGCCGCCGACGAGTCATCAGGCCCTGCTGACGGCCGAGGCGCGCCGGCTGGACGATGCGGTCGCCTTCCTGCGCACGGCGGTCGAACTGGCCGCGGATCCGGTCGATGTACGGATCTACGATCCGGTGCCCATGGCGCTCGCGCGGCGCGCCGGCATCGAACGCGCGCAGCTTCTGGTGGAAGCGGCCCAGCGCGGGCCGCTGCATGCCTTCCTGCGCGCCTGGCTGGGCGAACTGCGTGCGCGGAAGTCCGGCGTACGCTGGCAGATCGAGGTCGACCCTGCAGAAATCTGAGAGCGTGGAATAACGGCGCCGGGCCGTGTGTTTGCTGTAGGTTCCACAACCCCTACAGGAGCTCGTGATGCGCAAGAGTCTGGCGGTGCTGGTCGCCGCAGCAGTCATTGGTGTGACCGGATGTTCCACCATGGACTCGATGATGGGAGCGCCGCCGGCTCCGACCAAGGTGATGGATGGCGTGTCTGACCAACAGCGCCGGCATGACGCTGTATACGTTCGACAAGGACACGGCCGGCGGCGGCAAGAGCGTCTGCAACGGTCCGTGCGCGGCCAACTGGCCGCCACTGCTGGCGGCTGCGGACGCCAAGGCGCAAGGCGACTACTCGATCATCACGCGTGACGACGGCACGAAGCAGTGGGCCTACAAGGGCAAGCCGCTGTACCTGTGGGTCAAGGACAGCAAGCCGGGTGACCGCACCGGTGACGGCTTCAACAACGCATGGCGGTTGGCGCGCAGCTAATACATGGTGGCCGGACCGGGCTTCAGCGCTGCCGACGCGGAACACTGGATTCCGCGCCTGCGGCGCTATGCCCAGGCACTCACTGGACAGCGCGAGGCCGCTGACGATCTGATCCAGGACACGCTCGAGCGCGCCTGGCGCAAGCGGGCACTCTGGCGGCCCGGCACCGACCTGCGGGCGTGGCTCTTCACAGTGATGCACAACGTCCATGTCAACCGCGCCCGCGCGGCCCGGCCGACCGAGTCGCTCGACGAGGACGGCGCCGCGGCGGCGACGGTTGCAGCACAGGTGTCCGGTCAGTCGGCCGAAAGTGGCGTCGTGCTGTCCGAGCTGCGTGTCGCGCTGATGCGCTTGTCCGAAGAGCAGCGCCAGGTGATCCTTCTCGTCGGACTCGAACAGATGAGCTATGCAGAAGCCGCTGGAGTGCTGGATGTGCCGATCGGTACAGTGATGTCGCGCCTGGCGCGCGGGCGCGAACAGTTGCGCGTACTGCTGGCGCAGGGAGCGCCCGTTACCTCCGGCGCAGCTTTGTGGCGGGTGAAATAGACATGAACGAAGATCGACTGCACGCCTACGTCGACGGACAGTCGACGGACGCCGAGCGCCGCGAGGTGGAGGAACTGCTCGCGCGTGATGCCTCCTCGGCCGCGCGGGTACGCGCGTACGAAGAGCAGAACCGGGCGCTGCACGACCTCTTCGATCCGGTGCTCGACGAACCGCACGCGCTGAAGGTTCCGACGAATGACGCCGTGCGCTGGCAACGCTGGGGTGGTCTGGCGGCAACACTGGTACTTGGCGTGGCACTCGGGTTCGTCGCACGCGGATGGATGTCTACGGGTCAGTCGCGGCCGCCGATTGCGCGCGAGGTGGCACTGGCCCACGCGGCCTATGTGCCGGAAGTGCGGCACCCCGTCGAGGTAGCTGCGTCGGAAGAGCAGCACCTCGTCGGCTGGCTGTCGAAGCGGCTGGCGACGCCGATCCGCGCACCGTCGCTCGCGACCGCGGGCTATCAGTTGCTCGGCGGCCGGTTGCTGCCGCCGTCCCATCCGAGCGACCCTGCACCGTTGGCGCTACTGATGTACGAGAACGCGCAGGGCCGCCGCCTCTCATTGCTGATCAAGCGCGAGTCGACCAATGCCGAGACGGCCTTCCGCTATTCCGAAGACGGACCCACGCGCGTGTTCTACTGGATCGACGGTCCGCTGGGCTACGCGCTTGCCGGAGACTTGCCGAAGGACGAACTGCAGACCATTGCGCGCCTGGTGTACCGGCAGCTCAATCCATAGACGGCGCGCGGCCGGGCGACGCCAATGAAAACGGGCGCCGCAGCGCCCGTTTCGTTTGAAGAATGTGCCGAGCTACTTGGCAGCCGCCAGCATGTACTCGACGGCGGCACGCAGGTCTGCGTCACTCGCACTCGCGACGGCGCCCTTGGGCGGCATCGCACCCTTGCCTTTGACGACCGATGCGACGAGCGCATCGACGCCGAGCTTGCTGCGCGCGGCCCAGGCGGCCTTGTCACCGAACTTCGGCGCGCCCGCTACGCCGGCGGCGTGGCAGGCATTGCATCCCATTGCGTAGACCTTGGCGCCATCCGCCTTGGCCGGAGCCGCCGGGGCAGCGGCCGCGGCTGCAACCGGTGCGGCGGCCGCGGCGGGTGCGCCGGTCGATCGATTGAACATGTACTGCACCGCCGACTTGAGTTCGGCATCGGTCAGATCAGCCATCCCACCGCGCGCCGGCATCCCGCCGTGCCCCTTGATGGCCGCTGACGTCGCCGCGTCCAGGCCCATGGACGCACGCTTTGTCCAGGCCGCCCGGTCACCGATCTTCGGCGCGCCATTGAGTCCCTCGGTGTGGCAGTTGCCGCACGACGCCAGCACGATCTGTTCGCCGGTACGCACGCCCGACTTGGCCACGGCCGCGGCAGGCGCCGCCGGCTCCTTGAATTTGGCGCCGGACAGGTTCGCCATGTGGACGACGGCGCGCGCGACTTCGATCGGATCGAGGTCGGCATTGCCGCCCTTCGCCGGCATCGTCTTGAAACCCTCGACCGCGTGCTTGACCAGCGTGTCGTAGCCTTGCTTGAGGCGCGGCGCCCAGGCGCCGGCATCGCCGGTTTTCGGTGCGCCCGCCGCGCCGGTGGCGTGGCATGCACTGCATGCAAGCTTGTAGACGGCCTCGCCATCCTGAAGCGTGCGCGGGCCACCGGCAGCACCGGCAAAGGCAATGGAGCCGACCGGACGCAGTCGCTCGGCGATCGCTTCGGGCGTCATCGCATCGGATCCGGCCCCGCCGACTTTCTGCCCGGTCACGAACGTGGCCAGCAGGATGATCACGATCACCGGGACGACGAAGGCCAGAATGACGACCGTGATCAGCTGTCGCGGCGTCTTGATCGGCGAAGTGTGGTGGTCGCTCGACATAGGGCTCCTGGCTGCGTGTGCGACGGCGCTGCTCGGGGCGGAATGGAATGCGAAATCGAGAGCGCTTTAATGGCAGGGCGCGATCGCCCTGCGAAGCGCATGAGTATAGCGTGCGAGCCTCTTCCGACTGCCCTCACGCCTCGCGTTGCGAGTGACTCTGCGAGCGGTGCGCAGCGAAACCCGTTACCATCCGCCCCACGCTCGCGCACCCGCCGGGTAGTGCCCAGCGCGCCGGAATGTCAGCTCGCGCCGGGTGAGCGGTCGCATCGCAGGCACGCGCCTGTAGCTCAGTGGATAGAGTACTGGCCTCCGAAGCCAGGGGTCGTGGGTTCGAATCCCGCCAGGCGCGCCAACTTCGTTATGCCCTTACTAGAAGTTGCGCTCCCACGTGCGGTCGCGCAGAGCGCCACATGCGCTCGGATTCAGGTGAGGCGAAGATGAGCGACTCTGTTGCTGTGATTGGCTTAGGGGCGATGGGTCTGGGTATGGCCCAGTCGCTGCGCCGGGCCGGCTTTCATGTTCGCGCTTGCGACGTTCGTTCTGAGGTTGCGCAGACGTTCGCGGCGGACGGCGGCACGGCATGCGCAACGCCAGCCGAGGCGGCGGCCGCTGCGGACATCGTCGTGAGCGTGGTGGTAAACGCTGCACAGACCGAGGGCGTGCTCTTCGGCGAAAGCGGTGCGGCCCGGACGATGCGCAAGGGCTGTGTCTTTGTGATGTGCTCGACGGTCGATCCGGACTGGTCGATTGCACTCGAACAGCGCCTGGCGGACCTCGGAATCCTGTACCTGGATGCGCCGATTTCAGGCGGGGCCGCGAAGGCTGCGGCTGGCACGATGACCATGATGACGGCCGGCCGACCTGAGGCCTATGCGAAGGCCGGGCGTGTGCTCGACGCGATGGCCGCAAACGTTTACCGGCTGGGCGACTGCGCCGGCAACGGAAGCAAGGTAAAGATCATCAATCAGCTGTTGGCCGGAGTGCATATCGCGGCGGCGGCCGAGGCGATGGCGCTGGGCTTGCGCGTGGGAGTCGATCCGCAGGCGCTTTACGAAGTCATCACGCATAGCGCGGGAAGCAGCTGGATGTTCGAAAACCGGATGGCGCACGTTCTGACGGGCGACTACGCACCGTTGTCCGCCGTCGACATCTTCGTCAAGGACTTGGGGCTGGTCCTCGATACGGCGCGAGCCACCAAGTTCCCACTGCCGCTATCGGCGACTGCGCATCAGATGTTCATGCAGGCTTCGTCGGCCGGGCATGGGAGAGAGGACGACTCGGCCGTCATCAAGATCTTTCCCGGGATCAGGTTGCCGGCCAAAGTCTGAAGAACGCGGTCCGTTACTTCACCTCAGCGCTCGCAGCGCGCTCGGCGGGACTTTCGCTGTGTCCATCCGGATGCCGCGCAAAGCGTGCTGCTTCGCGCCCGTGCACGGGTGCGGCATTGGGCCAGGGCCAGCCGCCAAATTTCGTGCGCTGGTAGTCGGCGAAGGTCTGCGCGATCTCGGCCTGTGTGTTCATGACGAACGGGCCGTGCTGCACGACCGGCTCGCCGATCGGCCGTCCCTGCAGCAGCAGGAACTCGCTCACTGAATTGCCGTTGACGAGTTCCGTGGCCACATCGGCACGGACTTCGATCGCGGCAGGGCCACTGATTTTTTCTCCGCCGACAGTGACGGGACCGCCCTTGAACAGATACAGATTGCGCCGCGTTCCAGCGTTGGCGGCGGGCACAGCCCATTGCGCCCCGGGGCTCATGCGAATCGTCCAGATGGCGATGTCGGCCTGCTCGCGTGCGGCCCAGGAATCGGGCGGCGGAGCAAGCGGCTGCATGACGCCTTCCCTTGCGGACGCTGAGCCGTCGCGCAGCGCGCCCGCAATCACCGCGATCTCGGTCGTCGCGCCCCGGCTATCGGTCACGACGCGGCGGGGAATGTCCTCCGACCAGAACATCGTGAAGTGCGGTGCCGACATCTTGGAAGCTGCCGGCAGGTTGAGCCAGATCTGGAACAGTTCCAGCGGGTTGGGCTCAGCGTCGTCGAGCAGAGGAAACATTTCCGAGTGCACGACGCCGCGGCCTGTGGTGAGCCACTGCACGTCGCCGCGGCCATAGCGCGCGGCGGCGCCGAGGGAGTCGGCGTGGTCGATGAGTCCCTTGCGTACGACCGTCACGGTTTCGAAACCGCGGTGCGGATGCGCGGGAAAGCCCGGCACCGAGTCACCGTGGTACATGCTCCAGCCGTCCTTGCGACTGAAGTCCTGGCCGATCGCGCGGCCGGCGAGCGAGTCCGCCGGACCAAGGCGCCCGTTGCCGCGGGGATACGCGTCGTCGTGATAGACGCAGAACAGGAAGGGGTCCGCGGTTTCCCACGGAAATCCGAGAGGCTTGATCTGCAGGACGGGACGGTTCGACATGGGAGTGCACTCGATGAAAGCGAATCGCCGCAGCCTATCCGCCAGTAAACCCAAACTTGGGGCTGGGACTTTCGTAATCAAGTGGCGACTGGGATGGCCGCTTACGCTCATGTCGCGGCGTCGTCGCAGTTCGCTTTCCGCACGGTGACCGCGGTGTACGATCATCGTCCGTCGCTGTGCAATCGCGACTTCGAAGGTGCTCCCTCCTCATGTCCGCCAGCAAGCCCCGTGCTCCCTCCCCGTCGAACATCGTGCTCCACACCGCCTCGCGCGTGCTCGAAGTCGCTTTCGACGACGGCGCGACGTTCCGGTTGCCGTTCGAATTCCTGCGGGTCCATTCGCCGTCGGCCGAGGTGCGCGGTCATGGGGCGGGCCAGGAGACGTTGCAGGAAGGTAAACGCGACGTGACGATCAATCAATTGGAGCCGGTCGGACACTATGCGATCAAGCCGATCTTTTCCGACGGGCACGACAGTGGCATCTATGCCTGGGATTACCTGTACGAACTCGGCATGAACCAGGAACAGCTCTGGTCGGAGTACCTCGAGCGACTGGAGGCAGCCGGGGCGAGCCGCGATCCATCGGCCACGCCGGTGACTGCCCCTGGCCGGAGTTGTGGACATCACTGAGGCGTCCCGCCCGAGCACCGCAATGAGCGACCACGACCGCAAGGCGGACTTCGGCTTCGAGCAGGTGGCGGAGAAGGAAAAGGCCGCGCGCGTCGCAGGTGTATTCGATTCGGTCGCCAGCCGCTACGACCTGATGAATGACGTGATGTCGGCCGGACTGCATCGAGTCTGGAAGGCGTTCACGGTGCGGCACGCGAATGTGCGGCCGGGCATGAAGGTGCTCGACATCGCCGGCGGCACGGGCGATCTGGCGAAAGCCTTCGCCCGGCAGGCCGGCGACGCGGGCGAAGTCTGGCTCACCGACATCAACGGCTCGATGCTGACTGAAGGCCGCGACCGCCTGCTCGATGCGGGGCACACCTTGCCGCTGGCCCAGTGCGACGCCGAGAAACTGCCTTTCCCGAGTGGCTACTTCGATCGCGTGTCCGTGGCCTTCGGACTGCGCAACATGACGCACAAGGACCAGGCGCTTGCCGAGATGGCACGCGTGCTGCGCCCGGGTGGCCGGCTGCTGGTGCTGGAGTTTTCCCGCATTTGGCAGCCGCTCGGCCCTCTGTACGATGCCTACTCGTTCAACGTGCTGCCGTGGCTCGGCAAGAAACTCGCGGGCGACAGCGACAGTTACCGCTATCTTGCGGAATCGATCCGCATGCACCCGCCACAGGACGAACTGGCGCGAATGATGGAACGCGCGGGCTTCGACGACGTCCAATGGTTCAACCTGACTGCCGGCGTATGTGCGCTGCATGTCGGGACACGCTACTGATTCTGGAGATCGCATGAACAAGTGGATGGTAGGAGTCATCATCGGCACGCTGGCCGCGACATTCGCGCTCGACGCCGAGGCGCAGCGCCGCTTCGGCGGCGGCGGCAACCTCGGCCGCCAGTCGCCGCAGGTACAACAACGTCAGGCCACGCCGCCGGCTCAACAGCCTCAGGCGGCGCCCGCGCAAGGCGGTGCACAGCAGGCCGCACCGACCAAGGCCCCGACCGCGGGTGCCCCTGCCGCTGTGAGGCCGGCGAGCCCGATGCGCGGCATGCTGATGGGACTTGCCGCCGGTCTCGGCATCGCGGCATTGGCCTCGTGGCTCGGCTTCGGCGAAGCGCTGACGATGTTCCTCACGGTGCTGCTGATCGGCTTCGCGCTGATGATGCTGTTCGGCTTCGTGATGCGGCGGATGCGCGGTCCGCAGCCCGCGGCATCGGCTGCAGGTTCGGGTCGGAGCCCCGGCACGTACTCCAATGTCGGCTATGAAACCTCACCGGCTCCGCGGCCGGTGCCGGTCCAGCGCGCGGCCACACCGCCGGTGTCGGGCGCACGTCCGGGGTCGGCGATGGATCAGTTCATGCGGACGGGCGCGGCGCCGACCAGCTGGAGCATTCCGCCCGGTTTCGACACGGCCGGCTTCCTGACGCACGCGAAGGAGCATTTCGCACGCCTGCAGCGGGCCTGGGACGTGCACAACCTGGACGAGATCTCGGAGTTCACGACGAGCGACATGTTCATTGCGCTGACGCATGAACTGCGTGGCCGCACCGGACACTCGAGCACTGAAGTGGTCGCGCTCGACGCCGAACTCCTGGGCATCGAGTCGAATGCCGACGAGCACGTCGCGAGCGTGAAGTTCGATGGCACGCTGCGGATCGATGGCGAGATCGAGCGCGTTTCCGAGGTGTGGAACCTGGTGAAGCCTGCTCGTGGTCAAGGTGGCTGGCTGCTCGCCGGAATCCAGCAGATGGCGTGACCTCTCCGGCCTGCTCTTGGGCAGGCGAGGCGGTGCCAGCAAGGGCAAGGGGCGCGTTCGCGCCCCTTGTCTTTTGGTCACCGCGTCGGCTGCGTAAACTCGCCGCATGATCGAACAACTGACGACTGCCGCCGCCGTTGGCGTGCTCAATCGCATGCTCGCGCGCGAATCCTGGGCGCGCGATCGGCTCGCGCCGTTTGCGGGGCGCACGGCGCGCTTCGAGGCGCCGCCGTTTGCGCTGGCGCTGAAGGTCGCCGAGGGCGGCGAGTTCGCCGACGCCGAGCGCGCCGACCCGGTGGTGACGGTCGGACTCGACCTCGCCGCGCTGCCGCTGGCACTCGGTGATCCGCAGGCGGCGCTGCGCAATGTTTCACTCAAGGGCGATGCGGAGTTCGCCCAGGCGCTCGCGTTCGTGCTGCAGAACCTGCGTCCCGAGCCGGAAGAGGAACTGTCGCGTTTCATCGGTGATGCGGCCGCCCAGCGCATCGTCGGTCTGCTGCGGCTGAGCGCGTCGCACTGGCGCCAGCTGGCCGAACGGATGCTCGATTCGAGCGCGCATTACCTCGTGACCGAAAACCCGATGCTCGTCGGGCGCGCCGAGGTCGACGAATTCAATGCCGCCGTCTCGAGGCTGCGCGACGATGTCGCGCGACTGGAGAAGCGCGTCGAGCTGCGCGAGCGCGCCTAGCCCCGGTGCCGGCCTGCACGTGAGCGCTTGACAGCGGCTCGTACAATCGCCGCCATGCGCCTGTTGCGTCTCGCTCGCATTTTCACGGTCGTCTGGCGCTATCGCCTCGACGAAATCGTCGTTTCCAGCCTGAAGAATCCGACGCTCGTCCGCGTCGTGCGCTGGACCACGTTCGGCGCCCCGCGCGAAACACGCGGCGCGCGGCTGCGGCAGGCGCTCGAGGACCTCGGTCCGATCTTCGTGAAGTTCGGCCAGGTGCTGTCGACGCGGCGCGACCTGCTGCCGCCCGACGTCGCGGACGAACTGGCGAAGCTGCAGGATCGCGTCCCGCCGTTTGCGTCGGACGTGGCGCGGCGCGAGATCGAGCGCGGACTCGGGCGTCCGATCGACAGCGTGTTCTCCCGCTTCGAGGACGAGCCCGTCGCCTCGGCGTCGATCGCGCAGGTGCATTTCGCGGTGATGAAGGACGGCCCTCACGCCGGCAAGGAGGTCGCGGTCAAGGTGCTGCGGCCGAACATGCTGTCGGCGATCGACAAGGATCTGTCGCTGCTCGAAACCGGCGCCACGCTGGTCGAGAAGCTCTGGCGCGACGGCAAGCGCCTGCGCCCGCGCGATGTCGTGCGCGAGTTCGATACCTACCTGCACGACGAACTCGACCTGAACCGCGAGGCGGCCAACGCGTCGCAGCTGCGGCGTAACTTCGCCGGCTCGCCGCTGCTGGTCGTGCCCGAGATGTACTTCGACTACTGCGCCGACAACGTGCTGGTGATGGAGCGCATGCACGGCATCCCGGTGAGCCAGATCGACCGGCTGAACGAGGCCGGCATCGACCTGAAGAAACTGTCGCGCGACGGCGTGACGCTGTTCTTCACGCAGGTGTTCGACCACGCGTTCTTCCATGCCGACATGCACCCGGGCAACATCCTGGTGGGCATCAACGGCGACCAGTTCAACAAGTACATCGGGCTCGACTACGGCATCGTCGGCACGCTGACCGAGACCGACAAGAACTACCTGGCGCAGAATTTTCTCGCGTTCTTCCGGCGCGACTACAAGCGCATCGCCGAGTTGCACGTCGAATCCGGGTGGGTGCCGGAGGGCACGCGCATCAATGAACTGGAAGGCGGGGTGCGCGCCGTGCTCGAGCCGGTGTTCGACAAGCCGCTGAAGGACATTTCGCTCGGCATGGTGCTGCTGCGCCTCTTCCAGGCGTCGCGCCGCTTCAACGTCGAGATCCAGCCGCAACTGGTGCTGCTGCAGAAGACACTGCTCAACGTGGAAGGCCTCGGGCGGCAGCTCGACCCGGAGCTCGACCTGTGGAAGACCGCGAAGCCCTTCCTCGAGCGCTGGATGGAGCAGCAGGTCGGCATGCGCGGACTCGAAGCCAAGCTGCGGCAGGAAGCGCTGCAGTGGAGTTATCTGCTGCCGCAGCTGCCGCGCCTGATGCACGGGGCGCTGACGCGCCACAGCGAGGCCGACCGGCTGATCGAGGAAGTGCGCGAGCTGCGACGCGAGCAGCGCGTGACCAACCGCTGGTACGCCGTGGCCACCTTGCTGCTCGTCATCGTCGTCGGGCTCGCGGCCTGGGCCATCTTGCGCGTCTGACGCTCAGACCTTCGACCCGGGTTGTTCGATCGATCGTGTAGTTTCCGCTCCTTCATTAGGCCATACGCGGCATTGACCGGGCCTGCCGCCCGGCTATCTTGCAGCGTCCCCTCCTTGCGCCCGCACCGCTGTCCATGACGAACTTCACTCGCCCGACCTCCACTGCCGCGCTGCTGTGCTGTGCGCTGCTGATCAGCGCCTGCGGCGGCGGCGATTCGTCGTCGACCCCGGCGCCGACACCGCCTCCGGTCGTGACCAGTCCGACTCCGACCTGCACGATTGCAGGCCCGACGTTCAGCCTGGTCGCCGATGCGTCGGTACCGGTCGGCCGCACTGCCGGCGCCGTGATCGCCGGGTGCACTGGGCCATTGCGCGACGTGAGCTGGCAGCAGACGGGTGGGCCGAGCGTGACGTTGTTGTCGGCCCGCACCCAGGCGATCAGTTTCGATCCGGTGACGGCCGGCGTGCACCTGTTCACCGTGTCGTTCACCGATGCCGGCGGAACGGCGCGCACGGCGACAGCGTCGATCAACGTCACAGCGCCGGCGTCACCGGTGGCGGTGGTCGCGCGCGGTGATCAGGCCGTGCGTATGGGCGGCAAGGCGTCGCTGCGCGCCTGGCCTGCGGCCGCGGGTGGCGAAACACTGACGTGGACGCAGACCGCGGGGCCGGTCGCCACGCTCGACACCAGCGATCCGAACCGCATCATCTTCACCGCGCCGACGGTCGCGCAGGACACCGCGCTGGTGTTCCGCGTCACGCGCGCGGGATCGGCCGTGTCGGACAGCGATGACGTGATGGTGCTGGTCGAAAGTCATGCGCAGGCGCCGGCCGGATCCGATCCGCACGTGTTCAGCGACATGCACGTGTCGCGCGTCTATCCGTACAAGTCCACCAGTCCCTATGCCGGCGTGATGGTGGCGTGCGTCTTCAACGCCCAGCTGCAGTACACCGGCTCGGCGACCAATACCTGTCCGCTCGCGACGCTGCCGTTCCTGCACACGACGGCCAATGGCAACGCACCGACGGTGGCCCAGGTGATGGACCGGGTGCTGGTGTCGCACGACTGGATGGGCAAGGCCTTCGAGGAACTGCTGTCCGCCAATCAGGCCAACACCGACCTGATGCGACTCTTCAACGGCGTGACGTCGATCGTGATCGGCGCCCATGTGCGGCCGAGCTTCTATTACGCACTGACGGGAGCGATCTATCTCGACGCCGACAATTTCTGGCGCACCGCCGACGAGCGTGACGTCATCGACGAGGCGCCGGACTTCCGCTCGGATTTCGACCGCGACCTGCAGTACTCCGGCCTGTGGCGCTACGTCGACGGCCAGAACCAGAGCATTTTCCTGCCGTTCTCGGCGACCTCGCGAATCTCGCGCGATCTCAGCTACCTGCTGCAGGAGTCCGGCTGGCTGATGTATCACGAGCTGGCACACGCTTCGGACTTCGTGCCGGTATCCGTGCGCGGGACGTTGAACCCGGCGCTGTCGGCCTGGGACAACATTGCGCCACGTTACGTCGCCCGCCAACTGCCGTCCGATCAGCTCAGTACTACTTTCCCGCTGACGTCCGCGCAGATGAAGGCGCTGGCACAGATCAAGTTCATCACCGGCCCGGTGGCCGACACGACGCTGGTCAACGGCATCCCGTACAGCGCTCTGAAGCTTTTTACGCCCAACGACGTTGCCAGCTTCTTCGCTCCCGACCGGGCGACCGACGAGTACAACTATTCGTCGACGCGCGAGGACATCGCGATGACCTTCGAGGAGGTCATGATGGTCCGCAATCACGGCTGGCGGCGCGACATGGCGATCACCGACAAGGTCACGGCGACGTCGACCAGCAGCACGCTGACCGTGCGCTGGGGTCAGCGCGGACGCGTCGGCGAGGGCACGATCAAGCCGCGCGCGCAGTACGCCGTGTCGCAGCTGGCGCCGTGGGTGCTTGTGGCTGACCCCGCCGCCGTCTCCGCCCTGCCCGCGCCGATCCCGATGCGGCCCGGCGATAGCTGGAACGGGAATCTGGTGCTGCCGGCGCCGCCGTCGGGCCTGGCTCGAGCGCAGGCGCTTGCGGCCCCGCAGTTGTCGAACGAACTCGATCAGCTGCTGCTGCGACGCGCGCTGTCGCGCCAGGTGATCGGCCTGTCCGGGCCGGCGGAGTCGCACTGGACACCGAACGAGCGCTGGCTCAGGCGCATCGAACGCTGACGCGAAGCCAGTCCACCGCCCGCCGACCGCGGCGCCCGCGCCCGGGCGGCGCGCGGCACATCCCGCTTGCCGCATAATCGCGCGAATTTTTCGCCCGCCGCGCCATGACCCTGATCGCTTTCGTCGCCCTTTACCTGATCGTCTCGGTCGCCATCGGCCTGTACGCCGCCACGCGCGTGAAGACCACGGCCGACTACGCGGTCGCCGGACGCTCGCTGCCGCTGGCCATGATCATTGCGACGACGTTCGCGACGTGGTTCGGTTCCGAGACCGTGCTCGGCATCCCGTCGAAGTTCGTCGAGGGCGGCCTGCAGAAGACCGTGGAAGATCCGTTCGGCGCGGCGTTCTGCCTGATCTTTGTCGGCATGTTCTTCGCGCGCAAGCTCTACAAGATGAACTTGCTGACGATCGGCGACTTCTATCGCCAGCGCTATGGCAAGGGAGTCGAGATCTTCAGCGCGACGGTGATCCTGATCTCCTACCTCGGCTGGGTGGCGGCGCAGATCACCGCGCTCGGGCTGGTGTTTCACCATCTTTCGGGCGAGGCGATTTCGACCGTGCAGGGCATGGCTCTCGGCACCGCGATCGTCTTCGTCTACACCGTGTTCGGCGGCATGTGGTCGGTGGCGCTGACCGACTTCCTGCAGATGATCATCATCGTCATCGGTCTCACGCTGATCGCATGGTTCGCGGCCGACCTGGCCGGAGGGGCCGACAAGGTCGTCGCCTACGCGGCCGGCCGGGACATGTTCCAGTTCTTCCCGGAGTCGACGACGCACGCGTGGCTCTTCTGGCTCGGCTCGGCGATCACGATCATGATCGGCTCGATCCCGCAGCAGGACGTGTTCCAGCGCGTGATGTCGGCCAGGAACGCCGACATTGCCGTCAAGGGTCCGATCATCGGCGGCATCTCGTATCTGGCGTTCGCCTTCGTGCCGATGTTCATCGGCGTTGCGGCCTTCGTCATCATGCCCGAGGTCGCGACCGCACTCGCAGAGGAAGATTCGCAGAAGATCCTGCCGACACTGGTGATGGAGCGCATGCCGGTCTGGCTGCAGGTCATGTTCTTCGGCGCGCTGCTGTCGGCCATCATGTCGACGGCCTCGGCGACCCTGCTGGCCCCCTCGACCACGTTTGTCGAGAACATCCTGAAGAACTTTCACCGCCTGCCGGACAAGCGCGAACTGCGCGCGATGCGCATCACCGTGTTCGTCTTCACGCTGTGCGTGCTCGCCTACTCGATCATCATGGAAGGCACGCCGATCTACGATCTGGTCGCGATGGCCTATCAGTTCCCTGTCGTGGGCGCGTTCTGGCCGCTGGTGTGCGGGTTGTACTGGAAGCGTTCGACCACGCAGGGCGCGATCTGGTCGATCGTGCTGGGCATGAGCAGCTGGGCGATCCTGGCATTCACGCCGCTCGGCGAAGTGTTCCCCTCGGTGCTGGGTGGTTTCCTGATGGCCGGCATCGGCATGGTGGCCGGCTCGCTGTGGCCGACCCAGGGCAACACCGCGCATCGGGCACGCACCGCGTCACATGGCCCCCACTCGCACGCTGGGCTCGGTCATCACTCAACTCAGGCGGCACATCGTCCCGCCCAGTCGTAGGCGCGCGGTCTTTCGCGGAAGTTCTGGAGTCAGCCCGGCGGGGCGCCACGTTCCGCGGCAAGCGCGATGAAGTCCCCTGCGAAGCTGCCGAGCTTGGCTGAGAGCGCGGCCTTCTGCTCCGGGGTCGCCGAGTTGATCAGCTGTGCAATCAGTTCGGCATTGCCTGTCCGGAACTGCTCGATGCCGCGCCGGCGTTCGGGGTCGGGCGGGCTCTGCAACTGCGCGAAGTAGGTCCTCAACCAATGCGTCGCCGTCGCCTCGGACGGCCGCTCGGTCTGGATTCTCTGCAGTACGGCGAGCAGTTCACGTTGCCGACGCTCGCGCTCCTCGATCCACCAGCCGGCGTTGTCCGGACGCTGTGCGAGTGAGGTGCGCACCAGTTCGAGCTGTTCTCGTGTCAGGCTGCCGAACCAGAAGTCGGCGCGCTCGGCGTACTTCTTGACGCGCTCGTCCAGGGATTCCTTGCCGGCAAACTGGACGAGTTCGCGCCGCGCCTTCGAGTTGTCACTGGCGAGCTTGCGCTGCAGTCGTGCAATCTGGTCGGGCGACAGTGTCAGCGCGAGCTGCGCCAGATCGGGCGCCGCGCGTTCGCCGAGGGCCGCCAGGCGGGCGTTGATGGCCTGGTTGAACGCCATCACATCGCCCGCGGTCACCGGGCCGTCGAGCTTGCGGCGCGTGGTCTCGATCAGCTCCGCGTAGTCGCGCAGTTGGGTCGAGCGATGCCATGCGACCAGCGCGGTGGCGCGCTCCTTGACGAGTTGTTGCTGTTCGTCGGTCAGGCCGACATAGCCGTCGAGCGAGTACGCCACCAGCGTATCGGCATAGTTGTAACCGAGGCGCACGCCGGTGCTGCAGGCCGACAGCCACAGCGCGACGGCCAGCAGCAGCCAGTGGCCGGCAGAAACGTGCGGTGACTTAGAATCGCGGCGCAATCTACCTCCTGCGCACAATGAACATCGTGATTCTCGCGGCCGGGCAGGGCAAGCGCATGCGCTCGTCGTTGCCCAAGGTGCTGCATCCCATCGCGGGACGGCCGATGTTAGCGCACGTGATCGACACCGCGCGTGTCGTGTCGAAGTACCAGCCCAACCCGCGCATCGTCGTCGTCGTCGGTCACGGTGCCGAGTCCGTTCGCGCGGCATTCGAGACGGAACGCGACGTCAGCTTCGTGCTGCAGGAGCCGCAGCTCGGCACCGGGCATGCGGTGATGCAGGCGCTGCCGCTTCTGGCCGACGACACGCACACGCTGGTGCTGTATGGCGACGTGCCGCTGGTGGCGGCCGCCACGCTGCGCGCTGATGGTCGCCGCAGGCCGCGAAGTGGCGGCTCCTGACGGTGCTGCTCGACAACCCGCAGGGCTACGGCCGCATTGTGCGCGGCGACGGCCACGTGCTGCGCATCGTCGAGCACAAGGACGCGACGCCGGCCGAGCGCGCGCGTGCGCGAGGTCAACACCGGCATTCTGGTCGCGCCGACCGCGTCGCCTGAAGACGCTGGCTGGCGCGGCTGTCGAACGACAACGCGCAGCGCGAGTACTACCTGACCGACGTCGTCGGCGCAGGCGGTCGCCGATGGCGTGGCGGTGGCGGCAGCGCAGGCCGGAGTCGATCCGAGGAGACGCTCGGCGTCAACAGCCAAGGCGCAACTGGCGCAGCTGGAGCGTCTGTTCCAGCGCCGCTAGGCCGCGGCGCTGATGGAGCCGGCGTGACGCTGGCCGATCCGGCCCGCTTCGACCTGCGCGGCACGCTGAACTGCGGCAGCGACGTCTAGATCGACATCGGCTGCGTGTTCGAGGGCGAGGTGCGGCTCGGCGACGGCGTGCGCATCGGTGCCCACTGCTGCTCCGCGACTGCGGTGATCGAGGCCGGCGCGGTGATCCACCGGCTTCCGCATTGATCGGGAGCCTCGGCGTGACGATCGGCGCCGGCGCGCTGGTCGGCCCCTACGCGCGGCTGCGGCCCGGTGCGCGGCTTGGCGCCGACGTGCACATCGGCAACTTCGTCGAGGTCAAGAACAGCACGCTGGGCGAGGGCAGCAAGGCCAATCACCTGGCCTACCTGGGCGACGCCGACGTCGGCGCCGGGGTCAACTACGGCGCCGGCAGCATCACCGCCAACTACGACGGCGCCAACAAGCACCGCACCGTGATCGGCGACGGCGTCCACGTCGGCAGCAACTGCGTGCTGGTGGCGCCGCTGACGGTGGGCGAGGGCGCGACGATCGGCGCCGGCAGCACGATCGGCAAGGACGCGCCGGCCGGGCAGCTGACCGTGGCGCGCGCCAAGCAGGTGTCGCTGGCGGGCTGGCAGCGGCCGGTCAAGAAGCCGAAGTAGGCGCCGGCAGCGGCAGTTCGCTGCCGAAGCGGGCCCGGTCGACGACGAAGAAGGCGCGCACGTTGCGCACGTTGGCGTCGGCACTGAACAGCCGCGCGGCCAGCGCCGCGTAGGCCGGCATGTCGGTGGTGGCGACGATCAGCACGAAGTCGGGCCCCGGCGAGACGCGGTAGCACTGCTGCACCGCGGGCTCGGCCAGCGCGCGCGCCTCGAAGTCGGCCAGCCGCTCCTGCGCCTGCTGGTCCAGCGAGACCTCCACCACCGCCTGCAGCGCCGGCAGCCCGGCCTCGCGCAGCCGGCGCGGCGACAGCAGCGCGACGATCCGTTCGACAAAACCCTCGGCCACCAGCCGCCGCACGCGCCGGTGGGCGGTGGCGGGCGAGACGTTCACGGCCTCGGCCAGCGCCTGGTTGGACCGGCTGGCGTCGGATTGCAGGGCCGCCAGCAGGCGCAGATCGAGTGGGTCGAGCAGGCTCATCGTGAAATTATCACTAATTCAGCGTGCGACGGATCTGACAAAGATTCATCCAGCATGATATTGAAACGAATTAAACGTTCAAGAGAACGTCAAACACGAAAGCTCATTTCAATCTCTGGCGCCTAGCATTCAGCGCTGTGCACCCGGCGGCCGTGATCGCCGGGGCTGATTGAGGAGAGCTTTGCATGTGTGGCATCGTCGGCGCGGTCGGTTCGCGCAACATCGTTCCGGTCCTGGTCGAGGGCCTGCGGCGCCTGGAGTACCGCGGCTACGACTCCTGCGGCGTGGCCGTGCACCAGGGCGGCGAGCTGCGCCGCAGCCGCAGCACCGAGCGGGTGGCCGAACTCGACAGCCTGGTGCGCGAGGACGGCGTGGCCGGCGAGACCGGCATCGCCCACACCCGCTGGGCCACGCACGGCGCGCCGGCGGTGCACAACGCCCACCCGCATTTCTCGCACGGGCCCGGCGCCGACGCGGCGAGCAAGCCGGCGCGCATCGCGCTGGTCCACAACGGCATCATCGAAAACTTCGAGCCGCTGCGCGCCGAGCTGCAGCAGCGCGGCTACGTCTTCGTCAGCCAGACCGACACCGAGGTGATCGTGCATCTGGTCGACTCGCTCTACGAAGGCGACCTGTTCGAGGCCGTGCAGCAGGCGGTGCTGCGGCTGCACGGGGCCTTTGCGATCGCGGTCTTCGCGCGCGACGAGCCGCACCGCGTGGTGGGCGCGCGCGAGGGCTCGCCGCTGGTGATGGGCGCCGGCCGCGGCGAGCGCGCCGGCGAGATGTTCCTGGCCTCCGACGCGATGGCGCTGGCCGGCGTGACCGACCAGATCTGCTACCTCGAGGAAGGCGACGTGGTCGACCTGCAGCGCGGCGGCAAGCACTGGATCGTCTCGATGGACCGCGCCAGCGGCCGCTTCAGCCGCGTCGAGCGCGAGCTGCGCACCGTGCAGGCCCACAGCGGCGCGGCCGAGCTGGGGCCGTATCGCCACTACATGCAGAAGGAGATCTTCGAGCAGCCGCGCGCGCTGGCCGACACGCTCGAGGGCGTGCAGGGCTTCGACGCCGACCTGTTCGGCCCGGGCGCCGATGCCACGCTGCGCGCGGTCGACTCGGTGCTGATCCTGGCCTGCGGCACCAGCTACTACGCCGGCTGCACCGCCAAGTACTGGCTGGAGGCGATCGCCGGCATCCCGACCAGCGTCGAGGTGGCCAGCGAGTACCGCTATCGCGAGAGCGTGCCCAACCCGAACTGCCTGGTCGTGACGATCACGCAGAGCGGCGAGACGGCCGACACGCTGGCCGCGCTGAAACACGCGAAAGGTCTCGGCATGCACCGCACGCTG
>CAVYNB010000038.1:0-31895 GCA_963769745.1 uncultured beta proteobacterium
GCGATCTCGGTTGTCGCGCCACGGCTGTCAGTCACGACGCGGCGGGGAATGTCCTCCGACCAGAACATCGTGAAGTGCGGTGCCGACATCTTGGAAGCTGCCCAGGCAGGTTGACCGAGATCTGGAACAGTTCCAGCGGGTTGGGCTCAGCGTCGTCGAGCAGAGGAAACATCTCCGAGTGCACGACGCCGCGGCCTGTGGTGAGCCACTGCACGTCGCCGCGGCCATAGCGCGCGGCTGCGCCGAGGGAGTCTGCGTGGTCAATGAGTCCCTTGCGTACGACCGTTACGGTTTCGAAACCGCGATGCGGATGCGCGGGAAATCCCGGCACCGAGTCCGTGGTACATGCTCCAGCCGTCCTTGCGACTGAAGTCCTGGCCGATCGCGCGGCCGGCGAGCGGGTCCGCCGGACCAAGGCGGCCGTTGCCGCGGGGGTACGCGTCGTCGTGATAAACGCAGAACGAGGAAAGGGTACGCGGTTTTTCCACGGAAATCCAAGAGGCTTGATCTGCAGGACGGGTTGGTTCGACATGGGAGTGCACTCGATGAAAGCGAATCGCCGCAGCCTATCCGCCAGTAAACCCAAACTTGGGGCTGGGACTTTCGTAATCAAGTGGCGATGGGATGGCCGCTTACGCTGATGTCGCGGCGGCGTCGCAGTTCGCTTTCCGCACGGTGACCGCGGTGTACGATCATCGTCCGTCGCTGTGCAATCGCGACTTCGAAGGTGCTCCCTCCTCATGTCCGCCAGCAAGCCCCGTGCTCCCTCCCCGTCGAACATCGTGCTCCACACCGCCTCGCGCGTGCTCGAAGTCGCTTTCGACGACGGCGCAACGTTCCGGTTGCCGTTCGAATTCCTGCGGGTCAATTCGCCGTCGGCCGAGGTGCGCGGTCATGGGGCGGGCCAGGAGACGTTGCAGGAAGGTAAACGCGACGTGACGATCAATCAATTGGAGCCGGTCGGACACTGTGCGATCAAGCCGATCTTTTCAGACGGGCACGACAGTGGCATCTATGCCTGGGATTACCTGTACGAACTCGGCATGAACCAGGAGCAGCTCTGGTCGGAGTACCTCGAACGACTGGAAGCGGCCGGGGCGAGCCGCGATCCATCGGCTACGCCGGTGACGGCCCCTGGCCGGAGTTGTGGACATCACTGAAGCGTCCCGCCCGAGCACCGCAATGAGCGACCACGACCGCAAGGCGGACTTCGGCTTCGAGCAGGTGGCGGAGAAGGAAAAGGCCGCGCGCGTTGCAGGTGTATTCGATTCGGTCGCCAGTCGCTACGACCTGATGAATGACGTGATGTCGGCCGGACTGCATCGAGTCTGGAAGGCGTTCACGGTGCGGCACGCGAATGTGCGGCCGGGCATGAAGGTGCTCGACATCGCCGGCGGCACGGGCGATCTGGCGAAAGCCTTCGCCCGGCAGGCCGGCGACGCGGGCGAAGTCTGGCTCACCGACATCAACGGCTCGATGCTGACTGAAGGCCGCGACCGCCTGCTCGATGCGGGGCACACCTTGCCGCTGGCCCAGTGCGACGCCGAGAAACTGCCTTTCCAGAGTGGCTACTTCGATCGCGTGTCCGTGGCCTTCGGACTGCGCAACATGACGCACAAGGACCAGGCGCTTGCCGAGATGGCACGCGTGCTGCGGCCGGGCGGCCGCCTGCTGGTGCTGGAGTTTTCCCGCATTTGGCAGCCGCTCGGGCCTCTGTACGATGCCTACTCGTTCAATGTGCTGCCGTGGCTCGGCAAGAAACTCGCGGGCGACAGCGACAGTTACCGCTATCTTGCGGAATCGATCCGCATGCACCCGCCACAGGACGAACTGGCGCGAATGATGGAACGCGCGGGCTTCGACGACGTCCAATGGTTCAACCTGACTGCCGGCGTATGTGCGCTGCATGTCGGGACACGCTACTGATTCTGGAGATCGCATGAACAAGTGGATGGTAGGAGTCATCATCGGCACACTGGCCGCGACATTCGCGCTCGACGCCGAGGCGCAGCGCCGGTTCGGCGGCGGCGGCAACCTCGGCCGCCAGTCGCCGCAGGTGCAACAGCGCCAGGCCACGCCGCCGGCTCAACAGCCTCAGGCGGCGCCCGCGCAAGGCGGTGCACAGCAGGCCGCACCGACCAAGGCCCCGACAGCAGCGGGTGCCGCTGCCGCTGTGAGGCCGGCGAGCCCGATGCGCGGCATGCTGATGGGACTTGCCGCCGGTCTCGGCATCGCGGCATTGGCCTCGTGGCTCGGCTTCGGCGAAGCGCTGACGATGTTCCTCACGGTGCTGCTGATCGGCTTCGCGCTGATGATGCTGTTCGGCTTCGTGATGCGGCGGATGCGCGGCCCGCAGCCCGCGGCGTCGGCTGCAGGTTCGGGTCGGAGCCCCGGCACGTACTCCAATGTCGGCTATGAAACCTCACCGGCTCCGCGGCCGGTGCCGGTCCAGCGCGCGGCCACACCGCCGGTGTCGGGCGCACGTCCGGGCTCGGCGATGGATCAGTTCATGCGGACGGGCGCGGCACCGACCAGCTGGAGCATTCCGCCCGGTTTCGACACGGCCGGCTTTCTGACGCACGCGAAGGAGCATTTCGCACGCCTGCAGCGGGCCTGGGACGTGCACAACCTGGACGAAATCTCGGAGTTCACGACGAGCGACATGTTCATCGCGCTGACGCATGAACTTCGTTCCCGCACGGGACACTCAAGCACTGAGGTGGTCGCGCTCGACGCCGAGCTGCTCGGTATCGAGTCGAATGCCGACGAGCACGTCGCAAGCGTGAAGTTCGATGGCACGCTGCGGATCGATGGCGAGATCGAGCCCGTTTCCGAGGTCTGGAACCTCGTGAAGCCGGCTCGTGGTCAAGGTGGCTGGCTGCTCGCCGGAATCCAGCAGATGGCGTGACCGCTCCGACCTGCTGGGCAGGTGAAAGGGGCGCGTTCGCGCCCCTTTCCTTTTCCAGCACCGCGTCGGCTGCGTAAACTCGCCGCATGATCGAACAACTGACGACTGCCGCCGCCGTTGGCGTGCTTAATCGCATGCTTGCACGCGAATCCTGGGCGCGCGATCGGCTCGCGCCATTTGCGGGGCGCACCGCGCGCTTCGAGGCGCCGCCGTTTGCGCTGGCACTGAAGGTCGCCGAGGGCGGGGAATTCGCCGACGCCCAGCGCGCCGACCCGGTGGTGACGGTCGGACTCGACCTCGCCGCGCTGCCGCTGGCACTCGGCGATCCGCAGGCGGCGCTGCGCAACGTTTCACTCAAGGGCGACGCGGAGTTCGCCCAGGCGCTCGCGTTCGTGCTGCAGAACCTGCGTCCCGAGCCGGAAGAGGAACTGTCGCGTTTCATCGGTGATGCGGCTGCCCAGCGCATCGTCGGTCTGCTGCGGCTGAGCGCGTCGCACTGGCGCCAGCTGGCCGAACGAATGCTCGATTCGAGCGCGCACTATCTCGTGACCGAAAACCCGATGCTCGTCGGGCGCGCCGAGGTCGACGAATTCAATGCCGCCGTTTCGAGGCTGCGCGACGATGTCGCGCGACTGGAGAAGCGCGTCGAGCTGCGCGAGCGCGCCTAGCCCCGTTGCCGGCCTGCACGTGAGCGCTTGACAGCGGCTCGTACAATCGCCGCCATGCGCCTGTTGCGTCTCGCTCGCATTCTCACGGTCGTCTGGCGCTATCGCCTCGACGAAATCGTCGTTTCCAGTCTGAAGAATCCGACGCTCGTCCGCGTCGTGCGCTGGACCACGTTCGGCGCTCCGCGCGAAACACGCGGTGCGCGGCTGCGGCAGGCCCTGGAAGACCTCGGTCCGATCTTCGTGAAGTTCGGCCAGGTGCTGTCGACGCGGCGCGACCTGCTGCCGCCCGACGTCGCGGACGAACTGGCGAAGCTGCAGGATCGCGTCCCGCCGTTCGCGTCCGACGTCGCGCGGCGCGAGATCGAGCGCGGACTCGGGCGTCCGATCGACAGCGTGTTCTCCCGCTTCGACGACGAGCCCGTCGCCTCCGCATCGATCGCGCAGGTGCACTTCGCAGTGATGAAGGCTGGGCCACATGTCGGCAAGGAGGTTGCGGTCAAGGTACTGCGGCCGAACATGCTGTCGGCGATCGACAAGGATTTGTCGCTGCTCGAAACCGGCGCCACGCTGGTCGAGAAGCTCTGGCGCGACGGCAAGCGCTTGCGCCCGCGCGATGTCGTGCGCGAGTTCGATATCTACCTGCACGACGAACTGGACCTGAACCGCGAGGCGGCCAACGCGTCGCAGCTGCGGCGCAACTTTGCCGGCTCGCCGCTGCTGGTCGTGCCCGAGATGTACTTCGACTACTGCGCCGACAACGTGCTGGTGATGGAGCGCATGCACGGCATCCCGGTGAGCCAGATCGATCGGCTGAACGAGGCCGGCATCGACCTGAAGAA
This sequence comes from uncultured beta proteobacterium, assembly GCA_963769745.1. Classification (GTDB taxonomy): domain Bacteria; phylum Pseudomonadota; class Gammaproteobacteria; order Burkholderiales; family Burkholderiaceae_F; genus JALORV01. The sequence goes on from CAVYNB010000038.1 coordinate 4,416, forward strand.
ACTGTCGCGCGACGGCGTGACGCTGTTCTTCACTCAGGTGTTCGACCACGCGTTCTTTCATGCCGACATGCACCCCGGCAACATCCTGGTGGGCATCAACGGCGACCAGTACAACAAGTACATCGGGCTCGACTACGGCATCGTCGGCACGCTGACCGAAACTGACAAGAACTACCTGGCGCAGAATTTCCTTGCCTTCTTCCGGCGCGACTACAAGCGCATTGCGGAGTTGCATGTCGAATCGGGCTGGGTGCCTGAGGGCACGCGCATCAACGAACTGGAAGGCGGCGTGCGCGCCGTCCTCGAGCCGGTGTTTGACAAGCCACTGAAGGACATTTCGCTCGGCATGGTGCTGCTGCGACTCTTCCAGGCGTCGCGCCGCTTCAACGTCGAGATCCAGCCGCAACTGGTGTTGCTGCAGAAAACACTGCTCAACGTGGAAGGCCTGGGACGGCAGCTCGACCCCGAGCTCGACCTGTGGAAGACCGCGAAGCCCTTCCTCGAGCGCTGGATGGAACAGCAGGTCGGCATGCGCGGACTCGAAGCCAAGCTGCGGCAGGAAGCGCTGCAGTGGAGCTATCTGCTGCCGCAGCTGCCGCGCCTGATGCACGGGGCGCTGACGCGCCACAGCGAGGCCGACCGGCTGATCGAGGAAGTGCGCGAGCTGCGACGCGAGCAGCGCGTGACCAACCGCTGGTACGCAGTGGCCACCTTGCTGCTGGTCATCGTCGTCGGGCTCGCCGCCTGGGCCATCTTGCGCGTCTGACGCTCTGACCTTCGACCCGGGTTGTTTGCTCGATCGTGTAGTTTCCGCTCCTTCATTAGGCCATACGCGGCATTGACCGGGCCTGCCGCCCGGCTATCTTGCAGCGTCCCTTCCTTGCGCCCGCACCGCTGTCCATGACGAACTTCACTCGCCCGACCTCCACTGCCGCGCTGCTGTGCTGTGCGCTGCTGATCAGCGCCTGCGGCGGCGGCGATTCGTCGTCGACCACAGCGCCGCCACCGCCTCCGGTCGTGACCGGTCCGACTCCGACCTGCACGACTGCAGGCCCGACGTTCAGCCTGGTCGCCGATGCGTCGGTGCCAATCGGCCGCACCGCCGGTGCCGTGATCTCTGGATGCACCGGGCCGCTGCGCGATGTCGTATGGCAGCAGACCGGCGGGCCGAGCGTGACGTTGCTGTCGGCCCGGACCCAGGCGATCAGTTTCGATCCGGTGACGGCGGGCCAGCACATGTTCACCGTTTCGTTCACCGATGCCGGCGGAACAGCGCGCACGGCAACCGCGTCGATCATCGTCACAGCGCCGGCGGCACCGGTGTCGGTAGTGATACGCGGCGACCAGGCCGTGCGTATGGGCGGCAAGGCGTCGCTGCGGGCCTGGCCTGCGGCCGCGGGTGGCGAAACCCTGACGTGGACGCAGACCGCCGGTCCGGCAGTGTCTCTCGACACCAGCGATCCGAACCGCATCATCTTCACCGCGCCGACGGTCGCGCAGGACACCGCGCTGGTGTTCCGCGTCACCCGCGCGGGACTGGCCGCGTCGGACAGCGATGACGTGATGGTGCTGGTCGAAAGTCATGCGCAGGCACCGGCCGGATCCGATCCGCACGTGTTCAGCGACATGCACGTGTCGCGCGTCTACCCATACAAATCCACCAGTCCGTATGCCGGCGTGATGGTGGCGTGCGTCTTCAACGCCCAGCTGCAGTACACCGGGTCGACGACCAATACCTGTCCGCTCGCGACGCTGCCGTTTCTGCACACGACGGCCAATGGCAACGCACCGACAGTGGCCCAGGTGATGGACCGGGTGCTGGTGTCGCATGACTGGATGGGCAAGGCCTTCGAGGAACTGCTGACCGCCAATCAGGCCAACACCGACCTGCTGCGACTGTTCAACGGCGTGACCGCGATCGTAATCGGCGCCCATGTGCGGCCGAGCTTCTACTACGCACTGACGGGAGCGATCTATCTTGACGCCGACAATTTCTGGCGTACGGCCGACGAGCGTGACGTCATCGACGAAGCGCCGGACTTCCGTTCCGCCTTCGACCGCGACCTGCAGTACTCCGGCCTGTGGCGCTATGTCGACGGCCAGAACCAGAGCATCTTCCTGCCATTTTCGGCAACCTCGCGCATCCCGCGCGACCTCAGCTACCTGTTGCAGGAATCCGGCTGGCTGATGTATCACGAGCTGGCACACGCTTCGGACTTTGTGCCGGTATCTGTGCGCGGGACCTTGAACCCGGCGCTGTCCGCCTGGGCCAACATCGTGGCGCGCTACCAGGCCAGCCAGCTGCCGTCCGATCAGCTCAGCACTACGTTTCCGCTGACGTCCGCGCAGATGAAGGCGCTGGCACAGGTCAAGTTCATCACCGGCCCAGTGGCCGACGCGACGCTGGTCAACGGCATCCCGTACAGCGCTCTGAAGCTCTATACGCCCAACGACGTTGCCGGTTTCTTCGCTCCCGACCGGGCGACCGACGAGTACAACTATTCGTCGACGCGCGAGGACATCGCGATGACCTTCGAGGAGGTCATGATGGTCCGCAACCACGGCTGGCGGCGCGACATGGCGATTACCGACAAGGTCACGGCGACGTCGACCAGCAGCACACTGACCGTGCGCTGGGGCCAGCGCGGACGCGTCGGCGAGGGCACGATCAAGCCGCGCGCGCAGTACGCCGTGTCGCAGCTGGCGCCGTGGGTGCTTGTGGCTGACCCCGCCGCCGTCTCCGCCCTGCCCGCGCCGATCCCGATGCGACCCGGCGATAGCTGGAACGGGAATCTGGTGCTGCCGGCGCCGCCGTCGGGCCTGGCGCGAGCGCAGGCGCTTGCGGCCCCGCAGCTGTCGAACGAACTCGATCAGCTGCTGCTGCGACGCGCGCTGTCGCGCCAGGTTATCGGCCTATCCGGGCCGGCGGAGTCGCACTGGACACCGAACGAGCGCTGGCTCAGGCGCATCGAGCGCTGACGCGCAGTCAGTCGAACGTTCGCTATCCGTCGCCGGCGCCTGGGGCGACGCGCGTCGCGCTCCGCTTGCCGCATAATCGCGCGAATTTTTCGCTCGCCGCGCCATGACCCTGATCGCTTTCGTCGCCCTATACCTGATCGTCTCGGTCGCCATCGGCCTGTACGCCGCCACGCGCGTGAAGACCACGGCCGACTACGCGGTCGCCGGACGCTCGCTGCCGCTGGCCATGATCATTGCGACGACGTTCGCAACCTGGTTCGGTTCCGAGACCGTGCTCGGCATCCCGTCGAAGTTCGTCGAGGGCGGCCTGCAGAAGACCGTGGAAGATCCGTTCGGCGCAGCGTTCTGCCTGATCTTTGTCGGCATGTTCTTCGCGCGCAAGCTCTACAAGATGAACCTGCTGACGATCGGCGACTTCTATCGCCAGCGTTATGGCAAGGGAGTCGAGATCTTCAGCGCGACGGTGATCCTGATCTCCTACCTCGGCTGGGTGGCCGCGCAGATCACCGCGCTCGGGCTGGTGTTTCACCATCTGTCGGGTGAGGCGATTTCGACCGTGCAGGGCATGGCTCTCGGCACCGCGATCGTCTTTGTCTACACCGTGTTCGGCGGCATGTGGTCGGTGGCGCTGACCGACTTCCTGCAGATGATCATCATCGTCATCGGTCTTTCGCTGATCGCGTGGTTCGCGGCCGACCTGGCCGGCGGGGCCGACAAGGTCGTCGCCTACGCGGCCGGACGGGACATGTTCCAATTTTTCCCGGAGGCGACGACGCACGCGTGGCTCTTCTGGCTCGGATCGGCGATCACGATCATGATCGGCTCCATCCCGCAGCAGGACGTGTTCCAGCGCGTGATGTCGGCCAGGAACGCCGACATTGCCGTCAAGGGACCGATCATCGGCGGCATCTCATATCTGGCGTTCGCGTTCGTGCCGATGTTCATCGGCGTCGCGGCCTTTGTCATCATGCCGGAGGTCGCCGCCTCGCTTGCGGAGGAAGACTCGCAGAAGATCCTGCCGACACTGGTAATGGAGCGCATGCCGGTTTGGCTGCAGGTCATGTTCTTCGGGGCGCTGCTGTCGGCCATCATGTCGACGGCCTCGGCCACGCTGCTGGCTCCCTCGACCACCTTCGTCGAGAACATCCTGAAGAACTTCCACCGACTGTCGGACAAGCGTGAACTGCGGGCGATGCGCATCACGGTGTTCATCTTCACGCTGTGCGTGCTCGCCTACTCGATCATCATGGAAGGCACGCCGATCTACGATCTCGTCGCGATGGCCTACCAGTTCCCCGTCGTGGGCGCGTTCTGGCCGCTGGTGTGCGGGCTGTACTGGAAGCGTTCGACCACGCAGGGTGCGATCTGGTCGATCGTGCTGGGCATGAGCAGCTGGGCGATCCTGGCGGCCACGCCGCTCGGCGAGGTTTTCCCGTCGGTGCTGGGCGGCTTCCTGATGGCCGGCATCGGCATGGTGGCGGGCTCGCTGTTGCCGACCCAGGGCAACACCGCGCACCGGGCACGCACGGCATCTCATGGCCCCCATTCGCATGCCGGACACGGCCATCACACGACATCAACGGCGCATCGGTCCGCGCCGTAGCGACATCAGCAGAGCGAGGTCGCGAGAGTCCGCTGCGCGTCCGGCGTCAGCCCGGCGGGGCGACTCGCTCCGCGGCAAGCGCTATGAAGTCCCCTGCGAAGCTGCCGAGCTTGGCTGAGAGCGCTGCTTTCTGCTCCGGCGTCGCCGAGTTGACCAGCTGTGCAATCAGTTCGGCGTTGCCAGCCCGGAACTGCTCGATGCCGCGCCGGCGTTCGGGGTCGGGCGGGCTCTGCAACTGTGCGAAGTAGGTCCTCAACCATTGCGTCGCTGTTGCCTCGGATGGCCGCTCGGTCTGGATCTTCTGCAGCACGGCGAGCAACTCACGCTGCCGTCGCTCGCGCTCTTCGATCCACCAGCCGGCGTTGTCAGGGCGCCGGGCCAGTGAGGCGCGCACCATGTCGAGCTGCTCGCGAGTCAGACTGCCGAACCAGAAGTCGGCCCGTTCGGCGTACTTCTTGACGCGCTCGTCCAGGCTTTCCTTGCCGGCAAACTGGACGAGCTCGCGCCGCGCCTTGGAATTGTCACTGGCGATCTTGCGCTGCAGTCGTGCGATCTGGTCGGGCGAGAGCGTCAGCGCGAGCTGCGCCAGATCGGGTGCCGCGCGTTCGCCGAGGGCGGCCAGGCGGGCGTTGATGGCCTGGTTGAACGCCATCACATCGCCGGCGGTCACCGGGCCGTCGAGCTTGCGGCGCGTGGTCTCGATCAGCTCGGCGTAGTCGCGCAGCTGGGTCGAGCGGTGCCACGCGACCAGTGCGGTGGCGCGCTCCTTGACGAGCTGTTGCTGTTCGTCGGTCAGGCCGACATAGCCGTCGAGTGAGTACGCCACCAGCGTGTCAGCATAGTTGTAGCCGAGGCGCACGCCGGTGCTGCAGGCCGACAGCCATAGCGCCGCGGCCAGCAGCAGCCAGCGGCCGGCAGAAACGAGCGGTGACTTAGAATCGCGGCGCAATCTACCTCCTGCGCACAATGAACATCGTGATTCTCGCGGCCGGGCAGGGCAAGCGCATGCGCTCGTCGTTGCCCAAGGTGCTGCATCCCATCGCGGGACGGCCGATGTTAGCGCACGTGATCGACACCGCGCGTGTCGTGTCGAAGTACCAGCCCAACCCGCGCATCGTGGTGGTCGTCGGTCACGGCGCCGAGTCCGTTCGAGCGGTGTTCGAGGCCGAACGCGATGTCAACTTCGTGCTGCAGGAGCCGCAGCTGGGCACCGGTCACGCGGTGATGCAGGCGCTGCCTCATCTGGCCGACGACACGCACACGCTGGTGCTGTATGGCGACGTACCGCTGGTGTCAGCTGCCACGCTGCAACGACTCATGGTCACCGCAGGGCGCGAAGTGGGGCTCCTCACCGTGCTGCTCGACAACCCGCAGGGCTATGGCCGCATTGTCCGTGGCGACGGCCAGGTTCGGCGCATCGTCGAGGAAAAGGATGCGACGCCGGCCGAGCGCGCGGTGCGCGAGGTCAATACCGGAATTCTCGTCGCGCCGACCCATCGCCTGAGACGCTGGCTGGCGCACCTGTCGGACGACAACGCGCAGCGCGAGTACTACCTGACCGACATCGTCGCGCAGGCGGTCGCCGAGGGCGTGGCGGTGCGCGCAGCGCATCCGGAGTCGGTCGAAGAGACGCTTGGCGTCAATTCGAAGGCGCAACTGGCGCAGCTCGAGCGTCTGTACCAGCGCCGCTGCGCCGATTCGCTGCTGGAGCGCGGCGTAACGCTGGCCGATCCGGCGCGCATCGACATTCGCGGTGAGCTCAGCTGCGGCACCGATGTATCGATCGACGTTGGCTGCGTCTTCGAAGGGCGCGTGATCCTCGGCGACGGGGCTCGCATCGGTCCGCACAACGTGCTGCGCGATTGCAGCATCGGCGCCGGGACCGAGGTCTTCGGCTTCTGCTACCTCGAGGGCGCGACCATCGGTGCGCAGGCGCGCATTGGTCCGTTCGCCCGCATGCGCCCGAGCGCCCGGCTAGCCGACGAAGTGCACATCGGCAACTTTGTCGAGATCAAGAACTCGACGCTGGGGCACGGCTCCAAGGCCAACCACCTAGCGTACGTCGGCGACGCAAACGTCGGCCAGCGCGTCAACATCGGCGCAGGCACGATCGTCGCCAACTACGACGGCGCCAACAAACATCCCACCGTCATCGGCGACGACGTGCAGACCGGCTCCAATTCGGTGCTCGTGGCGCCGCTAACGATCGGTGCGGGAGCCACGATCGGCGCAGGCTCGACCGTCAGCAAGGATGTCCCGGCCGGCAAGCTCACCGTCGCCCGCGCCAAGCAGCTCACGCTCGACGGCTGGAAGCGACCGGTCAAGAAGCCGCGCTGACGGAAGTTCAATCGAGACGAAGGCGCGGTCTGCCCCGGTTCTAGACAGGCAGCACCGGCGCGAACTTGCTGCGCTTCACCGAGAAGAAGCTGCGTACATTGCGCACGTTGCCCGCCGCGGTCAGCGCGCGATGCACGAACGCATGGTACGCGTTCATGTCAGGCACGTAGACGACGAGAACGAAGTCCGGGCCGCTCGCGACGCGATAGCACTGCTGCACCGCTACCTCGGCGCTGATGCCCGACTCGAAGGCGACCAGTGCCTCGGCGGTCTGGAGATCGAGGGTCACTTCGAGGATCGCCGTCAGGCCGATACCAAGTGCGTCCGGCGAAACGATGGCCATCTGGCGCTCGATGACTCCACTGTCGACCAGCTTGCGGACACGCCGCAGGCAGGTCGCAGGCGAGACATGGGCGCGTTCAGCCAGCGCCTGGTTCGTCAACGCGCTGTCGGCCTGCAACAGGGTCAGCAGGCGTCGATCGGTGTCGTCGAGGGAAACCATGTCAGTGCCTCCAGGAAATCGTGAGCGTGCGCTCGCTTCTGCCGAAAATTTCCTTCAATACTCACGGAAGAAAGAAAATTGCGCGATCTACATGTCGTGGCAGATTATTGCGCAGATGGTCAGTAAGTTGAAAGCCTCCGTCGCCGATGCCCGCGTACGATGCGGCCGCTCTCTCGGAGGCTTGTCATGTGCGGCATCGTCGGTGCGGTATCCCAGCGCAACATCGTTCCGGTCCTGATCGAGGGGCTGCGGCGGCTCGAGTACCGCGGCTACGACTCCTGCGGCGTGGCGGTGCATGCGGACGGTGGCCTCAGGCGGGCGCGCAGCGTGGCGCGGGTGGCGGAACTCGATACGCAGGCGCACGAACTGGCGGCCTACACGGGGATCGCCCACACACGCTGGGCCACGCACGGAGCACCGAGCACTGCCAACGCACACCCGCACTTTTCCGCGGGGCCGGTACCGGCGCGCGGCGGACTCGACAAGTCGGCACGCAGCGCCCGCGTGGCACTGGTCCACAACGGCATCATCGAAAACTACGAGGAGTTGCGCGCCCGCCTGAAGTCGGCGGGCTACGTCTTCGAGAGCCAGACCGATACCGAGGTCGTCGCGCACCTGATCGACAGTCACTACGACGGCGACCTGTTCAATGCTGTCCAGCAGGCCGTGCGCGAACTGCGAGGCGCCTATGCGATCGCGGTGTTCTGTCGCGACGAACCGCACCGTGTGGTCGGTGCGCGCGCGGGATCACCGCTCGTGGTCGGACTCGGCAAGAACGAGAATTTCCTCGCGTCCGACGCGATGGCGCTGGCCGGCACGACTGACCAGATCATCTACCTTGAGGAAGGTGACGTGGTCGACATGCAGCTGGCGCGCGTGTGGATCGTCGACCGCGACGGCCGTTCGGTCACGCGCGAGGTCAAGACGGTGCAGGCCGGCCTGGGTACCGTCGAACTCGGCCCCTACCGCCACTACATGCAGAAGGAAATCTTCGAGCAGCCGCGCGCGATCGGAGACACGCTCGAGCCGGTCACGTCGATCGACCCGCTGCTGTTCGGCGACGCCGCCGCTGAAGTGTTCCCGCGCGTGAGTTCGGTGCTGATACTCGCCTGCGGGACCAGCTACTACGCCGGCTGCGTGGCGCGCTACTGGATCGAGTCCATCGCGCAGGTTCCGGTCACGGTGGAAATCGCCAGCGAGTACCGCTACCGCGTTTCGGTGGCCGACCCGAACGCGCTGGTCGTGGTGGTCTCGCAGTCCGGCGAGACGGCCGACACGCTGGCGGCGCTGAAGCACGCGAAAGGGCTCGGCATGCACCGCACGCTGGCCATCTGCAACGTGCCCACCAGCGCGATGGTGCGCGAGACCGTGATGCAGTTCCTGACACGGGCCGGCGCCGAGATCGGCGTGGCATCGACCAAGGCCTTCACCACGCAACTGGTCGCGCTCTATCTGCTGGCCAATTCGCTGGCGCACGCACGCGGGCGGCTGTCACCGGAGCGTGAGCAGGTCGCGGTGCGGCGCCTGCGGCACCTGCCGGCCGCCGTGCAGAGCGTGCTCGCGCTCGAGCCGCACATCATCGCCTGGTCCGAGACCTTTGCGCGCGTCGAGGACGCGCTCTTCCTCGGGCGCGGCCTGCACTACCCGATCGCGCTCGAAGGCGCGCTGAAGCTGAAGGAGATCAGCTATATCCACGCCGAGGCCTATCCCGCCGGCGAGCTGAAGCATGGCCCGCTCGCGCTCGTGACCGAAGCGATGCCGGTCGTGACGGTGGCCCCCAACGACGAGCTGCTCGAAAAGCTCAAGAGCAACATGCAGGAAGTGCGTGCCCGCGGCGGCCAGCTCTATGTGTTTGCCGACGCCGACACGCAGATCGAGTCGAGCGAGGGCCTGCACGTGATCCGGCTGCCGGAGCACTACGGCGACCTGTCACCGATCCTGCACGTGGTGCCGCTGCAACTGCTCGCGTATCACACGGCCGTTGCGCGCGGCACCGATGTCGACAAGCCCCGCAATCTCGCCAAGTCGGTCACGGTCGAGTAGCTCTAGAAGCGGTAGCCGACACCCACGGACAGCAGCCACGGGTTGATGTCCACCGTCGTCAGCCGGACGCCATTGAGCGACACGTCGGTGTCCATCCACATGTACTTGACGTCGGCGTTCAGGTACCAGCGCGGCGCGATCCTGTAGTCGAGCCCGGCCTGAAACGAGGCGCCCCAGCTCGAATTGGAAACGCTGACTCCCGGAATCGTGAAGTCTTCGGAGCTGAACTGCGTGTAGTTGATGCCGATACCGACATAGGGCCGCAGCGGCTGGTTCGGCGTGAAGTGATACTGCACCGACAGCGTTGGCGGCAGCGCCTTGACCGAGCCGACGTCGGTGCCGGCCAGGGTGACGTCCATCTTCTGCGGCCATGTCAGCACCAGTTCGACAGCAATGTTGTCGGTAAAGAAGTAGGAGATGTCGAACTCGGGGATCCAGTTGTCCTTCACCTCGATCTTCCCAAGGCTCAGGGTGGGATCGTTGCTGTTGTCGTTCAGCATGTAGGCGGCGCGCACGCGCACCAGCCAGGGCCCTTCGGTGGCGATCGCGTTCTGGGCGCTCGCGACGCACGGTGCCAGCGCAGCGGCCAGTGCCAGACTGATCAGTGTTTTCTTGAACATGGTGACCTCGGAAGTGTCGGGATAATGGGTGTCGAAGCGGATGTTTCGGCCCTTGTGAAGTTACCCACGACGAATCCATGGTCATTGACGGCACACAAGGCGGGCGCCGGGTAGGTGATGCCCACCAGTGTGACGTTGCGCAAACCCCACAGCCGCGATTCGCAGGACTGACGGAACTCGACGATCGATGCGCAAGTCTCTGGTTCTGACTCTCGTAGGTGGCGCGTTTCTGGTCGCGGCGGCTGCAGCTGTTTACTTCTGGCCGCGGACTGTGCGGATCGATGCGACGGACCGGGCGCTGGTGGCGCGCGGCGAGCCGTTGTACCGGCAGCACTGCGCGTCGTGCCACGGTGCGCGACTGGAGGGCCAGCCCGACTGGCAGTCACGCAATGAGCGGGGTCGACTGCCGGCGCCGCCGCATGACGACAGCGGGCACACCTGGCATCACGACGACGAGGTCCTGTTCGAAGTCACCAAGTACGGCATCGCCAGGCACGCGCCGGCCGGCTATGAATCCGACATGCCGGGCTTCGGCGAGGCGATGAACGATGCGGACATCGTGGCCACGCTGGCTTACATCAAGAGCCACTGGTCGGCGACGGTGCACGCAAAGCGGGCGGCCGCGGGCATGAATTGATCGATGTCGTCATCGCGCGGTTTGGTCTGGGCACACTACAGCCCGTTTGCCCTTTGAATGGAGGCTTGAATGAAGTCAGGATGGATTGCGGCGGCCCTGCTGGGACTCGTGCTGGTCGCGCCTGCGTTTGCGCAGACCCCGGCGCCGCACGCGCATGGCGCTCCAGCGGCCAAGACGAGCAGCGAGATGTACGAGGGGCAGGTGCGTCGCGTGAACAAGGAAACGCGCCGGGTCACGCTGGCCCATGGGCCACTCAAGGCGTTCGACATGCCGCCGATGACAATGGCGTTTCCGGTGAAGGACGCAAAGCAGCTGGCACCACTCAAGGAAGGCGACAAGGTCCGCTTTGCACTCGAGAAGTCCGGCGAAGACCTGGTCATCACCCGGATCGAGGCCGTGAAATAGCCGGATTGCGGCGCCCAGCCCCGATTCATCGTTGACCCGGGTCAAGCGTAAGCTGCTGGCCTTGCCGATACTGCCGCGACGATGCTGAACCTACCCTCGCACTCACCGCGCAACCGCACGTCGCGCCGCCGCACAGCGCGCGGCGCCGCGTCGTTGCTCGCGCTGGTGCTGGTGGCGAGCAACGCGTTGGCCGCGATGGGCCTATGCATCGTGAAGGCTCCTCCTCCCGTTGCGGTGACGCAGGCGGTCGAGGCGCCCTGTCCCCATGAGGCCGGCGCAGGTGAAGCGATCCCGTCCGGCGAGCCGGCAGCCGCGACGCATTGCCCTCAGGACGACCCTGCCGCCCAGACCCGCGCCGGCGATGTTCCATCGGCCTGCGTGGTGGCTGTGCCGGTGTTTCTGCGCATTGCGGTCCCCATTGACAGCGGCACGCACGGTGACGCCGTCGCCGCAGACACTTCCCCTCCCACGCCGCTCTACGCGCGGCTGTCCCGGCTCCTGCTCTAGAACTTCCGGTAAGCGCACGTCGACGTGCGCATTGAAGGCTGGCGTGCGCGACTGCGCGCGTCGTGTCATGACCGGAGGTTCTCGTGCAACGACCCACTCTGTATTTCTGTCTGCCGGCGGTGCTCGCCGTCCAGTTCGGTGCCATCGGCTGCGTGCATGCCCAGTCGTCGACCACGCCGGGCGAGGCCGAGCTGGGGGCCAGCCTCAAGGGTGTGCTGGCTTTCGTCGAGGCGCGCCATCCCGAACTGCGCGCCACGTCCCATGAGGCGGAGGCCGCCCAGCAGCGACAGCGCGGCACCGGGGCGTTGCCGGACCCGATCCTCGCGATGGAGTTGCGCGACATTCCGTTCAGCGAACCGACGCTGTCGCCTGCCAATGCCGGCAGCACACGCTATTCGATGCGGCAGATGTTTCCGCTCGGAGACAAGCGTGAACTGCGGCGCGGAATCGCTGCCGCCGATGCCACGGTGGCCGATGCGCGGCGCGACGCCACGCTCGCCGAGATCCGCATGCGTGCCAAGGTCGCCTACGGCCAGTTCTGGTATGCCGCCCAGGCGCAGCGGGTGACCGAAAACCTGCGGGCGCTGATGGGTCGACCTCGAGCAGGTCGCGCGCGCCCGCTATGGCAGCGGTCTGGCTCCGCAGCAGGATGTGATCCGGGCCCAGACCGAACTGACGACGCTGCGGACCGACCTCGTCATGATCGGGGCGGAACGCCGGCAGGCGGCTGCGCGACTGAACGGTGTGCTGGCGCGTCCGGCGGATGCGCCACTGGCCGAGCCGCGCGAGCTGAAGCCCGTACCGGCGCGTGCTTTCGACTTCGCGGCCCTCGTGCGCGATGCCGGCACGCGCAGCCCGACCCTGGCGATGAATGCGGCGCAGATCACGGCGGCCGAGCGCAATGCCGAACTGATGCGGGCCAGCGGCATCCCCGATCTCGGTGTCGGTCTCGGCGTGATCCAGAAGGGAACGCGGCTGACCGACTACGAAGTGATGCTGGAAATCAGCATTCCGTGGCAGCGCGACGTCATCAAGGCCAACGTCAACGAGGCCCAGGCGATGAGCGGCGCGGCCGCCGCGCGCCGTGAAGCCAGCGTCGCGCAGCTGCAGTCCGAACTGGGCCAGAACTGGGCGTCGCTCGATGCGCTGCGTGAACAGGGCGAGATCTTCCGTTCCACGCTGCTGCCGCAGGTCGAACTGACATTCGAGTCCGCACTCGCGAGCTACCAGACCGGCCGCGTCGATTTCGCGACGCTGCTCGATGCACAGCGGCAGGTCCGGCGCACCCGGCTCGATCTGCTTGAAGATCGAGCTCGACCAGCAGATGCGTCTCGCAGAGATCGAGCGCATCGTGGGAGAAGATCTATGAACACCCCACTGCGCACAGTCGTGGCACTGAGTCTGGTCGCCGCCGGCCTCGTCGCCGGTTACCTCGTGGGCCGAAGCGGGACACAGCAGGACTCACCGATTGCAGCCGCGCCGAGCGCGGCGCCTGCCGGGTCGGCAGCGCAAGCGCCGTCCGGCGAGCGCAAGCTGCTTTACTACCGCAACCCGATGGGGCTGCCCGATACGTCGCCGGTACCGAAGAAGGACCCGATGGGGATGGACTACATCCCGGTGTACGAAGGCGAGGATACCGGCAGCGGGACGGTCAAGGTCAGCGCCGATCGCATCCAGTCGCTCGGCGTGCGCACGGAACCGGCGGTCCGTCGAGCGATCGGGCGCGAGGTGCGCGCCGTCGGAACGATCGAAGTCGACGAGCGCGGGCAACATACGGTCGCGCCGAAGTTCGAAGGCTGGATCGAGAAGCTGCATGTCAATACGACGGGCCAGGCAGTCGCTCGCGGACAGCCGTTGGCGGAGGTCTACAGCCCGGAACTCGTCTCGGCGCAGCGCGAGTACCTGATCGCATTCCGCGCTACCGGAGCCATGGCGTCATCCGGCACCGAAGCGCAGCAGGGCGTGCGACAACTGGCCGATGCCGCGCTCGAGCGGCTGCGCAACTGGGACATCAGCGAGCAGCAGATCGCCCGGTTGCGCGAGACCGGGGAACCGCGACGCACGCTCACGTTGAACGCACCGGCGTCAGGCGTCATCGTCAAGGACCCGCCAGTGGCTGGCATGCGCTTCATGCCGGGCGAGGCGCTCTTCAAAATTGCCAACCTCGGCACCGTCTGGATGATCGGCGACGTGTTCGAGCAGGACCTTGCCCTCGTCAAGCGGGGAGCGAAGGCCACGCTGCGCGTCGACGCCTACCCGGAACGCACGTTTCCCGGGCAGGTGACCTTCATCTACCCGACGCTGAATACGGAGACCCGCACGGCACGTGTCCGCGTCGAGCTGACCAACGCCGACGGCATGCTCAAGCCGGGGATGTACGGCACCGTGCAGATCAGCAGTGGTTCCGCGCGCGACGTGCTGGTCGTGCCTGACTCTGCGGTGATCGACAGCGGCGCCCGCCAGACCGTGCTGATCGCGCTCGGTGAAGGCCGCTTCGAGCCGCGCGAAGTGAAGCTCGGTGCGCGCGGCGGCGGCGTGGTCGAGATTTTGTCCGGCGTGAAGGACGGCGAGTCGGTGGTGACGCGAGCGAATTTCCTGATCGACGCCGAGAGCAACCTGAAAGCGGCGCTCGGAGGCATGAACGCGAGCGCGAACACCGGCGGCATCGGCCATAGCGCGATCGGTGTCCTCGACGACGTCGACGCGAAGACCGGAGCCATGATGATCACGCACGACCCGGTGCCGTCGCTCAAGTGGCCGAAGATGACGATGGAGTTCGTGCCCGCGAACGACGCGATCGCCCGAGCCGTCAGGCCCGGCAGCCCGATCCGCTTCGAGTTCGTCGAGCGCAAGCCGGGCGAGTGGGTCGTCACGAAGATCGAACCCGCCGCCGGCGCCACGTCAAAGCCAGCCGCGCCGAAGCCCGACGCGCAGAAACACTGAGGCGGACATGACTCGCGACGACGCCTCCCCGCCCTTGCGTGCCGTTGGTCTCGCGCCGCCCGCACGGCCGCTCCGAAGGAGCGGCGCGCACTTCCTAGCACGCGAGGTGCACGTGCGACCCGACAGGGTCGCGTACACCGAGCGTGAGCCAGCTCATGATTGAACGACTCATCGAATGGTCGGCCCGCAATCCGTTCCTGATCGGCCTGGCCACGCTCGCGCTGACGGTCGGCGGCATCATCGCGGTGCTGCGCACGCCACTCGATGCGCTGCCCGACCTGTCGGACGTCCAGGTCATCGTCTACACCGAAGTGCCGGGGCAGGCGCCGCAGGTGGTCGAGGACCAGGTCACGTATCCGCTCACGACCGCGATGCTCTCGGTGCCGCACGCGAAGGTCGTGCGCGGCTTCTCGTTTTTCGGTGCGTCGTTTGTCTACATCATCTTCGACGACGGCACGGACCTGTACTGGGCGCGCTCGCGCGTGCTCGAGTATCTGAGCGTCGCGAGCCAGAGACTGCCGCCGGGCATCACGCCGCAGCTTGGACCCGATGCCACGGGCGTCGGCTGGGTCTACCAGTACGTTGTGCTGGCCAAGAACCGCACGCTCGCCGAACTGCGCACGCTGCAGGACTGGTACCTGCGCTACCAGATCACCAAGGCGCCGGGCGTGGCCGAGGTCGCCTCGATCGGCGGCTTCGTGCAGCAGTACCAGGTGGTCGTCGATCCGGCGCGGCTGCGTGCCTACGGCATCCCGCTCGAGCGCGTCAGCGAAGTCATCAAGGGATCGAACCGCGATGTCGGCGGCCGCGTCGTCGAAATGGCCGAGACCGAGTACATGGTGCGCGGACGCGGCTACCTGCGCGGCGTCGAGGACATCGAGAACCTGGTGCTGCGTTCGGCCGGCGGGACGCCGGTGCGCATCCGCGATGTCGCGCGCGTCGAGCTCGGCCCCGACGAGCGGCGCGGCGTGGCCGAACTCAATGGCGAGGGCGAGGTCGTTTCGGGCATTGTCGTCGCGCGTCACGGCGAGAACGCGCTGCGCGTGATCGAGGGCGTGAAGCAGCGCATCGAGGAACTGAGGCCGGGCCTGCCGGAAGGCGTCGAGATCGTCACCGTGTACGACCGCTCCGAACTGATCGAACGGGCGATCGACACGCTGACCGACACGCTGCTGCAGGAGTCGATCATCGTCGCGCTGGTGTGCACGCTGTTCCTGATGCACCTGCGCAGTTCGGTCGTGGTCATCGCGCTGTTGCCGCTGGGCGTGCTGTTCTCGTTCATCTGTATGCGCATGCTTGGCATCAACTCGAACATCATGAGCCTCGGTGGCATCGCGATCGCGATCGGCGAGATGATCGATGCTGGCGTCGTCATGGTGGAGAACGCGCACAAGCGGCTGGAGCGTCGCGGCGGAACTGACGCCGATGACGCGACGCGGCGCGCCATCATCATCGACGCGGCCAAGGAGGTCGGGCCGCCGCTCTTCTTCTCATTGCTGATCATCGCGGTGAGCTTCCTGCCGGTGTTCACGCTCGAAGCGCAGGAAGGCCGGTTGTTCGCGCCGCTCGCCTACACGAAGACGTTTGCGATGCTGGGCGGCGCGCTGCTGTCGGTCACGCTGCTGCCGATGCTGATGGTCTGGATGATCCGCGGCCGCATCCTGCCCGAGGCGAAGAACCCGCTGAACCGTTGGCTGATTGCCGCCTATCGCCCGCTGATCCGCTGGGTGCTGCACTGGCGCTGGGCCACCGTGGCGCTGGCGGCGCTGGCGATGCTCGCGACCTGGTGGCCGGCATCGCGCCTGGGCGCCGAGTTCATGCCGGCACTCAACGAAGGCACGATCTTCTACATGCCGACCTCGCTGCCCGGCATGTCGGTCACGAAGGCGACGGAGCTGGTGCAGCTGCAGAACAAGATCATCAAGAGCTTCCCCGAGGTCGAGTCGGTGATCGGCAAGGCCGGCCGCGCCGCCACGGCGACCGATCCGGCTCCGCTGGAGATGTTCGAGACCGTGATCAACCTGAAACCGGAATCGCAGTGGCGACCCGGCATGACACTCGAGAAGCTGACCGCCGAGATGGACAAAGCGCTGCAGTTCCCTGGGGTGGCCAACTCATGGACGATGCCGATCCGCGCGCGCATCGACATGTTGTCGACCGGCATCCGCACGCCGATCGGCATCAAGGTGTTTGGCTCCAACCTGACCGAGATGGAGCGCGTCGCACGCGAGATTGAGAGCGCCGTCAAGTCCGTGCCGGGCACGTCGAGCGCGTACGCGGAACGGCTCACCGGCGGCTACTACCTCGACATCGAGCCCGATCGCGAGGCACTGGCGCGGCTCGGCGTGAACGTCGGCGATCTGCAGGACGTCGTCGCCACCGCGCTCGGCGGCGAGGTGCTGACCACCACCGTCGAGGGCCGAGCGCGCTTCGGCGTCATCGTGCGTTATCCGCGCGATGCCCGTTCCGATCCGCAGGCGATCGAACGCGAAGTGCTGGTGCCGATCGAGAGCGAGATGGGCAGGCCGGCCCGCATGGTGCCGCTGGGCCAGGTGGCTTCCGTCCGCATCGCGCAGGGTCCGCCGGTGATCCGCACGGAAAATGCGCTGCTGTCGGCCTATATCTACGTCGACATCCGCGACCGCGACATCGGCGGCTACGTGAAGGCGGCGCAGCAGGCGGTGCGGGAGAGCGTCGACTTTCCGCCGGGCATGTACATCACCTGGAGCGGACAGTTCGAGTATCTCGATCGCGCCGTCGACAAACTGAAGCTGGTCGTGCCGCTGACGCTGGTGATCATCTTCGTGCTGCTTTTCCTGAGCCTTAAGCGCGCCAGCGACACGCTGATCGTGATGCTGTCGGTGCCCTTCTCCCTGGTCGGCGGCATCTGGTTTCTGTGGGCGCTCGGCTACAACATGAGTGTCGCGGTGGCGGTCGGCTTCATCGCGCTGGCCGGGGTCGCTGCCGAGACCGGCGTCGTGATGATCGTCTACCTGAATCACGCCTGGGAGGAAGTGAAGGAGCAGTGCCGCGCGGCGGGACGTCGGCCGAGTCTCGCGGAACTGCATGGCGCGGTCACCGCCGGCGCGGTCGAGCGCGTGCGTCCCAAGGTGATGACGGTCGTGACGACAATCGCCGCACTGGTGCCGATCATGTGGATCGACGGCACCGGCAGCGAGGTGATGCGGCGCATCGCGGCGCCGATGGTCGGCGGCATGGTCTCCTCCACCATCCTGACGCTGATCGTCATCCCGGCGATCTACATGCTGGTCAAGGCGCGCGAGATCGACCGGCTCGCGGGGCCGGTACCATCGGCGGCATGAAGACGATGCAACAGGCGGTGTCGCGCGCGTCACGTGCGGGCGTGGCGTTCGGGACAGGAGGACTTCCGATGAGCGCCGAGGCGATCCGAGCGCGGCTCGACGCGATCGGTGCACGCTGGATCTATCTGGCGGTGGCCGTGGCGGCACTGGGGCTGATCGGTGCGGCGCTCTTCATGCAGCATGTCGTCGGCATGAATCCGTGTCCGCTGTGCATCTTCCAGCGCATCGCGTACTTCCTGCTCGCGATCTGCGCGCTGCTGGCGGCGTGGCGCGCACCGCGAACGTCCGCGCGCGCGTTCGGCGCGGCCGGCATCGTGCTGGCGCTGGTCGGCGCAGGCATCGCCGCATGGCACGTGCGGCTGATCCAGGCGCCGGAATCGCTTGCCTGCGGCCCGGGCCTGAACGTGATGCTGGAGAACTTCCCGCTCACGCAGGTGCTGCCGCGGGTCTTCCAGGGCAGCGGCGACTGCGCCGACGCCAGCACGGTGTTGCTGGGCATCTCGCTCGCCGGCTGGTCGCTGACCGGTTTCCTGGTGCTGATCCTCGTCCTGTGCGCTGCCCTGGCGCGACGCTAGTGCCCGCGTCGACCGTCGGTCGGCGTCCTTACACCTCGTTACACCGGTCGCAGTTGCGAAACTGACATCGGTCGGCCCGCGCCCCTACGCTGCCGTTCACTGATCTCGAGGACGGCCGCACTGTGCGGCATCCCGATCACCGACGAGGGGCGAACGATGAAGAACTCGATGTTGAAGCGGGTCGAGCCACTGCTGGACTTCCGGGTCATGGTGCTGGCCGTCGCGGCGACGCTGGCGCTGGCGACAAGCGCAAGCGATGCGCGCGAGCGCGGTGTCCACCGGCAGGCGACGGCGGGCCAGCATGCCGCCGGAACCACCAGTGTGCAGCGCAGCCGTGGTGCCGATGGAGCGACGGATGCGGTGCGCACCGGCCGGCGTGGCGGCACGACCTCGGTCGATCGCTACCGCGATGGCAGCGGCACCACGGACGCACGCATCACCGGGCCCAAGGGCGGCGTCAGCACCGTTGATCGCACGCGCGGCAGCGACGGCCTCGTCGACAAGTCGGTGACCGGTCCGCAGGGACGTACCACGATGACCGATCGGACGCGCGGTGCCGACGGTCTCGTCGACAAGACCGTGACCGGACCGAACGGCGGCGTCAGCACCGTGGATCGCAGTCGTGGCGCCGACGGACTCGTCGACAAGACCATCACCGGTCCGAACGGCCAGTCGGCCACCGTCGACCGCGTTCGCGGCACCGATGGCGTGGTCGACTCGATCGTGACCGGACCGAAGGGCACCACGACACTCGATCGCAGCCGTGGCGCCGACGGCGTCATCGATACGGTGCGGACCGGACCGAACGGTGGCGTCAGCACCGTGGATCGCACGCGTGGCACGGATGGACTGATCGACAAGACCGTCACCGGTCCGCAAGGGGCCGTCGCGACGGTCGATCGCACGCGCGGCAGCGACGGTGCGGTCGACTCGCTCAGCACCGGGCCGCGCGGCGGAACCACCTGGGTCGACCGCAGCCGCAACGCCGATGGCACGACGAACCGCACCGTGACGACCACCCCGCCGGCGCAATAGCCTCCGCGGGAATACAGAGGGCGCCTTGCGACGCCCTCTGCTTGACTTGAGTTTCGCCGCGCGCAGCACTGCGCTCAGCGCTGCGCGACGATGGCGCGCTGGGCGCTCGCCAGTTGCGACTCGGCGTTGTAGTGGTCCGCCAGGCTCGTCATCGAGCCGACCACCAGAATGCTGACGAGCAGCGAAGCGACTGCGAAGATCGCGCGGACCAGGGGGGAAGTCGATTGGAGTTCGCGGTTCATTTGATGCTCCTTTGGATCGGTTTGTCGGGCGGCGATGGGGGTGCGTCGTCGATGGCGGCACTGTGCGCGCCGGCCCTCGTTTCAGTCCTTTGGCGACCTGAAAACAAGCCTTAAACGTTCTGAATCTGATGCGCCTGCGGGTGGCGCCGGTGTTCAGGCAGCAAGGCGACGTCGCCACGAGTCCGCGTGCCGCTTGCCTGCGCGCAGCCGTTTGTCCAGACTGCTGCGATCGCCGCTGCGAACACCCGAGGACGTCGTTTGTCTGATTCACTGCGTTTTGGCCGAGCCGAAGTCCGGCCCCGCGAACGGCAGTTGCTGGTCGAGGGCGTCCCCGCCGGTGTCGGCGCGCGCGCCTTCGACCTGCTGCTCGCGCTGATCGAGCGGCGCGACCGCCTCGTAGCCAAGACTGAACTGCTCGACCTGGTGTGGCCGGGGCTGGTCGTCGAGGAAAACAACCTGCAGGTTCAGATCAGCAGCCTGCGCAAGCTGCTCGGACCGCAGACGATTGCCACGATCCCGGGCCGCGGCTACCGATTCACCGCCCAGCTCGACGGTGCAGCGGACATCGGTGCCGGCACGATCCCGCCGAGTCCGATGCCCGCGGCAGTCGACGTGAACGTGCCCGCGGCGCGGCGGACCAATCTGCCCGGCGAGTTGCCGGTGCTGTACGGTCGTGACGACGACCTGCAGGCCTTGCGCTCGCTGATGGCGGGACACCGGCTCGTCACGGTCGTCGGCGCGGGCGGCATTGGCAAGAGCCGCCTCGCGCAGGCAGCCGCCCACACGTCGGCAGGGCAGTGGCCGGACGGCGCATGGATGGTCGAACTCGCCGGTCTGTCCGAACCCGCGCTGGTGCCGGGTACGGTCGCCGGCGCGCTCGATATCAAGGTCCAGGGGCACGGCACGGCGCGCGATGAACTCGTTGCGGCTCTCGCGTCGCGCACAACGCTGCTGGTGCTCGACAACTGCGAGCACCTGCTCGATGCCGTGGTCGAACTGGTCGAGGCCCTGCTGCGGGCCGCGCCTGGAGTCACGCTGCTCGCGACCAGCCAGGAACCCCTGCGAGCGGCGGACGAACAGCAGTACCGCTTGATGCCGCTGGCGGTGCCCGCACTGGCACAGGCGGGCCACGCGAGCGAGTTCGGCGCCGTGGCCCTGTTCGAGGCGCGCGTGCGCGCCGTCGACTCGCGGTTCGCGCTCAACGACGAGAACGCGAAGCTCGCGATCGACATCTGCCGACGGCTCGACGGACTGCCGCT
Source organism: uncultured beta proteobacterium (assembly GCA_963769745.1). GTDB lineage: Bacteria > Pseudomonadota > Gammaproteobacteria > Burkholderiales > Burkholderiaceae_F > JALORV01. The sequence goes on from CAVYNB010000038.1 coordinate 25,426, forward strand.
GGCCATCGAGCTGGCAGCCGCGCGTGTCTCCACGCTCGGCCTGCGCACGGTGCGCGACCGGCTTGACGCACGCTTCAAGCTGCTGACCGGCGGCGCGCGTGCGACGCTGCGTCGGCACCAGACCCTGCGCGCTGCGCTCGAGTGGAGCCATGGCCTGCTGAACGAAGCGGAACGGCTCGTGTTTCGACGACTGGGCGTGTTCGCAGGCGGCTTCACGATGGAACTGGCGCAGGCGGTGGCGGGGGATGATGACCTCGACGACTGGGCGGTCCTCGAAAGCCTGAGCGCACTCGTCGACAAGTCTCTGGTCGTCGCCGAGCCCGGCGAGCCTCCTCGATACCGGCTGCTCGAATCAGCCCGTGCCTTCGCGCTCGAACAGCTGGCCGAAGGGGAGATGGCCGACACGTTGCGACGTCACGCGCTGGGCATGCTGCAGTTCCTCCGCCGGGTCGACGCGATCAACCTCGACGGCGAGTATCGGACCGACCAGTACGCCGCGCTCGTGGTCCCGGAACTCGACAACCTGAGGGCTGCCTACACCTGGGCGAGCAGTGACGAAGGCGAACCCAGCGTCGCCATTGCGCTGGCGGCGCACGCCGGTTCGATGATCGACTACGCGGCCGAGTGCGCCGACTGGTTGTTGCCGCATCGGCGCGCGGTCGAGCAGGGCACCGTCGACGCCGCCGTAACGGCGCGCTACTGGCGCGCGCTGGCGGCCGGCAACATGGCCGGCCGGCTGCCCCTGGCGCTGTGCGTCGAAGCGGCGCAGCGTGCCCGCGCGGGCTACCAGGCCCTCGGTCATCCCCGTCGGGAATTCTCCAGTCTGATCAGGCTGATCGGCTATCTGCTTTCACAGGGCGACGACGGAGCCGCGCGAGTCGCCTTCGACGAAGCACGACAGCTGATCCGGCCCGAGTGGCCGAGCGAGTTCCACATCTTCCAGTTGCGCCGCGAAGCCTCGCTGGCGCGCAGCGCGGGCAGGATCGACGAGGCGCTCGCGCTTATCCGCAAGGAGGTGGATCTTGGCGCACGCACGTGCGACTGGCGCCTGGAAGTGATCGCGCGCAACAACCTGGTCGACCTGCTGTGGCAGGTCGGGCCTGTCGAGGAAGCGGCTCACGAAGCGCAGCGGCTCGCGCAGGACCTGCGGCAACGGCCTTCGACCGCAGGAGACACGGACGTGCTGTATGCGAATCTGATCGGCATTCTGTGCGAGATGGATCGCATTGCCGAAGCGTCGGACGCAGCACGCGAAGCGCTGCCGGTCATGCGCCGCAGCCGCAACTACTTTCTCGAGGAGTGGGTGTATCTGTTCTGGCGCCGCGGCCAGACCGATATTGCGGCACAGCTGCTGGGTGCCGTTGAGACGCTGTCCAGCGCGACCGGCCTGCCGCCGCAACCGAACGAGCAGCGCCTGGTTGCCCGGGCACGCGCGGCGCTCGAGCAGGAGCTGCCGTCTGACGTTTTCGCGGCCCACCTCGCCACCGGTGCCGCATTGAGCCCCGAGAAGATGTACCCGTTCCTGTCCGGGTCGCTGGCTCGACCCGTGGTGCTTTCGGCGAAGCCGCGAGCGCTTGACCAAAGCCGGGACCACCGTTCGCGGCGTCCTTGAAGGACCAGTCGCTAGACTGCGGCCCATGCATGTCTGCGTGATCGGCGCCGGGGTCGTGGGTCTGACGACCGCGTACTTCCTGCAGGCGGAGGGGCACAGCGTCACGGTGGTCGACCGCGGCGCACACGCTGCCAGCGGTGCCAGCCGCGGCAACGGCGCTCAGCTGTCGTACTCCTACGTCGCGCCGCTGGCCGATGCCACGGTGCCGCCAAAGCTGCTGTCGCTGCTGCTCGCGCGCGATTCCCCGCTCAAGTTTCATCCTCGGCTCGATCCGGCGCAGTGGTCCTGGGGCTTGGCGTTCCTGCGTCTCGCGAATACCGCTGCGGCGCGCACGACGACCGCGGCATTGCTGCGGCTGGCAGCACTGTCGCGCGAGTTCATCGAGCCGCTGATCGAAGGCGAAGGCATCGACTGCGCGTTCACGCGCAGCGGCAAGCTGGTGCTGTATCCGGACGCGCCGTCGTTCGCCGCGGCGCGGTCACAGGTCGCCTTCCAGGCGACGCTGGGTTCGGAACAGCGCGCGCTCAACACGGAGGAATGCATCCAGCGCGAGCCGGCGCTGGCGCCCTATGCGAAGCGCATCGTCGGTGGCATCTGGACCGAGTCCGATGCCGCGGCCGATTGCGGCGTTTTCTGCGACCGGCTCACACGCCTGTTGGCGGGTCGTGGCGTCGAGTTTGCGTTCAATCGGACGGTCGAGCGCTTTGATATCGAGAACGGCAGCGTCCGCACGTTGATCACCGCGGGCGATGGAGCGGCGCCGCTGCGGGCGGATGCCTATGTGCTGGCCGCCGGGGCGGAATCGGCGGAGCTGGCCGCCAGCGCGCGCCTGCCGTTGCCGATCTATCCGCTGAAGGGCTACTCGATCACGGTCAAGCCGCTCGATGCACCGCTGCCGCGCGTCTCGATCACCGATACGCACCGCAAGGTCGTGTTCGCGCCGCTCGGCGATCGTGTGCGCGTCGCCGGATTCGTCGAGATCGGTGGCGATGCGGCGTCGATACCGCCGGCGCGCATCGGCGCGCTGCTCGAGGCGGCGCGCGAGGTGCTGGGGTATCACGCGGTCGACGGCGACCTGCGCTCGTGGGCCGGGCTGCGTCCCGCCACACCCAGCGGTCGGCCGATCCTCGGCCGCAGTGCGGTGGCCAATCTTTATCTGAATGTGGGTCAGGGTGCGCTGGGCTGGACGCTGGCGGCGGGCAGTGCGCGACTGGTGTGCGACGCGATTGCCGGACGCCCGCCGACGATCGACGTGGCGCCGTTCGCGCCGCCGCCGATGTAGTTCTGCCGCAGTAGCTCCGTCGAAGCAGCTCAGCCGATCGGCTCCCGCCTATCATTCACCCATGCACGCCGATTCGAAGATCCTGCATCGCCAGCTGCGCGGGCAGGTTCCGCTTGCCGTCAGCGCTCAGGGCTGCTGGATCACCGACGCGAGCGGAAAGCGCTACCTCGATGCGTCCGGCGGCGCGGCGGTGTCCTGCCTGGGCCATGGTCATCCCGATGTGCTGGCCGCCATGCATACGCAGATCGACGCGCTGGCCTATGCGCACACGAGTTTCTTCTCGACGGCGGTCGCGGAGGAGCTGGCCGATACCTTGATTGCGAGCGCACCGGCCGGCATCACGCACACGTATCTCGTCAGCGGCGGCTCGGAAGCGATGGAAGCCGCGCTCAAGCTGGCGCGCCAGTACTTCGTCGAGAAGGGCGAGCCGCAGCGCGCGAAGTTCATTGCACGGCGCAACAGTTATCACGGCAACACGCTGGGTGCGCTCGCGGTCGGGGGCAACGAGTGGCGGCGCCGGCAGTTCGCGCCGCTGCTGATCGATGTCGAGCACGTGGCACCGACGTATTCGTATCGCGACCAGCGCGACGGCGAGACCCCCGAGCAGTACGGCGCGCGGCTGGCCGCGGAACTCGAAGCGACGATCGCGCGCGTGGGTGGCAGCAATGTCATCGCGTTCGTGGCCGAGACCGTCGGCGGCGCCACCAGCGGCTGCCTGACGCCTCCGCCCGGCTACTTCCGGCGTGTGCGCGAACTGTGCGACGCGCACGGCATCCTGCTGATCCTCGACGAGGTGATGTGCGGCATGGGCCGTACCGGGACGCTGCATGCGTGCGAGCAGGAGGGCGTTGCGCCCGACCTGATGGCGATCGCAAAGGGCCTGGGCGGCGGCTATCAGCCGGTCGGCGCCGTGCTGATCGGCGGTCGCGTGATCGACGCGATTGCGTCCGGCAGCGGGTTCTTCCAGCACGGGCACACGTACATCGGCCATCCGGTCGCCTGCGCCGCCGCGCTGGCTGTGCAGCGCGTGCTGGTGCGGGACGATCTGGTCCGGCGCTGCGCACACCAGGGCGCGCGACTGCGCGACGAACTCGACGAGGCGTTCCGCTATCACCCGTACGTCGGTGACGTGCGCGGCCGCGGCCTGTTCCAGGCGATCGAACTGGTGGCCGACCGTTCCAGCCGGGCACCGTTCGACCCGGCGCTGAAGCTGCATGCGAAGGTCAAGCGGGCGGCGCTCGACCTCGGTCTGGCGTGTTACCCGATGGGCGGAACGATCGACGGTGCCCGCGGCGACCATGTCCTGCTGGCGCCGCCGTTCATCATCGACGACAGCGAGCTCGACCTGCTGGTCGAGCGCCTGGTCGAGGCGGTGGACACGGCCATCGCCTCGGTCGGCTGACCGGGGACCGCCCGGCTCGTCCCGCGAGGATGACCCGCCTTGCGCCGCCGGCCGGCGGGCGCTAAGGTGCGACTCCCCGCGGGGCAACAGGAGGCATTTCCAATGAACTTCAGGATTTCGATGTGCGCGGCCGCGTTCGCGTCGGCCTTCGTGGCCTTTGCCGCCGCGCCGGGCAGCGTCAGCGCGCAGCAGCAAAAATTCATCACGATCGGGACCGGCGGCGTAACCGGCGTCTACTACCCGGCCGGCGGTGCGATCTGCCGGCTGGTCAACCGCGACCGCGCCAAGCACGGCCTGCGCTGCTCGGTCGAGTCGACCGGTGGTTCGGTCGCGAACGTCAATCTGCTGAAGTCGAGCGAGATCGAGTTCGGCGTCGCGCAGTCGGACGTGCAGTTCAACGCGACCAAGGGCATGGCGCAGTTCCAGAAGGACGGCGCGATGGGCGACCTGCGCGCGGTGTTTGCGCTGCATCCGGAGCCCTTCACGGTGGTTGCGCGCAAGGAAGCGAACATCACCAAGTTCGAGGACTTCAAGGGCAAGCGCTTCAACGTCGGCAACCCGGGCTCGGGCACGCTGGCTTCGATGAACGAGCTGCTGGCCGCGATGGGCTGGAAGATGAGCGACTTCAGCCTCGCCTCCGAACTGCGTCCGGATGAGCACGGCCCGGCGCTGTGCGACGGCAAGATCGACGGCTTCTTCTACGCCGTCGGCCATCCGTCGGCCAACATCCAGGATCCGACCACGATCTGCGGCGCGAAGCTGGTCTCGCTGACCGGCCCGGCCGTGACCGCACTGGTCAAGGACAGGCCGTACTACGCGATCGCGACGATTCCGGGCGGCATGTATCCGAACAACCCGAATCCGACCACGACCTACGGCGTGCAGGCGACGGTGGTCAGCTCGGCCAAGGTCCCGGCCGACGTCGTCTACGCGATCACCAAGGCGGTCTTCGACAACCTCGACGAGTTCAAGAAGCTGCATCCGGCACTGGCCAACCTGAAGCCGGAAGACATGATCAAAAACGGCCTGTCGGCGCCGCTGCACGAAGGTGCCGTGCGCTACTACAAGGAAAAGGGCCTGATCAAGTAAGCACCGCCGCGAGCCGAGGCGCCATCGGCTCGCGGGGCGCGTAAAGTTCGACGGGCGGCCTCGGCCGCCCGTTTTCTTTTCAGGGAGCGTTCGTGGACAACAAGAAGCTCGAAGACGAACTCATCAAGCTGGAAGAAGAACTCGCCCCGACCGCCGAAATGCAGCTGGGCGACACGGACGTCCAGCAGCTCGTCAAGGACGCTGACCTCGGCGGACGTTCGACGGTCGGTGTGGCCGGCACCGTGATGATGGTGGTCGGCCTGGTCTGGGTGGCATTCCAGCTCTGGTACGCATCCCCACTGCCGTTCGCGCTTCGCTTCGGGGTCTTCAACGACACCGAGGCGCGCTCGATCCATCTGGCGATCGGACTGTTTCTCGCGTTCCTTGCGTTCCCGGCCTTCAAGCGGTCTCCGCGCGACTACGTGCCGTGGCAGGACTGGATCATGGCCATCGCCGGAGCACTGACGGCGCTGTACCTGATCATCTTCTACGGTGAGCTGGCGCTGCGGCCAGGCAATCCGACCACGCTCGATGTCGTCGTTGGCACCGCCGGCGTGCTGCTGCTGCTGGAGGCGACGCGCCGTGCCGTCGGCCTGCCGATGGCGGTGCTGGCGACGCTCTTCCTGGTGTACGTGATGGCGGGACCGCACCTGCCCGACGTCATCGCGCACAAGGGCGCCTCGCTGCCGCGCGTGGTCTCGCACATGTGGATGGTGACCGAAGGCGTGTTCGGCATCGCGCTCGGTGTGTCCGTGAGTTTCATCTTCGTGTTCGTGCTGTTCGGCACGCTGCTCGACCGCGCGGGCGGCGGCAACTACATGATGCAGGTGAGCTTCGCGCTGCTCGGCCATCTGCGCGGCGGCCCGGCCAAGGTCGCGGTGGTGTCGTCGGCACTGAACGGCCTGATCTCCGGCTCGTCGGTCAGCAACGTGGTGTCCGGCGGCATCTTCACGATCCCGCTGATGAAGCGCGCCGGCTATGGCGGTGTCAAGGCAGCCGCGATCGAGACCTCGTCGTCGGTCAACGGCCAGATCATGCCGCCGGTGATGGGCGCGGCGGCCTTCCTGATGGTCGAGTACGTCGGC
>CAVYNB010000039.1:0-15662 GCA_963769745.1 uncultured beta proteobacterium
CGCTTTGCGTGCACCGTCGCCGACCAGTGGCTCTTGATGTAAGCCAGCGTGGCCACGATGTCCGCGTCGTTCATCGCCTCGCCGAAGCCCGGCATGTCGGATTCATAGCCGGCCGGCGCGTGCCTGGCGATGCCGTACTTGGTGACTTCGAACAGGACCTCGTCGTCGTGATGCCAGGTGTGCCCGCTGTCGTCATGCGGCGGCGCCGGCAGTCGACCCCGCTCATTGCGTGACTGCCAGTCGGGCTGGCCCTCCAGCCGCGCACCGTGGCACGACGCGCAGTGCTGCCGGTACAACGGCTCGCCGCGCGCCACCAGCGCCCGATCCGTCGCATCGATCCGCACGGTCCGCGGCCAGAAGTAAACGGCTGCAGCCGCCGCGACCACCAACGCGCCACCTACGAGAGTCAGAACCAGAGACTTGCGCATCGATCGTCGAGTTCCGTCAGTCCTGCGAATCGCGGCTGTGGGGTTTGCGCAACGCCACACTGGTGGGCCTCACCTACCCGGCGCCCGCCTTGTGCGCTGTCAATGCCCATGGACTTTGTCGTGGGTAACTTCACAGGAGCCGAAACATCCGCTTCGACACCCATTATCCCGACACTTCCGAGGTCACCATGTTCAAGAAAACACTGATCAGCCTGGCACTGGCCGCTGCATTGGCACCGTGCGTGGCAAGCGCCCAGAACGCGATCGCCACCGAAGGGCCCTGGCTGGTGCGCGTGCGCGCCGCCTACATGCTGAACGACAACAGCAACGATCCCACCCTGAGCCTTGGGAAGATTGAGGTCGAGGACAAGTGGATCCCCGAGTTCGACATCACCTACTTCTTCACCGACAACATCGCGGTCGAACTGGTGCTGACGTGGCCGCAGAAGATGGACGTCACGCTGGCCGGCACCGACGTCGGCTCGGTCAAGGCGCTGCCGCCCACGCTGTCGGTGCAGTATCACTTCACGCCGAACCAGCCGCTGCGGCCCTATGTCGGTATCGGCATCAACTACACCCAGTTCAGCTCCGAAGACTTCAGGATCGCGGGAGTCAGCGTCTCCAACTCCAGTTGGGGCGCTTCGTTTCAGGCCGGGCTCGACTACAGGATCGCGCCGCGCTGGTACCTGAACGCCGACGTCAAGTACATGTGGATGGACACCGACGTGTCGCTCAATGGCGTCCGGCTGACGACGGTGGACATCAACCCGTGGCTGCTGTCCTTGGGTGTCGGCTACCGGTTCTAAAGCTACTCGACCGTGACCGACTTGGCGAGATTACGGGGCTTGTCGACATCGGTGCCGCGCGCAACGGCCGTGTGATACGCGAGCAGCTGCAGCGGCACCACGTGCAGGATCGGTGACAGGTCGCCGTAGTGCTCCGGCAGCCGGATCACGTGCAGGCCCTCGCTCGATTCGATCTGCGTGTCGGCGTCGGCAAACACATAGAGCTGGCCGCCGCGGGCGCGCACTTCCTGCATGTTGCTCTTGAGCTTTTCGAGCAGCTCGTCGTTGGGGGCCACCGTCACGACCGGCATCGCTTCGGTCACGAGCGCGAGCGGGCCATGCTTCAGTTCGCCGGCGGGATAGGCCTCGGCGTGGATATAGCTGATCTCCTTCAGCTTCAGCGCGCCTTCGAGCGCGATCGGGTAGTGCAGGCCGCGCCCGAGGAAGAGCGCGTCCTCGACGCGCGCAAAGGTCTCGGACCAGGCGATGATGTGCGGCTCGAGCGCGAGCACGCTCTGCACGGCCGCCGGCAGGTGCCGCAGGCGCCGCACCGCGACCTGTTCACGCTCCGGTGACAAGCCGCCCGCGTGCGTGCGCCAGCGAATTGGCCAGCAGGTAGAGCGCGACCAGCTGCGTGGTGAACGCCTTGGTCGATGCCACGCCGATCTCCGCGCCGGCACGCGTCAGGAACTGCATCACGGTCTCGCGCACCATCGCACTGGTCGGCACGTTGCAGATGGCCAGCGTGCGATGCATGCCGAGACCTTTCGCGTGCTTCAGCGCCGCCAGCGTGTCGGCCGTCTCGCCGGACTGCGAGACCACCACGACCAGCGCGTTCGGGTCGGCCACCGAAACGCGGTAGCGGTACTCGCTGGCGATTTCCACCGTGACCGGAACCTGCGCGATGGACTCGATCCAGTAGCGCGCCACGCAGCCGGCGTAGTAGCTGGTCCCGCAGGCGAGGATCAGCACCGAACTGACGCGCGGGAACACTTCAGCGGCGGCGTCGCCGAACAGCAGCGGGTCGATCGACGTGACCGGCTCGAGCGTGTCTCCGATCGCGCGCGGCTGCTCGAAGATCTCCTTCTGCATGTAGTGGCGGTAGGGGCCGAGTTCGACGGTGCCCAGGCCGGCCTGCACCGTCTTGACCTCGCGCGTGACCGAACGGCCGTCGCGGTCGACGATCCACACGCGCGCCAGCTGCATATCGACCACGTCACCTTCCTCGAGGTAGATGATCTGGTCAGTCGTGCCGGCCAGCGCCATCGCGTCGGACGCGAGGAAGTTCTCGCCCTTGCCGATGCCGACCACGAGCGGTGACCCCGCGCGCGCACCGACCACTCGGTGCGGCTCGTCGCGACAGAACACCGCGATCGCATAGGCGCCTCGCAGTTCGCGCACGGCCTGCTGGACAGCATTGAACAGGTCGCCGTCGTAGTGACTGTCGATCAGGTGCGCGACGACCTCGGTATCGGTCTGGCTCTCGAAGACGTAGCCCGCCGACTTCAGGCGGGCGCGCAACTCCTCGTAGTTTTCGATGATGCCGTTGTGGACCAGTGCCACGCGGGCGCTGCGTGCCGACTTGTCGAGCCCGCCGCGCGCCGGTACCGGCCCGGCGGAAAAGTGCGGGTGTGCGTTGGCGGTGCTCGGTGCTCCGTGCGTGGCCCAGCGTGTGTGGGCGATCCCGGTGTAGGCCGCCAGTTCGTGCGCCTGCGTATCGAGTTCCGCCACCCGCGCCACGCTGCGCGCCCGCCTGAGGCCACCGTCCGCATGCACCGCCACGCCGCAGGAGTCGTAGCCGCGGTACTCGAGCCGCCGCAGCCCTTCGATCAGGACCGGAACGATGTTGCGCTGGGATACCGCACCGACGATGCCGCACATGACAAGCCTCCGTGAGAGCGGCCGCATCGTACGCGGGCATCGGCGACGGAGGCTTTCAACTTGCTCCTATCTGCGCAATAATCTGCCACGACATGGATATCGCGCAATTTTCTTTCTACAGTGAGTACTGAACGAAATTTTCGGCAGAAGCGAGCGCACGCTCACGTTTTCCTGGAGGCACTGACATGGTTTCCATCGACGACACCGATCGACGCCTGCTGACCCTGTTGCAGGCCGACAGCGCGCTGACGAACCAGGCGCTGGCTGAACGCGCCCATGTCTCGCCCGCGACCTGCCTGCGGCGCGTCCGCAAGCTGGTCGACAGCGGAGTCATCGAACGTCAGATGGCCATCGTTTCGCCGGACGCACTCGGTATCGGCCTGACAGCGATCCTCGAAGTGACCCTCGACCTCCAGACCGCCGAAGCCTTGTCAGCCTTCGAATCGGGCATCGGCACCGAGACGGCGGTGCAGCAGTGCTACCGCGTCGCGAGCGGCCCGGACTTCGTTCTCGTCGTCTACGTGCCCGACATGGCCGCGTACCACGCGTTCGTGCATCGCGCGCTGACCGCGGCGGGCAACGTGCGCAATGTACGCAGCTTCTTCTCGGTGAAGCGCAGCAAGTTCGCGCCGGTGCTGCCGGTCTAGAACCGGGCGCAGACCGCGCCCTCGACTCGATTGAACTTGCGTCAGCGCGGCTTCTTGACGGGCCGCTTCCAGCCCTCGAGCGTGAGCTGCTTGGCGCGGGCGACCGTGAGCTTGCCGGCCGGGACATCCTTGCTGACGGTCGAGCCGGCGCCGATCGTGGCTCCCGCACCGATCGTGAGCGGCGCCACGAGCACCGAATTGGATCCGGTCTGCACGTCGTCGCCGATGACGGTGGGGTGCTTGTTGGCGCCGTCGTAGTTGGCGACGATCGTGCCAGCGCCGATGTTGACGCGCTGGCCGACGTTGGCGTCGCCGACGTAGGCCAGGTGGTTGGCCTTGGAGCCGTGCCCCAGCGTCGAGTTCTTGATCTCGACGAAGTTGCCGATGTGCACTTCGTCGGCAAGCCGGGCGCTCGGGCGCATGCGGGCGAACGGGCCGATGCGCGCCTGCGCACCGATGGTCGCGCCCTCGAGGTAGCAGAAGCCGAAGACCTCGGTCCCGGCGCCGATGCTGCAATCGCGCAGCACGTTGTGCGGACCGATGCGCGCGCCGTCGCCGAGGATCACGCGCCCTTCGAAGACGCAGCCGACGTCGATCGACACGTCGGTGCCACAACTCAGGTCGCCGCGCACATCGATGCGCGCCGGATCGGCCAGCGTCACGCCGCGCTCCAGCAGCGCATCGGCACAGCGGCGCTGGTACAGACGCTCGAGCTGCGCCAGTTGCGCCTTGGAATTGACGCCGAGCGTCTCTTCGACCGACTCCGGATGCGCTGCGCGCACCGCCACGCCGTCGGCGACCGCCTGCGCGACGATGTCGGTCAGGTAGTACTCGCGCTGCGCGTTGTCGTCCGACAGGTGCGCCAGCCAGCGTCTCAGGCGATGGGTCGGCGCGACGAGGATTCCGGTGTTGACCTCGCGCAGCGCGCGCTCGGCCGGCGTCGCATCCTTTTCCTCGACGATGCGCCGGACCTGGCCGTCGCCACGGACAATGCGGCCATAGCCCTGCGGGTTGTCGAGCAGCACGGTGAGGAGCCCCACTTCGCGGCCTGCGGTGACCATTAGTCGCTGCAGCGTGGCGGCTGACACCAGCGGCACGTCGCCGTACAGCACCAGCGTGTGCGTGTCGTCGGCAAGATGAGGCAGCGCCTGCATCACCGCGTGCCCGGTGCCCAGCTGCGGCTCCTGCAGCACGAAGTTGACGTCGCGCTCCGCCTCGAACGCCGCGCGAACGGACTCGGCGCCGTGACCGACGACCACGACGATGCGCGGGTTGGGCTGGTACTTCGACACGACACGCGCGGTGTCGATCACGTGCGCTAACATCGGCCGTCCCGCGATGGGATGCAGCACCTTGGGCAACGACGAGCGCATGCGCTTGCCCTGCCCGGCCGCGAGAATCACGATGTTCATTGTGCGCAGGAGGTAGATTGCGCCGCGATTCTAAGTCACCGCTCGTTTCTGCCGGCCGCTGGCTGCTGCTGGCCGCGGCGCTGTGGCTGTCGGCCTGCAGCACCGGCGTGCGCCTCGGCTACAACTATGCCGACACGCTGGTGGCGTACTCGCTCGACGGCTATGTCGGCCTGACCGACGAACAGCAACAGCTCGTCAAGGAGCGCGCCACCGCACTGGTCGCGTGGCACCGCTCGACCCAGCTGCGCGACTACGCCGAGCTGATCGAGACCACGCGCCGCAAGCTCGACGGCCCGGTGACCGCGGGCGATGTGATGGCGTTCAACCAGGCCATCAACGCCCGCCTGGCGGCCCTCGGCGAACGCGCGGCGCCCGATCTGGCGCAGCTCGCGCTGACGCTGTCGCCCGACCAGATCGCACGACTGCAGCGCAAGATCGCCAGTGACAATTCCAAGGCGCGGCGCGAACTCGTCCAGTTTGCCGGCAAGGAAAGCCTGGACGAGCGCGTCAAGAAGTACGCCGAACGGGCCGACTTCTGGTTCGGCAGCCTGACTCGCGAGCAGCTGGACCTGGTGCGCGCCTCACTGGCCCGGCGCCCGGACAACGCCGGCTGGTGGATCGAGGAGCGCGAGCGACGGCAACGCGAACTGCTCGCCGTGCTGCAGAGAATCCAGACCGAGCGGCCGTCCGAGGCGACCGCGACGCAATGGTTGAGGACCTACTTCGCGCAGTTGCAGAGCCCGCCCGACCCCGAACGCCGGCGCGGCATCGAGCAGTTCCGGGCTGGCAACGCCGAACTGATTGCACAGCTGGTCAACTCGGCGACGCCGGAGCAGAAGGCAGCGCTCTCAGCCAAGCTCGGCAGCTTCGCAGGGGACTTCATCGCGCTTGCCGCGGAACGAGGCGCCCCGCCGGGCTGACTCCGGACTTCCGCGAAACGACCGCGCGCGCTGATGTCACTGGGCGCGGACCGATGTGCCGCCTGATGTCGAGTGATGACCGTGCCCAGCGTGCGAGTGGGGGCCGTGAGACGCCGTGCGTGCCCGATGCGCGGTGTTGCCCTGGGTCGGCAACAGCGAGCCGGCCACCATGCCGATGCCGGCCATCAGGAAGCCGCCCAGCACCGAGGGGAACACTTCGCCGAGCGGCGTGGCCGCCAGGATCGCCCAGCTGCTCATGCCCAGCACGATCGACCAGATCGCGCCCTGCGTGGTCGAACGCTTCCAGTACAGCCCGCACACCAGCGGCCAGAACGCGCCCACGACGGGGAACTGGTAGGCCATCGCGACCAGATCGTAGATCGGCGTGCCTTCCATGATGATCGAGTAGGCGAGCACGCACAGCGTGAAGACGAACACGGTGATGCGCATCGCGCGCAGCTCGCGCTTGTCCGGCAGGCGGTGAAAGTTCTTCAGGATGTTCTCGACAAAGGTGGTCGAGGGAGCCAGCAGCGTGGCCGAGGCCGTCGACATGATGGCCGACAGCAGCGCGCCGAAGAACATGACCTGCAGCCAGACCGGCATGCGCTCCATCACCAGCGTCGGCAGGATCTTCTGCGAATCTTCCTCCGCGAGCGCGGCCGCGACCTCGGGCATGATGACGAAGGCCGCAACGCCGATGAACATCGGCACGAAGGCGAACGCCAGATACGAGATGCCGCCGATGATCGGGCCCTTGACGGCAATGTCGGCGTTCCTGGCCGACATCACGCGCTGGAACACGTCCTGCTGCGGGATCGAGCCGATCATGATCGTGATCGCCGAGCCGAGCCAGAAGAGCCACGCGTGCGTCGTCGACTCCGGGAAGAACTGGAACATGTCCCGGCCGGCCGCGTAGGCGACGACCTTGTCGGCCCCGCCGGCCAGGTCGGCCGCGAACCATGCGATCAGCGTGAGACCGATGACGATGATGATCATCTGCAGGAAGTCGGTCAGCGCCACCGACCACATGCCGCCGAACACGGTGTAGACGAAGACGATCGCGGTGCCGAGGGCCATGCCCTGCACGGTCGAAATCGCCTCGCCCGACAGATGGTGAAACACCAGCCCGAGCGCGGTGATCTGCGCCGCCACCCAGCCGAGGTAGGAGATCAGGATCACCGTCGCGCTGAAGATCTCGACTCCCTTGCCATAGCGCTGGCGATAGAAGTCGCCGATCGTCAGCAGGTTCATCTTGTAGAGCTTGCGCGCGAAGAACATGCCGACAAAGATCAGGCAGAACGCTGCGCCGAACGGATCTTCCACGGTCTTCTGCAGGCCGCCCTCGACGAACTTCGACGGGATGCCGAGCACGGTCTCGGAACCGAACCAGGTCGCGAACGTCGTCGCAATGATCATGGCCAGCGGCAGCGAGCGTCCGGCGACCGCGTAGTCGGCCGTGGTCTTCACGCGCGTGGCGGCGTACAGGCCGATCGCGACCGAGACGATCAGGTAAAGGGCGACGAAAGCGATCAGGGTCATGGCGCGGCGGGCGAAAAATTCGCGCGATTATGCGGCAAGCGGAGCGCGACGCGCGTCGCCCCAGGCGCCGACGACGGATAGCGTACGGTCGACTGACTGCGCGTCAGCGCTCGATGCGCCTGAGCCAGCGCTCGTTCGGTGTCCAGTGCGACTCCGCCGGCCCGGATAGGCCGATAACCTGGCGCGACAGCGCGCGTCGCAGCAGCAGCTGATCGAGTTCGTTCGACAGCTGCGGGGCCGCAAGCGCCTGCGCTCGAGCCAGGCCCGACGGCGGCGCCGGCAGCACCAGATTCCCGTTCCAGCTATCGCCGGGTCGCATCGGGATCGGCGCGGGCAGGGCGGAGACGGCGGCGGGGTCAGCCACAAGCACCCACGGCGCCAGCTGCGACACGGCGTACTGCGCGCGCGGCTTGATCGTGCCCTCGCCGACGCGTCCGCGCTGGCCCCAGCGCACGGTCAGCGTGCTGCTGGTCGACGTCGCCGTGACCTTGTCGGTGATCGCCATGTCGCGCCGCCAGCCGTGATTGCGGACCATCATGACCTCCTCGAAGGTCATCGCGATGTCCTCGCGCGTCGACGAATAGTTGTACTCGTCGGTCGCCCGGTCGGGAGCGAAGAAGCTGGCAACGTCGTTGGGCGTAAAGAGCTTCAGCGCGCTGTACGGGATGCCGTTGACCAGCGTCGCGTCGGCCACCGGGCCGGTGATGAACTTGATCTGTGCCAGCGCCTTCATCTGCGCGGACGTCAGCGGGAACGTAGTGCTGAGCTGATCGGACGGCAGCTGGCTGGCCTGGTAGCGCGCCGCGATGTTGGCCCAGGCCGACAGCGCCGGGTTCAAGGTCCCGCGCACGGATACCGGCACGAAGTCCGAAGCGTGTGCCAGCTCGTGATACATCAGCCAGCCGGACTCCTGCAGCAGGTAGCTGAGGTCGCGCGGGATGCGCGAGGTCGCCGAAAATGGCAGGAAGATGCTCTGGTTCTGGCCGTCGACATAGCGCCACAGGCCGGAGTACTGCAGGTCGCGGTCGAAGGCGGAACGGAAGTCCGGCGCCTCGTCGATGACGTCACGCTCGTCGGCCGTACGCCAGAAATTGTCGGCGTCGAGATAGATCGCTCCCGTCAGTGCGTAATAGAAGCTCGGCCGCACATGGGCGCCGATCACGATCGACGTCACGCCGTTGAACAGTCGCAGCAGGTCGGTGTTGGCCTGATTGGCGGACAGCAGTTCCTCGAAGGCCTTGCCCATCCAGTCGTGCGACACCAGCACCCGGTCCATCACCTGGGCCACTGTCGGTGCGTTGCCATTGGCCGTCGTGTGCAGGAACGGCAGCGTCGCGAGCGGACAGGTATTGGTCGTCGACCCGGTGTACTGCAGCTGGGCGTTGAAGACGCACGCCACCATCACGCCGGCATAGGGACTGGTGGACTTGTACGGGTAGACGCGCGACACGTGCATGTCGCTGAACACGTGCGGATCGGATCCGGCCGGCGCCTGCGCATGACTTTCGACCAGCACCATCACGTCATCGCTGTCCGACACGGCCGATCCCGCGCGCGTGACGCGGAACACCAGCGCGGTGTCCTGCGCGACCGTCGGCGCGGTGAAGATGATGCGGTTCGGATCGCTGGTGTCGAGCGACACCGCCGGACCGGCGGTCTGCGTCCACGTCAGGGTTTCGCCGCCCGCGGCCGCAGGCCAGGCCCGCACCGACGCCTTGCCGCCCATACGCACGGCCTGGTCGCCGCGTATCACTACCGACACCGGTGCCGCCGGCGCTGTGACGTTGATCGACGCTGTCGCCGTGCGCGCGGTTCCGCCGGCATCGGTGAACGACACGGTGAACAGGTGCACGCCGGCCGTCACCGGATCGAAACTGATCGCCTGGGTCCGGGCCGACAGCAACGTCACGCTCGGCCCGCCGGTCTGCTGCCAGCTCACGTCGCGCAGTGGCCCAGCTGCACCCGGCGATCACGGCGCCGGCAGTGCGGCCGACCGGGCACCGACGCATCGGCGACCAGGCTGAACGTCGGGCCTGCAATCGTGCAGGTCGGAGTCGGACCGGTCACGACCGGAGGCGGTGTCGGCGCCGGGGTCGACGACGAATCGCCGCCGCCGCAGGCGCTGATCAGCAGCGCACAGCACAGCAGCGCGGCAGTGGAGGTCGGGCGAGTGAAGTTCGTCATGGACAGCGGTGCGGGCGCAGGGAGGGGACGCTGCAAGATAGCCGGGCGGCAGGCCCGGTCAATGCCGCGTATGGCCTAATGAAGGAGCGGAAACTACACGATCGACCAAACAACCCGGGTCGAAGGTCTGAGCGTCAGACACGCAGGATGGCCCAGGCCGCGAGCCCGACGACGATGACCAGCAGCAAGGTGGCCACGGCGTACCAGCGGTTGGTCACGCGCTGCTCGCGTCGCAGCTCGCGCACTTCCTCGATCAGCCGGTCGGCCTCGCTGTGGCGCGTCAGCGCCCCGTGCATCAGGCGCGGCAGCTGCGGCAGCAGATAACTCCACTGCAGCGCTTCCTGCCGCAGCTTGGCTTCGAGTCCGCGCATGCCGACCTGCTGCTCCATCCAGCGCTCGAGGAAGGGCTTCGCGGTCTTCCACAGGTCGAGCTCCGGGTCGAGCTGCCGCCCGAGGCCTTCCACGTTGAGCAGTGTCTTCTGCAGCAGCACCAGTTGCGGCTGGATCTCGACGTTGAAGCGGCGCGACGCCTGGAAGAGGCGCAGCAGCACCATGCCGAGCGAAATGTCCTTCAGCGGCTTGTCGAACACCGGCTCGAGCACGGCGCGCACCCCGCCTTCCAGTTCATTGATGCGCGTGCCCTCCGGCACCCACCCGGATTCGACGTGCAACTCGGCGATGCGCTTGTAGTCGCGCCGGAAGAACGCGAGAAAATTCTGCGCCAGGTAGTTCTTGTCGGTCTCGGTCAGCGTGCCGACGATGCCGTAGTCGAGCCCGATGTACTTGTTGAACTGGTCGCCGTTGATGCCCACCAGGATGTTGCCCGGGTGCATGTCGGCATGGAAGAACGCGTGGTCGAACACCTGCGTGAAGAACAGCGTCACGCCGTCGCGCGACAGCTTCTTCAGGTCGATGCCGGCCTCGTTCAGCCGGTCGATCTGGCTCACCGGGATGCCGTGCATGCGCTCCATCACCAGCACGTTGTCGGCGCAGTAGTCGAAGTACATCTCGGGCACGACCAGCAGCGGCGAGCCGGCGAAGTTGCGCCGCAGCTGCGACGCGTTGGCCGCCTCGCGGTTCAGGTCGAGTTCGTCGTGCAGGTAGGTATCGAACTCGCGCACGACATCGCGCGGGCGCAGGCGCTTGCCGTCGCGCCAGAGCTTCTCGACCAGCGTGGCGCCGGTTTCGAGCAGCGACAGATCCTTGTCGATCGCCGACAGCATGTTCGGCCGCAGCACCTTGACCGCGACCTCCTTGCCGGCATGAGGACCTTCCTTCATCACCGCGAAATGCACCTGCGCGATCGATGCCGAGGCGACGGGCTCGTCCTCGAAGCGGGAGAACACGCTGTCGATCGGACGCCCGAGTCCGCGCTCGATCTCGCGCCGCGCGACGTCGGACGCGAACGGCGGGACGCGATCCTGCAGCTTCGCCAGTTCGTCCGCGACGTCGGGCGGCAGCAGGTCGCGCCGCGTCGACAGCACCTGGCCGAACTTCACGAAGATCGGACCGAGGTCCTCGAGCGCCTGCCGCAGCCGCGCACCGCGTGTTTCGCGCGGAGCGCCGAACGTGGTCCAGCGCACGACGCGGACGAGCGTCGGATTCTTCAGGCTGGAAACGACGATTTCGTCGAGGCGATAGCGCCAGACGACCGTGAAAATGCGAGCGAGACGCAACAGGCGCATGGCGGCGATTGTACGAGCCGCTGTCAAGCGCTCACGTGCAGGCCGGCACCGGGGCTAGGCGCGCTCGCGCAGCTCGACGCGCTTCTCCAGTCGCGCGACATCGTCGCGCAGCCTCGAGACGGCGGCATTGAATTCGTCGACCTCGGCGCGCCCGACGAGCATCGGGTTTTCGGTCACGAGGTAATGCGCGCTCGAATCGAGCATCCGTTCGGCCAGCTGGCGCCAGTGCGACGCGCTCAGCCGCAGCAGACCGACGATGCGCTGGGCGGCCGCATCACCGATGAAGCGCGACAGTTCCTCTTCCGGCTCGGGACGCAGGTTCTGCAGCACGAACGCGAGCGCCTGCGCGAACTCCGCATCGCCCTTGAGTGAAACGTTGCGCAGCGCCGCCTGCGGATCGCCGAGTGCCAGCGGCAGCGCGGCGAGGTCGAGTCCGACCGTTACCACCGGGTCGGCGCGCTCGGCGTCGGCGAACTCGCCGCCCTCGGCGACCTTCAGCGCCAGCGCAAACGGCGGCGCCTCGAAGCGCGCCGTGCGCCCCGCAAACGGCGCGAGCCGATCGCGCGCCCAGGATTCGCGCGCGAGCATGCGATTGAGCACGCCAACAGCGGCGGCAGTCGTCAGTTGTTCGATCATGCGGCGAGTTTACGCAGCCGACGCGGTGACCAAAAGACAAGGGGCGCGAACGCGCCCCTTGCCCTTGCTTGCACCGCCTGCCCGAGAGCAGGCGGCGTAGGTCACGCCATCTGCTGGATACCGGCAAGCAACCAGCCGCCCTGACCACGGGTCGGCTTCACCAGGTTCCACACCTCGGAAACGCGCTCGATCTCGCCATCGATCCGCAGCGTGCCATCGAACTTCACGCTTGCGACGTGCTCGTCGGCATTCGACTCGATGCCGAGCAGCTCGGCGTCGAGCGCGACCACTTCAGTGCTCGAGTGTCCGGTGCGGGAACGAAGTTCATGCGTCAGCGCAATGAACATGTCGCTCGTCGTGAACTCCGAGATCTCGTCCAGGTTGTGCACGTCCCAGGCCCGCTGCAGGCGTGCGAAATGCTCCTTCGCGTGCGTCAGGAAGCCGGCCGTGTCGAACCCGGGCGGAATGCTCCAGCTGGTCGGCGCCGCGCCCGTCCGCATGAACTGATCCATCGCCGAGCCCGGACGTGCGCCCGACACCGGCGGTGTGGCCGCGCGCTGGACCGGCACCGGCCGCGGAGCCGGTGAGGTTTCATAGCCGACATTGGAGTACGTGCCGGGGCTCCGACCCGAACCTGCAGCCGATGCCGCGGGCTGCGGGCCGCGCATCCGCCGCATCACGAAGCCGAACAGCATCATCAGCGCGAAGCCGATCAGCAGCACCGTGAGGAACATCGTCAGCGCCTCGCCAAAGCCGAGCCACGAGGCCAATGCCGCGATGCCGAGACCGGCGGCAAGTCCCATCAACATGCCGCGCATCGGGCTCGCCGGCCTCACAGCGGCAGGGGCACCCGCTGTCGGGGCCTTGGTCGGTGCGGCCTGCTGTGCACCGCCTTGCGCGGGCGCCGCCTGAGGCTGTTGCGCCGGCGGCGTGGCCTGACGTTGTTGTACCTGCGGCGACTGGCGGCCGAGGTTGCCGCCGCCGCCGAACCGGCGCTGCGCCTCGGCGTCGAGCGCGAATGTCGCGGCCAGTGTGCCGATGATGACTCCTACCATCCACTTGTTCATGCGATCTCCAGAATCAGTAGCGTGTCCCGACATGCAGCGCACATACGCCGGCAGTCAGGTTGAACCATTGGACGTCGTCGAAGCCCGCGCGTTCCATCATTCGCGCCAGTTCGTCCTGTGGCGGGTGCATGCGGATCGATTCCGCAAGATAGCGGTAACTGTCGCTGTCGCCCGCGAGTTTCTTGCCGAGCCACGGCAGCACGTTGAACGAGTAGGCATCGTACAGAGGGCCGAGCGGCTGCCAAATGCGGGAAAACTCCAGCACCAGCAGCCGGCCGCCCGGGCGCAGCACGCGTGCCATCTCGGCAAGCGCCTGGTCCTTGTGCGTCATGTTGCGCAGTCCGAAGGCCACGGACACGCGATCGAAGTAGCCACTCGGGAAAGGCAGTTTCTCGGCGTCGCACTGGGCCAGCGGCAAGGTGTGCCCCGCATCGAGCAGGCGGTCGCGGCCTTCAGTCAGCATCGAGCCGTTGATGTCGGTGAGCCAGACTTCGCCCGCGTCGCCGGCCTGCCGGGCGAAGGCTTTCGCCAGATCGCCCGTGCCGCCGGCGATGTCGAGCACCTTCATGCCCGGCCGCACATTCGCGTGCCGCACCGTGAACGCCTTCCAGACTCGATGCAGTCCGGCCGACATCACGTCATTCATCAGGTCGTAGCGGCTGGCGACCGAATCGAATACACCTGCGACGCGCGCGGCTTTTTCCTTCTCCGCCACCTGCTCGAAGCCGAAGTCCGCCTTGCGGTCGTGGTCGCTCATTGCGGTGCTCGGGCGGGACGCTTCAGTGATGTCCACAACTCCGGCCAGGGGCAGTCACCGGCGTGGCCGATGGATCGCGGCTCGCCCCGGCCGCTTCCAGTCGTTCGAGGTACTCCGACCAGAGTTGTTCCTGGTTCATGCCGAGTTCGTACAGGTAATCCCAGGCATAGATGCCACTGTCGTGCCCGTCGGAAAAGATCGGCTTGATCGCATAGTGTCCGACCGGCTCCAATTGATTGATCGTCACGTCGCGTTTACCTTCCTGCAACGTCTCCTGGCCCGCCCCATGACCGCGCACCTCGGCCGACGGCGAATGGACCCGCAGGAATTCGAACGGCAACCGGAACGTTGCGCCGTCGTCGAAAGCGACTTCGAGCACGCGCGAGGCGGTGTGGAGCACGATGTTCGACGGGGAGGGAGCACGGGGCTTGCTGGCGGACATGAGGAGGGAGCACCTTCGAAGTCGCGATTGCACAGCGACGGACGATGATCGTACACCGCGGTCACCGTGCGGAAAGCGAACTGCGACGCCGCCGCGACATCAGCGTAAGCGGCCATCCCATCGCCACTTGATTACGAAAGTCCCAGCCCCAAGTTTGGGTTTACTGGCGGATAGGCTGCGGCGATTCGCTTTCATCGAGTGCACTCCCATGTCGAACCGTCCCGTCCTGCAGATCAAGCCTCTCGGATTTCCGTGGGAAACCGCGGACCCTTTCCTGTTCTGCGTCTATCACGACGACGCGTATCCCCGCGGCAACGGGCGCCTTGGTCCGGCGGACTCGCTCGCCGGCCGCGCGATCGGCCAGGACTTCAGTCGCAAGGACGGCTGGAGCATGTACCACGGTGACTCGGTGCCGGGATTTCCCGCGCATCCGCATCGCGGTTTCGAAACCGTGACGGTCGTACGCAAGGGACTCATCGACCACGCCGACTCCCTCGGCGCCGCCGCGCGCTATGGCCGCGGCGACGTGCAGTGGCTCACCACAGGCCGCGGCGTCGTGCACTCGGAAATGTTTCCTCTGCTCGACGACGCTGAGCCCAACCCGCTGGAACTGTTCCAGATCTGGCTCAACCTGCCGGCAGCTTCCAAGATGTCGGCACCGCACTTCACGATGTTCTGGTCGGAGGACATTCCCCGCCGCGTCGTGACCGACAGCCGTGGCGCGACGACCGAGATCGCGGTGATTGCGGGCGCACTGCACGACGGCTCCGCGTCCGCAAGGGAAGGCGTCATGCAGCCGCTTGCTCCGCCGCCCGATTCCTGGGCCGCACGCGAGAAGGCCGACATCGCCATCTGGACGATTCGCATGAGCCCCGGGGCGCAATGGGCTGTGCCCGCCGCCAACGCTGGAACGCGGCGCAATCTGTATCTGTTCAAGGGCGGTCCCGTCACTGTCGGCGGAGAAAAAGTCAGCGGCCCTGCCGCGATCGAAGTCCGTGCCGATGTGGCCACGGAACTCGTCAACGGCAATTCAGTGAGTGAGTTCCTGCTGCTGCAGGGACGGCCGATCGGCGAGCCGGTCGTGCAGCACGGCCCGTTCGTCATGAACACACAGGCCGAGATCGCGCAGACCTTCGCCGACTACCAGCGCACGAAATTTGGCGGCTGGCCCTGGCCCAACGCCGCACCCGTGCACGGACGCGAAGCAGCACGCTTTGCGCGGCATCCGGATGGACACAGCGAAAGTCCCGCCGAGCGCGCTGCGAGCGCTGAGGTGAAG
>CAVYNB010000040.1:0-15260 GCA_963769745.1 uncultured beta proteobacterium
AACCTCGCCGCAGGCGGCATCGGACGCGCGCAGCCACTCAGCGCACGCGACCGCGAAATCGCCCAAGTCGTCGGCCAGGCCCTGCTGCCTCGAGGCCTGCGCCTGCTCGGCCTGGACGTCATCGGCGAGTTCCTCACCGAGATCAACGTCACCAGCCCGACCTGCTTCGTCGAGATCGCCGAGCAGACGGGCTGCAACGTCGCGGGTATGTTTATAGATGCCCTGGAAAGGGGATCGCCTTAATGAATGCCTGCTTTTGTTCTGCGCGCGCACGCCCGGCCGCCCGAAGGGCGCGCGCCACTTTAGGCGCGCGAGGTGCACGTGCGACGCGCAGCGTCGCGTACACCGAGCGCGAATCTTTATGACCGGCATCGTCATCATTGCCCATGCCCCGCTGGCCAGTGCGCTGGAGCACTGCGTCGAGCATGTCTACACCTGCGAGCCTGACATGGCGAAGGCCAACCTCCGCGCGCTCGATGTCGAGCCGGGTGCTGCGATCGAGGCGCTCGCGGCGCGCGCGGCGCAACTGGTTGCCGAGGTGAATACCGGTTCCGGTGTACTGGTGCTGACCGATGCGTTTGGCGCGACGCCGGGCAACCTGGCGGCCGGGCTGAACGATCCGGGGCGCGTCACCGTGGTCGCCGGCGTCAACCTGCCGATGCTGCTGCGCGCGGTCTGCTACCGCGGCGCCACGCTCGCCGAGGTTGCCGAGAAGGCGCTCGTCGGAGGGCAGCAGGGAATGGTGCAGGTCGCGACCACGCCGGTGCAGAACCAGGGATACAACCCGCAGGGCAATGATCAGCAGAGACTTCAAAATCAGCAATAAGCTCGGTCTGCACGCGCGTCCCTCGGCTCAAATCACGCAGGTGGCCAGTCGCTACTTCGCCGAAGTCTGGATCTCGAAGAGCGAGCGCCGGGTGAATGCCAAGTCGATCATGGGCGTGATGATGCTGGCCGCCGGGCAGGGCAGCGTGCTCACGGTCGAGGCCGACGGACCGGACGAGGCGCAGGCGGTCGATGCCATCGGCGAGCTGATCGCCTCCGGATTTGGCGAGCTGGATTGATCGAGGCGGAACAGGCAGGCAGATGCAGGCAGGCACGGAACCCCGACGCGACACGCTGACCGGCAGCGGGGTAACGCGCGGCATCGCCATCGGCCGCGCGCACCTGCTGGCACCGTCCGAACTCGACGTGCGCCAGGTCACGATCGAGCGGCGCGACGTCGTGCACGAGATCGCGCGCATGACCAGGGCCTTTGCCGTGGTCCGCGATGAACTCGATGGCCTCAAGGGCGGGATCTCCCCGGATGCACCCACCGAGGTCCGCGCCTTCCTAGACCTGCACCGACTGATACTCGACGACGCGTTGCTGTCGGAGGCGCCGCGCGATCTGATCCGTACGCGGCTGATCAACGCCGAATGGGCGCTGACGATACAGCTCGAGGAAGTGTGCAAGCAGTTCGAGGCGATCGACGACGAATATCTACGCGAACGTTCGACCGACGTGAGACAGGTGGTCGAGCGTGTGCTGAATTCGCTCGCAGAGGGCACGCCGACACGCGTGACCTTGCCGAAGAAGATTGCTCCGGGCGAACGGCTGGTGCTGGTCGCGCGCGACCTGGCGCCGGCGGATGTGCTGCACCTGAAGGATCGCGCGGACCTCGATCTGGCGGGCTTCGTGACCGAGCTCGGGGGGCCGACCTCGCATACGGCGATTCTTGCGCGCAGCCTGGGGCTGCCGGCGGTCGTCGGAGCCGATCGCGCGCGCGAGCGCATCGCTGAGGGCGATGTCGTCGTCATTGACGCGGATGCCGACCTCGTCGTCGTCAATCCGTCCGATGAAGAGTTGCAGGAGTTTCGCCGGCGCTCGCGCGCCGATGCCGAACACCGGACGCAGCTGCGCAAGCTCAGGGGCAAGCTGGCGCGCACGCGCGACGGCATTGCGATCGACCTGCTGGCCAACATCGAGCTGCCCGAGGATGCGCGCGACGCGCTCGAAGCCGGTGCCGACGGTATCGGTCTGTTCCGTTCCGAGTTCCTGTTCATGGACCGTGACGAACTGCCGACCGAGGACGAGCAGTACGAAGCCTATGCGAAGGTCGCGCGCGTGATGAAGGGCAAGCCGGTGGTCATCCGCACGCTCGACATCGGCGCCGACAAGGTCCTCACCGAGACGGCGCGCGAAAGCCTGGGCATGGGCCGCGGCGCGCCGCGGCCGGAGTCGAACCCGGCGCTCGGACTGCGTGCAATCCGCTACTGCCTGGCCTACCCGGAACTCTTCCAGACGCAATTGCGCGCGATCCTGCGTGCTTCCGAAGTCGGCACCGTGCGCATCTTGATACCGATGCTCGCGCACGTGCACGAGATCGAGCAGGCCGCCGCTTTCGTCGCGCGCGCGAAGGAACAGCTCAAGGAACGCAGGCTCAAGTACGACGCGCGCATCCAGCTCGGCGGCATGGTCGAGGTGCCGGCGGCGGCGTTGTCGCTGCCCGAGTTCGTGCAGCGGCTCAAGTTCCTGTCGATCGGCACCAACGACCTTATCCAGTACACGCTGGCAATCGACCGCACCGACAGCACGGTGGCCCATCTGTACGACCAGATGCACCCGGCCGTGCTGCGACTGATTGCGCAGACGATCCGCACCGGGACCAAGTCGCGCGTTCCCGTGTCGGTGTGCGGTGAAATGGCCGGTGAACTCGAAATGACCGAACTATTGCTCGGCATGGGGCTGCGGCAGTTCTCGATGCATCCGTCGCAGATCCTGCCGGTCAAGGAGCGACTGTTCGAACTGGCATTCAAGGAGTCCGGACGTTTTGCCGGTCGCGTGCTGCGCATGTCGGATCCGGTGAAGATCCGCCACGTGCTGCAGCGGGAAGTCCGGACCGTGGCGCACGTCGTTCAATAGTCCGGAGTGCCAAAGAAAAAGGCCCGGGTTCACCGGGCCTTTTCACATGCGCCGTGAAACGCGCACAGACTAGTTCAGATCCTTGTCCTTCCAGACCTTCGTGCCGCCGCCGCCACGCCGACCTGCAGACCCGCCTTCGTCAGCTGGTAGATCTCGCCGCCGGTGAAGACATTGGCGCCCCCTCCCGCCGACTTCGCGCCCGTACCGGCACCGGCTGCCGCGCCGGCCGATGCATCCCAGCCGCTGTCGATGAACTGATTCATGCTGGCCGCGTCTGTTGAAGATGAACAGATAGCGCGTATCGGATGCTCCGATCTGCAGACCGGCGCTCGCCTGGGCCAGGTCCATGAACGTGTTCTTCTTGGTGGCCTTGTCGTGCACGACGCCCTTGCCGCCGGCGCCGCCGACAGCGAAGCTCAGACCATAGGTCGTGAACGATCGCATAGCCCGGCGCAGCTTCGACCTGGCCCTTGAGTTTCGGCTCGGCCTTGTAGAAGTCGGCGAGCGTCGTCTGGGCCGCCTTCAGCACTTCGTCCTGCTTCGCTTTGTCCGCCGCTGTCGCGGACGACAGACCGAATGCCACCAATGCCACGCTCGTGGCCAGCCATTTCAATAGTTTCATGTGGTTTTCCTTTCCATTGCCGGACTCAATTTCTGCGCCGACCCACTGGGGTCGGCCAACGATCCGTAACGCGAGTTTACTCTCGCGCAGAAGCGGGCCGATTTCACGTTTGACACACTCCGACACAGTCACTAGCCTTCGTGATCTGCGCCGATTTGCCGACTCGCTTGCGGGCGCGTGAGGAAAATGCCCCTCCGAAAACCGCTAAAGAGGTCAAGCAGCCCTGCTGCCCCGCACCCGAGCCGGCGTCGCGCCTCTCGGGTTTTTGTTTCCTTTGTTTCCTGACCATCCGGAACTGTCGTTGAACGGAAAGCCTCGCTCGGTCGGTGTCGTCACGCCGCAGGTCCTGCGCTTCGATGCGCCGCTCGCGCTGACCAGTGGTGCGTCGATCGCCGGCTACGAGCTGATGATCGAGACCTACGGTCGCCTGAACGCGGACCGCAGCAATGCGGTGCTGATCTGCCATGCACTGAATGCTTCGCATCACGTGGCCGGAACTCATGGCGAGGACCCGGGCAGCGTCGGGTGGTGGGACAACATGGTGGGTCCGGGCAAGCCCGTGGACACGGAACGGTTCTTCGTCGTCGGCGTCAACAACCTCGGGTCGTGCTTCGGATCGACCGGTCCGATGTCGACCGATCCGTCGACCGGCACGCCCTACGGAGCGCGCTTTCCGGTCGTGACGGTCGAGGACTGGGTGCACGCGCAGGCGCGCGTGGCCGACGTGCTCGGCGTCGAGCGCTGGGCCGCGGTGATGGGCGGGTCGCTCGGCGGCATGCAGGCGCTGTCATGGGCGATCCAGTATCCGCAGCGCATCCGGCACTGCATCTCGATCGCCGCGGCACCGAAGCTCTCGGCGCAGAACATCGCCTTCAACGAAGTGGCGCGCACCGCGATCCGCTCCGATCCGGACTTTCACGGCGGCAACTACTACGCACACGGCGTGGTGCCCAGGAGCGGGCTGCGCGTTGCACGCATGATCGGCCACATCACCTATCTGTCGGGCGCCGACATGACCGAGAAGTTCGGCCGGTCGATGCAGACCGACGACTACCAGTTCCATTACGACGTCGAGTTCGAGGTCGAAAGCTACCTGCGCTATCAAGGCGACAAGTTCTCGGAGTACTTCGATGCGAACACTTATCTGCTGATCACGCGCGCACTGGACTACTTTGACCCGGCGCGCCACACGGGCGGCGACCTGGCGCAGGCGCTCGCCCCGGCCAGCGCACGATTTCTCGTCGTGAGCTTCACCACCGACTGGCGCTTCCCGCCGGAGCGATCGCGCGAGATCGTCGAGGCGTTGGTCGACAAGGAACGCGACGTCGCGTACGCCGAGATCGATGCGCCACACGGTCACGACGCGTTCCTGCTGGAGGATCCCCGATATCACCGCGTCGTTCGGGCCTACTTCGACAACATCGCGACGGAGATTGCGCAATGAGCGCCGCGCCGAAGGGTCAGGGGGCAACATGAGCGCCGCACGGCCGCTCCGAAGGCGCTCGCGTCCCCCGCGGGGGGACCGCCCGAAGGGCGAGGGGGCAACATGACACTGCGCGTCGACCTGGCGCAGATCGCCGAGTGGGTCGCACCCGGCAGCCGCGTGCTCGATCTCGGCTGCGGCGACGGCTCGCTGCTCGCGCACCTGCGTGACGCACGGTCATGCCGCGGCTATGGCGTGGAGATCGACGATGACCACGTGGCGCGCTGCGTCAAGCAGGCCATCAACGTGGTGCAGCAGAATCTCGACGCGGGCCTGCGCATGTTCGGCGACAACATGTTCGACACAGTCGTGCTGTCGCAGACCCTGCAGGCGATGCACAACGCGGAAGGCATCCTGCGCGAGATGGCGCGTGTCGCGCGACAGGGCATCGTCAGCTTTCCGAACTTCGGCCACTGGCGCCACATCGTTTCGCTGCTGGCCGGTCGCATGCCAGTCACCCGACAGATTCCGTATCAGTGGTACGACACGCCGAACATTCACCTGTGCACGCTGAAGGACTTCGAAATCCTCGCAGCCAAGGTGGGACTCGTGATCACCGGGCGCACGGTGCTGGCCGACGGCCGACCGGTGAACTTTGCGCCGGCGCTGCGGGCGACCGTTGCGATCTATCGCTTCGAGGCGCGCTGAGCGCCCTGACCAGAGGAGCCGACATGGCTGATTCGCTGCGAGACCAGCTGATCCGCAACTTCAACGAGATCACGCTCGAGACGTCGACGCGCACGCCGCTTTACGACGGCATGCGCAGCGGCGGCGTGGCGGGTCCGCGCGAAGGGCACGGTGGCAAAGAAGCTCGGCGCCGGCTTCGACATCGTGCCGCCCGGCAAGCGCTCGTGCCCGTACCACTTTCACTATGCGCAGGAGGAGATGTTCGTGATTCTCGAAGGCGCGGGCACGTTGCGCGTGGCCGGAGAGATGATTCCGATCCGCGCCGGTGACGTGATCGACATTCCGCCCGGACCGGAGTATCCGCACCAGATCATCAATACGTCCGATGCGCCGCTGAAGTATCTGTCGATCAGCACGCAGGAGCTGCCCGAGGTCTGCGAGTACCCGGACTCCGCCAAGTACGTCGCCTACTCGCGCATCAAGGGACCGCTGCTCGATGGCGGCCGTATGCACCGCCCCGACACCGACCTCGATTACTGGGACGGCGAAGCCTGATTCCCGGTGGGCGGCCGCGCCACCACGCGGCCCGCCAGTCCCACCAGCAGCAGCACGGGTACGCCGAGCGCGGCAGTCGACAGGAAGAACGCCGTGTAGCCGTGGGCGTCGACGAACGCGCCGGAGAATCCGGCGATGAACTTCGGCAGCAGCAGCATCACCGACGAGAACAGTGCGTACTGCGTGGCCGAATAGGCGACGTTGGTCAGGCCCGACAGGTAGGCAATGAACGCGGCCGATGCGATCCCGGCCGACAGGTTGTCGGCGGAGATCACGAAGATCAGGCCGGTGAGATCGTGCCCGCGGGTGGCCAGCCAGGCGAAGAGCAGGTTCGAGGCCGCCGACAGCACCGCGCCGAGCATCAGGATGCGGATGACGCCGAAGCGCAGTGCCAGCGCACCGCCGAGGAAGGCGCCGGCGAGCGTCATCACGACGCCGTAGGCCTTGGACACGGCCGCCACTTCATCCTTCGTGTAGCCCATGTCGACGTAAAAGGGATTGGCCATGATGCCCATCACGACGTCGGAAATGCGGTAGGTGGCAATCAGTGCGAGCAGCAGCAGCGCCTGCCAGCGATAGCGGCCGATGAAGTCCGCGAAGGGTCCGACGACGGCCGATTGCAGCCACGCCAGCAGACGCGCGCCCGCCGACCCTTGATCACCGCCGGACAGTTGCGCGGCGAGCGCGCGTTCCTCGGCGATCAGTGCACTCGCGGCATTCGGCGCAGGCTCCGGGCGACAGCAAGACGGCAATGATGCCGACGGCCATGGTCGCCGCCATCGCCAGATACGCCGTGGTCCAGGCCGCCGCGTGGTAGCTGTTGTCGCTGCCCGACGCGCGGGCCGCGATCCACAGCACACCGGCGCCCGCCCAGATCATCGCGAGCCGATAGCCGGTCTGGTACATCGCGGCCAACGCACCCTGCTTCTCGACACCGGCCGATTCGATACGGTAGGCATCGAGGGCGATGTCCTGCGTGGCGGAAGCGAAGGCGACCACGAGGGCCGCGATCGTCAGCGCGCGCAACCCGGCCTGCGGGTCGTTCAGCGCCATCGCCACCAGGCCGCCGACGATGACCGCCTGCGACAGCAGCAACCACGCGCGACGCCTCCCCAGTAGGCGCGTCAGTCCCGGCAGCGGCAGGCGATCCACCAGCGGTGCCCAGGCCCACTTGAAGCCGTACGCGAGTCCGACCCACGAGAGATAGCCGATCGTTGCGCGGTCGATGCCCGCCTCGCGCAGGCGGAATGACAGCGTGCCGAGCACCAGCAGCAGCGGCAGGCCGGCCGCGAAGCCGAGGAAGAACATGCGCAGTGCCGCGGGCTCCGCGTAGACCCGCAGGACCTCGCGCCAGGGGCGGCGCGACGAGGCCGCCAGCGCACGATCTGAGCCGGCGGCGTGCGAAGAAGCGGGACGGTCTTGCATCGGTGGTCGCAGTGTAGTGGTGCGATCCGGCAGGGGCACGAGCACCAGCGCTCGCCGCAATGAAGCTGCACCGACGTCGCCCCGTTGGCCGGCTACGATGCGCGACCGAATCCTTCATCGAAGCAAGAGAGTTGGACGTGAGCACTTCGAGTCGACGGCGGGTGGTTCCCGGCAGTGCCCGCGGCGGGTCACTCAACAAGAAGCGGCGGGCGGCGCGGTCGGCCGGGCGCAACGCCGATTGACCTGCGCGACGGGTCCACCTGCGCCAGGTCCTGCAGACGCTGAACATGCTGGTCATCACCGAGCAATTTGCCTTGCCGCGAGCACACCAGGCGTTCGATACTGACGGTCGACTTGCCGACGCCCGCCAGAACGAACAAATGACGAAAGTGGTGCAGCGCCTGATCGACGTGGCTGGACGACTCGCATGAGCCGGAGATACTGCCATCGGCCCAGTTGCGCCGTCCCTTCGCGGCCGAGCGACACTCCGCCGGGAGCGTCGGGGATTGACCTGCTTCGGCGCATCGAACTCCGCCTCCGGCACAGAGGGTGCCGATGAGCAGCCGCGCCCGCGAACCGGGCGACGCCGTGCGTCGCGTCCTCGAGAATGCCGGCATCCTGATCTTTGCTTCTCTGCTGGTCATGTCGATTGCGTTGGGTCGCTACACCGGAGCGCTGGTCTGGTGTGGAGCGCTGATGGTGTTTTTCGCCCACGCGTGGGAGGGACGTGCTTCACGCCGCAGTGCGACTGAAGTCGAGCCGCAGGCAGTCGGCGCGCGCCCGCGCCATTACGACGCGCTGCGCTGGGTCGGGGTGGTGCTGTCCCTGCTGGGAGCGGCTGCGCTGGCGGCTTAGGGGTCTAGGCGGTCGGCGGGCTGGTAACGCGCGTATGCAGCAGCTTGCGCACGTAGTCGGCGTGTTCGCGCAGTGTGTACAACTGCGACAAATAGCCTTTCGGAACCTTGACCCGGTTCAGTCGCAGGTCGATGTCATTCATCTTTGCCAGCTGTGAATTCAGGTCGGCATCGGGTCCGAGCGTCGTCCGTTCGATCCGGTTGACTTCGGCGTACCAGCCGTCGAGTTTGCTGCGGATGCGCCAGTCGTAGATCTTCGGAAGGTAGGCAAACGCCGGTATGGCAATGGCGAGCAAGGGCAGCATGATGAACAGCGCCCTCTCGGCCCACACCGCGACCCAGAACGGCAGGATCCGCCGCAGCAGCGACGGGCGCTCCTTGTAGAAGCGGTCCGCGTCGGTCGCCAGCGGCAGTTCGATGTCCTTCGGTGCAGGGAACAGTCGCGCTCCGTGCAGCAGCGATGGCCCGCCGTGGACCTCGCGGGCAGCTTCGAGCAACAGTTCGACGGCGACCGGATGGATGTCCTCGCGGGCGATCAGGTTTGCAGTCAACGCGATCATCGTCATCGGTTGCGGCGGAATGCCCGCTTTCAGATCGACGACGCCCTCGGGTAAGTCGAGCTTGTGCAGATACGGCAGGCGGCGGATATAGGCGTCTGCGCGCCGCATGTCCATCAAGCGCACGCCCGACGCCCGCATCAGCTTCTGCACGGCGGGACCATCGATGGCCGAGACGTAGAGCGCGGCGTCGATCTTGCCATCGATGAGTGCGTCGGCCGCCGCAAGTCCGCCCAGTTCGACCAGCGTCGACGGTGGCGCCGTCAAGCCGTTGTCGCGTGCGACGGACATGCCGAGCGCATGCGTGCCCGAGCCCGGACGTCCGATGGCGAGACGCTGGCCGCGCAGGGCGGAGATGTGGTCGATCGTCACCTTGCCGCGGTAAAAGAGCCAGATCGGTTCGTAAAAGAGGCTGCCGAGCGAGACCAGTCGTTCTTCATCCGATTCCTGGACCAGCCCGCCCTGCACCAGGCCGACGTCGACGCTGCCATCGGCGGATCGCAATCGCTCCAGGTTCTGCGCCGCCCCCGATGAGGGCCGCAGCACCAGATCGACGCCGTGCTGCGCCAGGACCTCTCGATAGCGCAGTGCATAGCCGTGGTACGCGCCGTCCTCCGCACCCGTCGTCATGATCACCCGCTTGGGTGGAGGTGGTGGTGCAAGCCGGGCCAGCGCCCACCCCAGCAGGGCCAGCAGCACGATGACGCCGATCACGTACCAGGCCAGCGCGCGGCCCTCGATATTCTCCGGCAGTCGGCTGCGGATGAAGTCAGACTTCAGCATCGCACTCGCTCACAGGCGCCCCGTGTAATCGATGATGAGCGGAGCGTGATCGGAAAAGCGCTTCGCCGTGTAGATCTCGGTTCGCCGCGCGCGCGCCGCGAAGCCGGGCGTGGCGATCTGGTAATCGATGCGCCAGCCGACGTTCTTGGCCCAGGCCTGGCCGCGGTTGCTCCACCAGGTGTACTGATCCGGACGCGGGTCGAGGCGCCTGAAGACATCGGTCCAGCCGCCATCGAAGATGCCGGTCAGCCATGCACGTTCCTCCGGCAGGAAGCCCGAGTTCTTGCGATTGCTGCGCCAGTTTCTTCAGGTCGATTTCCCGGTGCGCGATGTTCACGTCGCCGCAGAACACGATCTCGCGGCCACTGGCGCGCAGCTTCTCGAGATGCGGCGCAAACTCGGCCAGGAAGCGGTACTTCGCGGCCTGCCGTTCCGGTCCGGAGGAGCCCGACGGGAAGTACACCGAGATCGCCGTGAAGTCCTTGAACTCGGCCTCGACATAGCGACCCTCGGTGTCGAATTCGGCCGAACCGAAGCCGAGTCGCACGGCGCGCGGCTCCTTGGCGGCGTACATCGCGGCACCCGAGTAGCCGCGGCGCTGCGCGCAGTGGAAGAACCCATGAAGACCGTCCGGGAATCGAAGCTTCTCCGGGATATCGACCTCGTCGCACTTCACCTCCTGCAGGCAGACAAGATCGGGCTCGGTCCTGCGCAGCCAGCGAAACAGTCCCTTGGAAGCCGCCGAGCGGATTCCGTTGACATTCAGTGTGACGATGCGCAACACAGGGTCCAATCGCCTTCGCAGTGCGGATTTCGACGGCATTTTCCATGCTTTTCGCGGTGGCGCTGCGGCACAATTGAGATCGATCGATACCTTCGGGCGGCGGGGCCCCGCAAATCCATCGTGTTGCTGCGCCAGCAATTCATCGAATTTGCACTGCAGGCAGGTGTCCTGCGCTTTGGCGAGTTCAAGACCAAGGCGGGTCGGCTGTCGCCGTACTTCTTCAATGCGGGACTCTTCAACCGCGGTGCACTGCTGGCGCGGCTCGCGCGTTTCTATGCACAGACGCTGCTGGCGGCGCGCGCGGAGGGACGAGTGCAGTTCGACATGCTGTTCGGCCCGGCCTACAAGGGCATCACGCTGGCGGCCGGCACGGCGATGGCGCTGGCGGACCTGGGCACCGATGTTCCTTTTGCCTACAACCGCAAGGAAGCCAAGGATCACGGGGAGGGCGGCGTGATCGTCGGAGCCCCGCTCGAGGGGCGTGTCGTGATCGTCGATGATGTCATCACGGCAGGCACCTCCGTGCGCGAATCGGTCGATCTGATTCGCGGCGCGGGAGCGACGCCGTCCGCCGTGCTGATTGCGCTCGACCGCATGGAGCGCGCAGGCCCCGACGAGGCCCTGTCGTCGCGATCCGCCGTCCAGGAGGTCGAGGCGACGTACCGGGTGCCGGTCCTGGCCATTGCCACGCTGGACGACGTGATGCAGTTCCTGGCGGCGGAATCGGCGCATGCACAGCAGGTGCGCGCCTACCGGCCGGCGGTGGAGCGCTATCGGGAGCGATACGGTGCGTGACGGCCTTACGACTGTGACGCTCCTCCGCGCCGCGACGCTGTCGGCTGCGCTCGCCGCTCTATCCGCGTCGGCGCAGACGGCCACCACGATGTTCACCTGCGTGGCCAATGGCAAGACGTACTCGGCCGACCGGCCGCCGCCCGAGTGCGCCAACAGCGAGATGCGCGAACTGAATCGCGACGGATCGGTGCGGCGCGTGATTCCGCGCCCCCTGACGGTCGAGGAACAGCGTGCGCGCGCGATCGAGGCCAAGAAGAAGCTCGAGGAAGAAGAGAGGGTGCTGGCACAGCGCCGGCGCGATCGAGCGCTGCTCGAGGCCTACGCCAACGATGCCGAGATCGAAGCAGCGCGCAGGAAGTCGCTCGAGAGCGCGGAGCAGGCCATCAAGCGCTCGCAGGAGCGCACAGACAGCCTCGCGAAGGACCGCAAGCGACTCGACGACGAAGCCGAGTTCTACAAGAAGCGCGAGCAGCCCGACAGCCTCAAGCGCGCCTATGCGCTGAACGCACAGGCCGTCACGGCCGAAGAGCGGATCATGGCCGAGGCGCGCGGGGAAGTCGCACGCATCAATGAACGCTTCGATGCGGAAAGAAAGCGCTACAAGGATCTGCTGGCGCAGGGCGCACGCCCCGTGCAACGCAACCCGGAGGCCGATATCCTGCTGGACCCGAGGTTCAAGGACGCAGCGCGGCAGTAGCGCAGTGCAGACCTTGGGCCGATTCGGACTGGCGCGCAGGGAATCCTCCGCCTGATCGACCGATTTGCAGGAGAGCGAGCATGTCCATCACACTCGACGCGGGTGTCGCATCCGCCGGCTGGCCGGGCTGACCCTGCTGGCTGCACTCATGCCGCTGTCGTCGGCAATGGCACAGAGCGAAGGTGGCCTGTATATCGCGGGCGATGCCGGGTTCAAGTTCCAGCAGGCCGCCGAACGGGGCCTGGCCCAGAATCCCGGAGGGCGGCGCTTCTTCGTGCTGGCGGTGCCACCGCAGACGAGTGCGCTGACGAAGTCGGCCACGGCTCCCTTGGCGCAACTGCGCGATCGGGTCATCGCCGGCAACGGCGTGCTGCTCGTCTGCCAGCGCGACATCGACAAGGGCCGCATCGATCCCGCCGAACTGATTCCAGGCGTCGTCGCAGTGCGCGGCTTTCCGCCGCCCGGCAGCAACGCGATTCCTCCCGGCGAGCGCTACTTTCCCGACGAGGACCGGTCACGACTGCCGGCGTCCAACGAGGCGTTGCGGCGCCTGCGCGCGACCTGCTCGTCCTGACACCGACCGTCGGGACCGATCCCCGCCCGGGTGATCGCGGCGCGGCGAAGCAATGCGGCCGGTCAGCCGGTGCGGTTCAGGGCGTGGCCTTCGGCTGAAACTCGGGCACGCCAAATTGCCACAGCATGAAGCTGTACAGGTCGGCCGAGCGCTCCTGCAATTGCTCACGCGTGCTGCCCTGCCCGTGACCTGACTCGTAGTCGAGGCGCAGCAGCACCGGCTTGCCGCTGGCATTGGCCGTCGCGAGCCGCGAAGCGAACTTCGCCGACTGCCAGACATCGACGCGGATGTCGTTGACGCCGTGGATCAGCATCACCGGCGGATACTTCGTGCCGTCCTTCAACTGGTGATAGCTGCTCATCGCCAGTAGCGCACGGAACTCGTCTTCCTTGGCCACCGTGCCGAATTCCGGGAATATTGGCGGCCCCGTTGGCGCTGTTCTGCGCGCGCATCATGTCCATCGTTCCGACTGACGGGCACAGCCGCCGCGAACAGATCCGGACGCTCGGTGATCGCGCGTCCCGACCAGGATGCCGCCGGCGCTGCCACCGTAGACGCCGACACGATCGGACGCCGTGTAGCGCTGCGCGATCAGCCACTCGGTCGCCGCGATCACATCGCGCCAGGTGTTGGGCTTGGTCGTCTTGCGTCCGGCCTGATGCCATTCGTCGCCGTAGACGCCACCGCCGCGCACGTGCACGAAGGCGTAAATGCCGCCGCGCTCGATCCACGCCAGCACGCGCGGGTTGAAGAACGGATTTTCGGTGATGCCATAGGCGCCATAGCCGTAGACGATCGTCGGGTTACGCCCGTCGAGCTTGGTGTCCTTGCGCAGCACGATGGACATCGGGACTTCGACGCCGTCATGGCTCTTGACGCGGACTTCGCGGGCCTCGATATCCGTCGGCGCATCGAAGGCGCCCGGCTTGACGAACGGCAGTTGCACAAGCTTCGTGCCGTCGAATAGCCACGGCTTGGTGGCATGCGTCCAGCCGCTGAGCTGGAGCACCACGCCGTCGAGACGCGAACTGGCCGAGTCGATTCCGACGTTGCCGGCAAACGGCAGTGTGATCGGCTCGCGGCGCAACGGTGTGCCAGCGGCGGCGGGTGCAAGGCGTGCCAGTGACAGCGTTGCGCCGTCGCGCTGTGTCACGTACAGGCCGTCGCGGGCGCCGGCCAGATTGACCACCACCGACGAACTGGGTGCGATCACGGTTTCAGCCTTGGCGATGTCCGGCTTGTCGAGGGGCATGCGCAGCACCTGGAAGCGCGGAGCGCTCTTCGAACTGCGCAGGTAGAGCCAGCCGCCTGTGTAGGCGATGGTGCTCACCTGGTCGTCAAGGTCGACCACCTTGCGCCACTTGGCGTCGCCGCGGATCGCGCTTGGCAAGTCGGCGAGGAAGAGCATCCGGTTGCGCTCGACGCCCAACGAAACGATCGCGGCCGCCGTCTGCGTACCGGGAACCTGGAAGACGTAGGCCGAGGCGTACGACGGCAGCTTGAGGTCCGGATTGCGGCTCGGGCTGAGGATCGGACGATCGACGTTGCCGACCAGCGCGCGGAAGTGACGCGTGCGGTCGCGGAAGCGCTCGCTCTGCGGCAGTTTCTCGTAGCCCTCGACCAGGCGGGAGTAGAAGAACCCGCTGCCGTCTTCGAGCCACGCGGTGCTCGCATAACGGATGCGGTCAATCGGTTCAATGACCGGCTTCCCGCTGGCGACATCGATGACGTGCAGGGTGCCGATCTCGCCGCCGCCGACCTGGATTGAATAGGCAAGGTAGCGACCGTCGCGCGACGGCGCGAAGTCCATGATGGCGTGGGGTCGGCCGGCGGCCTTCGACAGGGCTTCCGGATCGACGATTACGGTGTCGGGTCCGTCGATACCGTCGCGCCAGACCAGCTTGAATTGGCCGTCGGTGGGGTTGCGGCGCTCGAAGAAGAAGCGATTGCCCTCGGTGCGCACGACGTCGGTCGCGAGCCCGGCTGCCGCAGCTTCGATCTCCTTCATGCGCGCAAGCAGGCCGGCGCGCCCGGGAATCGACATGAGTATTGCCTCGGTCGCATTGGCCTGCGCCTTCAGCCAGGACTGGACCTTGGGATCCTTCGTGTCCTCGAGGAAGCGATAGGGGTCCGGCACGGCCACGCCCCAGTGGGTGTCGACGACCGGCTGCGCCGGCAGTGGCGCAGGCACCTTGACACCAGCGGGAGCGGCTTGGCCGGCGCCCGCGAACGTGGCAAGAGCCACGAACACGCACGGAAAGTCGGCGGAAGTCGACGCTATGCACACGCATGGGTGGCGATCCTCAAATTGGTCAAACGGCGCATCGTAGACAGATTGGCTCGAATTGCGTTCGACCGTTCCGGTCCCGGTCCCCGGAATGCGTCGGACGGGACGTCGCCGGCGCCAAACCCTGTTTCAGGGCTCGGATGGCTTGACCGGGGTCACCAGACCTTCGGATTAGCGTGAAGGCGCAACTCAAGGAGACAAAAAAAGGGAAAAATTCCCATCCGTCCTGCCTCCGCGGGATGCCTCAACAGTAGGAAACGCCATGCTGAACAGAATCAGGAAGTCTGTCCTCGGGATCCTCTCCGCAGCAGCG
>CAVYNB010000041.1:0-131518 GCA_963769745.1 uncultured beta proteobacterium
ACCCAGATCGCCGCAACCAATTCGACGTCAACACCCGCGAACATCACACTGACCAACAGCGGCGGCGGGCCGCTGACCATCACGAGTATCGGCAAGACCGGAACTAATGCAGCGGAGTTCACCGCGACCGGGTCATGCGTCGGGGCATCGGTCACGGTCGCGGCGGGTGGCACCTGCACTATCGGCGCCTCATTCACACCGACGGCGGTCGGCAACAGGACCGCGACCTTCACGCTGCAGTCCAATGCTTCCAGCAATCCAAGCATCACGCTGACAGGAACCGCAACAGCCTCGGCGGTACCGAGCATTTCGCGAAGCGTGACGGCGATCACATTCAACACCCAGACGGTCGGCATGGCGAGCGCGGCCCGTCCGGTGACGATCACGAACACCAGTACCGTAAACGTGGCGATCACGGCCGTGACCGCTGCGACGACGCCTGAATTCGCTGCGACCGGCAACTGCGTCGGCAACCTGGCGGCGGGAGCCAGTTGCACGATGAACGTCACGTTCACGCCGTCTGCCGCGGGGAACCGTACTGGCAGCCTGACGATCACGTCGAACGCGACGGGCTCGCCGCATGCCGTTACCCTGGCGGGTCCCGGCACGACCACGCCGACCGGAGCGGCAACGCTCGACGCGAGCGCGGTGAGCTTCCCGTCCACGGGTGCCGGCGCTGCAGCGAACCCGCTCAAGACGACACTGACAAACACCGGCAATGCGCCGCTGACGATCTTCGCGGTGGCGATCGGTGGAACCAATGCGCAGGACTTCAAGCTGGGGGCCGGCACGACTTGCGTCGCGGGTTCCTTGGCCGTGGATGCAACCTGTCTGGTGGAAACCGAGTTCAAGCCGCTGTCAGCGGGAAGCAAGACTGCAAACGCCGTGGTCGCGCACAGTGCTGGGACAACCACGATCGCGTTGGGCGGAATGGCCAATGCCGCGACGACGACGGTGGCCGGGACCTCGCCCGCCGCGCCGGTTCCCACGTCGTCGTCGGCCCTTTCGCCGTCGAACGTCGGCGGCGGTGGCTCTTTGAATCCCTGGGTTGGGCTCCTGATCTTGCTGCCGGCGCTTCTACTGCGTCGCCGGCCGGTGGCGTGTATGACGTCTCGCTAGCAGCCGCTCAGGAATCAGTCAAAACGGCGCCCTCGGGCGCCGTTTTTCATTGCGGAGCTACACAGCACCATCGCCCGACTATAGTTGACTAAACTAGTCGGGATTAGTACAATCTCCGACGAAATCGATCGGGAATTTTAGTGGCGATAGCGGGTCAGACCCGTACGCCTCCCACCCTGAAGGATTGCGATGAGACTGACGACCAAGGGCCGGTTTGCCGTTACGGCCATGATTGACCTCGCCCTGCGCGAGCACAACGGGCCCGTTACTTTGGCGGGAATCAGCCAGCGCCAGAAGATTTCACTGTCGTACCTGGAGCAGTTGTTCGGCAAGCTGCGCCGCCACGAACTGGTCGAAAGCACGCGCGGGCCGGGGGGCGGCTATACGCTGGGGCGCGTCGCCCGCGAAGTGACGGTGGCCGATATCATTTTCGCTGTCGATGAACCGCTGGATGCGACCCAGTGCGGCGGCAAGGAAAACTGTCTCGACGACCAGCGCTGCATGACGCACGACCTGTGGGCCAACCTCAACGCAAAGATGGTGGACTATCTGGACTCGGTCAGCCTCGCCGACCTTGTCGAGCAGCAAAAGGCGCGTGCGGACAAGTCTGCCGCGCCGACCGTATTGCACGATAATCGCGCGCGGACGCGCACCGAAGCCGACCAGAAGAACGAGACCGCGCTGACGTAGCAAGGGCAGGACCATGCAGCTTCCCATCTATCTTGATTATTCGGCCACGACGCCAGTCGACCCGCGAGTGGTCGACTCGATGATTCCCTGGCTGCGCGACCACTTCGGGAATCCCGCGTCGCGCAGCCATGCTTACGGCTGGGAGGCCGAAAAGGCCGTCGAGAGCGCGCGTGCCAACGTGGCTTCGCTCGTGAACTGTGACCCGCGCGAACTGATCTGGACCTCCGGCGCCACGGAATCGATCAACCTGGCCATCAAGGGGGTCGCTCACTTCTACAAGGACAAGGGCCGGCACCTGCTGACGGTCAAGACCGAACACAAGGCCACTCTCGACACCATGCGTGAGCTCGAGCGCGAAGGGTTCGAGGTGACCTACATGGACGTCGAGCCCGACGGCCTGCTGGATCTCGCCCGACTCGAGTCTGCGCTGCGTCCCGACACGATCCTGGTTTCGGTCATGTTCGTGAACAACGAGATCGGCGTCATCCAGGACATTCCTGCCATCGGCGAGATGTGTCGTGGGCGCGGCATCGTGTTTCATGTGGATGCCGCCCAGGCGACCGGCAAGGTGATGGTTGACCTCGCGGAGCTGAAGGTCGACCTGATGTCGTTTTCGGCGCACAAGACCTATGGTCCGAAGGGGGTCGGTGCACTGTACGTGCGGCGCAAGCCACGCGTCCGGCTCGAGGCGCAGATGCACGGAGGCGGTCACGAGCGTGGCCTGCGTTCGGGCACGCTTCCGACACACCAGATCGTCGGCATGGGCGAGGCATTCCGCATCGCCCGCGAAGAGATGGCCACCGAGAACGACCGCATCCGGATGCTGCGCGACCGACTGTGGACCGGACTGTCGCAGATCGAGCAGGTCTACCTGAACGGCGACTTTGAGCGGCGCGTACCGCACAACCTCAACGTCAGTTTCAACTTTGTCGAAGGCGAAAGCCTGATCATGGCGATCAAGGACGTGGCGGTGTCGTCCGGATCGGCGTGCACGTCGGCATCGCTCGAGCCGTCATATGTCCTGCGCGCCCTGGGACGCAGTGATGAACTTGCACACAGCTCGATCCGCTTTACGGTCGGCCGCTTCACGACACAGGAAGAAATCGATTACACGGTGAATCTGGTCACGCGCCAGGTTGCGCGGCTGCGCGAAATGTCGCCGCTGTGGGAGATGTACAAGGATGGAGTCGACCTGAATTCGGTGCAGTGGGCCGCGCATTAGGGAAGGCGCACGAAAGAGCAAACCTGCTCTCGTGCGATTGATTGGCAGGAATTCTCTGGCGGAGCCAGATGAACTCTTGAGGACAGAGGCAGGGAACAGCCATGGCATACAGCAGCAAGGTTATTGATCACTACGAGAATCCGCGCAACGTCGGTTCTTTCGAGAAAGGCGATGACAGCGTCGGGACGGGCATGGTCGGTGCACCGGCCTGCGGCGACGTGATGAAGCTGCAGATCAAGGTGAACGAGCGCGGCGTCATCGAGGACGCGCGCTTCAAGACCTACGGGTGCGGCTCCGCGATTGCCTCTTCGTCGCTGGTGACGGAATGGGTCAAGGGCCGCACACTCGACGAGGCGGCAACTATCCGCAACACGCAGATCGCCGAGGAGCTCGCGCTGCCGCCGGTGAAGATCCACTGCTCGATCCTTGCCGAAGACGCCATCAAGGCAGCGGTAGAGGACTATCGCAGGAAACACGGCCAGCTCGAGCAGCCGGCTGAAGCGAAGGCAGCCTGAACGGTTCGCGGGAGTACGAGGCAATGGCAGTGACAATGACGGAGCGCGCGGCCCAGCATGTGGCGGGCTTTCTGCAGAAGCGCGGCAAGGGTGTGGGGTTGCGCCTGGGCGTGCGCACGACCGGGTGTTCGGGCATGGCGTACAAGCTGGAGTACGCCGACGCGGAGCAGCCCGAAGACCAGTCCTTCGAGTGCCACGGCGTGAAAATCCTGATCGATCCGAAGAGTCTGCCGTACCTCGAAGGGACCGAACTCGATTTCGTCCGCGAGGGACTGAACGAAGGTTTCCGCTTCAACAATCCCAACGAGAAGAACCGCTGCGGCTGCGGCGAGTCCTTCAACATCTAGTCGCGCCGGCCGGGCGCGCCACGTGCCCTGCGAGCCGACTCCGTCATGTCGCACCCCGACCACTTCGCGCTGTTCGCGTTGCCTGTGCGCTTTGCGCTCGATGAGACGGCGCTCGAGCGAGCCCACAAGGACGTCCAGTCCAAGGTTCACCCTGATCGCTATGCCTCCGGCAGCGCGGCGGAACGCCGCGTCGCGATGCAGTGGGCCGCGCAAGCCAATGAGGCCTACCGGACACTGAAGTCTCCGCTCGCGCGAGCTGCCTATCTCTGCGAGCGGGCGGGGGTACCGATCAATGCAGAGTCAAACACCTCGATGCCTGGCTCATTCCTGGTGCAGCAACTGGAGTGGCGCGAGTCGCTCGACAACGCGCGGCGGGACGAAGATACAACGCACCTGAATGTGCTGAACGCAACGGTGAACGCAGAACGCGATGGACTGATCGCCGCGATCGAGGGCGCAATCGACGGCGAACGCGATCATGTCGCCGCGTCCGTGCTGGTGCGCCAGCTCATGTTCATCGACAAGTTCCGCGACGAAGTTCGTGCAGCGGAGGAGTTCCTGTCACGCCCGCGTGAGGCGTCGGCCTGATGGCTCTGCTGCAGATCGCCGAGCCGGGCGAGTCGTCGGCCCCGCACCAGCACCGGCTGGCGGTAGGCATCGACCTTGGAACCACCAATTCCCTGGTGGCGACCGTGCGCAACAGCATTCCGGTCGTCATCGACGATGCCGAAGGTCGCCCGATGCTTCCCTCGGTGGTGCGCTACCTGGCCGACGGAACGGCCGAGGTTGGCTATGAAGCGCACAAGCACCAGTCGCTGGATCCGCGCAACACGGTCGTGTCGGTCAAGCGCTTCATGGGGCGCGCACGCTCGGACGTGCTGCACATCGAGAACATGCCCTACGACTTTGTCGAGCGTGCCGAAGATGCGCCGGGCATGCTGCAGTTACGCACCGCCGCCGGTGTGAAGAGCCCGGTCGAAGTCTCGGCCGAAATCCTGAAGGTCCTGCGAGAGAGGGCGGAGCAAGCGCTCGGCGGAGATCTGGTTGGCGCGGTGGTCACGGTGCCCGCTTACTTCGACGACGCGCAGCGGCAGGCGACGAAGGACGCGGCTCGGCTCGCCGGTATCAACATTCTCCGCCTGCTCAACGAGCCGACCGCCGCCGCCATCGCCTATGGACTGGACCATGGCGCCCGGGGAACCTACGCGGTCTACGACCTGGGTGGCGGTACGTTTGATATCTCGATCCTCAAGCTCTCGCGGGGTGTCTTCGAAGTGCTCGCCACCGGAGGTGACTCCGCGCTGGGTGGCGATGACTTCGACCACCGCCTCTTCTGCTGGATCATCGAACGGGCGCAGCTATTGCCGCTGTCGCAGCAGGACGCGCGCGCGTTGATGGTCAAGGCTCGCGAAGTCAAGGAGCGCCTGTCGGTCGAGCCCGAGGTCCGCGCCAACGCGGTGCTGTCGACCGGCGAAGTGGTGGATGTGCCGACTCCGAGCCGCGAGTTCGCGCGGATGACACAACCGCTGGTGGACAAGACACTGGCGGCGTGCCGCAAGGCGCTGCACGACTCCGGCATCACAGCCAAGGACATCGACGGGGTCGTGATGGTCGGCGGCGCCACGCGCATGCCGCATGTCCACAAGGCGGTGGGAGCCTTCTTCGGGCAGGCGCCACTCACGAACATCGATCCTGACAAGGTCGTCGCCCTGGGCGCGGCGATGCAGGCCAACCTGCTCGCCGGCAATCGTGCGGCCGGAGACGACTGGTTGTT
Organism: uncultured beta proteobacterium; assembly: GCA_963769745.1. GTDB lineage: Bacteria > Pseudomonadota > Gammaproteobacteria > Burkholderiales > Burkholderiaceae_F > JALORV01. Next base: position 5,668 of record CAVYNB010000041.1, read on the forward strand.
GCTCGACGTCATCCCGCTTTCACTCGGCCTGGAGACCATGGGCGGACTGGTCGAACGGGTCATTCCGCGCAACTCGCCGATCCCGGTCGCGCGTGCGCAGGAGTTCACGACATTTCGTGACGGCCAAACGGCCATGGCGGTCCATGTCGTGCAGGGCGAACGCGAACTCGTTTCGGACTGCCGCTCTCTGGCACGCTTCGAACTGCGCGGCATCCCGCCGATGGTGGCCGGCGCGGCACGGATCCGTGTCACGTTCACGGTGGATGCCGACGGTTTGCTCTCCGTCGCCGCGCGCGAGACCGGTAGCGGTGTCGAGGCTTCCGTCGTCGTCAAGCCGACGTATGGACTGTCCGACGACGAGATCGCCCGCATGCTGCAGGACTCGTTCGGCTCGGCCGACGATGACATGCGGGCGCGTGCGCTGCGTGAACAGCAGGTCGAAGCGCAACGGCTGCTGGAAGCGACGCTGGCAGCCCTTGCCGCCGACGGGGATCTGCTGGAGCCGGAAGAGCGCAACACGATCGAACGCCTCGTGGCCGAGGTATCGAAGCACCTTCAGGATGCCGATGCAGCCGCCATCCGGCTGGCGACGGATGCGTTGACCGCCAGTACCGACGACTTCGCGGCTCGGCGCATGGACCGCTCGATACGCGCCGCTCTGGCCGGACGCACGATCGAAGAACTGGCGAAGTAGTCTGCGGCAACGCGGGCGCGATGATGCCGAAGATCACCGTACTGCCTCACGAGGAGCTCTGCCCCGACGGTGCAGAGTTTGACGTCGCGCGCGGGGTGACGCTCACCGATGCGTTGCTCGAACACGGTGTCGATATCGAGCACGCGTGTGGGAAAGTGGCGGCATGCACGACGTGCCATTGCATCATCCGCAAGGGCTATGCGTCGCTGCCGCCTGCGAGCGACAACGAAGAGGATCTGCTCGACCGCGCCTGGGGCCTGACCCCGGTATCGCGCCTGTCCTGCCAGGCCATCCTGCAGGATGCCGACCTGACCGTCGAAATTCCAAAGTACAGCATCAACTATGCGAAAGAAAAGCACTAGCGGCCGTGCATTGCGCGCGGCCGCACAGGAAGTGACGAGGCCGACATGAAATGGACCGACACACTCGAGCTTGCCATCGCCCTGTCCGAGGCCCACGCGGACATCGATCCGCGGAAGATACGGTTCACCGACCTGCATCGCTGGGTGTGCGAACTACCCGGATTCAGTGACGACCCGGCGCGGTCCGGCGAGAAGATCCTGGAGGCAATCCAGATGGCGTGGATAGAGGAAGTCGCGTAGCGACCCGTAGCGGCCGTCAGCGTTCTCCGAAAGCAGCCGTGCAATTCACACCGGTAGCGGACGTTTTACGTTGTGCATGAGCGGCGGGCGTAGGCCGCAGGCCGAAGCGCACTGGCAAGCACCGCTTGCCAGCCGTCTGCTCGGTGCACTTGTTAGGCCACACGCTGCGACAAGGCCTTGGCTTTGACCTGAATGACAAGGTAACCCCAAGTGGAGAACACAGGTAGGTTGCGCTGCTCTTCGGCAGATGCTGGTCGGACCAGTTCGTAGCCGCGCATAAGCATGCAGTTCCTGCCAGGGGACTCGGAGAGAAAGTGATCGGCTTCAATGTTGTCCTCCGCCAGCGGGCGGTTTCCGAGTATCTCGCCACCCGTCCCCCAGATGGAGCGCAAGTGAATCTGACCTTGGGCGACGGTCCCGCGACCAGCGATTTCTCTTGCGGTTGGAAGGCTATTGCCTACCCAGTTCATCAAGCCTGCGAGGAGCATGCTGCGGCTCCCGGCTCCTGTCTTCGGTTTCAGTGCAATCACGCGGCCACAGCCGTATTGGCCGCCACCGAGGGGCAATGCCCAGAAGTCGCCTGTGCGAAGGCTCACAGAGGATTTTGGCTTGAATGGATAGGACGGCATCGGGCGCTGGTTCTTGTGCGTCCTAACGTAACGCTGTGCCGACCGCACGCGCACAGCGCGTGCGGGTCGGCACGAGCAACAAGTTAGCCAAGATCATCGGTCGAACTCCCGTAGCTCTCCGAACTTCACGAATGACGGAAGCTGGCGAAGCATGTTGATTTGCGCCTGAGTCGCAGGCTCGTTCTCTTCGCTGGCATAGATGGTGAATGAGAAGAACGCGACTCGGGCGTTACGCGGCGGCACGAACTGCGCAAACTCCCACCAAAACATGACCGTTGACTCTCCGTCTTCTTCCTCGTTTTGCCGGTAGTGCACCCAAGCGACTCCGTCATCACGGACCGTTGGCGTTACGCTTCCGGAGAGCAAACCGAGTTGCGGGAGGTCTTCTGGATTCGCGTCCTTCTTTGCGGTGATTGAGGTCACTCGTAACGTGCCGGAACCGACGCCTTCATCCCAAAAAACTTGTGTGCCGTCATCCTCCACTTCGTGAGCCCACTGCAGCGGAACGAGGAACGAGAAAACCCCGTTGTCATGCTCCACGCTTCGCAGTCCTTCCACCGCGGGCTCCATCGATGGCTAACGTGATCTATCTGAGTGTTTTGCCGAATGACCGGGTCACCCGGTCACGTTAACCGAATCTTGCGCCTCGCTGGAAACCGTTGTCCAGAGCCGTTCTTCGAGCAAATACTGAATCTATATGCAGTATGACCAACCATGAAATCCGGCAGCTACTGTTCAAAGCACTTAGCGGGGAATGTCCGCTTAGGGGATAGAGCCTCAACTTGAGCCAGGACCGCTCCTGGCCGCAGCCTGTCAACCGAGCGGCGCGGCCTGCCAGGCTCGTAAACAGAAGCGCGAAGGCCATTAGGGCTCGCCGTGCAAATGGCGCCTTTGTCACGAATGCCATGCTAGATTGACATTCTTGCCACTCCCGGTGGCGCGTCGGCGCGCAGATAGTGGAGCTTCTTCCAACCCAACCTTATGGAGAAGCGAAATGAAAAGATTTGTGATTGAACGCAACCTTCCCGGCGTGCAGAACCTGGCGCCAGGGGAGTACCAGGAGGCCTCTGCCAAGTCCAATGCCGCCATCGCGACGCTTGGCGGCAAGGTCACCTGGGAGCACTCCTACGTCGTGCAAGACAAGACGTTCTGCATCTACATCGCCGACAGCGTCGACAGTGTGATGAAGCACGCGGAAGCGAGCGGTTTCCCGGCGAGCAAAGTGACCGAGGTGCGCACGGTCATCGAGCCGATGACGGGCGTCTGATGCCAAGCGCTCCTGCCGGACGATTCTGCTGGATGGACCTGGCCGCGACAGACGCCGCCCGAGCCATCGCCTTCTACACGGAATTGTTCGGCTGGAGCGCGCAAACGCAGGCGGCGAACGGTGGCAACTTCGTGCGCATCTCGCATGGTGGCCGCGACATCGGCTCCCTTTACCAGATGAAGCTGTCGATGCAGAGATCGGGCGTGGCCTCGCACTGGACACCGTATGTTCGGGTGGACGATGCGGAAGCCACGAGCCGGCGAGCGGCCGCGCTGGGCGGGACGGTCGCCGTCGAGCCGTTTACCGTTGACGCAGTGGCACGCATCGCGCTCATCGTCGATCCGGTAGGTGGGGCATTCGGACTATGGGAAGAGCCGTAGCCACGAAGAAACGACCGCGCGCGCCGGCCGGGATCATCGATCCCGGCCGGCCGATCGACGTCACCGTCATCCTGCTGGATGGCGGTATGGCGTCGACCGCGATTGGTCCAATCGAGGTGTTTCATTCCGCTGGACAGTTGTGGAACTGGCTCAAGGGGGAACCGCCTGAGCCGCGCTTTCGTGTGCGGGTCGCATCACCCGGCGGTCGGATGGTGAGGAGCGTCTGCAACGTCGGACTCAAGCCCGAGTACGCGCTAGAGGACATTGAACGTACGGACATCGCGATGATCTCCGCGTCCGGCTGGGACCTGCAAGAAAAGATCGTGCGCCACACATCGATCATCGCCTGGCTGAAAAAGATGCACGAGCAGGGAGCCTATCTCGGAGCTGTGTGCTCGGGTGCTGCGTACCTCGCCGAAACCGGCCTGATGGACGGCCGCGAAGCCACGACGCACTGGGGCGTGGCCGACATGCTGCGCGAGCGATACCCCAATGTGCGCTGGCGACCTGAACAGTTCGTGACGGAGGACGGCCGCATCTGCTGCAGTGGCGGGGTTTACGCCTCGATCGACATCAGCCTCTACCTGGTCGAGAAGTTCTGCGGGCACGAGATCGCACTGCAATGCGCTAGGTCGCTGCTCGTCGGCTTGCCGAGGAGCTGCCAGTCGGGCTACTCCGTGCTGCCGCTCTCCCGTCCGCACTCCGACGAGCGTATCGGCAAGGCAGAGAAGCACCTGCGTACGCATTTTCGCGAGGAGATCGGCATCAACGCGCTCGCAAAGCGGTGCGCGATGAGCCCGCGGACGTTCATACGCCGGTTCAAGGGTGCGACGGGGAGGCTGCCGGGTGAGTATGTGCAGATGATGCGGATCACCGCGGCTCGTGAGTTACTCGAGGGCGACCCCTCATCGATTCACGAGGTCAGCGAACGCGTTGGTTATGCAGACCTCAATTTCTTCCGCTCCCTCTTCAAGCGGCACACGGGGATGACGCCGGCGGAGTATCGCGCTCGCTTCTCGTCGGTGCATTACCGAAGAGCTGAGCCTGAGATGGGCAACATGGAGTAGGTCCTTCCACGAGCCCTCCTATGAGCCTTCGGACACTTTGACGGGGCGTCGGGATGTCCGCCAATAGGCAAACTGGATCGCCAGGGTGAGGGGCTGCTTCTGGCCGCGCCAAGCCACGGGACTAGCTCTGCCGGTCAAGCAGTACGCGGAACGAAGTATGGGCCGATCACCTGACGAGATGCTTGAGGTGCTGAGAAATCTGTGGAGAGTTCAGCACGATGAACGCCAGAACGTTTAGCACCACTGTGATCCAGAATGCGTTCCTGAATGATTGCTTACTCGACTTGTGGCGCAGCCCTTTCTGAGCGAGCAGCGCGCCAGGCCAACCACACAGAAGACCGAGTCCCAGCAGCGTGCCCTCCTGGATGCGCCAGTTGCCCCTGACCGCCGCCGTTTTGTCGAACGCGTAAGCAAAAATCGTGACGATGCTGGCAACGAAATAGGTGACCGCCCACAGGGGAGACACTTTCCAATAGAAAGACGCAAAGACGTACACGGCAACAAAGACTGGAATTGCCGACAGGCTGGCAAAGTCCCAGTCAGCGGGCTCTTCCTCACGTCTTGAGCGCTTCGCTATGGCGATGCGGGCTGCCTCGACGTTCTTTGCCCGTTTCTTGCCTTGCGGGCCTATCTCTACTTCGAACACAAGGCGTTGGCCAACCGCTGGACGCCCATTGCGTCTGGAGAACGCCTTGACGTGAACGAAGACCTCGTCGCTGCCCTGATCAGGGGCGATAAAGCCGAAGCCGCGTTCGTCGTTCCAGGACTTAAGAATGCCTTCGAAGCGCATGGTACGAACGCGACCGCGGTCTCACTGGGTGTGGTTGGAGCTGCGGCAACTTAGCGACATATGTCGAGCGCGGCAACGTCCGCTTAGCGGCTAACTGGTTGCACGAGCAGGACGGCAGGTTGTGGCCGATTCTGTTGAAAAACTCCTTTTTCTGCCTCGAAGAGAAAATCCGAGGCTCGTGAAGGCGACGAGATTCTCAGAACACGGGGGACCGCGATGCCCCACGAAAAATTCAATCACGGTCCTCCTGGTGAACGTGAGCGCATTTACCAAGCGACATCCTTGATTGCACTAGCGTCAGATGGAATTTTGAGTCAGACCAGATTCCGAGTTTTTCAACAGAATCGGCCGAATCCAGTCGATTGTCCTTTCTCTTTGTGAGACTGGTGCCCCCGCCATTCACTTCGCCCAGCCTTGTTTGCTTCAGAGCCTCGTCCAACGGGTCTTCGTACTTGCTGCCCCGCTCAACGGGCAAAACCCGATCCATCACTTTGACGAAGACAAAGGTAGTCGAAGGCTGAGCATCCACCGGTCCGTGAAACGCCACAGCCAGAGCGATGGCAAACGAAGCCGCAACTGCCTTCGCGGCCTCCAGGATCGAGTTGATGCGTTGGCTGACAAAGTCGATTCCGGTCAACTATGCCCCCCAACAGCACGTCCGCTTCTGGACAATACTGAGGACCTGGGCTGACTTCCGCAGTTGGCCGTCAGCGCCCTTCCTCGCAGGCTCCGCTGAAGAGGAGTCGGCTGCAATTGCACACCCAGGCCTTTCGGACCGTTCACTCAGCTACGACGGCGAACCGCACGACGCCCTCATACTTGTCGTCCCATTCATTCGACCAATCGCGCAGACCGAACGTCGCTCTCACTTCAACGGTCGAGGACGGCACGGCTGTAAGAAAGCGCGCGCTGATACGGATATCTACGTTTCCGAGGTGATGATCGCCGTCGCTGGGAGAAAAGGCCGCATTGAAACCGGTAAGTAGTGCGGTTACCTGCGACGCGTTGGCGGGGAGCGAGATCACCTTCGTATCACTGCGCGGCCCCGAGCCCTCGAAGCTGTTGAAGGCGATGGTGTCATTCACGATTTGCATGAGGGAACTCCTTGCTGACTCCTATCAGCATGATCAGTCCGCTTGCCCGGTCTTTCGCTTCTCGAAGGACGCGCTGATAGTGCCAGGATGACACTCCGGATCGGTGTAATTAACGGTTCCGCGGTGCCAGAGATATCGGTCATCGCGCGTGCGTTCCACGATCCACGACCCTTCTCCGTCGCCATCACCGGCGTTCTCGACCGCAACACGCAGCACGTACGCTCCGTAGGGCAGCACGCTAAGTTGCAGCGAGCGGCCTCGCCCGTACAGACCGCCGCGCGGCCCGTACCAAGCGACGTCCCCCGTTGCACTCGCTGCTCCGTCGTCGCTCCTGACCACGGCGCGAAGAACCGGGGGCAGTTCCACTGTCGCTTCGGCTCCCGGCGCTACGCCCCCCAGCTCGACCTTGACGCGACGCGGCCCCGTGCCAAGCTTCTGTTCCACTGCAAGCCGGCCTTCCCACTGCGCCATGCCGGTAGCGACACCGCTTGACGCCAGGACGCGAATGGCAATCTCGCCTGAGCGCCCCCAGAGTGACTTGGGAACCTGCCACTCTGTCTTTTGAGTGCGTGCGGCGACTCCGCGCCAGACGCCGCGCGCATCGCGCCACTGCAGCAAGTACCAGAGCTCGCTGTCATCGTCCCCAGCATCAGCTTGCCAGGTGCATTGGATCGACTTCAACCCGGCCTCGTCTGCTCCAGTGCATTTCAACTCTACCTTCGGCGGGTCCGGTATCGAAACATCGAACAACTCCTTGTCGCACTCGAGTATCACGAGTCGCCGGGCGGCCGGGTCGAACGGCAGGCCAGCCTTGATCTTCTTGGGCCAAAGGCAGTCTTCGCCCATGCAACCGCATGTGGTGTCGTCGTGGTGCAGGCAATGCGAGAGAAGGACGTCTCCCTTGCCGTTTCGAAGCTCAAGAACGAACTTGGTGGCTTTGCCCTGCACATCTTGTGGGCCAGACAGAAAGTGAAACGCCGTTCGCCACTTCACGGACCGATCCCGCTCGATGACGACATTGATGAAAAGGTGATGAGCTGGCATGGGAATTCGCTCACGAATCTCAATCGGCGCCCGCCTTGGACGTCGCCAGGCGCGGGCAGTACTTAGAGCGGCGTTCATCGACACGGCGGATGGTGCGGCGCCGCCCGCATTGGCGGGAATGCGCGTCATCAGCGCCTTGTAGGTGTAAGGGCTGATCCAGGCATTGCCAGAGTAACCCATCATGTCGTGCGCCGCGCCCGGCGTCAGAACGGTTCCGACCGTAGTATCGAAACCGAACTCGCCGATGCTGTCCGAGTCGAAGCCGGAGTACCTTGGATAGTCGTCATCCGTATTCAGCGGCCGCGCACAGCGCGTCACGTTGTCGCAGGGAGCATGCTTTCGCCCGAGGATGTGACCCAATTCGTGTGCAACCGTACCCTGGCTCCCGATGATGCCGACGCCGGCGCCACCCGAGCCGCCACAGCCGCCTACGGAACCAGTGTCGACTCCGAGATTAAGCAGCGCGTAAAAGATGTCGGTTGAGTCACCCCGCAAGTCAGATACATCGTCGCGGAAGTCACCCATCTTGTCGCATCCCTTGCTGATGTCGGACTTCATCTCGCCGCCGAAGTCCATGGTCATGTATCCCGTCTGGGTGACCTGAGGTATCGGGTACAGCAACTCCGTGACGCCGAACAGTGTGACGAAATCAGCTGGAACGGGCGCGATGGTGGGCTGGCCCATGATCGTGTCGGGCCCGGTGTAGTTGACTCCCACCGCGAAGACGCGAACCGGAACAAACGTCTCGAACAGCAACGTGCGCTGGAATCCGTCCGCAAAGTCATTCACATTGCCGACCCTCCACACCCTGGCAGAGATGGACACGTTGCCGGAGCAAAGTCCCTCGGGAAGGACAAAGTTAAGCGTGTCAGTTGCCATCCCTCGCGCGATCTGGCTCTCGCGTTTTGGAGCGATCGAATTGAGCGGCAAGATCGTCGTTACGCCGCCAGCGGCGTCCTGCACAGTCAGTGCTCCGGTAAGCGATGCGATGAGGGGCAATCCGGAGTTCCGGTCATAGTCGATCCAAAGACGAACGGCGGTTGCCTTGTCTTCGACCAGTCGAATCGAGTTATCGGGAAATACGTTCGCACTGTCCAGATGCAGTGCACTGCGGAAGTGCTGTATGCCCTGGGTGATCTCAGCATCGGTGATGACGAGATCCCCGCGCGCGCCCCCGGGTGGAGGGGGTGTTACAGGCGCGAGCTCTGCAAGCACTGTCAGCGACACGGTGCCCGAATACGCATCGTCCCAATCCCCAGACCAGTCCCGCAGTGCAAACGAACCGTCGACGTTGACAATGCGCGGATCGCCCGGATCGATGGTCGTCGTCAGTTCCAGATCCAGCTTGCCGAGATGATGGTCCTCTCGGTTCTCGAACGTGGCTGAGTAGCCGGATACGGCAGCGACCGCCCCGACGACACTGCGCGCGAAGTGTAGTTGCGTGCTGGCCGTGATGGGTCCTGAGTTTCTTGTCTTCGAGAACAGCAGAGCGTTTGTGCGGATTTCCATGCGCGCCCTCCATCGCCCAGGATTGCTGGGAGAAATCCTAGGCCGCTCGCGCAGTGATCTGTTTCCCGCGTTTGGGCGACCTTCCGCAAATGCGGCATGGTCCGCGGCAAGCACTCCGGATCGAGCTCTTCTCTCTGTGCGGGAGTGAGCGGAAAGACCTTGGCGGTTGCAACAATGCTCGCCCAGATCTCCTCGACCAGCGCCAACCGGTCATCTACTTCGAGCTTGTCAATTCCCAGCGACTTGCGGAAACAGTCATCCTAGCCTCCTACTAAAGCAATTCCATTACCAAGACCCGAAAGCTTGTGTGGGAGAGAGTGGAATGAAAGGCGACCATGTCCGCTGTTGAGTAGATCGTGCGGAGCAACCGAACGGCTGAAAGTGGCCGCGTCGAGCCTATCGAGCCGCAGTCCCTACGCAACCCATTGTGAACTGAGCACGAGGTCGGAATCGAACCCGCAAAGGCACAAGAGACTGACTGCTGCCGAATCGCGACGGCATGCTCCTCAAACCCCGCCCTTCAGGCCTTGCGTGGCATCGGGGTTCGCACCTTGCGCAGGATCGTGACAGCGCGTAAGCCGCGGGCGACCTAAGCTCGCCGACTTCAATGTTGAGGAGAGGCATGGTGTCTATTGAGTCCATTTCGCCACCGCGCCTGGCCCTGGTGCTGGGTAGCGGCGGGGTGCGCAGCATCGCCGCGGTCGGCATCGCCGAGGTGCTTGCCGCCGAGGGCCTGCGGCCTGATCTGATCGTTGGCTGCAGTTCGGGCGCGGTGTTCGGCGCGACGATTGCGCTGGGCATGACAAGCTGCGAGGCGCTGGAAGCCGCGACATCGCTGTGGTCGGCCGAACTGACACAGCAGCACCGTTGGCGCGCTTACGCGCAACTCGTGGCTCCGAAGTGGTTTGGCTTCGACGCCGACTTCGCCTTGCGCGACGACCGACGCATCGCGCAGCGTATTCGACGCGCGTTTGGCGACTGGCGGCTGGAAGACCTGCCCACACCGTTGCGGATTGTCGCCACCGAGGCCACGAGCGGTGAGCGCGTAGTGCTGCGCCAAGGTGCATTGACGCAAGCGGTGCGCGCCAGCGTCGCTGTGCCGCTGGTGTTCCCAAGCGTCGAGTTCGATGGGCGCAGGCTGGTCGACGGCGTGGTGTCCGATCCACTGCCCGTCGCCGTTGCATCCGATGCAGCAGTGGTGGTCGCGCTGGGCTTCAGAGGTGTCATGCCGCGGCGCATCAACCGCGCTTCGCGCCTGGTTGCGCAGGCGAGCACGGCGCTCATCAACAACCTGCAACAAGCCCGCATCGACGCTGCGCGCAACGCTGGCCAGCGCGTGGTCGAAATTGAACTGGCTCTGGATCGGCACGTGGGCCTGTGGGAGACTGGCGCAATGCCGTATCTGTTCGAGGCAGGACGTCGTGCCGCGCGGGCGCAACTGGCCCAGATCACGGCGCTTGCTCGTCCGTCGTCGCCGTGCTCGCCACGCTGCGAGGCGCTGGCATTGTGATGAACCACGAAGTCCAAACATCGCCGGTGCGGCGCACCCTGTTCGACGGTGAGCTGTTGCAGGTCGGCCACGTTGCCGTGCGCCCGGCGTCGAGCGAGCTTGGCGAAATCGAAGTGTCAGATTCCAACGTGCTGGCGTTGACCTTGGCGGGCGTGTTTGCCAGGCACGATGGGCCGCGGCGGCACGTCATCGTCACACCGAATCATGCACTGTTCATCTCGGCCGGCACGCCCTACCGACTCAGCTTTCCGGGCTGCATCGGCGACCGGTGCCTGGTGCTGCGGTTCTCCGGCGACGCGCTGGCACAGGCCCTGCCGTCGGCTCTGGCGCGTGACGGCTTTGATGCTTCGGTCTTCGCCAGTCACGCGCTGCTCGAGCCGCCGACGTTGCTGGCGCGCACCCTGCTCTGGAGTCGCCTCGAGCGCGGCGAAATCGACGCACTGGACGTGGAGGAACGAGGCATCGGCCTGCTGGCGGCTGCCCTGCACGCGGCGCGCAAACCGTGGCGCAGCCGAACACCGTTGCGAGCCGGCGCGGCGCGCCGCCGGCGTCAGGTGGAGGACGTCAAGGAAGCCGTCGCCATCCATCCCGAGCGCAAGTGGACCCTCGGTGAGCTGGCCGGTCTCGCCTGCGTCTCGCCCGGTCACCTGGCACATGTCTTTCGTGCAGAAGAGGGCAGCCTCGTTGTACCAGTACGTTCTGCGCTCGCGGCTGGCCCGTGCCTTGCATGCCGTGCTCGATTCCGACACTGACCTTACCGCCATTGCACTCGATGCCGGGTTTGCCAGTCACAGCCACTTTACGGCCCGGTTTCGCGCACTGTTCGGATGCACGCCGCTGGAGTTGCGGCGCGGCAAAGGCAATGGCAATCGCAAAACCCGGTTCAATGATCTGCGCCGGATCGTGACAGCGCGGGAGGCAGCAGTGGCCTAGGCTTGTCTCTTCCTGGCCCGAGGAGACACACTTGCCTTCGATCTCGTCAATCCCTCCGCTGTTCGTGCTGTCCGGGCTCGTGGCCAGCGCAGCGCCCGCCTCGGCCGTGCCGCCCCAGGAACTCGCCGAGATCCAACTGCGCGCCATCAACCATCGCTTTGTCAACCTCGACATCGATCCCGACGGCAAACTGATGGAGGCGTTGACCGACGAAGACTTTCTACTCACGGACGCCGACGGCACCTGGCACGATCGCGCGGGTTTCCTTGCGCAGATGCGCCGTCGGGCACCGCAGGTCGGCGCATTCGATGACGACGTTCGGGTGCGTTTGTTCGGACCGGTCGCGCTGGTGCACGCCGTTTTTACAGGCGCCACCGGTGACGGCGAGGCGGCCAGGTTTCGCTACACCGACGTCCATGTCTGGACCGGAAAGGCTTGGAGCCTGGTGAGCGCCCAGAGCACGGTGATCAAGAGCGCCGTGACCGTGCCACAGCAGTCGGGCACCTCACCTGCCCATGAACCATGGCAAGGTCAAGACCCAAGCGGCGACGACCTCGCCGTCCTGCGGGCTCTCAACCAGAACTATGTCAAGGCCTTCCGTGAGGCCGATGTGGCTTGGTACGACGCCCACCTGGCACCGGACTATGTTGTGATCTCTGGCGACGGCTCGGTCCACAATCGCGCCGAGGCGTTGGCCAACTTCGCCAGACCGACATTCGCCACCCACTTCAGATCGTTTCCGGTCGACCGAGTGACCGTGCGCCGTTTCGACGACGTGGCGTTGATACACGCTGAGAATGCGTACGAACTGAAGGACCACCGCAAAGGTGTGAGCCGTTATACCGACATCTGGCACAAGCGCGATGGCCGATGGCTATGTATCGCCGCGCACATCACGCTGCACAAGGTTCCGGCATGAGGGGGCATGCCCCCGCTGGATGACGCGCTCACTATGGCGCACCAAGGTGACCGACACGTGCCGACAAGACCACAAGCTGGGAGTGCTGATCCTTCTCGGTCACGCCAATATCGAAGTCGCGGTGAGGAGTCATGGTTTTGAACTTGGAGAGGTTTTGAGCTTGTGGGAGCAAGTCGAGGTGTAGCCAATCGTCGTTGCCATTGGGGGATCTCGCCAGTGGGCAGGCTCGCCACTTGTGCACGACTCCGTGCGCAAAGCGGTCAGCTCGCTCCAGCCCGATCACCGGTCTGAATAGTGACGTCTATGCACATTAAGTTCGCCATCTAGCACTCCTTTCTTGCACTCGTTGCAAGCTTGAGGTCTGTCGGAGCTCGTCGAGCTCGCCGCGACAACGCCAAATCGATGGGCCGCACTCACCGCCTCGGCACGTGTGGCCACGCCGAGCTTGGCAAAGATCGCTGCGAGGTGGTGTTCGACGGTGCGCGCGGACCGGTGCAGGCGCAGCGCGATGTCCTTGTTGCGCAGCCCCGCCGCGACTAGTTCGAGCACAGCCACTTCCTTGTCGGTCAAGCCAGCGGGATGTTCGCGCGTCGAACGCCGCGCGCCTCGCGGCAGGCCGCGCACGCCCGCCGCGCGCAGACGCTGGCGCACCCGCTCGACCATCGGCCGCGCGCCGAGCGCCTCGAACATGGCGAGGGCTTGGCGTTGCGCCGGTTCGTCGCCTTGTGCCAGGGCGCGCGCGGTCTCGAACGGGCAGCCGAGCGAGCGCCACGCGTCAGCCGCGTCCTGCCAGCGGCCGGCGGCTTCGAGCGCGAAAGGGTGCTCCGCGCAAAAGTCGGGAATCGGCGTCGCCTCGTCACCGCCGAGGCGGCACCATAACGCCAGTTGCGCGGCGAAATCGATCCGTCGCGCGGCAGCCGCCAGCGAAAGGTGGGCTGCAGCTTCGCGTGCAGCGTCGCCGTCGCGTCCTTCCAGCCAGGCGGCCTCGGCCCGCGCGACATGAAAGCGGCCGGGTCCGGTGCCCACGGCCAGATCGCGCGCCTCGTCGAGCGCGCTCCAGACGCCGGGGTCGCCGCGCCGCGCACGCAGCCGGCCGAGAGCGACCAGCGCCGCGATCCGTGCGATTACCGTGGCCTTCGGCTCTGCGATCACGGCATGCGCGGCGGCCGCCGCCTCATCCCAACGTCCCTGCTGCAGCAGTGCGTGGGCGAGCCACGCCGTCTGCCAAAGACGCGTGGCGTCAAGGTCGCGTTCGGTGCAGAAGTCGATGCCCTTGCGCAGCCACGTCTCGGCATCCGCATGCCTGAACGCGTCGACGCAACCCGCCCCGAGGCTGGCGAAGATCTGACTGGCGAGTCGGTTCTCGTTAGCACCCTGCGCCAGTGCGAGTGCACGCTCGAGTGTCGCGATGCCCTCGTCGACCTGGTCCAGGTCGAGCTGCGAGCGGCCGATCGTCTTCAAGCACATCGCCATCTCGGCTTTGTCGCCTTCGCGCCCGGCCTGGACGAGCACCGACGACGCCAGGGTGATCGCCTCGTCGGATTCGCCTTGGTACTGGCAAAGCGACGCGGCGCAGCTACGCACCACGCGCGCCGCGTGTGAGTCGGGCTGGTCGGCGACGAGCGAGCTTGCTTCGCGCAATGCCGCCGCAGCGTCGGCGTTGCGTGCGGCGTAAAGGAATATGAGCGATTGCCGCGCCAGCGACACCGCTGCATTGTCCGGCCGCCCGTGCGCGCACCACAGCCGCGCCGCTTCGCTTCGCACGGCGATCGACTCGTCGAGGCCGATGCTCATATGCACGTCTTCGGCTGAGGCGTCGAGCAGCGCGGCGCGCTCGGCACTGGGCTCGCAATGTGCGAGTGCGCAGGCCCAGTGCGCGGCGGCCTGCCGGTGCGCGCCGTGCACCGCCGCTTCGCGCGCCGCGACCGGCGCCCAGTGTCGCACCGCGGCGATGTCGCCGGCACCGTCGGCGTGTAGCACCAGCCGGGCGGAGCTGCGGGTTGTGTCCCTCGCCAAGAGCGCCTGCAGCACGAGCCGGTGCAGACCCATTGCCCGTGTCGGCGCCATCGCCTGCAGCACCGCCTGGCGCGCCAGTTCGTGGCGAAATGTGAACGCCGCGCTTTCGGTGCGCAGCACGCCGGTCGCCAGGCACTCGTCGATCGACCCGCTCTCGGCGCCCGTCAGCTCGCGCAACAACCATGACTCCGCGCGTGGCCCTGCTACGGCGGCCGCGTCGAGCACGGCGCGCGCCGAGGGCGACAGACGTCCGGCGCGCGCCAGCACCGCGTCCTGAACAGTGGCGGGAACGCCCCGCACGGCCTTTGCCGTGGCCGCCAGCACCTCCGTGACGAAGAACGGATTGCCTGCGGTCTGCTCGTACAAGGCCGTCGCATCGACTCCGGTTCCGGCCGAGAGCGACCGCACCGCCGCCAGCGAGAGCGGCTGCGGCGCCAACCGCGGCGCTCCGGCAGTTGCCAGATCGCCGAGCACGGCGCGCAGCGGATGAGCCGGAACGACCTCGTCGTTGCGAAAGCTCGCGACAAGGAGCGAACGAGTGCGGGAGATGCGCCGGGCGGCATAGCGCAGCAGGTCGAGCGTCGCCTCATCGGCCCAGTGGACGTCTTCGAGAACGGCCAGCGCCGACCGTTGGGCGAGCAAGTCGACGAAGGCGACGAACAGTCGATGCCGCTCGCCTCTGCCGTCGTGCAAGATGGCCAGCTTGCCGCCCGAGTCGATGGCGATGTCGTCGAGCGCGCCGAGCGGCCGCGGCGTCGCCATCGCCTCGCAGGCACCCCAGTACACCGGGCTGTCGGTCCGCACGGAAGCGGCAAACGCTCGCAGCACAGCAGTCTTGCCAATGCCAGCTTCACCTTCGACGAAGACCAACTGGCCCGGGCCTTCACGCGCTTGCGACCATCGCGCAGCGAGCTGCGCGAGCAAGCCATCGCGCTCGAGCAGCGTCATGGTTCGGCTCCCTGGCGGTGGGCTGTCACCCTCAGCCGCGCCCGCCGCAGTAGCGCATGTTAGTCGAGCGGTTGACGCTCAGCGACTCGCATGCGACGCCGCCGCGGGTCGCAGATGGTTCGCGACCACATACGCGCCCACTCTGCGACCGAGCTCGGTGGAGTGCTCGTTGGTGGTGCGGAAATGGATGCCGGCAAACGCTCGTGCGTCCTCCATCTCCTTCTCGATCTGCGCAAGGCTCGTGTAGCTGCGCATCATCCCGAGACCCGGCGGGAATACGTAGCTGAACTTCACCTCGTCGGTGCCGAAGAGATCGCGCAACACCTGCGCGACGGCACCCGCGGCGATGCAGTGGGCGGAGGGGTATTCCGGGTGGGGCGGGGTGATGAGCAGCGATTCCCAGTTCGGGTCGGCGGCAACGCCGCCGTAGCCAGCCCGAATCGCCGTGATCGGACGCCACGCATTCTCCAGGTATTTGATCCTGAACGAGACGAGCAACGCGTCGGCGGCAGCCGTGTGCGTCAGCGCGAAGAGGCGGGCGTTCTCCTGCATTGAGAGCTTTCTCGCCTGAGAGGCGGCGCGCGCGACGGCGTTCAACTGGGGGATCTCGTTGCCCGACCAGAAGAGCGCCACGGCGGTCTGATCGGCCGTGCGTTCGGTGCTGTAGCGACCGCCCAGGCGCTTGATCTCGTTCAGATCACGTGTGAACTCTGCACCCGTCAGCGCGGGCCTGCCCTTCGCGGCGAACTGATCGACCGACTTGACCGTAAAGGGTGTGACGCCGCCCAGCTGCGGCAGTGCGCCGGGCGCGAGTCCAGGTGGCGTTCGCTGCCACACGCCGGCGCCGGTGCCTGGCTTGTCCTCAGCCTTCGCGTCGAAGTTGTCCTTGGCGCGCCAGGCCAGCATGCGCTCGGCCACGGTCTTCCCGACCACGATGCCGTCGGCTTTCGAGCGCTCGTCGCTGATTTTCGCCAGCGACTGGGAAAGTGCGGTATCCAACGCGGCCTTCTGCGATGGCACGAGTACGGCGAGGACACCGTGCGCGGCGGTCGCTACAGCGGCGTCTTTTGAGGCGCCTGCGGGCGCCTCGACCGGGAAGCGATACGTATCGTGGACCGGGTCGATCGAGTTGATTGCGTCATATATCGCGCCATGCATCGCAGCCATGACTCGCGCATGCACGGGCGGCACTGCAATCGGCAGCGCCGCAGCGGTCGCGTTCCAGTCCATCACCGCGTCGGCACGAGCCGGGCCGATTGCGCCCGGCAGGCACAGTGTTGCGGCGATCGCTGCCGCGAACGCGCGTTGAATTTTCAGAATGACAGATTTCATGTGACCTCCGTTGATGGGTAACGCCCGTTCAGAGGAAATACGGATCGAAGACCCGCACCTCCGTGATGCGGTCGACCGGCAGGGCGGTGGCCTGCGCGGCGATCCGAATCGCCTCGGGCGACGGAGAGTCGACGATGCAGAAGCTGCGGCAACGGTCCGGCGTCACGAAAGAGTGGATCCAGGTCACGCCTTCGCGCGCATTGGCGCGGATCACTTCGTCGCAGTGAGCCGCGGCGCGGCCGTCAGCGGCCGTCCCAGCGCGAGCGCATTCGCAGAAGGTGCGTTCGACGAGGTAGCGTGGCATGGTCGACTCCGTTTCGCGAGGCGATCAGGAACATTAGGACTCGGTCCAAGCGCGCGATACGGTCGAACCACCCAGATTTGAGCAACCGCGCGCGGATGGTGGAGCGCCTCCCGGCGCAATGAGTCACCGATAGGACGACCCCCGGGGCGCGGGGAGGGTCGTTCATGTCGCATTGATGCTAAAGCCGCTCGGCGGGGCCAAACATCGCTGGTCTGCTAAATGCAAAGGAAGAGAATTTGGTCCGCTTGCGGGCGAAACGGCGGGGCGGTTGAAATGTCTGGGGTTGGCCGGCACTACAAGTGCAAGGCCACTCCAGGACGCTGTCGTGGCGAGCGCGGTTTCGCGTGGCGCGTTCACGACAGCAGCGCGCGGCGTGCGACGCAGCCTGCCAGCTTAGTTACCGCGAGCGCCGTGCGTGCGCCGCAGCGGGGCGTCGCTGATCGAGCACAATGCCGCGTCCGAACCACGTGATCCGGGAGCTGCCACATGATCTTCGATGCCATCCGCGAGAGCCACGACCTACAACGCGACCTGTGCCGCAAACTCACGGCATCGCGCCACGATATGGCTGCGCGTCAGGTGCTGTTCCTGCAGTTGAAGGTTGAGTTGATGGCACACGCGGCTGCCGAGGAACGCCACCTGTACGTACCGCTGCTGATGGAGGACGGCGGCCTCGACGCGTCGCGCCATGCGCTGCACGAGCACCACGAGGTCGACGAGTTGCTGGACAAGTTGTCGGTGCGCAACAAGAAACAGGCCGGGTGGATCGCAACCGCGAAGACGCTGAGCTTCAAGGTGCGCCACCACCTGAAGGAGGAGGAGTCGAAGTTCTTCCAGGTCGCCGGGCGCCTGCTGTCCACGACCAAGAAGAAGCAGCTTGCCCGCAAGTACACGCGCGAGATCGTGCGCATGCGCAGGCACTACGCTGCCGAGTACGAAACGGTGGCTGTCGCGGCGGGGAGCGGCCGCGTCAAGCCTGCGAAGCGCGCGGCCGACAAGCTCGCGACGCGTGGCAACGCGCGCACGGGCGCCCAACTGCGAGGAAAGAGCGAACCGCGCCGCACGCGCTGATTAGGCGCCAACGATGGCGCGCCACGTCCGGCGATGCCGTCACCCCGCCGGTGCGAGGTGTTGCGCACGACTCCATGGGCCTTCATGATTTTCACTTCCACCAATGCCGGCTTATGGCCGGCGGCGAGCAGACCGTTGGCTAAGTGCGCTCTAGTTGACGATGTCCGCAATCGGGCGATACACACAACTGACGGAACGTCTGCAATTGGCTCGATTCCAGCGGCGCGCGCCGACCTCAGTTTGAACGTCCTGCCTGATCCAGGATGTCCAGCAACTGAGTCGGAGCGCTGATCATCGGATCGTGGCCGGTGGCGATTTCGATCACCTGCCAGCCCGGTTCGGACCGCACTCGCTGACGCGACTTTTCGATCGCCGGAAGTGCCGGCGAGGTGCAGTCCACAAAAGTGCGAGACAGGCTTGCCACGCGCGCCTCGTCGAACTGCAGCACGTCTTCATACACACCGCCCGGATGTGGCTTCTGGCGTCGGTCCACCCACACCGCATCCTCGCCGGTCAGGCCATAGGCCGACGCCGGCGGAGGCATGATGACGCCGTCTCGCGCGATGTCTGCTCTACGGGCTTGGCGCGCGCTTTCGTTATGGGAACTCGACCAACTCTCGCCGCTGTGGGGAATGATGGCATCGAGGTAGACCAGCCGGACAATGCGTTCCGCGTAGCGATCAGCCACGGCGGTGATCAACAACCCGGCATAGCTGTGCCCCACAAGCACGAGGCGCGCCAGCTCTTCCGTCTCAATGACTGACACCACATCGTCGATGTGAGTCGCCAGCCGGATGGAAGAGGACATCAGGTGTTCGCGTTCACCGAGCCCCGTAAGTGTCACGGCAAATGCGCGATCACCTTTAGCCCAGAGTGACGGCAGGATCTTTCGCCAGCACCAGGCGCCATGCCATGCGCCATGAACGAGAACGAAGTCAGTCATGCTGTTTGCCCCGCGCCGAGCTTTCGAACATGCCACTACTCGCAGACCGCCCAGTTTCGCAACGGCAGCGTTCAGGAATGGCGACTATCGGATAAGTGTGGCCGCGGTGAGCCACGACTGCAAGTGGCGATAAGCACAATCGCACACCGAAAGAACGGTGGCTCCCCAGCGGGCCAACTCATGGGGCATGAGCGCACTGGACATCCCCGCATGCACAGGCACCCGCCGAGGAGACTGGGCTCTTCCTGCGTGGCAGTCGGCTAAAACTTCTCTGCGCGGAACACACCGACGTCGGCGGTGAACATCGCGGTCGCATAGTGCGGCGCGTAGCTGGCGAGCACGTGTTGTGCGAGTGAACGGGCAACCTCGGCGTCGCAGACGACCTTCATCTCGATCGAACGATCGGCCTCCCAGCTGGCTTCGCGTTCACCGCGCTCGCCGCCTCCGCGCACCTCGGTGATGGTGTAGCCGTGTGCGCCGAACTGGCGCGCATCGCGGATCAGGTTCTTCTCCAGCGCCGCTTCGGTGATGATGACGAGGAGTTTCTTTGCGTGTGTCTGCATGCCTAGCTCCCTAGCCAGCGCGCGTACTGCAGGTAGAGCGGAATTCCGAGCGTGATGTTGAACGGGAAGGTGACGCCGAGGACGACGCCGATCGACAGCGCCGGATTGGCCTCGGGACGGCCACGCGCATTGCGGTCGGCGCGGCAATGTACGAGGCACTGGCGGCCAGCGTGGCCAGCAAGGTCGTGCCGCCGAGCGACAGTCCGAGCAGGTGTCCGACGACGGCGCCGAGGAATCCGAGCACCAGCGGCGCTGCGATGCCGAATCCCACCAGGAAGACACCGGCACGGCGCAGGTCAGCGAGGCGACCGCCGGCGACCAGTCCCATTTCGAGCAGGAAGAGCGCCAGCACGCCCTTGAACAGACCGAAGAAGAGTGGCTCGATCGGAGCCAGCGCGTCCGGTCCGGCGAGGGTGCCGATCACCAGGCCGCCGAGCAGCAGTACGACACTCTTGCCGAACAGAACCTCGTGTATCAGCGTGCCCCATTGCAGGGGCGGCCGATCACGATCCTGCCTGCCCGCCAGCGCACGAGCGAGCACGATACCGACCACGATGCCCGGGGCTTCCATCAACGCAACCAGCAAGGGCATGTGAGGCTCGGTGGCGATTCCGGCCTGCAGCAGGAGACTGGTGCCCACCGCGAAGGTCACGACTGACACCGACCCGTAGTGCGCGGCGATCGATGCGCTGTCCGCGACAGAGAGACGGCCCACGGCCCGCAGGACCGGATAGAGCAGCAGCGGAATCGCGGCCCCCAGCGCGATGGCGGCCGCGGCCGACGGCAGGACGCTTGCCATCGGCTGACGGGCGAGTTCGACGCCGCCCTTCAGTCCGATCGCCAGCAGCAGGTAGATCGACAGGGTTTCGTACAAGGCCTCGGGCAGGCGCAGGTCGCTGCGCGCCAGGCGTGCGACGACGCCGAGCAGGAAGAACAGCACGACCGCGTCGACGATCACGCGTAGAACCCTTCGGGACTGCCGAGGCCGTTGCGGCGCGTGAGGCTCTCGAGCGTCACGAGGGCGGCCTCGAGTGTGAACTCGCCTCGCTCGATGGCATCGACGACGTCACCGAGCGGACGCCGCTCGATCGCCGCCACTTCGCCGTCCTGGTTGGCGCATTGCGTATCACTTGTGAGCGTCGTTTCGTACACGTGGATCCACTCGGACTGGTAACCCTCGGGTACCGGACGGCGCATCTGAAACGAGCGGCCCCGGTGCACTTCGAGGCGGTCGAGTTCCAGGCCGGCTTCCTCCCAGGCCTCGCGCTCGAGCGCCTGTTCCAGCGTCTCATCCGCCGGCACCATGCCGCCGACGAGGTTGTCCCAGAGTCCGGGGTCGATGGTCTTGTGGGGCGAACGGCGTGCGACGAAGAGTGTCCCATCGTCGGCGAAGGCGTTCAGGTGCACGGCTTCCGTTGTGATGCCGAGCGCGCGACACGCCGCACGCTCGATCGTCGCCAGTGCCACTTCTCCGGGAAGCGTGCGGATCGCAAGGGTTTCGTCGCGCCAGCCGCGCACCAGTCCGGCGTCGCGCAGCCGCAGCGCCGCCTCGAAGAGCAGGGCGCTGCGTGCGCGGGCGTCGAGGCCGTCATCGACCAGTCGCAACGTGTGGGCATCGCCGACGAAGCCAGCGGCATTGGCACACAGGAAGTCCGCAATCGTCGGTGGTACCCAGCCCACGCATTGGATCCCGATCATCAGGGGCCGCAACTCCGGGGGGCGCGGCGGCTGCGCGCGCACCTGCAACCGCTCGGCGATGGCCAGCAGCCGCGCGGCCTCGGGCATCAGCCCTCCGGCCGCATGTGCGGGAACAGGATCACGTCGCGGATGCTTGCCGAATCCGTCACCAGCATGATGAAGCGGTCGACGCCGACACCGCAACCCGCTGCCGGGGGCATGCCGTACTCGAGCGCACGCACGTAGTCGGCGTCGTAATACATCGCCTCCTCGTCGCCCGCCGCCTTCGCCTTCGCCTGTTGATTGAAACGCGCGGCCTGGTCTTCCGGATCGTTGAGCTCCGAGAATCCGTTGGCGAGTTCGCGGCCGGCGATGAAGAGTTCAAATCGCTCGGTGATCTCCGGGCGCGAGTCCGATGCCCGCGCGAGCGGTGAGACCTCGACCGGGTAGTCGACGATGTAGGTCGGCTGGATCAGCTTCGACTCCGCGACTTCCTCGAAGAGCGCCAGCTGCAGCGCGCCCAGCCCGGCTTCTTCCGCATGGGTGCTGCCCTGCGCGCGCAGCGTGCGGTGCAGGAAATCGCGATCGGCGAGCTGGCTGTCGCTGTACTGCGGCGCATGGGCGCGGATCGCCTGCGCCGTGGTCATGCGTGCAAACGGCTGCGACAGATCGATCGTCTGTCCCTGGTATTGAAGTACGGCCGAGCCGGTGGCGGCGATGGCCGTGTGCCGAAGCAGTCGTTCCGTGAAGTCCATCAGCCACGTGTAGTCCTGGTACGCGGCGTAGAACTCCATCATCGTGAACTCGGGGTTGTGTCGTGGACTTACCCCTTCGTTGCGGAAGTTGCGGTTGATCTCGAACACCCGCTCGAAGCCGCCGACCACGAGCCGCTTCAGGTACAGCTCCGGCGCGATGCGCAGGAACATGTCGATGTCGAGCGCGTTGTGGTGCGTGACAAAGGGCTTGGCCGCCGCGCCGCCCGGGATCACCTGCAGCATCGGCGTTTCGACCTCGAGGAAACCTTCCGCCACCATGAACTCGCGCATCGCGGCGATTGCCTTGCTGCGAGTGAGGAACGCCGCTCGTGCCTCGTCGTTCATGATGAGGTCGACATAGCGCTGGCGATAGCGCTGCTCTCGATCCTCCAGACCATGGAACTTGTCGGGCAGCGGTCGCAGCGCCTTGGCCATCAGCCGAAGACGTTTGACACGAACCGACAGCTCACCTTTCTGTGTCTTGAAGACCGTTCCCTGCGCTGCGATCAGGTCACCACTATCCCAGCGCTTGAAATCCTCGAGCGCCGCCTCGCCGGCGTCATCCTTCGCGATGAAAAACTGGATGCGGCCGCTGACGTCCTGCACCGTGGCGAATGCGACCTTGCCCATCACCCGCTTGAGCATCATGCGGCCGGCGACCGCAACCTCTGCGTTGGCTTGCTCGAGCGACTCGCGTTCGAGCGGACCGTACTTGGCATGCAGGTCGCCCGCCAGGTGCGTGCGGCGAAAGTCGTTCGGGAACGCCGGTCCGCGGGC
The DNA here is from genome assembly GCA_963769745.1 of uncultured beta proteobacterium. Classification (GTDB taxonomy): domain Bacteria; phylum Pseudomonadota; class Gammaproteobacteria; order Burkholderiales; family Burkholderiaceae_F; genus JALORV01. The sequence goes on from CAVYNB010000041.1 coordinate 28,492, forward strand.
GCGCAGCTCCGCCAGCTTGGCGCGCCGCTCCGCGATGATCTGGTTCTCGTCGGCGGGCGGAGTGTTTGCTTCAGTCATGGTTCAGGCGTCGCGCACATCGGCGACCGGTTGAGTTCCGAAATCAGGCCGCGCCAGATAGGCCAGCACGCGTTGGGCGGCGGCCTGTGGCGTCGGCAACTGCCCGCTCGCCTTCAGCTCGACGAAATGGAACTGGTCGGGAAATCCCGCGGGCTCAGCGGCACGCAGCTCGCCCTGCATGTCAGTATCGATGACGCCCGGCGCCAGCGACACGATGCGCGCGGGATTGGGCAGCCGCTCTTCATCGAGCGCGACGACCCGCGAGTAGTGGTCGACTCCGGCCTTGGCGGCGCAATACGCGGCCCAGCCGACGATGGGGCGCCTGCCCGCGCCCGATGAAATGTTGAGCACACGCTTGTCGATCGCCCAGTTGCGCGTCGCGCGCAGGAACGCCGCGGTCAGCAGCATCGGTGCCTCGAGGTCGACGCGCAGCACCGCGGCAAGCTGCTCGGCCTCGCTGCGGTCGATCGGACCGACGGGTCCGAGGAGTCCGGCGTTGTTGATCAACGTCGCCGAACTGAAGCCTGCCGCGGCATGCTGGTGCAGCCACGCCTCGAGTCGCGCGGCGGCACCGACATCGTGACCGACGTCGATGGCCCATTGCTCGAGCGTTGCGCCGGCCGCGCTTGCCTTTTCCTGTAGCGCCGGCGAGGGATGGCGCGACAGCGTCAGCAGCAGGGTACCGGCCGTCAGCAGTTGCTCGGCCATGGCGGCGCCGAGTCCCCGCGAGGCGCCCGTCAGGATTACAAGCCGCTTTGTCGTCATGATGGGAGTGGAAGGTACCGGAGATCGGCCATGCCGTGGGTGGCAGTCCAGCCGGGGTAGTCGTCGAGGGTCAGGCCGAACATGCGGGTGTCGCGCACGTTCCCGTGATGGTCGCGCGTCTCGGCCCGCAACAGGCCTTCCTCGCGCATTCCGGCGCGTCGCATCACGCCCGTGCTGGCGTCGTTGGCGGCGTCGCACGCACCCCAGATGCGGTTCATCTGCATCTGGTCGAAGGCATAGTGGATCTGCAGGCGCACGACGTCGCTGGCGATGCCGGTGCCACGCGCAGGCGGGACCAGGAAGTAGCCGATCTCGACCTTCGGAGTGTTCCAGTCAGGCACATGGAAGCCGGCGCCGCCCAGATAACGATCGCCATCGGCGTCGAAGATCGCCATCGGCATCGATCGCCGGAGCATGAACTCGGCGTGCATGCGTCGCGCATACGACTCGGAGTCCTCCACGCGCTGGTGGCGTCGCGGCCACTCCATCCACTGCATCAGTTCTTCGCGGTGCGGGGCCAGGGCATCGAACAGCGCCGCACCGTCGCCGAAACGATAGCGGCGCAACACAATGCGGGCGCTCGCCACGCCTTCGGCGAGCGGCAGCAGTTCCGGCTTGTCGATAGCTGGGCGCGCATCAGACGCCCTGCTTGAGGCTGGCTTCGATGAAGTCGTCGAGATCGCCGTCGAGCACGGCCTGCGTGTTGCCGATCTCGACGTTGGTGCGCAGGTCCTTGATGCGCGACTGGTCGAGCACGTAGGAACGGATCTGGTGGCCCCAGCCGATGTCGGTCTTGGCCTCCTCCAGCTTGTTCTGTTCCGCCATGCGCTTGCGCAGCTCGAGTTCGTACAGGCGCGACTTCAGCATCGCCATGCATTCGGCACGGTTGCGGTGCTGCGAGCGGTCGTTCTGGCTCTGCACGACGATGCCCGACGGCGCGTGCGTGATGCGCACTGCCGATTCGGTCTTGTTGACGTGCTGGCCGCCGGCGCCGGAGGCGCGATAGACGTCGATGCGCAGGTCGGCCGGATTGATCTCGACATCGACCGTCTCATCGACCTCGGGATAGACGAACACGCTGGCAAACGAAGTGTGGCGGCGCGCATTCGAATCGAACGGTGACTTGCGCACCAGCCGGTGGATTCCCGTTTCGGTGCGCAGCATGCCGTAGGCGTAGTCACCGCTCACCTTGATCGTCGCGCCCTTGATGCCGGCCACTTCACCCTGGGTCTCGTCCAGCAGTTCCGGCTTGAAGCCGCGCCGCTCGGCATAGCGCAGGTACATGCGCTCGAGCATGCCGGCCCAGTCCTGCGCCTCGGTGCCGCCCGCGCCCGCCTGGATTTCGATGAAGCAGTTGTTGGGGTCGAGCGGATTGTTGAACATCCGCTGGAACTCGAGGTCCGCCACCTGCTTGGCGAGCGTTGCCACGTCGGCATCGACCGATCGCAGCGTGGCGTCATCGTCATCGCCGCGCGCCATTTCGAAGAGTTCCCCGGCGTCGCGCACGCCATCGGTCAGCGTGCGCATCTTCAGGACGATCAGGTCGAGCGACTTCTTTTCCCGGCCGAGCTCCTGCGCGCGCTTGGGGTCGTCCCAGACCTTCGGGTCCTCGAGTGCGCGGTTGATCTCCTCGAGCCGGGCTTCCTTCACATCGACGTCAAAGATACCTCCGCAGTTCGGCCAGGCGACCGCGCAGGTCCGCGATGGTGCCCTCGATCTGGTTCAGGTGTTCGGCTTCCATGGAGCATCTCGATGTCGAAAGTTCGTGATTATAGGAACTCGGTCCGCCAGCCGTCGGCGTCGACCGAAGGCCGGGGCTGTGCCGACGTAAACTGCGCGCGCCCGCTGTAGCGATAACCGCCAGCGACGACCGAGCGACCCGCGCACCGATGATCGAGTCGACTGCCACGACAGTCACCTACCTGTTCTCGGATATCGAGGGCAGCACGCGCCTGTGGGAATCCGACCCGGTGCGGGCCGCGCGCACGGTGGCGTGGCACGACGAGGTCTCGCGCGCCGCGGTCGAGCGCCATCGGGGCACCGTCGTCAAGATGACCGGCGACGGACTCCACGCGGCCTTCGACGACTGCGGCGACGCGCTGGCGGCAGTGATCGAACTGCAGCTGGTGCTGGCGAAGCCGCCGGCCGATCTCGCGTCGCTCAGCGTTCGCTGCGGTCTGCACCTGGGCGCCGACCAGCGGCGCGACAACGACTTCTACGGTCCTGCCGTCAACCGGGCCGCACGCATCATGAGCGCAGCCCATGGCGGCCAGGTGCTGCTGTCGCAGGCGGTGGCCGATCGCCTCGCCGGCTGCCTGCCACCGAACGTCGTCCTGCGCGACCTTGGCGCCGTGCGGCTGCGCGACCTTGGCAGCGCCGAGCAGCTGTACCAGCTCGTGCATCCGCAGCTGCGCACCGACTTTCCGGCGCTGCGCTCGATGGCGAGCACGCCCAACAATCTCGCGCAACAGTTGAACTCCTTCGTCGGTCGCGATCGCGATATGGAACAGGTACGACACCTGCTCGCGAACAGTCGGCTGCTGACGCTGCTCGGCATGGGTGGCCTCGGCAAGTCGCGGCTGTCGATGCAGGTGGCGGCGATCGTGCTCGAGGACTATCCGGACGGGGTCTGGTTCGTCGAACTGGCCGCGATCGTCGACCCGCAACTGGTGCCGCAGGCCACGGCATCCGTCCTGGGGGTGAAGGAGGAACCGGGCGGCAGCGTGATGGACGCGCTGACCCGCTTCGTGCGCGACCGCAAGCTGCTCATCGTGCTGGACAACTGCGAGCATGTGGTGCACGCATGCGCCGAGCTGGCGAAGCGTCTGCTGCAGGCGGGGCCGCAGGTGAGGGTGCTCGCGTCCAGCAGGGATGCGTTGCGCATCGCCGGTGAAGCCGTGTTCCAGGTCACGCCGTTGCCGCCTCCGGGCCAGGCGGAATACTCCGTCGAGTCCTTGCTCACTAACGACGCAGTACGGTTGTTCGTCGATCGGGCCACCGCGGTGCAGCCGGCATTCCGGCTGACCGGGAAGGCGGCTGCAGCGGTTGCGGAGATCTGCCGCCGACTCGACGGCATCCCTCTGGCGCTGGAACTCGCCGCAGCGCGAACGCGGGCCATGCCGATCGACGTCATCGCCGCGCGACTGCAGGACCGCTTCAAGCTGCTGGTCACGACCGATCGCACCGTGCTGCCGCGGCAGCAGACGCTGCGGGCGTTGATCGACTGGTCCTACGACCTGCTGCCGCCGTACGAGCAGCGGCTCTTCCAGCGACTGTCGGTGTTTGCCGGCGGCTGGACGCTCGAGGCGGCCGAGTCGGTCGGCGCGGGTGACACCATCACCACCGACGACGTGGTGGACCTGCTCGCGAACCTGGTCGAGAAGTCGCTGGTGATGCTTGATGTCGACAGCGGTCGCTACCGGATGCTCGACACCGTGCGTCACTACGCTGCCGAGCAGCTCACGCTCTGCGGTGACGAAGCTGCCACGCGCTCGCGCCACCTTGCCTGGTGCCTTGCGCTCGCCGAGAGCGCCCGGGCGGGCCTGGCCGGTCCCGAGCAGGGCCGTTGGATCTCTGAACTCGATCGCGAGCGCGAGAACCTGCTCGGTGCGCACCGGTGGTGCGACCGTGCCGAGGATGGCGTCGAAAAGGGCCTGCAGCTCGTCTTCCTGCTGAAGCTCTACTGGTACCAGCACGGCCTGCTGACGCTGGGTCACCGTGTCACGGCCGAGGCGCTGGCGCGGACGCGCGCCGATGCTCGCAGCCTCTCGCGCTGTCGCGGGCTGGCGGACGTCGGACAGTTCTGCACCTTCATGGGCAGGTACGCTGAAGCGCGCGGATACCTCGAGGAAAGCCTCGCGCTGGCACGCGAACTGGGCGATCAGAACCGTATCGCCGCGGTGCTGCAGACCGCTCGGACAGGCGTGCCGCGGCGAAGGCGACATGGCGAACGCCGGACGCTACTCGGCGGAGTCGATCACCATAGCGCGCGCCGTCGGCAACCCGCGCCAGCTCGCCTCGGCATTGAACAGCCACGCGCAGTTGCTCCGACAGCAAGGGGACCTGGCCGGTGCGGAGTCGCTTTACTCGGAGGCGGTACAGATCCTCGTAGGACTGGGCGACCACGAGAGCGTGGCAATCGGCCGGCTGAACCTTGCCGTCGTGGCAATCGAGCGCAGGCAGTCCGACACGGCCCAGGCGCTGCTCGGCGAGGCGCTGCAGGTGGCGACCGATGCTGGGTTCACAGCAGCTCGGTCAGTCCACGCTCGACATCCTCGCCGGACTGTGCGCGGCAGAGGGCAGGCACGACGCGGCGTTGCAGATGTTCGGAGCAGCCGAGGCACAGGCGGAGCGCTCAGGACTGAAGCGCGACAGCGCCGACAATGCCTTCCTGCTGCCTTTGATCGAGCAGTCGCAGCGCGCGCTCGGTGAAGCGGCGGCGGGTGTGCTGGCCAAGGGGAGGGAACTGGGCTACGCCGAAGCGGTACAGCGCGCCGGCGAGCTGCTGTCTACGAATGCCGCCGGGCCATGCGCCTACGAGCGTCACTCGATATTGACGATCTCCGGGTCCTTCTCGACGAGCCGTCGGTTCGCGTCGAGCAGGCGCACCGTGTACTTGAAGGTGCCACGGCGGCTGTTGCTGTTGGTGCAGGTGATGTGCCTGGGACCGCCGCCACAGTGGGCGATCTGGTTCTGCGGCCGCAACTGGCCCCCGACCCTTTCACCGTTGATCACGATGCCCTGCGGGTCGAAGCTGTAGTTCGCATTGGCAGGCAGCTCCCAGCGGATCACGACCGCGCCCTGTGCCTTCGTGATCCGAATCGGGTCCGGCTGGACGGCGATGGTCGTTCCTTCCATCGTCACTCGGGCGGTGACCGGTTGCGCGAACGCAGCTCGATCCCATCAGCACGGCAACGGCCGTCACGATCGCGACGAGAGTGCGCTTCATCATTGGATCTCCATCAGTGATGGTGGTCGGAGTAACGACGCCCGCAGACCGTGGGCTATTCCATGTTGACGATGTTCAGGGTCCAGCGGCGCAGAGTGCTCTTCCCGTCGATCGCCTTCAGCGTGTACTTGTACCTGGCCGTGGCGCTCGTACGGGAGGGTGCACGCAAGAACTTTCCTGCCCGCGCCGCGGACCTCGCAGTCGAGTCTTCGAGCGGCGGGCCTGAACGCGATCGGCCTCTTCGGGATCGGGCCACTGCGCGTCGGAATTCGCAGCCAGCGCCCAGGCGATCTTCACGGTCCGCTTTTCCTTGTCGTAGTCACGGAGCCAGAGGCGGATCGGCTCCTGATCGACGACCAGATGGCCGTTCGTCACGAACACGTTCGGCAACGTCGGTCGCGGTGTCTGCACGACGACCGGATCGAAGCCCTGGTCGTTGGGCAGCCGCCCGGCCGGGCCCGAGATGACCGTGCAACCGGAAATGGCCACTGTCCCGGCCAGCAGCCAGCCCGCAGTTCGCCTCATGATGGTCCTCTCCGCTCCGCGCCGTCAGTCGGCGCAATGTTCAATCGTCAACGCCAGTCTGCGCTGGCCCTGGTACTCGTCGATTGTCGGCCGATAAGCCAGCCGCGCCACCTTCGACAGCGGCGCAGCGCGACCGAAGAATATGGCATCGAATCGGCGGCCGTCCAGTTCGAGCGCCAGTTTCAGGTGCTTGTCCTTGACCAAGCGCTGGTTCAGAACCATGAACTCGTTGTCGAACAACGGCGGCGGAAAGCCCTGGCCCCAGACATGCTGATCGCAGGCTTCGACCAGCGATAGTGCGATTTCGCCCGCGGCAAGCGGGCCGTCGGTGGCCACCGTCCGATCGAACAGCGAGCGGTCGCACGAGGCGCGCGTCGCGTCTTCGAATGCCGCAGCGAAGCCCTCGTAGTGCTCGGCCGCCAGTGTCAGGCCGGCCGCCATTGCGTGTCCCCCGAAGCGCCGGACCAACGTCGGATTGACTTTGGTGATGATGTCCAGCGTGTCGCGCAGGTGCACGCCCTCGATCGATCGTCCCGAGCCGCGCAGTTCGTTCTCGCCGGCACGAGCGAAGGCGATGGTCGGGCGATGAAACTTTTCCTTGATGCGCGAGGCGACGAGCCCGACCACGCCCTGGTGCCAGGACTCGTCGAACAGGCAGATCGTGCGCCGCTGCGCAACCTCGGCAGGGTCGAGTGCGGCGAGCGCGTCGAGCTGCATGTCGCCTTCGATCTCGCGGCGCTCGCGATTCAGTTGATCGAGCTGCTGCGCGAGTTCGAGAGCGCGCTGGAAGCTGTCGGTCGTCAGGCACTCGATGCCGACCGTCATGTCCGTCAGGCGTCCTGCGGCATTGATGCGCGGGCCGATCGCGAAGCCGAGGTCGGAAGCCCGGGCTGTGCGAACTTCCCGTCCGGCGACCTGGAACAGTGCGGCCATGCCGGGGTGCAGCCGGCCGCTGCGAATCCGCTGCAGTCCCTGCGACACCAGCACGCGGTTGTTGTGGTCCAGGCGCACGACGTCGGCGACCGTACCGAGTGCGACCAGATCCAGCAGCGAGTCCAGGCGCGGCTGCGAGTTCGCATCGAAACGGCCCCGGGCGCGCAGTTCCGCCCGCAGCGCCAGCAGTACATAGAACATCACGCCGACGCCGGCCAGGTGCTTGCTGGGGAAGCCACATCCTGGCTGGTTCGGGTTGACGATGCAGGCGGCCGCCGGAAGCACGGCTCCCGGAAGATGGTGGTCGGTGATCAGGACCTCGATACCGAGTTCGCCCGCGCGCGCTACTCCCTCCACACTCGCGATTCCATTGTCGACGGTGATCAGCAGATCGGGCTCGCGCTGCGCCGCCAGGTCGACGATCTCCGGCGTCAGGCCGTAGCCGTACTCGAAGCGGTTCGGCACCAGGTAGTCGATGCTCGCCGCAGTGCCGGCTGCCAGCATCCGAAGTCCGCGCAGGCCGACGGCACACGCGGTCGCACCGTCGCAGTCGTAGTCGGCGACGATCAGCAGCCGCGCATCGGCGTCGATCGCATCGGCCAGAAGTGTGGCGGCCTCGTGCACGTGTGCAAGCGCGCCGGGTGGCGTCAGGCCCTCGAGTGACAGTCGCAGGTGGTCTTCGCTCGTCACGCCGCGAGCCGCCAGTGCGCGCGCCAATGGTGCCGGCATGCCCCCGGTGGCGAGCCGACGGGCGACCGCCGGGTCGAAGTCGCGCGCGAGCAGACGCGTCATGCGGAAGGGGCCTCGGCCTTTGCCTCAACCAGTGCGTCGGCCAGTGGCGTGCTGCGCCAGAGCTTCAGGCGATCCGACGGCTGCGCCAGCCACGATCGGGCCTGCCGATATGCCTGTCAGCACCAGTTCCAGCGTCTGGAACGAAGGCAGGGTTGCCAGCCGACGATCGATGACGCTCATCGACTCGAGCCAGGCTCTCCAGTCGTGTTGACGCGCCGCGGACAGCGCGTCGTCCCAGACGAGCAGCGCGTTGTCGGTGACCGCGTCCATCACGCGCGCCGAAACCGCCCCGGCGGCCGCCGCAGCCCCGTGCAGTTCTGCGCGTTCGCTGTGCACGCGCGGCCACCGCAACGGAGGCAGCGCGCGCCAGGCGCCGCCGCCATGCAGCCAAAGCGCATTGATCGGCGGCAGACCGCGCTCTTCGCGTGCCTCGTTGACGGGATCTGTGTGCCAGCGCATCTGGATCGCATTGTGCAGTCGGCTCCAGTGTATGGAGTCCACGTCATCGGATTGCGCGGGCGAGTAAGGCTGGCCCAAAGAATCCGACAGCGGCGGCGGCATGAACGACCAGGCGCGATCCGTATGAAGGAACCACTGCGAGCCGGCTCTGCGCAGTTCGCAGCGCGCATCGGCGAGCGATTCGTTGGCCGCTGCGATCAGCGCGTCGGCCTCGGCCTCGTCGGGGGGCACATCGTCGAGCCCGCGCACGATCAGACTGTCACGCCCGACCTCGATGTGTACCGGGTCGGCATGCCAGACCACGCCGGAGGTATCGGCAGCGCCGGTGAGCGCCGCCCAGGCGTACGGAGCGGTTGCAGCACGCCCCGGTGATCCGAAAACGTTACGTGCGATCCAGGTCGACTCGGCACTGTCCTGCAGCGATGTCGACGTCGCGGCCGGCGCGGCGCGCTCGAGCAGCCGCGCGAGCCCCGGCGCACGCAGCGCCGCGATGAGTTCCGCGGCGAGGTCGGCGGGTACGAGCGAACCGGGAAGCATCAGCGTCAAGTGCATGGGATCGATTCCAGGAGCCGAACAGTATCGTGCCCGCGTGCTCGGTGCCGGGGCACCGATCCGCTTGGATACACGCTTGGATACAATCAGTTCGCTTCGGCATCGCCTTCCCTTGAACCTTCCCTACGAACTTCGCATCGGGCTGCGCTACACGCGCGCCGGACGCCGTGCGCGCCGGCGCAACGGGTTCATCTCGTTCATTTCCGGAATCTCGATGCTCGGCATCGCGCTCGGCGTGATGGCGCTGATCGTCGTGCTGTCGGTGATGAACGGCTTTGTGTCGCAGGTGCGCGATCGCATGCTGTCGGTGGTTTCGCACGTCGAGGTGTTCGCGCTCAATGGACCGATCGACTGGAAGCTGGTCGAGCAGGGCGCGCGCCGCAACCCCGCTGTCATCGGTGCTGCGCCCTACGTCAACGCGCAGGCACTGCTGACGCGCGGCGACGCCGTGCGCGGCGTGCTGGTGCGCGGCGTCGAGCCGGCGGCCGAGCCGGCTGTTTCGGACATCGCCTCGCAGGTGCGCGGGGAGCCGCTGAGTGCGTTGAAAGACGGAGAGTTCGGCATCGTGCTGGGCGGCGAGCTCGCGCGCGCGCTGGGTGTCAGCCTCGGCGAAAAGATCACGCTGATCGCGCCGCAGGGCCAGGTCACGCCCGCCGGCGTCGTGCCGCGACTGAAGCAGTTCACGCTGACCGGGACCTTTGACTCGGGCCATTACGAGTACGACAGTGCGCTTGCGCTGATCCATATCGGCGATGCGCAGCGCCTGTTTCGCGTCGACGGCCCGACCGGGGTGCGCCTCAGGATCGCCGACATGCAGCGTGCGCCGGAAGTGGCTGCCGAGCTCGCGAAGACCCTGCCGCCCAATCTTCTCGTGCGCGACTGGACCAAGCAGAACCGCAGCTGGTTTGCTGCCGTGCAGGTGGAAAAGCGCATGATGTTCATCATTCTTGCGCTGATTGTCGCGGTGGCCGCGTTCAACCTCGTCTCGACGCTCGTGATGACCGTCACGGAAAAGCAGGCGGACATTGCGATACTTCGTACGCTCGGTGCCACGCCGCGCAGCGTGATGGCCGTGTTCATCGTGCAGGGCGCACTGATCGGCGTGCTCGGCACGCTGCTCGGCGTGGCGGGCGGGCTTTTCATCGCCAACAACCTCGACACGATCTTCCCGACGATCGAGCGGCTCGCAGGCTTCCCGCTGATTCCGCAGGACATCTACTTCATCAGTTCGCTGCCATCCGACCCGCGCGCGAGCGACATCGTGCCGATCGCGCTGATTTCGATCGTGCTGTCACTGGTGGCGACGCTGTATCCGAGCTGGCGGGCATCGCGCGTCCGGCCCGCCGAGGCGCTGCGCTATGACTGAGCGCCGCCCGGCCGATCCGATGGCGCCCGGCGCCGCAGCGCGCGGCGAAGAGGCTTCCCCGGTCGCGGTTCTCTCGGCGCGTGACCTGCACAAGTCGTATCGCGAGGGTGAGCTGGCGGTCGACGTGCTGCGCGGCGCGCAGCTCGACATCGCGCCGGCGGAGATCGTGGCCATCGTCGGCGCGTCCGGGTCGGGCAAGAGCACGCTGTTGCACGTCCTCGGAGGTCTCGACGCGGCGGATCGCGGCGCCGTACGGGTCGAGGGTCGCGACCTGGCGCAGATGAGCGACAGCGAACGCGGGCGACTGCGCAACGAGCGGCTGGGCTTCGTCTACCAGTTCCATCACCTGCTGCCGGAGTTCACGGCACTCGACAACGTCGCGATGCCGCTTGCGATCCGGCGGGTGGCGCTGGCGGATGCGCGGTCCCAGGCCGGGGAAGCACTGTCGTCGGTGGGCCTCGGCGCGCGGCTGCAGCACCATCCGACCGAGTTGTCAGGCGGGGAACGTCAACGCACTGCAATTGCGCGCGCGATCGTGACGCGCCCCGCGTGTGTGCTGGCAGACGAGCCGACCGGCAACCTCGACCGCGACACGGCGCGCGCCGTGTTCGGCGTGTTTGTCGATCTCGCGCAGAAGAACCGGACCTCAGTCGTCATCGTCACGCACGACCCTGAGATGGCGGCGCGTTGCGACCGGGTGCTGCGGCTCGAACACGGCCAGCTTCACCCGGCCTGATCGGATCGTGCTGGCGTCGTGCGGCGACGGCGGGCATTCCACGCGCGACGCAGGTGCATGCTCCAGAGACCCCGGACGATAAGGTAGCCGAGGATCGCCAGCAGGCACGCCAGCAGCAGCACGCCCAGCGCCAGCGGCGGGCCAAGGCCGATCATCCATTGTCCGATCGCTTCTGCTGATCCGAACGGTTGCGACCAGTCCCAGTCGGGCGGCCGGGTCACCGGCTTGGACCCTGACGCTCCCAGCACGAATGAACCGATCTGGTAGGCGACCAGGTACAGCGGCACGATGGTCAGCGGATTCGTATAAAAGGTGGTGACCAGCGACACCGGCAGGTTGACGCGGAAAAGCACGCAGGCAATGCCGGCACCGAGCATCTGCAGCGGTCCCGGGATCAGTCCGCAGAACATCCCCACCGCGACGCCCCCCGCCGCTGAACGTCGATTCAGGTGCCACAGGGCCGGATGGAACAGGCTGTCGCCGAACATCGACAGGACGCGCATTTCGCGCACCTTGTCGACATTGGGCATCACCTTGCGGAAGAACTTGCGCGGCATGCAGGCAGTCTAGCCGCTGGGTCTGCGCATGCGCCTGTGACCGGTCGTGCGGGCACGCACCGCGGGTGCTTACACTCCTTCCGATGTGGATCGACACCCATTGCCATCTCGACGCGGACGAGTTCGATCGCGACCGCGACGACGTGGTCGCGCGGGCGCGCGAGGCCGGGGTCGGCATGCTGGTCATCCCGACCGGGGTCGTGGATGAGTGCGACGAAGTGCGCGCGATTGCGCATCGCCATGGCTTTGCCTACGCGCTGGGAATGCATCCGCTGTGGCTTGCCGACGCTGTCGAAGACGATGTCGAGCGACTGCGCGAAGCCGTGCAGGCGTCGCTCGCCGATCCGCGTTTTGTCGCCGTGGGCGAGATCGGCATCGACCTCGCCGAACCCCGCGTAGATCCGGCACGACAGGAGTGGTTCTTCCGCGAGCAGTTGCGGATCGCGCGCACGGCGGGCGTACCCGTCATCGTGCATGTGCGGCAGTCAGCCGACCTGCTGCTCAAGCATCTGCGGCGCATCGACGTGCCGGGCGGAATCATCCACGCCTTCAACGGCAGTGCCCAGCAGGCCAGCCAGTTCATCGCACGCGGCTTCAAGCTCGGCTTCGGCGGGGCGCTGACCTACAGCGGATCGCTGCGCATCCGGCGACACGCGGCCGAGCTGGCCGACGACGCGTGGGTGCTGGAAACGGATGCGCCGTATATCGCCCCGTCCTGGCGACGTACACCGGAACGCGTCGAGCGGACCGAGCCCTGCGATCTGCGGCGCATCGCCGGAGAACTGGCTCAGTTGCGCGGGACCGACCTCGCCACCCTGGCACGCCAGAACCGCGCGAATGCGCTGGCGGCGCTGCCCCGGCTGGGGCCGCTGCTGCCCGCTTCATAACCGATGCTCATCGCACCGCTCGCCGCGTTCGTGCTCGGCGTGTGCGCGCTGCAACGGCTGGCGGAGTTGCCCGCGCTGCCGACCTTGTTCATCGCGGCGATCGGCGGCGCCGTCCTGGTCCTGCTCGGCGTGCGGTCCCGATCGAAGCGCATGGCCACGATCACGCTCATGTGCAGCGGCGCATTGCTTGCGGGTTTTGCATATGCCGGTGCGCGCGCGCATGCACGACTGGCGGACTTTCTCCCGTTCGCCGACGAGGGCCGCGATGTCATCGTCACCGGAGTCGTGTCGAGCCTGCCGGTCAAGCTCGAGCGCGGGGTTCGTTTCGAGTTCGACGTCGAGTCGCACGAGGACCACGTCGCCGTGCCGCGGCGCCTGCTGCTCGGCTGGTATGCCGCGGGCGAACCGGTGCGGCCCGGGGAGCGCTGGCGCTTCGAAGTGCGCCTGCGACGGCCGCACGGAGCGATGAATCCCGGTGGGTTCGACTTCGAAGCGTGGATGCTCGAGCGCAACCTGCGCGCCAGCGGCTATGTGCGCACGACGGCTACGCGGCCGCCCGAGCGGCTGCAATCGATGGTGTGGTCGCCCGGTGTGGCCGTCGAACGGGCACGCGCGTGGCTACGAGACCGCCTGGTGCCGCATCTGCAGTCCGAGCGCTACGGCGGCGTCGTACTTGCCCTGGTGCTGGGCGACCAGCGTGCCATCACGGACGCCGACTGGTCGCTCTTCAATCGCACCGGCATCACGCACCTGGTCAGCATCTCCGGCCTGCATATCACGATGATCGCAGCGCTGGCCGGCGGCATTGCCGCAGCCTTCTGGCGCCGTATGCCCTGGCTGCTGCGGCGAGCGCCGGTCCAGACGGCGGCCATCGTCGCCGGGGTCACCGCTGCACTCCTGTATGCACTGCTCGCGGGCTGGGGCATACCGGCACAACGGACGGTCCTGATGCTCGTGTGTGTCGCCGCGGCGTGGACGGCACGTGCGCGCGTGACACCGGGTGTGGCACTGGCGCTCGCGGCGGCAGCGGTGTGCGTATTCGATCCCTGGGCTGTGACGGCCGCCGGGTTCTGGCTCTCATTCGGCGCCGTCGCAGCCATCATCTGGGTCGTGCAGGGACGTCCACGCCGCGATGGTTCGTTGGCGCTGAACGCGGTCGCCACCGCAGCGCACGTTCAGATCGCAGTGACGCTGGCGCTGGTACCGGCGACAGTCGTGCTGTTCCAGCAGATCTCGGTAGTGGCACCGCTGGCCAACGCAATCTCAATCCCGCTGGTGAGCTGGATCGTGACCCCGCTCGCGCTGGTCGGCGCCGGCATCGCCGCGCTGCCCGATGCAGTCTGGCCGCTTGCCTCGTTCTTCCTCGGGATCGCCAGTTCGGTCTTCGCGGGGCTGGCTGCGGTGCTAGTCGCTGTGTCCGCTCCGGGCTGGGCGGCAGTGGCCGTGCCCGCACCTCCCGGGTGGGTCACCGCGTTCGCACTCGCCGGGGTTGCCTGGCTGCTGGCGCCGCCGGGCTGGCCGTTGCGGGCGCTCGGCGCGGTTGCGCTCGTGCCCTTGTTCGTATGGCCGGTCGAACGTCCACTCGCGGGCGGGCTCTGGATCACTGCACTCGATGTCGGCCAGGGATCGGCCGTCGTGCTGGAAACCCGCGAGCATGCCTGGCTGTACGACACCGGGCCGCGATACTCGCAGGACTCCGATGCCGGGGAGCGCGTGGTCCTGCCCTTCCTGCGCAGCCGTGGCATCCAGTCGCTCGACGGTGTCGTCGTGTCACATCTCGACCTGGATCATTCCGGGGGTGCCGCCTCGGTGCTGCGCGGCATCGACGTGCGCCGGTGGGTGAGTTCGGTGGCGCCGGGGCAAGCGGCGCTGGGCGGTGCTGACGTCGAGCGTTGCGTTTCGGGCCTGACGATGGACTCCGGTGACATGAGCCTGCGGGTATTGCATCCGCCGGCTGTCGACTACGAACGGCGGCTCCCGACGAATGCGATGAGCTGCGTCGTGCTTGCGCGGGTGGGCAGCGTGGCGGTCCTGTTGACCGGCGACCTCCCGGCCCGCGGAGAGGCAGAGCTGATCCTGCGCGAGCCGGCACTGCGGGCGAACTGGATGATGGCGCCACACCACGGCAGCCACTCGTCGTCGAGCGAGGCTCTACTCGAGTCGGTCGCTCCGGCCGTCGCAGTCGCGCAGGCAGGCTATCGCAACCGCTTCGGGCACCCCGATCAGCGGGTGGCCGCGCGTTACGCCGCCCGTGGCATCGAGCTGATCCGCACCGATCACGCGGGCGCGGCCCAGTGGCGCTATGCGCCGGGAGAACCGGTCGAATTCCGGTCATGGCGCGCCACCGCGGTGCGCTACTGGCATAACCGCCCCGCCGCGGGGCGGTCCGATACCGCGACGGAGCCGGATGACGCCCTCGAGGACGCTGAAGTGAGGGAACCGCTTTTCGGGATGCCATAGACCCTGAGACTGGTGTACATCTTGCTAGACTGGATCGGCACCGCGTCGGGGGGCGCCGGACAATAACGAGACTCACTCAGGCCGCGGATGAGCAAGGCGTTTGACGAGATGTACGGGGAGGAGGCGCAGGTTCGCGAGCACTATCGCGAATTCGGGCGCTGGCTTGCCGAGCAGAGCGGCGAGACGATGCGCAACAAGCGCGCCGAGGCCGACCTCGTCTTCCGCCGGGTCGGCATCACGTTTGCCGTCTACGGCGAGCAGGACGAAGAGGGCAACGGGACGGAACGGCTGATCCCGTTCGATGTCGTCCCCCGCATCATTCCCGCGGCCGAATGGCGCCAGCTTGAAGCGGGCCTGCGCCAGCGCGTGCGCGCGCTGAATCAGTACATCCACGACGTCTACCATGATCAGGAGATCGTGCGGGCGGGGCGTATTCCGGCCGACGAGATCTTCCGCAATTCCCAGTACCGGCCGGAGATGCACGGTGTCGACGTGGCGAGCAACATCTACGCCCACATCGCCGGCATCGACGTGGTGCGTGCCGGCGCCGGCGAGTTCTACGTACTCGAGGACAATTTGCGCGTTCCCAGCGGTGTCTCGTACATGCTGGAGAACCGCAAGATGATGATGCGGCTTTTTCCCGAGCTTTTCGGGCGCAACCGGGTCGCGCCGGTCGCGCATTATCCGGACCTGCTGCTGGAAAACCTGCGCTCGGTGGCGCCAAAGGGTGTCGACGATCCCCTGGTCGTGCTGCTGACGCCGGGCATGCACAACTCGGCGTACTTCGAACATGCGTTCCTGGCGCAGCAGATGGGCATCGAGCTGGTCGAGGGTCAGGATCTCTTCGTGCAGGACAACAATGTCTACATGCGGACGACGCGCGGGCCTCAGCGGGTCGACGTGATCTATCGCCGCATCGACGACGACTTCATCGATCCGCTGACCTTCCGTCCTGACTCGCAGCTCGGCGTGCCCGGACTGCTCTCCGTGTACCGCGCGGGCCGGGTCACGCTCGCCAACGCCATCGGCACCGGCATCGCCGACGACAAGTCGATCTACGCCTACGTGCCGGACATGATCGACTTCTACCTCGGTGAGAAGCCGATCCTGAACAACGTCCCGACCTACCGTTGCCGGCGGCCGGATGACCTCGAGTACACGCTGGCGCACATGGCCGAGCTGGTCGTGAAGGAGGTCCACGGCGCGGGCGGCTACGGCATGCTGGTCGGGCCTGCGGCGGCGCGCAGCGAGATCGAGGACTTCAGCCAACGCGTGCGCGCCAACCCGTCGAACTACATCGCCCAGCCGACGCTGGCCCTGTCGACCTGTCCGACCTATGTGGACAGCGGCATTGCCCCGCGCCACATCGACCTGCGACCGTTCGTGCTGTCGGGATCCAACGTCACCATGGTTCCGGGCGGGTTGTGCCGCGTCGCTCTGCGCGAAGGCTCGCTCGTGGTGAACTCGTCGCAGGGCGGCGGCACGAAGGACACCTGGGTACTCGAATGATGAAGCGCACTTCCGACCACCCTGCGGGCAGCGATGCGGCCGGCGGCGAGCCGACGGCCCGGCGCGTCACCGACCAGATCGATCCCTACGCGCTGATCGACCGGGCCGAACGGCTGCTGAACACCGATCCGCACGACGCGGTGATGTTCGCGTTGCGGGCGCAAAGTGTGGCGCGGGCGCGCGGGGCTGAATCGCTGATGGCCCGGGCGCACTATGTCGCCGGCGCCGCACTGACGCAGACCGGCGACTGGTCCGGAGCGATCCGGCAGTTGTCGCATGCAGAACATATCTATCGCGCGCAGAACGACATCACGTCGCAGTGCCAGGTCATCATGCAGCTCGCCGCGGCCTGCAGCGAGCTCGGCGAGTACCCCGAGGCACTCGACGGCTTTGCCCAGGCGGAACGCCTCGCACGCCAGCACAACGACCACGCCGCCGTACGCAAGGCACTGGTGCAGACATCGAGCGTGCACACGGTCCTCGGGGATTTCAGCGCGGCGCGCGAATGCCTGCGATCGGCGCTTGAATTGCCGTCGGGAACCGCGGCCGACGAGGGCATGGTGGTGCTGCAGTTCGGCCTGGTGGATGTCAACGAGGGCCTGAGGGCGGCGCTCGCCGGAGATGCGGCGACCGTGTCGCGTCGCATGGCCGAAGGCGAGGAGCACTTCGACGTGGCACTCGAACTGCTGTCAGGCACGACGGACCGGTCGACGACAATCGCTGCCCGCACCCAGAGGGGCGCGGCGCGCTGCTGGCTGGGGGATTTCGCCGGAGGGCTGGCCGACCTGGAAGAGGCCGGTGTCGAGGCAGCGCGCGGCGGCTTCCGCTTGCGTGAAGTGCAGGCGCGCCTCGAGCAGGGCTATCACCTGGTCGCCGCCGGTCGCGAGGCCGACGGACTGTCGCTGCTGCGCCCGGCCTTTCTGCAGGCGGAGGAACTCGGGGACCTGCGCCGGCCGGCCGACATGCACGAACGACTGTCGGCCCTGTACGAGGCACGCACGGACTTCCAGCGCGCGCTTTTCCACCACAAGCGCTTCGTCGAGGTAAAGACACGGCTGGACGGGAAGCTGTCGACGCAGCGAGCGCGCTTGCACGAAGCGCGTGCCGAACTGGTGAAGCTGCGCACGCAGACGGCTGCGCTGCACGCACGTACACAGGATCTCGAGAAGTCCCGCTCGCGCCTGGAGCGGCTCGCGCTCGAGGACGAACTGACGGGCCTGGCGAACCGACGCGCCTTCACCAAGGAACTCGAGAACTGGTGCGGGCGCGCCCGCGCAGGCCAGCTCCGGTTCGGCCTGGTCGTGGCCGACATCGACGGCTTCAAGCAGATCAACGACAGTTACTCCCACGTGACCGGTGACGTCGTGCTGCGCCAGCTCGGCAACGTGATCCGGGCCAACCTGCGCGACATGGACTTCGCGGCGCGGCTCGGCGGCGACGAGTTCGCGCTGCTGCTGGCCGACAGCGAGGGCGGCGCGGCGCGTACCGTGGTCGAGCGCATCCTGCAGGCGGTGCGCAACATGCCCTGGGGCCAGCTCGGCGAAGGGATGGCCGTGACGCTCAGCGTCGGGCTGTGCGAGTCGGCGGACTTCGGCGATTCGAGCGAACTCGTGCGGCGCGCCGACGAGGCGCTGTATGGCGCCAAGGACGCCGGCCGCGATCGGCTTCATCTGTGGAGCGCCGACCGTGCTTAGCCGTACGGCCGACCACCTGTACTGGATGGCGCGGTACATCGAGCGCGCCGAGAACACGGCGCGCATGCTGGACGTGAATCTGACGACCAGTTTGCTGCCACAGTCGGTTCAGGCGGCCGAGAGCGGCTGGCGCGCAATGCTCAACATCTCCGAACTGCTGCCCCAGTTCGACGCCAAGTACCCGACGCTGTCGCCGCGCGAGGTGATCGACTTCATGGTGCGCGACCCCGGCAACAGTTCGTCGATCTACTGCTGCCTGCAGGCGGCGCGCGAAAATGCGCGGGCCGTGCGCGGTTCGCTGACGACCGAAGTCTGGGAGACCCACAACGACACCTGGCTCGGCCTGCAGCCGTTACTGCGCGAGCGCAGGCTCGAGCGTGATCCGCAGGAATTCTTCGAGTGGGTCAAGTTCCGGTCGCATCTGTCGCGCGGCGTCACGATCGGCACGATGCTCAAGGACGAGGCGTTCTATTTCATCCGTCTCGGCACCTTTCTCGAGCGCGCCGACAACACCGCGCGACTGCTGGACGTGAAGTATCACGGCGTGGTCCAGCCCGGCACGCTGTACACGAACGCCCGCGGCGAAGACGCGAACGAGCAGCATCTGGATTTCTATCACTGGACGGCCGTGCTGCGATCGGTGTCGGCATTCGAGATCTATCGCAAGGTCTACCGCGATGTGATCACGCCCGCACGCATCGCCGCGCTTCTGATCCTGCGCGGGGACATGCCGCGTTCGCTGCTGTCGTGCGTGAACGAAGTCAGCCTCAATCTCGAGATGGTTCGCAACAGCCGTTCGGGGGAAACCGAGCGCCGCGCCGGGCTGCTGCGGGCCGAACTGCGATACGGCAGGATCGAGGACATCCTGGCCCGCGGCATCCACGAGTTCCTGACCTCGTTCCTGGAACGCGTCAACGATCTCGGTGGCCGCATCAGCCAGGACTTCCTGGTACCGCTGGTGGCGCACTGAGTCCGCCGAGGTGTCGAGAAGCCCATGCGCTACTGCATCGAACATCTGACCGACTACCGCTACACGCACGTGGCGGTCTCGACCCAGCAGACGTTGCGCCTGTCGCCGCGCATCGAGGCGCACCAGCGGGTCCTCGGCTGGAGGATCCGCGTGCCCGGGACACTGTCGGCCGCGAGCGACGCGTACGGCAACCTGACCCACATGCACACGCTGCACAGCAAGCACGATCGTGTCCGCATCGAGGTCCAGGGCGAAGTCGAGCTCGATGCGCTGAACGAAGGCCGGCTCGCGGAGCGCGGTGAGCTGCCGCCACAGGTCTTCGTCGCCGTGACCCCGCTGACCGTTGCGGACGAGCGCCTTGCGGACTTCTCCCGTCGCCAGCTGAAGCGATCGACCGCGGCCGGAGTTCTCGAGTTTGCGCAGGCGGTGCGGGCGTCCATCGACTACGAGACCGGCACGACGCATGTGCGGACCACGGCGGCCCAGGCGCTGGCGCTGGGCCGCGGCGTCTGCCAGGACCATGCGCACGTGTTCATCGCAGGCTGCCGCGCGGCCGGTACTCCCGGCGCGCTATGTCTCCGGCTACTACTACAGTGAGCGGCACGCGACCCAGGTGGCGAGCCACGCGTGGGCTGATGCCTGGGTCTCCGACGGCTGGACTTCTATCGACATCACGCATGCGTGCTTCGCGTCCGACGCCTTGTGCCGGCTCGCGATAGGACGCGATTACGACAGTGCGTCTCCCGTGCGCGGTGTGCGCGCCGGCGGAGGCGAAGAGGCCATGAAAGTCGCGCTCACGGTGCGGCGCGTGGCACAGACAGCGCAGGGCGCGCCGGATGCGCGCCCGGAAGAGGTGACCGCATGACGTATTGCATCGGAGTGCAGCTCGACGACGGGCTCGTGTTCCTGTCCGACTCGCGCACCAATGCGGGGGTGGATCACATCTCCACCTTCCGCAAGATGACTGTTTTCGAGCATCCCGGCGAACGCCTGATGGTGCTGCTGAGCGCGGGCAACCTGGCAGTGACCCAGGCCGTACGGCAGATTGTCTGCGAGCGCGTCGGTCCGCACGATGACAGTGTCTGGAATGCCAAGACGATGTTCGAGGCCGTGCGTGTCGTCGGCGAGGCGATACGCGAAGTGCATCAGCGCGACGGCCAGGCACTCAAGGACGCCGGCATGGAGTTCAACTGCAGCTTCATTTTCGGCGGGCAGATCCGCGGCGAGCGGATGCGGCTGTTTCAGCTCTACTCCGCGGGCAACTTCATCGAGGCCACGCCGGAGAACGCGTACTTCCAGATCGGCGAGGCCAAGTACGGCAAGCCGATCATCGATCGTGTGATCTCGCCGTCGACCTCACTCGAGGAGGCGGCCAAGTGCGCGCTGATTTCGATGGACTCGACGCTGCGCTCCAACATCTCGGTCGGACTGCCGCTCGACCTGCTGGTCTACGAGCAAGGGGCGCTGCGCGTCACGAAGTTCGTGCAGATCGACCATCACAACCAGTACATGCAGATGATCCGCAACACCTGGGGCTCGAGGCTCAAGCAGGTGTTCCAGGAGATCCCCGATCCGACGTGGCGCGATGCCCAGAGCGACTCTGGCTCGCCGCGACTGGAGACCGAACCGACCCAGCCGCCGCGGGCACCGTTGCCGGCCAGTTTCGAAAGCGACTCGGCGGCCAATGTCGCCATGCAGCTGGTCGCCCAGAGCGGACCACGCACGGTGCCACGCTGATCCCGGCGGCGAGCGTGAGACCCGCCCCGCACGCGCGCCTATCCAGCATCACCGGCCGTATTGCTGACCCTATCGACGCCGGCGCGTCGAACCACTGAACGGAACGGCCGTGTCCATCCACGTCGCACTCAATCACGTCACGCACTATCGCTACGACCGCCGCGTCACCCTGTCGCCGCAGGTGGTGCGCCTGCGTCCCGCGCCGCACTGTCGAACGCCGGTGCTGTCGTACTCGCTGCGTGTCGAGCCGGAACTGCACTTCATCAACTGGCAGCAGGATCCGTTCTGCGAACTACCTGGCGCGCCTGGTGTTCCCCGAGAAGACGACCGAGTTCAAGGTCACGGTCGATGTCGTGGCGCAGATGGCGGTCTACAACCCGTTCGATTTCTTCCTCGAGCCCGGTGCAGAGTCCTTCCCCTTTGTCTACGAAGCGAATCTGCACCACGATCTTCAGCCGTACCTCGTGCAGGAGCCGTTGACACCGCGCTTCAACGATTTTGTCGCCAGCGTCGACACGCGCGAACAGCGCACGATTGATTTCCTGGTCGCGCTGAACCAGCGTCTGCAGCACGAGATCCGCTACCTGATCCGGCTCGAACCGGGCGTACAGACGCCGGAACAGACGCTGAGCCTCGCCGCCGGTTCGTGCCGCGACACCGGGTGGCTGCTGGTGCAGGTGATGCGCCGGCTGGGCCTGGCCGCGCGCTTCGTGTCGGGCTACCTGATCCAGTTGACGCCGGATGTGAAGGCGCTCGACGGTCCGTCCGGTACCGACCATGACTTCACCGACCTGCACGCCTGGTGCGAGGTCTATCTGCCGGGCGCCGGCTGGATCGGACTGGACCCGACGTCCGGCCTGCTGGCTGGCGAAGGGCATCTGCCGGTGGCCTGCACGCCGGAGCCCACCTCGGCGGCCCCGGTCAGCGGGATGGTCGAGGACTGCGAAGTCGAGTTCGAGCACACGATGCGCATTGCGCGCATCTACGAAGCGCCGCGGGTCACCCGCCCCTACAGCGATGCGCAGTGGCAGTCGCTCGATGCGCTGGGGCAGAAGGTCGACGCCGAACTGCAGGCGCTGGACGTGCGTCTCACGCAGGGGGGTGAACCGACCTTCGTTTCGATCGACGATCGCGACGGCGCGGAGTGGAACACCTCCGCGCTCGGCCCGACCAAGCGCGGTTACGCGACCGAACTGCTGCTGCGGCTGAAGGAGCGCTACGGCGGCGGCGGCTTCCTGCACTTCGGGCAGGGCAAGTGGTATCCCGGCGAACAGCTTCCGCGCTGGGCGCTTTCGGCCATCTGGCGCACGGATGGCGAGCCGTGCTGGAGCGATGCGGGACTGTTTGCAGATGAGCGGTCGCCGTCGTCGTACACGACAGCGGATGCCGAGCGATTCATGCGCCGGCTGACACAGCGTCTCGGGATCGAGGCGAAGCACGTTCTGCCCGGCTACGAGGATCTCTTGTACTACCTCTGGCGCGAGCGAAGCTTGCCCGCGAACGTCGATCCCTTCGACTCGCGACTCGACGACGAACTCGACCGCGCGAGGCTGCGTCGTGCATTCGAGCAGGGACTGGCGAATCCGATCGGTTACGCACTTCCGATCCGGCGCGAAGCGCCGCGAGGCGGTGGCGTGGCGCGGTGGGCCAGCAGCCAGTGGTTCCTGCGCGACGAGCGCATGTTCCTGATCCCGGGCGACTCGCCGATGGGCTATCGATTGCCGCTCGATTCGCTGCCCTGGGCAGAGCCGGAGGACCAGCCGTTTCCGGAAGAGCGCGACCCGTTCGCACCGCAAGCAGCGCTGCCGCTGCATGCCGACATCCGCTCCGAGTACGCGCCGCATGTGGTAGGCGGCGGATTCGCGGAAGGCGGCTCGGTGGCACTCCAGGCCGGTTTCGAACCCGAGCGCCTGGACGCTGCTGCGGGAAGTCTCGCCACAGTGGATCGGACGCCGCAGCGCTTCGAGTCGGCCGCCGGCATCACGCGCTCCACGTTGTGTGTGGAGGCGCGCGATCCGCGTCGTGCCAGCGGACCCACGGCCGAAGACAAGGACAAGCCGGCGGGAGTTCTTTATGTCTTCATGCCGCCGCTGGCGGCACTGGAGGATTACCTCGCCTTGCTGGCGGCGGTCGAGGCGACGGCGGCCGAACTGGGCGTGACGATCGTGCTCGAGGGTTATCCGCCGCCGCGCGATCCGCGCCTCAAGGTCCTGCAGATCACGCCGGATCCCGGTGTCATCGAAGTCAACATTCACCCGGCGGCGAACTGGACCGAACTGGTCGACCACACGGAGTTTCTGTACGAGGCGGCGCGTCTGTCACGGCTGTCGACCGAGAAATTCATGCTGGACGGACGGCATACGGGCACCGGCGGAGGCAATCACATCGTGATGGGCGGCGCGACGGCCGGCGACTCTCCATTCCTGCGGCGCCCGGACCTGCTCGGCAGCCTGCTTGCGTACTGGCACAACCACCCGTCACTGTCGTACCTGTTCTCGGGACTGTTCATCGGGCCGACCAGCCAGGCGCCGCGCGTGGATGAGGCGCGCAACGACCAGGTGTACGAACTGGAGATCGCGCTGGCGGAACTGCGCCGGCGCACCGGTGCGTCCGAGAGCGCACCGCCGTGGCTGGTCGATCGCGCCCTGCGCAACATCCTGATCGACGTGACCGGCAACACGCACCGTGCCGAGTTCTGCATCGACAAGCTGTACTCGCCCGACGGACCGACCGGGCGTCTCGGCCTGCTGGAAATGCGTGCGTTCGAGATGCCGCCGCACTGGCAGATGAGTCTCGCCCAGCAACTGCTGCTGCGCGCTTTGCTGGCGCGCTTCTGGCGCACGCCCTACGAGACCCGGCTGACGCGCTGGGGCACTGAGCTGCACGACCGGTTCCTGCTGCCGACCTTCGTCGCGCTCGATTTCGAGGACGTGCTGGATGAACTGTCGCAGGCCGGCTACCCGATGGAGCCGGCCTGGTTCGCGCCGCACTTCGAGTTTCGCTTCCCGCTGATTGGAGAATTGGCAGCACGCGATGTACGCCTGATCATCCGCGGTGCGCTCGAACCGTGGCACGTGATGGGCGAGGAGGGCGCTGCGGGCGGCACCGTGCGCTACGTCGACTCCTCGCTCGAACGCGTCGAGGTCAAGGTCCGCGGACTCAATGACAATCGACACGTCGTGACGGTCAACGGGCATCCGATTCCGATGAATCCGACCGGCGCCGCCGGCGAGTTTGTCGCGGGGGTGCGGTATCGCGCCTGGCAGCCGGCGTCGGCATTGCATCCGACCATCGGCGTGCATGCCCCGCTGACGTTCGATGTCGTCGACGCCTGGATGGGACGATCCCTTGGCGGATGCCAGTATCACGTGGCGCATCCCGGCGGACGCAACTACGTCACCTTCCCGGTGAATGCCTACGAGGCGGAAAGCCGTCGCCTGGCGCGCTTCGTCGATACGGGCCATACACCTGGATCAATGGTGGTGGCAGCGCCTCAGCCGAATCCCGAGTTTCCGTTTACGCTCGACCTTCGTCGCGTGTAGTCGCGTGCGTTCGCTGCGCACCTGACGCTCACCCGACTTAGATTTCGCCCAAGGCGTGACGCAAAGCCTGTTCGATTCGGATCCTGAGCAAGACACCGCGCGCCTTGTGGCGAGTCTTGCCGCGCCCGCGCAACCGGGGCACCGCGATGAACTGCGCGCCGACGGCGCGCTGCGACCTGCGTGGCGCGCGTTCTTCCGGCATCTCGGGCCGGGCGGCTATGGTGACCTGCCGCGCCGGCGCGCAACGATCGAGCGGCAGGTCCGCGATGACGGCATTACCTACAACGTTTACAGCGACGATGGCCTGCGCGAGCGTCCGTGGTCGCTGGACCTCTTGCCCTTCCTGATCACCGCGGAAGAATGGTCGGAACTCGAGGCAGGGCTGGCGCAGCGTGCGGAGCTGATGTCGGCGATCATGCGCGACGTCTACGGACCGCAGCGACTGCTGGCAGCAAATCTGTTGCCGCCAGCGCTGGTCTACGGGCACCCGGGCTACCTGCGCCCATTGGTCGGACATCGACCCGCGGGTGACACGCACCTGCACATACTCGCGTTTGATGTCGCACGCGCCGAGGATGGGCAGTGGTGGGTCGTCGGCAACCGCACGCAATCGCCATCGGGCCTGGGCTATGCACTGCAGAACCGGCTCATCGTGTCGCGCCTGTTTCCGGAGGCGTTTCGGCGGATGAAGGTGCAACGCCTGGCGGCCAGCTTCCGCTGCCTGCTCGACACGCTGCAACGCTGCAGCCCCTGCGACAGCGGTGAGTCGGCACGGCTCGTGCTGTTGACGCCAGGCCCGTACAACGAGACCTACTTCGAACACGCGTACCTGGCTCGCTACCTCGGCATCCCTCTGGTGGAAGGCAGCGACCTCACCGTGCGCGATGACCGCACCTACCTGAAGGCGCTGCATGGACTCCTGCCGGTACACGGCATCCTGCGACGCCTGGACGACGATTTCTGCGATCCGCTGGAGCTGCGACAGGACTCGACGCTGGGCGTACCCGGGCTGCTGCAGTCGATCCGGGCCGGCAAGGTGCTGGTCGCCAACGCACTGGGCTCCGGATTCATGGAATCGCCGGCACTCAATGGGTTCCTGCCGGCAATTGCGCGGCGCGAACTGGGCGCGGAACTCCGCTTGCCGTCGCTCGCGTCGTGGTGGTGTGGTGAGCGCGCCGCCTTCGAGCAGGTCGCCGACGATTTGTCCGACAAGGTCATCAAGGCGACGTTCCCGCCGTCGCAAGCGCGCCCGGCCTTGGAGCCGATGATCGGCGCGGCGATGGGCGCATCGCAGCTGCGCGACGCGCGCCGGCGCATCGAAGTCGATCCGGATGCCTATACGGTGCAGGCCTACCTGCCGCTGCCGCAGGCGCCCACGTGGCACGACGGTTCACTGGTGCCGCGCGCGGCCATGGTGCGGGTGTTTGTGATCAACGACGGCAGCGGCGGGTGGCATGTCATGCCGGGGGGCCTCACCCGCATCGCGCAGCGCGAACAGCGGGTGGTATCGATGCAGCGCGGTGGCGCGAGCCAGGACACCTGGGTGCAGACGGCCGGCCCCGTCGACACGTTTTCGATGCTGCCGACGCCGTTGCGTCCCGAGGAGCTCGTCGGACGGCGGCGCATCGTCTCGAGCCGGGCAGCCGAGAATCTCTTCTGGATGGGCCGCTATGCCGAGCGTTCCGACACGTCCGTGCGGCTGGCACGCTCGGCGTTGACCCTGCTCGGCGACGACGCCCGCGCTCCTTCGCCGGTGCTCGGCGCGCTGGCGACGATGTGTGAAGAGCAGGGCCTGGTGCCGCACGATGTGCCGTCGCCCTCACAGTCAGTGACCGTGTTCGAACGCACGCTGATCGCGGGCCTGGCCGATGTGGAGGAGCGGCCGAGCGTGGCGTTCACGCTCGAAGCGCTGGTTCGATCTGCCGGTCACATCCGCGATCGGCTGTCGGCCGATCACTGGCGCCTGATCGCAGCCACCTCACAACGCTTCCGTTCGGACTGCGCCGCAGCGGCCGCGGACCAGGTGTTTTCGTCCGACGAGGCGGTGGCGGCCCTCGGGCATCTGGCGGTGCAGATTTCGGCCATCACTGGCGCGCAGGTGGATCACATGACCCGCGACGACGGTTGGCGACTGCTGACGATCGGGCGTCAGCTGGAGCGCCTTGGAACACTCGCACGGGCGCTGCAGGTCCTGTTTTCGACCGGCGCCGCGGCGCGCGACGATGGTTTTGACCTGATCCTGCAGTTGTTCGACAGCACGATCACTTACCGCGCGCTCTACCAGCGCCGACTGGAGGCTGCACCCTTGATCGACCTGCTGGTCCTGGAGCAGGCGAATCCCCGGTCGTTGCGTGGGGTGGCGCGCCGCCTGGGTGAGCAGATCGAACGACTCAGTGCACCGGGTTCTCACGAATTGCTGCATTACCTGCCGGCTCCGCACGATTGGCCGAACCTCGACTCCTTCTGTCGGCTCGATGGTGCGGGGGACAACGCAGCCTTGTTGCTGTTCTGCGAGCGACTGGTCGTTGGCAGTCGTGAACTCTCGGACGCCATCGGCGCGCGCTACTTCAGCCACGCGTCCGCGGAGTTCCGGACGGTGCATGCATGAGCGCAGCGCCGGGCCGCCCCAAGCAAGCTCACACCGAAGCACGCAGTGCGGAGGGTAGTCCAGTGAGCGCGACTATCGAACTTCACGTCTCGCACCGGACCATTACGCGCTATACGTCGCGCGTCGAGGTGGCCTATCACTGCGCCTTCCTGCACCCGCGCGACGGGGGGCGCCAGACGGTCAGGGACTTCACGATGGCGATCGATCCGCTGCCGTCGCATCGTGCGAACGCGCCGGACTCGTTCGGCAACCTGCGGACCGAGTTCGCGCTGTATGTGCCGCATGAAGCACTGGACCGTGCATGCGGAAAGCCGGGTGTGGCTCGAGCCGCGAACCGCACCTCCCGACGATGCCAAGAGCGCTGCCTGGGACACGGTCGCGGCGAGTCTGCGCTACGTGGTCGGCGGCTCGTTTCAACCGGCGGGCGAGTTCGTGTTTGCCTCACCCTACGTCCCGCTCGACCGTTCGCTGCGCGACTATGCGGCACCGGACTTCCGGCCGGGTCGGCCCTATCTGCAGGCGGCGATCGCGCTGATGCAGCGCGTCCACGCCGACTTTGCGTATGAACCCGGAGTGACAGACATCGACACGCCACTGGTCGAGGTGTTCCGCAAGCGCCGGGGTGTATGCCAGGACTTTGCGCACCTGATGCTGGGGATGCTGCGCGCGCTCGGACTTCCCGCACGCTATGTCAGCGGCTATCTGCTGACGCAGCCTTTGCCGGGCAAGGCGCGGCTCACGGGCGCCGATGCCTCGCACGCCTGGGTGTCGATCTGGTGTCCGGTGCTCGGCTGGGTCGACCTCGATCCGACCAACGCCGTGCTACCCGATGCGAGCCACGTGACCGTGGCCGTCGGCCGTGACTACGGCGATGTCGTCCCGCTGCGCGGCGTGATCCGCGGCGGCGCGGACCACGAGCTCGAGGTTGCGGTGGACGTCGTGCCGGTGGTCGAGCGCGCGGCGTGACGCAACGCGCCCGCTACTGCGCGAACCAGCCGCCGTCAACGTTCCAGGCCACGCCGCGCACCTGGTCGGCCGCCGGCGAACACATGAAGACCGCGAGGCCGGCGAGCTGCTCGGTCGTCACGAACTGCATGGACGGCTGCTTCTCGCCGAGCAGTGACTTCTTCGCGTCGTCCTGACTGATGCTGTCGCGTGCCGCGCGCGCATCGACCTGTTTCTGCACCAGCGGCGTCAGCACCCAGCCCGGACAGATGGCATTGCAGGTGACCCCGGTCGTCGCCGTTTCCAGCGCGGTCACCTTGGTCAGGCCGATGATGCCGTGCTTGGCGGCGACGTAGGCCGACTTCTCGACCGACGCCACCAGTCCATGCACCGACGCGACGTTGATGATGCGACCCCAGTTGGCCTGCTTCATCTTCGGCAATGCCAGCCGGGTCGTGTGAAAGGCCGAGGTCAGGTTGATCGCGATGATCGCGTCCCAGCGCTCGATCGGGAAGCTCTCGATCGGCGCGACATGCTGGATGCCGGCGTTGTTCACCAGGATGTCGACGCGGCCGAACGTGCCCTCGGCAGCGCGGAACATCTGCTCGATTTCGGCCGGCTTGCTCATGTCGGCACCGTGGTACATCGTCTTCACGCCGCGCTTCTGCAACTGAGTCTCTGCCGCGCGGATGGCCTCGGGCTCGCCGAAGCCGTTGACGACGATGTTTGCACCCTGGGCCGCCAAGGCGTCCGCGATCGCGAGTCCGATTCCGCTGGTGGATCCGGTCACCAGCGCCGTCCTGTTCTTCAGCATTGCGCATCTCCGTTGTGTTCCCGGAAAGTATGCCATCCGCCGCTGACTACAATGCGCGCCTTCGTCAGCAGACTGAGCTACGCGGCCCATGGAACCCCGATCGCACCACGTCAAATGCCTCAGCCCGGCCGGCTTTCATCGCATGGCGTATGTCGAGTGGGGCGACGCCGACAATCCCAGGGTGCTGCTCTGCGTACACGGGCTGACGCGCATGGGCCGGGACTTCGACCGCCTGGCGCGTGCAATGGCGGATCGTTATCGGGTCGTCTGTCCCGACGTGGTTGGGCGGGGTCACAGCGACTGGCTGCGCGACCCCGCGTTCTACGCGATTCCGCAATATGCCTCCGACATGGCGGCGCTGATCGCGCGACTCGACGTCGAGCAGGTCGACTGGGTCGGTACCTCGATGGGCGGGCTGATCGGCATCGCGCTCGCGGGTCAGGCAGGTTCGCCGATCCGTCAGCTCGTGCTCAACGACGTCGGGCCGCGCCTCGGCCCGCTGGCGATCGCGCGCATCGCCAGTTATGTGGGGCAACCGGTGTCCTTCGCGAGCATGGAGGAGGCGATCGACTACCAGTCGGTGACCGCTGCGCCGTTCGGGCTCAAGACCCGGGAGGACTGGCGCGAACTCGTGACGCCGACGATGCACCAGGTCGACGGGCGTTACGTGTTCCGCTACGACCCGGCGATCGCGGTGCCGTTCAAGAGCGTTACTCCGCAGGCTGCCGCGGCCGGTGAGGCGGCGACATGGGCGCTCTATGACCGCATCACCGCGCGCACGTTGCTGGTCCGCGGGGCACAGTCGGACCTGCTGACGCCCGAAACGGCCGCCGAGATGGCCACCCGCGGGCCGCGTCCACAGGTGGTCGAGGTTCCCGACGTGGGTCACGCCCCGACGTTCATGCCGGCGAACGAGATCCGGCTGGTCCGCGAGTTCCTGCTCGAGGCGTAGTTCTTAAACTGGTTGCCAACTCTCTCACGAGTTGCAAGTTTCGCGGAAGTTGAGGAAGCACTGGCAGACCGAGGACTTCGGCCAGGCCATCTGGGCGCCTAGTTCTTCTTTCGTTCAAAAGCCCGAGTTCGGCAATACGCGGCCCATCACGCTGGCCGCCGCATCACAAGAAAGCGCCCATGGACGGCCACGCCTGCTGGTCGGGAGTAGGCCCACCAATGGTTAGGCCTACTGCCACGGCCGAATTTCGATCCGTGATCCGTGGCACCCGGTCGCCACTCTCAGCGGGCTTGCAGTCTGTAGAGGTAGTCGACGAGCGCGAGTACGCGCGCCTGCACGAATGCCTCGGAGTCGTAGCGGAAGTCGTCATATCGCGGCGCCGCCTCGACGCCGTAGCGGGTGCCCCAGATCGGCATCTCACTCGTGCCGTGCGCTCTTGGTGTGGCGCGGCCATCGATCGCCATCTTGACGCGGTCCACCGGAAAGACGCCGCCGTTGCGCTTCGCGAGCAACGTCAAGTCGGGCATGTTGACCTTCAACACCTCACCAAACGACCCTTCGCCCTTGCCGCTCAGCCCGTGGCACACGGCGCACTTCGAGTAGTACTCGGTCTTGCCAAGATCGGTCCTCGTCTGGGCCTGCACCGCGCCAGACGAAAGCGCTGCAGCAATTCCGGTCAGAACGGCAGCAATCATTGCGCGTCTCATTTCTTCTCCCTTGAGTCCGGGATCCTCGTGCCCGTTCTCGACCGATCGCGCTCGCGCATTCGAACGGCGCGCTTCTGGAGGTAATTGGCACGACACCCAAACACGCCAACGCAAAAACGATGAATGCGTTTTCAAGCTAGCTATCGGCAGCTAGTGCCTCTTGACGGCGATCAACGCGGGTATGGTCGTGACCACATCCAGCCCCTCCGCTTCGCGCAGTCGTAGGTAACGACAAACCACATGACCAACTCCTCCCGAACGAGTCACAGGACATCACTGCCGAGACTTGCCAGAGTGGAACCCAGGAAGAGTTTCCTGGTGGAGGTCATCCCGTGAGGGTTTGCCGAGGCGCCAAGTCTGTCGCCCGCGGCCGTGACCAAGCAGGAGAGCTGTAAGACCGGAGAGGGTCGCTAACTATCGATCGAGACGACTTCGGCTTTAGGGACGAAGTCGATTGCCGCTTTCTGCGGTCGCGAACTGTCACTAGGGTTCGACCTGAGTCATTAGTCGAGCCAGAAAGCGGTCACCAGAAGTAGGGAACTTGCAGCTGTTTTGAGAGCGGTGCCGGGGTGGTTCCAATTGGAGTCTTAAGCTCCCCCTGAAACCGGAAGGTTCCGTTTGCAAGTATTTCGAGAACCTGTACGTGGCTTCTTTCTAGAAGATTCCGCTGGCCAGGCCGGCGGCGAGGCCGGCGCCAAGCTCGCGTGCGCGTGCGAGGTCGACCGCGGGGACCATTTTCGGTGCGAGGATTTCTTCGGGCGTCTGAGCCCCGTTGCGGATGACGAGCGGGGGAGCGACCTCGCGCAGTCGCAGTCCCGTGGCGATGCGCTGCACCTGGCGAGCGGCCCCCGTTCCGTCGGTGCCCGCCGCGATGATCGCTGCATAGGGTCGGCCATTGATCCGGTCGAGGACCGGGTAGTACACGCGATCGAAGAAGTCCTTCATCAGCCCGGCCATGGTCGCCAGGTTCTCGGGCGTGGCAAACAGGTAACCGTCGGCGTGGAGCATGTCGTCGACACCGGCGCTTGCCGCGGTGACGAGGCGCGTTTCCGCCGCCGCTTCTTCACGCGCCCCGTCTGCCGCGGCGCCGGCGAGTTGCTCGGCCGCCCCGGTCATCGAGTGGTACACGATCAGTAGCTGCTTCACGAGGCCGCCAGCGGATCCTGCCGGAAGAACGCCGCGAGCTGCGCGTACCACGCCGGGAATGCCTGCTGCATTCGCCCGGGCTCGACAAAGAATGCCTCGGAGGACACCGCGAAAAACTCGCCCTCGTCCTGTGCGGCGTACGCATCGAGGGGCAGATGCGCGTAGTACGGATCGGCATCGCTGGACTCGGGGTCGATCGACGGCGGGAGCTCGCCTTCGACCAGTTCCAGTTCGGCGACGAAGCGGTGGAACGCATCGTCGAGTGCTGCCTGCCATGTCCTCGCGTCGAGTCCGGCATGCAACGACGGCGAAAACGGCGGGACGCCGTCGGCATCGCCGTTCAGGAGATCGATCTTGTGGGTGAACTCGTGAATGACGACGGAGTAGGCCGCGCCGAACTCGGTCGAGGCACGCTGCGCGTCTTCCCACGAGAGCAGCACCGGTCCGCCGTCCCACGCCTCGCCCGCGATGGGTTCGGTGTACTCGTGCACTACGCCCGCATCGTCCGTGACACTGCGCGGAACCAGAAATTCGCCCGGATAGACGACGATGCTGCGCCAGCCGCGGTACCAGTCGAGTCCCAGGTGCAGGACGGGCAGGCAGGCCTGCACTGCGATGTTCACCTGCATTTCGGACGTCAGCTCCAGGCCGGCGGCTCCGGCCATCTCCTTGTCGGTGAGGAACTGGCCGGTGAGTGCACGCAGGCGCTCTTTTTCCTCGCTCGTCAGGCGGGCGAGGAAGGGCATCGACGCGAGAGTCGCGTCCCACAGTAGGTCGGGAACGGCGACCTGGGGTCCGGAGATCCGATCGATCAGTGCCCGCAGCATCGCGGAATTGTGCCGCAACGGTCGCAGGGCCGAGGCGGGATAATCGAGGCGTGATGACCGTTGGACAGCTCGAACCGGACCAGGCCGCCTCCGGCGGAACTGCATCGCAGGATGCGGGCAGCACGCGCGCGCTGGTCGAGCCGCTCTATGCAGGCAAGTCGCTGCGAACGGGCGAGCCGTTCATCGACCATGCCGACGGCATAGCGTCCATCGTCGCGACACTCCGGCCCGATCCTGATCTCTTTTCTGCGGCACAGCTGTTCGGCATCTACGACGTGCTGCGCGATCCGGACGACTGGCTACGCAGCCGCTTCGGCCCGACCGTGGCGCAGCTCGTGGCCGATCTGCGGCAGCTGATGCGGCTCTCGGAACTGACGCGGTCGCGCGAAGAAGCGCGCGGTCGCGATCCCGGCGACCAGGCTGAGGCGTTGCGGCGAATGCTGCTGGCGATGGCCAATGATCTGCGCGTGGTTCTGCTGAGGCTCGCGTCACGCTTGCAGACGCTGCGCTACTACGCGCTCAGCAAGCACGTCGGGGCAGAGCCGTTTGCGCGCGAGACGCTCGAGCTGTATGCGCCTCTGGCCAACCGTCTCGGTATCTGGCAGATCAAGTGGGAACTCGAGGACCTGTCGTTCCGCTTTCTCGAGCCGGAGACCTACAAGGCGGTTGCGCGCATGCTCGACGAAAAGCGCGCCGAGCGGGAGTCGTTCATCGATTCCGCTCTGGCCCGCCTGCGCGCGATGGTGGACGACGCCGGGCTGCGCGCCGAGATCAGCGGGCGACCCAAGCATATCTACAGCATCTGGAACAAGATGCGCTCCAAGGGACTGGCGTTCGAGCAGGTCTATGACGTGCGGGGCCTGCGCGTCATCGTCGACGAAGTCGCACAGTGCTATCAGGTCCTTGCGCTCGTGCACTCAGAGTGGAATCCGGTCGAGAGCGAGTACGACGACTACATTGCCCGACCCAAGCCCAATGGATATCAGTCGCTCCACACGGTCGTCGGCGATGACGCCGGCCGCACGCTCGAGGTCCAGATCAGGACCCGGCGCATGCATGAGCATGCCGAGCTCGGCGTAGCGGCCCACTGGCGCTACAAGGAAGGCGGCAAGGGGCGCGACGACGACGAACTGCGCGTGGCCTGGTTGCGCCAGCTGCTCGCCTGGCGGGCCGAGGTCGACGCGCCACTCGAGAGCGGACCGGCGCGCGAGGAGCGCATCTATGTGCTGACGCCGCAGGCGCGCGTCGTCGAGTTGCCGGCCGGCGGCACGCCGATTGACTTCGCTTATCACATCCACTCCGAGCTGGGACACCGCTGCCGCGGTGCGCGCGTCAACGGGGTCATGGTTCCGCTGAGCACACCGCTCGCCACAGGGCAGACGGTGGAGATCGTGTCCGCCAAGACCGGCGGGCCGAGCCGCGACTGGCTCAACCCGGAATTGGGATACCTGCACAGCGCGCGTTCGCGCGCCAAGGTGCGCCAGTGGTTCAACGCACTCGAGTTTGAGCAGTCGGTGGCGGCCGGACGCGAGATCGTCGAGAAGGAACTGCAACGGCTGGGCAAGACGGCGGTCCGGCTCGAAGAGCTTGCGAGGCGACTGGGCTTCGACAAAGTCGACGACCTGTGTGCTGCGGCGACGAAGGAAGAATTCAGCCTGCGTTCCATCGAGCAGGCGATCGCACCCGCGCAGCCAGCGGAGGAACTTCCACCGCCTCTGCTGACCGGCAAGCCACGCGAGGCCCCGGCCGGCAAGGGCAAGGTGCTGGTCGTCGGGGTTGATTCCCTGCTGACCCAGCTTGCTCGCTGCTGCCGGCCCGCCCCGCCGGACGAAATTGGCGGATATGTGACGCGGGGCCAGGGAGTATCGATACACCGCGCGAATTGTTCGAACCTGCAGGCCCTGACCCAACGCCAGCCCGAGCGCATCGTCGAGGTTGCCTGGGGCCGGCAGGCCGATGCGGTCTATCCGGTCGAGCTCCTGGTCATCGCGCAGGACCGCCAGGGGCTGCTAAGGGACATTTCCGAGGTCTTCGCGCGCGAGAAGCTCAACGTCGTCGGCGTCGGCACACAGAGCCAGCGCGGCGAGGCGCGCATGGGATTCACGGTCGAGGTCCGCGACGCGAGTGACATCGCGCGGGTGTCTGCGCTTTTGCGTGAGGTGTCCGGCGTGATCGCGGTACGCCGTCGCTGAGGCGGTGTCCGGCGTCAGGAGGGTGACGATGCCTTGGCGGCCGCGTTGCCTTGCGCCGCGAGCAACTCGAAGTGACGCGCATAGCGCGGATGCAGGTTGTTGAGCGACAGCCACACGAGGAAGTCGGCCGTATTGAAGTCGGGGTCCCACGCGGGCTCGCCGCAGATCTTCGCGCCGACGCGCAGGTAGCCTTTCAACAGCGGCGGCATGTCTCCCGCGGTCGCAGGCTCGATCTGCGCGTACGGAAACGGCAGGTGGGGGAACACCCGGTACTCGGGTTCGGTCAGGTATTTCTGCAGATCGAGCCTCACGCGCGAGGCCATGCGCCCGCCGTCGGCCAACGAAACGCTGGCGCAGCCGATCAGGTGGTTGTAGCCACCGGCCCTCATGTAGTGCGCCATGCCGGCCCACAGCAGCAATATGGTGCTGCCAGAGCGATAGTCACGATGAACACAGGAGCGGCCCACCTCGACCATCGTCGGCCTGATGTGATGCAGGCGTGACAGGTCGAACTCGCCTTCCGAATAGAGCCGTCCCAACTCGCGCGCCCGGTGCGGCGCCAGGATGCGATAGGTGCCGACGACTCGCAGGGTGTCGAGGTCGCGGACAATCAGATGGTCACAGTAGGGGTCGAAGTCGTCCGTGTCGATGCCACTGGCCTCATCGCCAACCTTTGCGCCCATCTCCTCGACAAATACCTTGTAGCGCAGTCTCTGGGCATCCTCGATGTCGGCGGGCGAATGGGTCAGCGATACCGCGAGCCGAGGCTCGGCCGGACCGGCGGCCTGGGCTCCTGCGTGTGTAGTGTCGTTCGACCTGGCCATGGGACACCTGTGCAATTGCGAATGCGGGGCCGAGACTAAAGTACATCAATGACGCCAAAGTGAACGGGCTGAACGCCGTTACTCGGCGTTATGTTCGGGGAGGGGCCGTGGCGCTGTCAATGCGCGACCTGTGGCCCGCGTGGTCGTGGCCTCGCGATGCGCTGATATACTTCGAAATCTTGGAGGCGCGTAGCTCAGCTGGTTAGAGCACCACCTTGACATGGTGGGGGTCGTTGGTTCGAGTCCAATCGCGCCTACCAGGCCCCATAGCAGACGAAAGGTACGGAGAAATGCTTCGAACTCGATTCACGGACGGTTGATCCCCGGGGACGAGTACGCCTTTCGACGGAAAAGTGCGGCTCGACCGCACTTTTTTTTCGCTTGGAGATATCCATGGTCTCAGTTCGATTGCCAGACGGTTCAAAGCGTTCGTTTGACGCGCCGGTGCGCGTTGCCGACGTGGCGGCATCCATCGGTCCGGGCCTTGCAAAGGCGGCGCTCGCGGGCCGCGTCGACGGCAAGCTCGTCGATACGTCGTACCTGATCGAGCGTGACGCAGACATCGCGATCGTCACCGAGCGGGATGCCGACGGTCTCGAGGTGCTGCGCCACTCGACGGCGCACCTGCTGGCCTACGCCGTGAAGGAGCTGTTTCCGCAGGCGCAGGTCACGATCGGCCCGGTCATCGACAACGGCTTTTACTACGACTTCTCCTTCCCGCGCGGCTTCACGCCCGAGGACCTCGAAGCCATCGAGAAGAAGATGGCCGAACTGGCGAAGAAGGACGAGCCGGTCGTGCGCGAGGTCTGGAAGCGCGACGACGCGGTGAAGTTCTTCGAGTCGATCGGCGAGAAGTACAAGGCCGAGATCATTGCTTCGATCCCGTCGAACGAGGACATCTCGCTCTACCGTGAGGGATACTTTGTCGACCTCTGCCGCGGTCCGCACGTGCCTTCGACGGGGAAGTTGAAAGTCTTCAAGCTGATGAAGGTCGCCGGCGCCTACTGGCGTGGCGACAGTGCCAACGAGCAGCTGCAGCGCATCTACGGCACGGCCTGGGCGAAGAAGGAAGACCAGGATGCCTACCTGAAGATGCTCGAGGAGGCCGAGAAGCGCGATCACCGCAAGCTCGGACGCGAACTGGATCTCTTCCATTTCCAGGAAGAAGCGCCGGGCCTGATCTTCTGGCACCCGAAGGGCTGGGCGATCTGGCAGGCCGTCGAGCAGTACATGCGCGGCATCTATCGCGACAACGGCTACCAGGAGGTCAAGGCGCCGCAGATCCTCGATCGCTCACTGTGGGAAAGATCCGGGCACTGGGAAAAGTATCGCGAGAACATGTTCACGACGGAGTCGGAGAACCGGTACTACGCGCTGAAGCCCATGAACTGCCCGGGCCACATCCAGATCTACAACGCCAATCTGCATAGCTACCGCGAGCTGCCGTTGCGCTACGGCGAGTTCGGCGCCTGCCATCGCAATGAGCCGTCCGGCGCACTGCACGGGATGATGCGTGTGCGCGGTTTCACGCAGGACGACGGCCACATTTTCTGCACGGAGGAACAGATCCTCGATGAATGCGTCGCCTACACGACGCTGCTGCAGAAGGTCTACGCGAACTTCGGTTTCGAGCACATCCTCTACAAGGTCTCGACGCGGCCGGTGCAGCGCATCGGCTCGGATGAGAGCTGGGACAAGGCCGAGCACGCACTGGTGGAGAGTCTGAAGCGTTCCGGGGTGGAGTTCGCCATTTCGCCCGGCGACGGGGCGTTCTACGGGCCGAAGATCGAGTACACGCTGAAAGATGCGATCGGCCGGGAGTGGCAGTGCGGCACGATGCAGGTCGACTTTTTCATGCCGGCGCGCCTAGGCGCCGAGTACGTGGCCGAGGACAACAGCCGCAAGACGCCCGTCATGCTGCACCGGGCCATCGTCGGCTCGCTCGAGCGGTTCATCGGCATGCTGATCGAGAATTTCGCCGGCGCCATGCCGCCCTGGCTGGCGCCGGTTCAGGTCGCGATCGCCAATATCTCCGAAGGGCAGGCCGGTTACGCCGAGGCTGTTGCGCAAACGCTGAAAAAACAAGGATTTAGAGTTGACAGCGATTTGCGCAACGAAAAGATCACCTATAAAATCCGCCAGCTCAGCCTGCAGAAAATTCCCTATGTCCTCGTCGTCGGGGACAAGGAGAAACAATCCGGGCCAGAGGAAATGCGGGTGGCCGTGCGTGCCCGCGGCGGGGCCGATCTCGGCGTGATGCCGTTGTCGGCCTTTGCGCAACGTCTGCAGGACGACGTCGCGCAACGTCGCAACGTGGGCAGCACGGCTTGATCATTGAAACCAGGAGAAGCCAACCATCGCTCAGGAACGTGCGCACCGGATCAACGGTGAAATCAGCGCCCCGGAAGTCCGCCTAACGGGTATCGAAGGCGAAGCTCTCGGAGTCGTGAAGCTGGCCGATGCATTTCGCATGGCCGAGGAAGCCCAAGTCGATCTGGTGGAAATTGCTCCCACCGCCGTGCCACCCGTCTGCAGGTTGATGGACTACGGCAAGTTCAAGTACCAGGAGCAGAAGAAAGCCCACGAGGCCAAGCTCAAGCAGAAGCAGGTGGTGGTCAAGGAAGTGAAGTTCCGACCGCAGACGGACGAGAACGACTATCTGACCAAACTGCGCAATCTGACGCGCTTCCTCGAGGAGGGTGACAAGGCCAAGATCACATTGCGCTTCCGCGGTCGTGAAATGGCCCACCAGGAATTTGGATACAAGCTCCTTGAGCGAGTGCGAGACGACCTGGTAGCCCTGGCGCAGGTCGAGTCGATGCCTCGGCTCGAGGGACGGCAGATGGTGATGATCCTGACGCCGAAGAAGAAGAAGTAGTTCAGGCCCTGCTGATCCAGCAGGGTTGTGCAGCAACAGCCGCGACGCGGCTCAACAAGTGGCAACAGGCTCAAAGTCTCGCAAGAGCGCCCGACGCCATCAAAGAAAGGGACGGCCAAGATGCCGAAGATGAAGACGAAAAAGAGCGCGTCAAAGCGCTTCGAGATCCGCGCAAGTGGCTCGATCAAGCGGGGACAGGCGTTCAAGCGCCACATCCTCACCAAGAAAACCACCAAGGCGAAGCGCCACCTGCGCGGCGCCGTTCAGATCAGCGATGCCGACGTCAAATCCGTGCGTCGCATGATGCCGTACGCGTAAGGGAGACCGACATGCCTCGAGTTAAACGTGGTGTGACCGCCCGCGCGCGGCACAAAAAGGTCCTGGCCCAGGCCGCGGGGTTCACGCGCCGGCGCAATAACGTATTCCGCGTCGCCAAACAGGCGGTGATGAAGGCGGGGCAGTATGCCTACCGCGATCGTCGTACGAAGAAGCGCGTGTTCCGTTCGCTGTGGATCGCGCGGATCAATGCAGCGGTACGCGAGCACGGCATTACCTACAGCGCGTTCATCAACGGGCTCGGCAAGGCCGAGATCGGGATTGACCGCAAGGTGCTGGCCGATATGGCGGTGCTCGACAAGCCGGGCTTTGCGGCGGTCGTCGACAAGGTCAAGGCTTCGCTCGCCGCCTAAGCGCAATTTGCCGGTCGACTGCGATCGGCGGAATCAGGAACGGGGCCTCACTGCTAGGCCCCGTTTTTTTGGCTTCATCGAAAATGGATCTCGAACAACTCATAAATGAGGCGCGTGCCGCGTTCGCTGCTGCGATGCAGCCGGCGGCGCTCGAGAACGAGAAGGCGCGTTTTCTCGGCAAGTCGGGGGCCATCACCGAGAGGCTGAAGTCCCTTGCGCGGCTTTCCGCCGAGGAAAAGCGGGAGCAGGGCGCGCGCATCAATCGGGCCAAGGAGGCGATCGAAACTCTGCTCGACGAACGCCGGCAGGCACTGGCGGATGCGCAACTCAACGAGCGCCTGGCCCAGGAAGCCATCGACGTCACGCTTCCTGGACGCGTACGCAGTGCCGGGGGAATCCATCCGGTGATCCGGACCTGGATGCGCGTCGAGGAGATCTTTGCTTCCATTGGTTTCGATGTCGCTGACGGGCCCGAAATCGAAACCGACTGGCACAACTTCACCGCGCTCAACAGCCCGGAAAATCATCCGGCCCGTTCGATGCAGGATACGTTTTACGTCGACGCCCAGGACCGGCTGGGCAAGCCGCTGCTGTTGCGAACCCACACCAGCCCGATGCAGGTGCGCTACGCGCGCATGCACGCGCCACCGATCAAGGTCATCGCACTCGGGCGCACGTATCGTGTCGACAGCGATGCGACCCATTCGCCCATGTTCCAGCAGGTCGAGGGACTCTGGATCGACGAGAACGTGACCTTTGCCGACCTCAAGGCGGTCTACACCGACTTCCTGCGGTGCTTCTTCGAGACCGACGACCTGGCCGTGCGCTTTCGCCCGTCCTACTTCCCGTTCACCGAGCCGTCGGCCGAGATCGACATGATGTTCACCAGCGGGCCACGCAAGGGCAACTGGCTCGAGATCTCGGGTTCGGGCCAGGTGCACCCGACGGTGGTGCGCAATTTCGGCCTCGATCCCGAAAAGTACATCGGCTTCGCGTTCGGGTCCGGGCTCGAGCGACTGGCCATGTTGCGCTACGGAGTCGACGATCTGCGGATTTTCTTCGAAGGTGACCTCCGCTTTCTGCGGCAGTTCAACTGACACGCGATGGACATCTCGGAAAAGTGGCTGCGGTGCTACGCGGACCCGTCGATCGACGGTGCAACGCTCGCCGATGAACTCACCATGGCAGGCCTGGAGGTCGAAGACCGCCGGCCTGTCGCCCCGCCGTTCAGCGGAGTGGTCGTCGGCCGGGTGCGCACGGTCGACCGGCACCCGAATGCTGACAAGCTGACCGTCTGCGAAGTGGATGTCGGACAGGCAGCACCGCTGACCATCGTATGCGGTGCCCCCAACGTTGCGCCTGGAATCCGGGTGCCGTGTGCGCTGCCGGGTGCCGTCTTGCCGGGGGAGTTCAGCATCAAGGCAACGACGATGCGCGGAGTCGAATCGCAGGGCATGCTGTGCTCGGCTCGTGAACTCGGACTTTCCGATGAACATGCGGGCTTGCTGCTGCTGGCCAACGACGCCGAGCCGGGACGCAACGTGCGCGACGTGCTTGACCTCGACGACCAGATCCTGACGATCAAGTTGACGCCGAACCGCGCAGACTGCCTCAGCGTCGTCGGTGTTGCGCGCGAGGTTGCCGCGATCACCGGAGCCGAACTGACGTTGCCCACCATCCGGCCGGTCGCGCCTGTGCTGGACGATGGACTGCACATCTCAGTGGAAGCGGCCGACCTGTGCGGACGATTTTCCGGACGCGTAATCCGCGGCGTTGATGCCCATGCGGCCACGCCGGAGTGGATGAAGCAGAGACTGCTGCGCAGCGGCCAGCGACCGATCTCGGCACTGGTCGACATCTCGAACTACGTGATGCTGGAACTAGGACGCCCGTCGCATGTGTTCGACCTCGACAAGGTGAAGGGTCGGCTTTGCGTACGCTGGGGCCGCCCTGGCGAAACCGTTGAACTGCTGAATGGGCAGACCGTGACGGTCGATGGCGGAGTCGGCGTCATTGCAGACGACAACGGCGTCGAGGCACTGGCGGGGATCATGGGTGGAGAGGGCACGGCCGTCTCGCTCGACACACGCAACATCTACGTCGAGGCGGCCTTCTGGTGGCCGGATGCCATCCGCGGACGCGCCCGTCGTTTCAATTTTTCCACCGATGCGGCGCATCGCTTTGAACGTGGCGTCGACTACGCGACCACCACCGACCACGTCGAATACATCACCCGCCTGATCCTCGATGTGTGCGGCGGGCAACCCGGTCCGATTGACGACACGATCGTCGGGTTGCCGCAACGCGCGCCGGTCAGCATGCGCGTGGAGCGATGCCGCAAGGTGCTTGGCATCGCGCTCGGGGCCGACGACATGGCCAACGTGTTCGAGCGCCTGCGCCTGCCCTACCACCGCTCGGAGGCCGCGTTCATCGTGACACCGCCGAGCTACCGGTTCGATCTGGAAACCGAGGAGGACCTGATCGAGGAGGTGGCGCGGTTGTACGGCTACGCGCGCATTCCGGCGCATGCGCCGCTCGCGCCGGCGCGCATGCGCGCGCGCCCCGAAACGCGGCGATCGCCGCATGCGGTTCGCGCGCTTCTCGCCCAGCTCGGCTACCAGGAACTCGTCAATTACTCGTTCGTCGATGCCCGCTGGGAACGTGACTTCGCTGCGAACGACCAGCCCATCGCCGTGCTCAACCCGATCTCGGCGCAGATGTCGGTGATGCGCAGTTCACTGCTTGGTGGGCTGGTGTCCGTGCTTGGCTACAACCTGAACCGCAAGGCGGGACGCGTCCGGGTCTTCGAGATCGGGCGCGTGTTCAGGCGAGACCCACAAGTCGTCGACGGGCCGCTGGAAGTGCAGGGGATTGCCCAGCCCACCTGTGTCGCCGGGCTTGCGTATGGAACGGCTGACGACGATCAGTGGGCGAGCCCGTCGCGCGACGTCGATTACTTCGACATAAAGGGAGACGTGGAGCGCCTGTTCGCTCCCGGCGTCATCCGCGTCGAACCGGCAGTCCATCCTGCGCTGCATCCGGGACGCAGTGCGCGCATCGAGTTCGACGGGCGTGAGGTCGGCTTTCTCGGTGAACTCCATCCACGTCTGCAGCAGGCCTACGAACTGCCGAAGGGCGCAGTGGTCTTCCAGGTCGAGCTTGAACCGTTGCTCGCGCGCGAGCTTCCCATCGTGCGCGACATTCCGAAGTTCCAGCCGCTGCAGCGCGACATCGCCTTTATCGTCAACGAGTCCGTCAATTACGCCTCGATCGAAGGCGCAATCGACAAGCTGTCGCGCGCGGATGGCCGATTGTCGGCTCTGGCGGAAGTCCGACTGTTCGACGTGTATCGTCCCCGGTCAACTTCGGAACCCGCCGCAGTAGTGGGCGCTAACGCATTGTTAAATAAAGAAAAAAGCCTTGCTATCCGGATTGTTCTGCAAGATACTGAAAAGCCGCTGAGCGATACTGATGCCGATGCAGCGGTCACCGCAGTCGTCGAGGAACTGGCCCGGCGGTTCGGCGCCCGTCTACGACAGTGAAAACGATGCGAGACGATTCCCAGATGACGACGGGCTTCAAGTTTCCCGAGTTGCCGCCTGCCACGGCAGGTAACCACGCGAGCGATCGCGGGGCCAAGACGATGACCAAGGCCGAACTGGCCGAAGCCCTCTTCGATCGGCTGGGGCTGAACAAGCGCGAAGCCAAGGACATGGTGGACGGGTTCTTCGACGAGATCCGGCAGGCGCTCGAGCGAGGGGAATCCGTGAAGCTTTCCGGGTTCGGCAACTTTCAATTGCGCGACAAACCGACGCGACCGGGCCGCAATCCGAAGACCGGCGAAGAAATCGCCATCACGGCGCGTCGCGTTGTGACCTTCCATGCCAGCCAGAAGCTGAAAGCGGCGGTGGCCCGTATCGCGGGTTCCCATTAGGGCCGCGAGCGTGCCGGGCTGAGCAGCGGACTTCCCGACCAGCGCGATGCAACGCCACGAGACATCGCAACTGCTGCCGCCGATTCCGGCGAAGCGCTACTTCACGATTGGAGAAGTGAGCGAGTTGTGCGGGGTCAAGCCCCATGTGCTGCGCTACTGGGAGCAGGAGTTCACGCAGCTGCGGCCCGTCAAGCGGCGCGGCAACCGGCGCTACTACCAGCACCATGAAGTCCTGCTGATCCGTCGCATCCGCGAACTGCTGTACGAGCAGGGCTTCACGATCAGTGGCGCGCGCAACCGCCTGGAAGAAGGTGAACGCCCCTCGCGGCACGATGGCAAGAATGGCAATGGCTCGCAGATTCCACT
This sequence comes from uncultured beta proteobacterium, assembly GCA_963769745.1. Classification (GTDB taxonomy): domain Bacteria; phylum Pseudomonadota; class Gammaproteobacteria; order Burkholderiales; family Burkholderiaceae_F; genus JALORV01. Next base: position 71,884 of record CAVYNB010000041.1, read on the forward strand.
CGACGCGGTCGATCTGCGCGACGAACTTGCGGCCATCCGCAAGCTGCTATCCGGCAACTGATCGCGTCATTTCCGGGGACAGGGCGCAGTCGCGGCTATAATCCGCTCCTTCGGGGCGTAGCGCAGCCTGGTAGCGCACTTGCATGGGGTGCAAGGGGTCGCGAGTTCGAATCCCGCCGCCCCGACCACTGCTTGCCGAGGTAGCCGGCGCGAGACCGCGACCGGCTATTTCTTTGTCTCCTTATGCGCATCCTGGTTTCCAACGACGATGGCTATCTGGCTCCCGGCCTCGCTGCGCTGGCTGCGGCGATGCGACCGTTCGGAAACGTCACTGTCGTCGCGCCCGAGCAGAACAGCAGCGGCGCGAGTAACTCCCTGACCTTGTCACGGCCCCTCACGGTCAGCACGGCGTCCAATGGAGTCACCTACATCAATGGCACTCCCAGCGACTGCGTACATATTGCCCTGACGGGACTGCTCGACGAACGACCGGATCTGATCGTTTCCGGCATCAATAACGGTCAGAACATGGGTGACGACACGATCTACTCGGGCACGGTTGCAGCCGCGATGGAGGGCTACCTCTTCGGCATCCCGGCGATGGCGTTCTCGCTGGTGGACAAGGGCTATGCGCACCTGGACGCTGCGGCCGAGATGGCGGCTGAAGTCGTTCGTCGTCACATTCAGCAACCCTTGCCCGGCGCCTTCCTTCTGAACGTGAACCTGCCGAATCGGCCAGTGGCCGAAATCCGCGGAATCGTCGCAACCCGTTTGGGCAAGCGCCACCCTTCGGAACCGGTGGTGCGCACCGTCAACCCCCGCGGCGAACCGATCTACTGGATCGGTCCGGCCGGAGGTGCCAAGGAAGGCGGGCCTGGGACCGACTTCCATGCGACGTCCGCCGGCTACGTGTCGGTAACGCCGCTGCAGATCGACCTGACTCACGACGACCAGCTGGACGGTGTGCGTGCCTGGCTGGAGCGAGCCTGAAATGCGTCGACCTGCATCGCCGGCAAGCGAGGCATCACAGGCGCACGCCGGCCTGGCGTCGGCCAAGGTACGCGATCGCATGGTCGAACGGGTGCGGGAGCTTGGCGTGCGCGACAGCCGTGTGCTGGATGCGATGCGGGCGGTGCCGAGGCATCTGTTCGTCGACGAAGCACTTGCGAGCCGCGCCTATGAAGACACCCCGCTGCCGATCGGACACGGCCAGACGATTTCACAGCCCTATATCGTCGCTCGCACGATCGAACTGGCGCTCGAAGGCATTGCGGATCCCCGGCACGCACGTGTGCTCGAGATAGGCACGGGCTGCGGATATGCCGCGGCGGTGCTGGCCCAGCTGGTCGGGGAGGTCGTCAGCATCGAGCGGGTCCGCGCGCTGCACGAGCGAGCGCGTGACAACCTTCGTGCGTTGCGCCTGCCGAACCTCCGGCTGGTCTTCGGAGATGGCTCGCGCGGGGTGGAGCAGGGTGCACCCTACGATGCGATCGTCGCTGCAGCCGCAGGGGATGCGATACCGTCCGCCTGGGTCGAGCAGCTGAAACCCGGCGGGCGCATCGTCGCGCCGGTCGGCGCGGGCGAGCAGCAACTCATCGTGGCGCAGAAGGACGAAAGCGGGAATCTGGTTCGCAGCGGCAAGGAGGCGGTCCGCTTCGTGCCGTTGCGCGGTGGTGTGGCTTAGGAGGTAACGGATGAGGCGGTGGGTCGGTGGGTGTGTTTTCTTCGGCATCGCTTTGATGCTGGCAGCGTGCGGAACTCAGCGTCCGGCTCCTGTGGTCGATCGCTCCGGTGCGACGGGTGTTCGCCCCGATGCGGCTGCCGGAACATCGGTGCCGCCGGCTCAGCGCGTTGCCAAGGAAGGCATCTACACGGTACAGCGCGGCGACACCCTTTACAGCATCGCGACGTCGTTCGGTGTTGACGTCCGGGAGCTTGCGCGCTGGAACAACCTGGGTGATGCGGCGTCACTGTCGGTCGGCCAGACGTTGCGAGTCACTGCACCGCCGGCCAGCGCGGCAACCGTCACCCCGGTGGCGCCGGTGGGGACCGCCGAGGTCCGGCCCCTGCCGGGAGCCGATGCATCGCCACCGGCCGCAACAGCGCCCGGCGCAACGTTGCCACCGGCCGCGCCGATCCTGCCAGCGATGCCATCGACGCCTTCGCCGCAGCCTCCGCCCGTGGTGCCCGGCGCCGCGACCGTGCCGCCGGAGACCGCCAAGCCGGTGCCGCTTGAAAGCTCAGTGCAGTGGCTGTGGCCGGCGCCCGGAAAGGTGATCGAGAATTTCGACGAGACGCGCAACAAGGGCCTTGATATCGCCGGCAATGATGGCGATCCGGTCCATGCAGCCGGCGACGGGGAAGTCGTCTACGTCGGCAGTGCGTTGCGCGGCTACGGCAACCTGGTCATCGTCAAGCACAACGACGAGTTCATTTCCGCGTACGCGCACAACCGCCAGATCCTCGTCAAGCAGGGGCAGGCGGTGAAGCGCGGCCAGCGCATTGCCGAGTTCGGCCGCAGCGATGCGGACCGGGTCAAGCTTCACTTCGAGATTCGGCGTCACGGCAAGCCGGTCGATCCGCTGCGCTATCTGCCGGTGCGCTGAACAGCCATGTCCGGTATCCGCGAGATTCCAGACACGCCGCCCGGCGAGCCGGACGACGCGAACGCCCCGGAGCGCAGCGCCCTCGAGCAGGACGCGTCCGGCGAAAGCGAGGAGTTCGCTCGAGCTCTGAACGGTGTGGAAGCCGAAGCTTCCGACGACGACTATGAGCCCGACAACGTGCAGCGCTACCTTGCGGACATCGGAACCCATCCACTGATGTCGGCTGAAGAAGAGCGTGCCACGGCGGAGCGCGCGCGGGCGGGCGACTTCGCAGCACGGCAGCAGATGATCGAGCGCAATCTCCGGCTCGTCGTGTCGATCGCAAAGCGCTATGCACATCGTGGCCTGCCTTTGCTCGACCTGATCGAGGAAGGCAATCTCGGATTGATCCATGCGCTGGAGAAGTTCGAGCCCGAGCGGGGTTTCCGCTTCTCGACCTACGCGACGTGGTGGATCCGGCAGGCGGTCGAGCGTGCGGTCATGAACCAGGCCCGCACGATCCGTCTGCCGGTTCATGTACTGCGCGAACTGAGGCACATGACCTATGCAAGGCGTCACCTGGAGGCGGAATCCGAGTCCGGCGCCGAAATCCGGGTCGAAGACATCGCACACCTGACAGGCCGGCCGGTCGAGGTCGTCCACGATGTGCTGCAACTCGGCGCCTGGCCGGCCTCACTGGATGCGCCGCTCGATGCCGATCCGGACTCCACGCTGGGCGACCTGCTGTCCGACGTTGCGTCCGAGGTGCCCGAGACGACGGCGACGCGGCACGAACTGGAGCGGCGCGTGCACGTCTGGCTGGAGCGCCTCGACGAGCGGCATCGCCACGTGATCGAGCGCCGCTTTGCCCTGGAGCACCAGTCCTACGCAACGCTCGATGAACTCGCGGACGAACTGGGCTTGACGCGCGAGCGCGTGCGGCAGATGCAGCTCGAGGCCTTGAAGCAATTGCGCCAGACTCTCGCCGCCGAGCACGTGGGTCGCGACGCGGTGCTGTAGGCGGCAACGTCGCGATGCCCTTCCGTTGATGACGCCGATCCTCGTTTTCGACATCGAGACCGTTCCCGATATCGCCGGTGCCCGAAGACTGCGCGCGCAGCTTTCCGAGCTGAGCGATGCCGATGTTGCACAGCGGCTCTTCGATGAGCGGCGGGAGAAGACCGGCAGCGACTTCCTGCCGCTGCATCTGCATCGTGTCGTCGCGATCTCCTGCGTGTTCCGCGATGACTCCGGTTTTCGTGTCCGTTCGATCGGGCAACCCGACGACGACGAGGGAAAGCTGATCCAGGCCTTCTACGCGACGGTCGATCGCTACACCCCGCAGCTCGTCAGCTGGAACGGGGGCGGGTTCGACCTGCCGGTGCTGCACTATCGCGGCCTCATCCATGGAGTGCATGCGGCGCGCTACTGGGAGCTTGGCGACGACGATCGCGATTTTCGCTACAACAACTACATCGGTCGATACCACACACGCCATATCGACCTGATGGATCTGCTGGCGATGTATCAGCCGCGCGCCTCGGCACCGCTCGACGATCTTGCGAAGCTGTGCGGCTTCGCCGGCAAGCTGGGCATGGATGGCAGCCGTGTCTGGGAGGCGTACCAGGCCGGAGGCATCGAGCAGATCCGCGCGTACTGCGAGACCGACGTCGTCAACACCTACCTGCTTTTCGCGCGCTTCCAGCGCATGCGAGGAATACTCGATGACGGCGGCTACGCCGAAGAAGAAGACCGCGTACACGCCGCGCTCACCGCGCTTGGGCAGCCCCACTGGAAGGAATACCTGGCCGCCTGGGGACGAACCTGACATGAAGTCCGGGGAGATCTTCCAGGTCGAGATCGAGTCCCTCGACCAGGAGGGTCGCGGCGTCGGGCATCGCGAAGGCAAGGCCGTATTCGTGGAGGGCGCGCTGCCGGGCGAGCGCGCCACCTATGAACGACGGCGCAACAAGGCCAGTTACGAGGTCGGCCGGACTGTTGCCATTGAGCGAGTCTCCGCACTGCGTGCCACGCCCCGGTGTCCCCACTTCGGGCTGGGTGCCGGTTCGTGCGGCGGCTGCTCGATGCAGCACCTCGATGCGCGTGCGCAGGTCGCGATCAAGCAGCGTGTACTCGAAGACAGCTTGTGGCATATCGGACGGCTGCGTGCGGAGCGCATGCTGCGACCCATCGCGGGACCGACGTGGAACTACCGCTATCGGGCGCGACTGACTGTTCGTGATGTCGCCAAGAAGGGCGAGGTACTGGTCGGGTTTCACGAGCGCGCCAGCAGTTTTGTTGCCGACATGACCCGCTGCGAGGTTCTTCCCGTGCGCGTCAGCGATCTGCTGGTGCCACTGCGCCGCCTGGTGGAGTCGCTGTCGCTGCGCGACCGGCTGCCGCAGATCGAACTGGCTGCGGCGGATCGGGCCGATGGCCTGCAGGTCGTGCTGGTCCTGCGCGTGCTGCAGGAGCCGACGGCGGACGATCTGTCCCGACTGCGCGAGTTTGCGGATCGGCATGCCGTGGAGTTCTGGCTGCAGCCTGGCGGACCGCACACGGCGGTGCCGTTATCGATGCAGCAACCGTCGGCATTGCGGCTCGGGTTGCCGGAATTCGGAGTGACGCTGCCGTTCACTCCAACTGACTTCACCCAGGTTAACCATCGCGTCAATGAAGCCCTGGTGAGCCGTGCCGTCCGCCTGCTGGCGCCGACGCCGCAGGAGAGCGTCGTGGACTTCTTCTGCGGCCTGGGGAATTTCACGTTGCCACTCGCGACGCGAGCCCGGCATGTGCTGGGCTACGAGGGCAGTTCGAGCCTGGTGGAGCGAGCCCGCTCTGCGGCCGAGGCGAACGCGCTGGGCGATCGCACATCTTTTGAGGCGCGCAATCTGTTCGAGTGGAGCGCAACCGACTGGGAGGCGGCGGTCGAACGCTGCGACGGGATCGACAAAGTCCTGATCGATCCGCCCCGCGAAGGTGCGCTCGCGATCGCGCAGGTGCTGGCGGCGACTGCACGGCCGCCGGCAAGGGTGGTCTATGTCTCGTGCAATCCCGCGACGCTGGCGCGCGACTGCGCTGTCCTGGTTCATGAGGGAAACTGGATCCTGCGGGCGGCGGGCATCGTCAACATGTTCCCGCACACCTCCCACGTGGAGTCGATCGCGATGCTGGAACCCGGCCCGGCCCGACTCTGAAACGCCGGGGCGCCGGCAGCGTCGCTGGCGATCCATCGCATGTTAAAATTTTTGGCTAACTTCGATGTTGCAAGTGTTTCATTTATCGAGGTTTTCGGTTTGGCTTCCCGTAGTCTTCCCGCGGCATCTCGCCGTGGTTCACGGCGGCCGGACTGGTCCGATCAAGAAAACGTTTAAGAAAACTAAAGGCTGAAGTCATGGCGGTGGAACGCACTCTGTCGATCATCAAACCCGATGCTGTCGCGAAGAATGTGATCGGGAAAATCTACTCGCGGTTCGAGACGAACGGGCTCAAGGTCGTCGCGGCCCGCATGGCGCGGCTGTCCCGCAGTGAAGCCGAAGGCTTCTATGCGGTCCATCGCGAGCGACCGTTCTTCAAGGACCTGGTCGACTTCATGGTGTCCGGACCGGTCATGATCCAGGTGCTCGAGGGCGAAAGCGCCATCGCAAAGAACCGGGAACTGATGGGGGCGACGGACCCGAAGAAGGCCGCCGCGGGCACGATCCGTGCGGACTTCGCAGAGAGCATCGATGCCAACGCGGTGCACGGTTCCGACGGCGAGGACACGGCGCGTATCGAGATCGGGTACTTCTTCCCGCAAATGGCGGTGTATTCGCGCTGAACGAACCCTTGATGGAACGCGTCAATCTTCTCGGCCTCGATGTTGCGGCGCTGACGGAATACACCGAAGCGCTCGGTGAAAAGCCGTTCCGCGCGCGCCAGCTCGCGCGCTGGATCCATCGACGCGGTGCCGGGAGCTTCGACGCGATGTCGGACCTGGCCAAGTCACTCCGGGCAAAGCTTGCGGAACACGCGGCGATCGCGGCGCCGGCCGTGGTGCGCGACTCCACCTCGTCCGACGGCACACGCAAGTGGCTGCTCGACGTCGGTGCCGGCAATGCCATCGAGACCGTCTTCATTCCGGAGGACGACCGCGGCACGTTGTGCGTTTCATCGCAGGCGGGCTGTGCAGTCAACTGTGTCTTCTGCTCGACCGGGCGCCAGGGCTTCAGTCGCAACCTGACGACGGCCGAGATCGTCGGCCAGCTGTGGTGGGCCGAGCACGCGCTGAGGCGCTCACTGGAGCTGGACACCGAAGGCGAGCGCGTCATCAGCAACGTGGTCATGATGGGCATGGGCGAGCCCCTGCAGAACTACGAAGCCCTCCTGCCGGCGTTGCGCCTCATGCTCGACGACAACGCCTACGGCCTGTCGCGACGGCGCGTGACCGTATCGACGTCGGGGATGGTGCCGCAGATCGATCGCCTCGGTGCCGATTGCCCGGTCGCGCTGGCAGTGTCGCTGCATGCGCCGAATGACGCGCTGCGCGACGAACTGGTGCCGCTCAACCGCAAGTACCCCCTGCGCGAGCTGATGGCCGCCTGCCGGCGTTACCTGCGCGTCGCGCCGCGCGACTTCATCACCTTCGAGTACGTGATGCTCGATGGCGTAAACGACGCCGATGAACAGGCCGACGAACTGGTCGCGCTGGTCCGGGATGTTCCGTGCAAGTTCAACCTGATCCCGTTCAATACCTTCCCGGACGCCGGACTCGAGCGGTCCCCGGTCGAGCGTGTGCGCTCCTTCGCGCAGCGACTGGCCGATGCGGGCATCGTCACGACGGTGCGACGCACCCGCGGTGACGATATCGATGCGGCCTGTGGCCAACTGGCGGGTGAGGTGCAGGACCGCACCCGACGCGTGGCGCGTGAACGTGCAATACCCATCGCTGTCGCCGATGGCCGATAACGGTATCCCCGGGAGGCTAGGCATGCGAGGCGGACTGAAAACGCGGCTGCTCGTTGTGGTCTGTGCCGCCTTCATGGCGGCATGCACGACCACCACCGTCACGACATCCAGTGGCGAAGTGGTGTCGACGACGCAGTCGGGTGGCGCGGGTGCATCGCCCGCAGTCACGAAGGGCCGGGCACGCGCGCGGGTGGAACTGGCGGCCGGCTATTTCCGCAACGGACAACTGGCCGTGGCGCTCGAGGAAGCCAAGCGCGCTGTCCAGATTGATCCGACCTTCGCGGATGCCTATGGACTGCTGGGCCTCATTTACATGGAACTCGAAGATCGACGCGCCGCCGAGGAGAATTTTCAACGCGCACTGCAACTCGATCCGTCGAATTCGGACCTGAACAACAACTACGGGTGGTATCTGTGCCAGACCGGTCGCGAACGCGAATCGATCGCTTACTTCCAGCGTTCGCTGCGAGATCCTCTCTACGCCACTCCCGCGCGCGCAAATTTCAATGCCGGGCACTGCCTGCTTCGAGTCAAGGACTATTCCGGCGCCGAGCCCTACCTGCGCAGATCGTTAGAACTCGATGCCACCAGCGTCACCACCAAATACGAACTCGCACGCCTGTACCTGGCGACCGGGCAGACGGATCGCGCTTCGTTCTACTACGGGCTGCTGGTGAAATCCGCCGAAGCCTCGCCCGAGACGGTCTGGCTTGGATTGAAGGTCGCGCGCGCACAGGGTGACTTGCGCACGGAAACGCGACTGGCGAGCGAACTGCGCACCCGGTTCCCCAGTTCCAAGGAGGCCGGCATGCTTGCGCGCGGGGCATTCGATGAGTGACGATGCCGACACGGCGGCTTCCAGTGTGGACGCACAGGCATCCACGGCAGCCGAGGCGCCGCTGCCGCCCACGTCCTTCGGTGCACGCCTGCAGTGGGAACGCGAGCAGGCCGGACTGACCGTCACTGACGTCGCGGCGCGACTGCGCCTGCATCCGAACCAGATCCGGGCCATCGAGCAGGAGTCACTCGGCGCGCTGCCCGAGCCTGCTTATGTGCGCGGTTTCGTGCGCAGCTACGCCCGCATCGTCAATGCAGATCCGGTGCCGCTGCTGGACGATCTGTCCACGAAGATTGTTCCGGCCGAACGTTCGGTCGTCGACGGGATGGCCCAGCCGCGGGACTACTCACCGGTTCGGGCCGCTGCGCGGGAACAGGCCTCGCGCCGTTTCGTCGTGCTGGGGGCAGTGCTGGTGCTGATCGCGCTGGGCGCTCTGGGCTGGTACGCGAACCGACAGCAGGCGGAAACGCGTGCAACCGTGGCGCCGACGACGCCGGCCGCGGTGCCCCCGGTCGCGACGACCCCACCGGCTGTAGTTCCTGCGGTCGCGCCTGCGTCGGTGGCGGATGCAGCGCCCGCCGCGGCGGGGTCGGCCAGCGATAGCGCGGCCGTCATGGAGCCGGTTGCGCCACCGCCGTTGCTGAAGCTCCGCTTCACCGGACCCTCGTGGGCCGAGGTCAAGGACGCCGAGGGCAAGGTGCTGCACTCACAACACAACTCGCCCGGCGCCGAATACGTCATCGAAGGCACGCCGCCGTTCTACGTCGTCATCGGTGATGCCACCAAGACGACGGTCGAAGTGCGTGGCGAAATCTTCGACATGGCGCCTCACACGAAGCAGTACGTGGCGCGCTTCACGATCAACTGAGATCGGGATGAACCAGCCGATCGAACCCCTCGACTGTCTGCCGGCGGCGGCTCGCCCGGCCCGTCGGCGGCCGACTCGGCAGGTCGAACTGCGCTGGGGTGCGCGTGTCGTGAAAATCGGGGCGGACGCTCCGGTGCTTGTGCAGTCGATGACCAACACCGACACGGCAGACGCAATTGCGACCGCCGTTCAGGTCAAGGAACTGGCTCAGGCCGGTTCCGAGGCCGTGCGCATCACGGTGAATTCTCCCGAGGCCGCGGCCGAAGTGGCTGCGGTCCGCGAGCAGCTCGATCGCATGGGCATCGATGTGCCGTTGATCGGCGACTTCCATTACAACGGGCACAAGCTGCTCACGCAGCATCCCGGCTGTGCGCAGGCACTGTCGAAGTACCGCATCAACCCGGGCAACGTCGGCAAGGGCGTGCGGCGCGAGGACAACTTTGCACAGATGATCGAAGTGGCCTGCCGCAACGGCAAGCCGGTGCGCATCGGTGTCAACTGGGGCTCGCTCGACCAGGAACTGCTGGCCCGCATGATGGACGAAAACGCCGCGCGCGCCGCGCCGTGGGATGCCGGCGCAGTCCTGCGCGAGGCGCTGGTGCGTTCGGCGATCGAGAATGCCGAGCGCGCCGAGGAGCTCGGACTGCCGGGCGATCGCATCTGCCTGTCGGCCAAGGTCAGCGGCGTGCAGGACCTGATTGCCGTGTATCGCACGCTGTCGCAGCGCTGCGACTACCCGCTTCATCTCGGCCTGACCGAAGCCGGCATGGGCAGCAAGGGCATCGTGGCGTCGACCGCTGCACTTGCGGTGCTGTTGCAGGAGGGCATCGGCGACACGATACGGGTGTCGCTGACGCCGGCGCCGGGCGAGGCGCGCACGCGCGAAGTCCAGGTCGCGCAGGAAATCCTCCAGACCCTGGGCCTGCGCGCCTTCACGCCGCTGGTCGTGGCCTGCCCCGGCTGCGGACGTACGACCAGCACGTTCTTCCAGGAACTGGCTGACTCGATCCAGACCTGGCTGCGCGGCCAGATGCCGATCTGGCGCCGCGATCACCCGGGCGTGGAGTCGATGAGCGTCGCTGTCATGGGCTGCGTGGTCAACGGGCCCGGGGAAAGCAAGCATGCCAATATCGGCATCAGCCTGCCCGGCTCCGGGGAAGCGCCGGTGGCACCGGTGTTCGTCGACGGAGTTCGCACCGTGACGCTGAAGGGCGATCACATCGCCGAGGAATTCCAGGCGATTGTCGATGACTACGTGCGCCGGAAGTACGTGCGCGCGACGACTCCGGCCTGACCGACGATGGCCACTCGCAAACTTGCCGGTGTGCGCGGCATGAACGACCTGTTGCCGGCCGACTCCGCACTGTGGGAGTGGTTCGAGGCGCGTGTTGCCGACTGGCTCAAGAGCTACGGCTATCAGCAGATCCGCACGCCGATCGTCGAACATACGGAGCTCTTCGTGCGCGGCATCGGCGAGGTCACCGACATCGTCGAGAAGGAGATGTACTCCTTCGAGGACAAACTCAACGGCGAGAAACTGACGCTCAGGCCCGAATTCACCGCCGGCGTGATCCGCGCGGTGGTCGAGCACAACCTCACCTACGACGCCCCCAAGCGTGTCTGGTCGATGGGACCCGTGTTCCGGCACGAGCGTCCACAGCGCGGACGCTACCGGCAGTTCTACCAGGTCAACGTGGAGGCGGTCGGCTTCGCGGGTCCGGATATCGATGCCGAGCTGATCGTCATGCTGGCGCGTCTCTGGAAGATCCTCGGGATCGACCGCATTGGCCGCGTGCGGCTCGAGATCAACTGCCTCGGGCAGGCCGATGAGCGGGCGCGGCACCGCGCCGACCTGATCGCGCATCTGTCTCGACACGAGTCCCGGCTTGACGCCGAAGCCCGGCGCCGACTGCACACGAACCCGCTGCGCATCCTGGACAGCAAGAATCCGGACCTGGCGGAGGTCATTGCCCTCGCGCCTCGCATCACCGACTACCTCGGTGACGAATCGCGTGCCCACTTCGAGGGCCTGCAGTCGCTGCTGCGGGCGGCCGGCATCGAGTTCACCGTCAACCCGCGCATGGTGCGCGGACTCGACTACTACAACCTCACGGTGTTCGAGTGGATCACCGACGCACTCGGGGCGCAGGGGACGCTGTGCGGCGGGGGCCGTTACGACCCGCTGATCGAACGCCTGGGTGGCAAACCGACGCCGGGCATCGGTTTCGGCATGGGCATCGAGCGCGTCATCGAACTTCTGCGCGAGAGCGCGTCGGTCGATGTGAACGCGGCCACCGATGCCTATGTCCTGCATCAGGGCGGGGTGACGCAGCAGCCGGCCTTCCTGCTCGCCGAGCGACTGCGGGACGCCGGCATCGACGTGATCCTGCATGCGGGCGATGCCAGCCTGAAATCGCAGATGAAGAAGGCCGATGCGAGTGGCGCCGAATATGCCGTGATCGTCGGCGAGGCCGAGGCAGTGGCCGGTGCGGCGGCGGTGAAAGCGCTGCGCGCTGCCAATCCGTCCGTGCCATTTTCCGAGCAGCGTATCGTGCCGCTCGACCAGATTCCCGAGGCGCTGGTGGACGCGCTGACACGCAACGACGACGAACAGGAAGACGATGGCGTACGACCTTGAAGAACAAGAGCAACTGGCCGAGCTGAAGGCCTGGTGGCAGAAGTACGGCAACCTGGTGTTGACCGCGGTGACTGCCGTGCTGCTGGCGTTCGCTGCCTACAACGGCTGGCGCTGGTACGAGCGCGAACAGGCCAGGTCGGCGGCGGGCATCTATGGCCAGCTGGAGCAGGCCGTACAGGCGCGCGACGCCGCCAAGGTGCAGACACTGGCAAGTTCGATCGTGGAGCACTACGGACGCTCCATCTACGCCGTGCTGGGAGCGCTGCAGGCGGCGAAGCTGAATGCGGAGAGCGGTGATCTGCCGAAGGCGGTCGAACAGCTGCGCTGGGTCATCGACAAGTCGGGACACGACGAGCTGACCATGATTGCGCGCGTCCGCCTGGCCGGTGTCCTGCTCGACGAGAAGAAATACGACCAGGCATTGCAGGCGCTGAACTTCGATGCTCCCGCGACCTATCTGCCGACGGTGCTGGACCGGCGCGGTGACGTGCTGGCAGCACAGAACAAGAACGAAGAGGCGCGTGCCGCCTACGCGGAAGCGCTCGCCAAGGCGGATGCCCAGCATCCGCTGCGGGCCATCATCCAGCTCAAGCTCGACGCGCTGCCGCCGGCGACATCATGACCGTCGTGGAGCGCCGTTTGCAGCAGCACCTTGCCGCCGGCGCCGGTCGTGCGCTGTCGGTATCGCTCGTTTGCCTGGTGCTGGCCGGTTGTTCCTCCATGCCGTCCTGGATGCCGTCGTGGCTGGGGGGCTCGCCGAGCAGGTCGGCGGAGCCCGCGCCGCTGGTCGAGTTCTCGCCTTCGCTGACGCCCCAGGTGGCCTGGCGCACCAATGTCGGATCGTCGCGCAACGCGGTCCTGCAGCCGGCGGTGCTCGAAAACGCCATCTACGCAGCGAGCGCGAGCGGGTCGGTGGTGCGGATCGGCCCGAACGGTGAAACAGTGTGGCGCACGGAGACGAACGTCGCGATCTCCGGCGGCGTCGGCAGTGACGGATTCGTGGTCGCGGTCGGCAGTGCGCGCGGCGAAGTCATTACCCTCGGCGCAGACGGCAAGGAACTCTGGCGCGCCCAGGTGAGCGGAGTCGTGCAGTCGCCGCCGTTGGTGGGTCGGGGACTGGTCATCGTGCGCGCTTCCGATCACCGGATTTCGGCGTTTGATTCCACCAGCGGCAAGCGCCGCTGGAACTATCAGCGCACGACGCCGGCACTGACGCTGCAGTCGCCCACTGAGATGGCCTTTGCCGGTGAGCTGGTCGCTGCGGGTTTTCCCAGCGGGCGGCTGGTGATGCTGGCTGCGGCAAACGGCACCGTGCGCTGGGACGTCCCGGTCGCGGAGCCGCGCGGTTCGTCCGAAGTCGAGCGCCTGACCGATGTCATCGGCGCGCCGCTGGCGATCGGCGGCGACGTTTGCGCGGCGGCCTATCAGGGCCGGGTGGCGTGCTTCGAGGCGAGCAATGGCAACCTGCGCTGGGCGCGCGACCTCTCGGCCGGGTCCGGGGTCGGTGGCGACGCCCGTCGAATCTACGCGGTCGACGCCAAGTCGAACGTGGTCGCGTTCTCGTCTGCGACCGGTGCGAATGCCTGGCGGCAGGAAAAGCTGCTCAACCGGGACCTGACCACGCCACTGGCGCTGCGGCGCGCAGTGGTCGTCGGCGACTTTGCCGGGTATGTCCACTTTCTTTCGCCGGACGATGGAGCCTTCCTTGCGCGAGTTGCCCTGGGCAGTGAGATCAACGCGGCGCCGCGTGCGTTCGGCGGCGGGGCGATCGTGCAGACCCAGGACGGTACCGTTGCACTGCTGACCGTCGAGTGACGCGGCCCGGCAGCGTGATCCGACCGAACCCTTGAACCGCGTCCGATGAAACCGGTCATCGCGCTCGTCGGCCGACCTAACGTCGGCAAGTCGACGTTGTTCAATCGCCTGACGCGCTCGCGCGCGGCTTTGGTCGCCGATTTCCCGGGGCTGACGCGGGATCGTCACTATGGCGACGGCCGCGTCGGGCCGCGCGACTACATCGTCATCGACACCGGCGGGTTCGAGCCGCTGAATGCCGAGGGCATTGCCCGGGAAATGGCAGCGCAGGCCGAGCAGGCGATCGCCGAAAGCGATGCGATCGTCTTCGTGCTCGATGCGCGCGAGGGCGTGACGGCCCAGGATCGTCGCATCGGTGAGCGCCTGCGCGTGACCGGGCGACCGGTGGTCCTCGCCGTGAACAAGGCCGAGGGCCTTGCGTCCGAGGCGACCGCGGAGTTTCACGAACTCGGACTCGGTGAACCGCACGCGGTCTCGGCTGCGCACGGTGAAGGGGTGCGCGACCTGATGGACCTCGCGCTTGGTCCCTTTGTCGTGGCGGAGGCAGAGACAGTCGACGACGCGGCGACTGCGGCGGGACAACGACGCATCCGCGTCGCGGTGGTCGGGCGCCCGAATGTCGGCAAGTCCACGATGATCAATGCCCTGCTCGGCGAGGAACGGTTGATCGCCTTCGATCAGCCGGGCACGACGCGCGATGCCATCGAGGTCGAGTTCGAGTTCGACGGCCGGCCGTACACGCTGATCGACACGGCGGGACTGCGCCGCCGCGGCAAGGTCTTCGAGGCCGTGGAGAAGTTCTCGGTGGTCAAGACGCTGCAGGCGATCGCCGACTCCAACGTCGTGATCCTCCTGCTCGATGCGTCGGCCGAGATCTCGGACCAGGATGCTCACATCGCCGGCTACGTGCTTGAGAGCGGCCGCGCACTGGTCATCGCCATCAACAAGTGGGACGGGCTCGACGAGTACCAGCGTGACCGCATCAAGCGTGAGATCGAACGCAAGCTGCACTTCCTGCGCTGGGCCAAGGTTCACACGATCTCGGCACTCAAGCGCACCGGACTGTCGGCGGTCATGCGCTCGGTGACCGAAGCACACGCGGCGGCGTTTGCAAAGCTGCCGACGCCCAAGCTGACGCGCGCGCTGATGGCGGCAGTTACGCGCCAGATGCCGCCGCGCGCGGGCTCGCTGCGACCCAAGATGCGCTACGCGCACCAGGGTGGCATGAATCCGCCGGTCATCGTGATCCACGGCAACTCGCTGAACCATGTCCCAGACAGCTACCGGCGCTACCTGGAGGGCCATTTCCGAGCCGAGTTCGAACTGGCCGGCACGCCGCTGCGAGTCGAATTCAGGACCGGGCGCAACCCCTATGTCAGCTGAGGGCGTTGGTGGCCAAGGCCCTGCTTTTCCTATACATTGAACCGCGTGGTTCCGTCCCCATTTGCCAATCTGTGACGGTCGGTTCACTTCCTCCGTGAACTGAATACAACAAGCGGCGTCAAAGCGCTGGAGCCAACAAAATGAGCAACAAAGGGCAGTTACTACAAGACCCGTTTCTTAACGCGCTGCGCAAGGAACACATCCCGGTCTCGATTTACCTTGTCAATGGCATCAAGCTGCAGGGCCAGATCGAGTCGTTCGATCAGTACGTCGTGCTGCTTCGAAACACCGTGACCCAGATGGTCTACAAGCATGCGATATCCACGGTCGTGCCGGCGCGTCCCGTCAACCTCACTGCGGAGTCCGACTCCTGACCGTCTTCCAGGTTGAGAGCGAGCGCGCCGGACGGTCGGAGCGCGCATTGCTGGTCAGCGTTGCCCAGGGAAGGCGTGACGATCCGGACGCGGTCGAGGAATTGACGCAGCTGGTGACGTCGGCGGGGCTGGTGCCTTCCGGCCACATCGCCGTGCGGCGCGACAAGCCGGATCCCGCTCACTATGTCGGCGCCGGCAAGGTTGAAGAAATCAAGTCCCTGGCCCAGTCCGGCGATGCCGGTCTGGTGGTCTTCGACGTGGCGCTGTCGCCGGCACAGCAGCGAAACCTGGAGCGGACGCTCGGGTTATGGGTGCTGGACCGGACCGCACTGATACTGGACATCTTCTCGCAGCGGGCGCGCAGTCGCGAAGGCAAGCTGCAGGTGGAACTGGCGCAGCTGCAGCACCTGTCGACTCGTTTGGTCCGCGGCTGGTCGCACCTGGAGCGCCAGCGTGGCGGGCTCGGCAAGACCGGTGGACCGGGTGAAAAGCAGATCGAGATTGACCGGCGCCTGATCGGTGTGCGGGTCAAGCAACTGCGTGAGCGGCTCAAGCAGCTCGAGCGCCAACGGAAGACGCGTCGCCGGGCGCGTGCCCGTCGGGACGTGCTCTCGGTTTCGCTGGTCGGATACACGAACGCCGGAAAGTCGACGCTGTTCAACGCGTTGACCCGCGCGGGCGCCTTTGCCGCCGACCAACTCTTCGCCACGCTCGATACGACCGCGCGACGTCTCTATCTGGGTGCAGGCCATGCCGCGGTCATTTCGGACACGGTCGGGTTCATCCGTGGCCTGCCGCATCAGCTCGTCGCGGCATTCAAGTCCACGCTCGACGAGACCGCGGAGGCAGACCTGCTGCTGCATGTCGTCGACAGCGCTTCTTCGGCACGAGCGGACCAGATGGCCGAAGTCGACCGCGTGCTTGATGAAATTGGCGCTGCCTCGGTGCCGCGGCTGATCGTCTTCAACAAGATCGACGCATCGGGCCGCGAGCCGTCGGTGGAGCGTGACCCCTATGGTAGGATCACCGCCGTTTCGGTCAGCGCGAAGACCGGCCTGGGCCTCGATCTGCTGCGCGATGCGATCGTCGAGTTTGCGCAGCAGACCCACGAGGCCGCACCTCCCGAAAGCACCCCTGCCTGGTCCAGTGCCGCCGTGGTCTAGCATCGCGGCCGCGCTGCATTGACGATTCTTATGTTTCAACCCATTTTTCGCTAGGACACGCATGTCGCTCAACGACCCCCAGTGGGGCCGAGGTGGCGGTTCCGGTGGCTCGAACGGTGACGGCGAGCGCGAAGCTCCGCGCCGCCCGCAGCGCCCGAACGGCGATGGCCCGCCTGATCTCGAGGAACTCTGGCGCGACTTCAATCGCCGCCTGAACGGCCTGTTCGGCAGGAAAGGCTCCGGCTCGCGCGGTGGTGGTGGCGGATTCGGCAACCTCGGCGCCAGTCCACGGGGCACCGGCATCGGCTTTGCGGCCCTGCTGGGTGTACTGGGCCTGATCTGGGTCGGGAGCGGTTTCTACATCGTGCCGGAAGGCCAGGTCGGGGTTGTCACGACCTTCGGGCGCTACTCCGAAACGACAGCGCCGGGATTTCGCTGGCGTATGCCGTGGCCGGTGCAGTCCAATGAACTTGTCGACATCCTTTCGCTGCGCAAGGTCGAGGTCGGCACACGCGGACGTCCCGAGCGCCTGAAAGAGGCGCTGATGCTGTCCGACGACGAGAACATCGTCGACATCCAGTTCGAGGTCCAGTTCCGAATCAAGGACGAAGGCGCGCGCGACTACCTGTTCAACAGCAAGAACCCGACGTCGGCCGTGATCCAGGCGGCGGAATCCGCGATGCGTGAAGTCGTGGGTCGCAAGACGATGGACTCGGTGCTGTACGAATCACGGCAGCAGATTGCGGACGAGGTTCGGAGCCGCATGCAGGAAATGCTGGACCGCTACGGCACCGGCATCCTGGTATCGGCCGTGGCGATCCAGAACGCGCAGCCTCCGGAACAGGTGCAGGCCGCATTCGACGATGCGGTCAAGGCCGGACAGGACCGGGAGCGACAGATCAACGAGGGGCAGGCGTATGCCAACGACGTCGTGCCGAAGGCGCGCGGCGCGGCTTCGCGCCTGATGCAGGAAGCCGAGGGCTACCGGACACGGATCGTGCAGACGGCCGAGGGCGATGCCTCGCGCTTCCGCCAGATCCTGACGGAGTACCAGAAGGCACCGGCGGTGACGCGCGACCGCATGTACCTGGACACGATGCAGCAGGTCTTCGCGAACACCACCAAGGTCATGGTGGACTCTCGCACCGGCAATCAGCTCCTGTATCTGCCGTTCGACAAGCTGATGCAGCAGGTGACCCAGGATGCGATGGCACCGCGCGCCGCGACGGTCACGCCGGCACCGCTGGAGCCGGCGACACCCGACGAGTGACGGGCGCACGCGGGATTCGCTGCGCAGCCGTGACCGCGAAGCGCGCTGAGGAGAAGCCATGAACCGAATCCTTGCCGTCGTCGTCGGTCTGGTGATCGCGGCGTTCGTCGTGCGCGCGAGCACGTTCATCGTCGATCAGCGGCAGTCGGCGATCGTCTATCAGCTCGGCCAGATCACGCGCGTGGTGACCGAGCCGGGCCTTTACTTCCGCGTGCCGCTGCTGCAGAACGTCGAATACCAGGACAAGCGCATCCTGACGCTCGACACGCCGGTGACGGACCGTGTCCAGACGTCCGAGAAGAAGAACCTGCTGGTCGATTCCTTCGTCAAATGGCGCATCGTCGACCCGCGCCTGTTCCGCGTCAGCTTCCCGGCGGGTGAGCGCTCGGCCGAGGATCGCATCGGTACGCTGGTGCGCGACGCGCTGAACCAGGCGGTCAACAAGCGCACCGTCAACGAGATCACTTCGCGCGAGCGCGACAGGGCGATGGAAGAGATCCGGGCCGCGGTGCAGGAGCGCACCAAGAGCTTCGGCGTCGAGATTGTCGATGTGCGGCTGAAGCGCGTCGACTTCGTCCCGGAAATCAGCGAGTCGGTGTACCGGCGCATGGAAGCCGAGCGCAAGCGGGTGGCCAACGAGCAGCGCTCGATCGGTGCCGCCGAGAGCGAGAAGATCCGCGCCGATGCCGACCGCCAGAAGGAAGTGCTGCTGTCGGAGTCCTACGGGACGCGCAGAAGCTGCGTGGCGATGGCGATGCGAAGGCGTCGGCGCTGTATGCGCAGTCGTTCGGCCAGAACCCCGAGTTCGCGCGTTTCTATCGCAGCCTCGAGGCCTATCGTTCGAGCTTCCGCAACCGCAACGACGTGATGGTCGTCGATCCGTCGTCGGAGTTCTTCAAGTACATGAAATCGCCGGACGCAGCGCCGGCTCCGCGGCGCTGATGCTGGAGTCACTCGCACTGGCATTCGGGCTGATGCTGGTGCTGGAAGGCCTGCTGCCGCTGCTGGCGCCGGCCGCCTGGCGCCAGATGTTCCAGCGTGTCACCGAACTCAACGACGGGCAGATCCGGTTCTTCGGACTGCTGGCTGTCGTCGGTGGCGCGCTATTGTTCTGGTTTCTGAGCTGATCCGGATACCCCGTGCCGCGGCATTGCCGCAGCTCCGCTACGCCCTCGCCCATTGCGTCCGTCATGCTGCGCTGGCTGCTTCCTGAAAACATCTCCGACGTCCTGCCGCGCGAAGCGCGACGGGTGGAGGAGGTGCGGCGGTCGTTGCTCGATCTGTATGCGAGCTACGGCTATGAACTGGTGATTCCGCCACTGATCGAGTACATCGATTCCCTGCTGACGGGAACCGGCGGCGATGTCGATCTGCGCACCTTCAAGCTGGTCGACCAGGCCAGCGGTCGCATGCTCGGCCTGCGTGCCGACACGACCCCGCAGGTGGCGAGGATCGACGCGCACATACTCAATCGTGCCGGCGTCGCGCGCCTGTGCTACGCGGGCAGTGTTCTGCATGCGCGGCCACTGCATCCATTGGCAGTGCGGGAACCGCTGCAGGTCGGTGCAGAACTCTACGGAGCGGTGGGCAGGGCGGCAGACTCCGAAGTCCTCGAACTGGCCGTCGCCTCGCTGCGCGTTGCAGGACTGGGCCGGATCAGTATCGATCTGGGCCACACCGGCGTCGTGCGAGGTCTGCTCGACCTGGCGCGCCAGTCGGCCGATGTGGAGGACGAGATTCTGTCGGCCCTGAGTACGAAGGACACGCCGGCGTTGCAACAGACGGTCGAACATCTGCCGGCAACGGTACGCGATGGCCTGCTCGCGCTGGGACGACTCAGCGGCGGGCTCGGCACACTGGAAGAAGCTCGCAGGCTGCTTCCGGCCGAACCGGGAATCCGGGCAGCGCTCGACCATCTCGAGGCACTGTCGACCCGTTGCGGTGCCGATGAGGTGTCCGTGGACCTGGCCGACCTGCACGGTTATCGGTACCACAACGGGGTGACTTTCGCCGTGCATGCACGCGAGCTGCCAGGCGCGGTGTTGCGGGGCGGTCGCTATGACGGCATCGGCAAGGCCTTCGGCCGTGCGCGGCCCGCGGTCGGGTTTTCGATCTACCTGCGCGATCTGGTCGGGTTGCTCGGTGAGGACGCGCCGCGCGCGATACTGGCGCCAGCGGGCGACGATGCCGGACTGCGCGAGGCGATTCGCACGTTGAGAGCGGCCGGCGAGATCGTGGTGCAGCGGCTCGCCGAGGAAACCGGCGGCGCGGACCCCGGTGACTTCGTCTTTGACCGCGAACTGCAACGCGCGGATTCAGTGTGGCAGGTGGCTGCACGCAACAGTGCGCCCCTCGTGAAATAGGAAGCGGCATGGCAAAGAACGTGGTCGTCGTCGGCACCCAATGGGGCGACGAGGGCAAAGGCAAGATCGTTGACTGGCTCACCGAGGACGTCGATGGCGTCGTTCGCTTCCAGGGGGGACACAACGCCGGCCACAC
The DNA here is from genome assembly GCA_963769745.1 of uncultured beta proteobacterium. GTDB lineage: Bacteria > Pseudomonadota > Gammaproteobacteria > Burkholderiales > Burkholderiaceae_F > JALORV01. The sequence goes on from CAVYNB010000041.1 coordinate 92,264, forward strand.
GCTGGTGATCGCGGGCAAGAAGACCATCCTTCGGCTGATACCGTCCGGCATCCTGCGGCCGAAGACCGCCTGTTACATCGGCAACGGTGTCGTGCTGTCGCCTCCTGCGCTACTGACGGAAGTCGACGAGCTGCAGGCTGCAGGTGTCGACGTCGCGTCACGCCTTGCCATCAGCGGCAATTGCCCGTTGATCCTCGAGTACCACGTGGCGCTCGACAAGGCGCGTGAGGCGCGACGCGGTGATTCGAAGATCGGCACGACCGGACGCGGAATTGGCCCCGCCTACGAAGACAAGGTGGCACGCCGCGCTGTTCGCGCACAGGACCTCTTCGATGCCGGACGATTTGGCGACGGCGTACGCGAGGCGCTCGACTTCCACAACTTCGTCCTTGAACACTATTTCAAGGCGCCTTCGGTCGATGCGTCCAAGGTGATCGACGACACGCTGGCGCTGGCGGGCCGGCTGAAGCCGCTGATCACGGATGTGTCGCACCGGCTCAACAGCGTGATGGCCAGCGGACATCGACTGCTGTTCGAAGGCGCGCAGGGAACGCTGCTCGACGTCGACCACGGGACCTATCCGTATGTCACGTCGAGCAACACCGTCGCCGGGGCCGCGGCTGCCGGCGCAGGGGTGGCACCTCAACGGCTCGACTATGTGCTGGGCATCACGAAGGCCTACTCGACCCGGGTGGGATCGGGACCGTTCCCGACTGAACTGTCGGACGCCACCGGTGAATACCTGCGCGATCGCGGGCAGGAGTTCGGCTCGGTGACGGGCAGGCCGCGACGTTGTGGATGGTTCGATGCGGCCGGATTGCGTCGGGCGGTGCAGCTCAACGGCACCACGGGGCTGTGCATCACGAAGCTGGATGTCCTCGATGGACTGCCGGTGGTCAGGCTTGGAGTCGGTTACCGTTTCGACGGCCGCGAGGTCGACATCCTGCCGTATGGAGCAGATGCAGTCGGTCGTTGCGAACCGATCTACGAAGAGTTCGCCGGCTGGACCGACTCGACCTTCGGCCTGCGCTCTTGGGATGAACTGCCGGTCAATGCGCGGCGATACCTCGAGCGCCTGGCCGATGTCCTCGGCGTGCCGATCGATCTGGTCTCCACCGGACCGGACCGCGAGCAGACGATCGTATTGCGGCATCCGTTCCATTGAAGCGGCCCGCAGAACTGATCGACCCGTCGTGAAGGATCTGTACGTCACCTGGGACGAGTACCACCGGCTCATCGAGCGACTGAGCCTCGCGATACACGAGTCGGGATGGCAGTTCGACTCGCTGTTGTGTCTTGCCCGTGGAGGACTGCGCGTCGGCGACATCATTTCGCGTATCTATGACATGCCGTTGGCGATCCTTGCCGCCAGTTCGTACCGGGAGGCGGCGGGCCGCTCGCAGGGCGAGCTTGATATCGGCGAGTACATCACGATGACCCAGGGAAAGCTGCAGGGCAGGCTGCTGCTGGTCGACGACCTTGTCGACTCCGGCGTCACGCTGGGCCGGGTGGTCGAACACCTGAAGGAACGGTTTCCCGCACTCGACGAAGTCCGTACGGCGGTGATCTGGCACAAGGCCTGCTCGACGTTCAAGCCCGACTACCACGTCGAGTATCTGCCGACCAATCCGTGGATTCATCAGCCCTTCGAGGTCTACGACGCGATGGGACCGCAGAATCTCGCGGCGCGGCTGCGGAGCGCAGCATCGGGCTGATCGTCGACTCGAAAATGCAAAAGGCCGGCGATGCCGGCCCTTCGAATACTCTGGTGCCCAGGAGAGGACTCGGTCACGTTTCGCGACCCCGGCGCCGCTGGGCATGCGGCGCCATTCTCGTCCTCGCGCGAAGCACGCAGGTGCTTCGCTTCCCGGGCGCAAAAATGCAAAAGGCCGGCAATGCCGGCCCTTCGAATACTCTGGTGCCCAGGAGAGGACTCGAACCTCCACACCTTGCGGCGCTAGTACCTGAAACTAGTGCGTCTACCAATTCCGCCACCTGGGCACAGGTGAGCGCGCGATTCTAGCGGCGGTGAACGCCATGTCAAATGCGCTACGCTGGCTCGACGTCGAGCCGGGGCGCGTGCAACCTACAACACAACAAGGAACTGATTGATTTCCAAATCCAACCCCACTGACGCCGATGCACTCTTGCAGGCGCTGACCGCGGCGCGGGCTCCCCTGACTCCGCAGGAACTCGCGGATCGCCTGCACGTTGCGGACGATGCCCGGCCCGCGTTCAACACCGAACTCGAGGAACTGGAGCGCGCCGGGCGCGTCGTGCGCAACCGCGCCGGCCTGCTGCTGGTCGCTGCCCGCGCCAACCTCATTTCAGGCCAGGTGCAGGGCCATCGCGACGGCTTTGGATTCCTGATCCGCGACGACGCGGGCCAGGATCTCGTGCTGTCCGAGCACGAAATGAGCAAGGTGCTGCATGGCGACCGCGTGCTGGCGCGCGTGTCCGGCACCGACCGCCGCGGTCGTCCCGAAGGCGAGATCGTCGAGGTCATCGAAAGCCGCACCAACAAGCTCGTCGGCCGATTGCTCAACGAACGCGGCGTGACCATCGTCGTGCCGGAGGACCAGCGTATCCAGCACGACATCCTCGTGCCGCCCGGCGCGACCCTGTCGGCAGAGCCCGGCCAGGTCGTCGTGGTCGAGATCCTGCAGCAACCGCAGCGCTACGTGCAGCCGGTCGGGCGCGTGATCGAGGTGCTGGGCGCCATCGACGACCCTGGCATGGAAATCGAGATCGCCGTGCGCAAGTTCTCGGTGCCGCACGAGTTCCCTGCAGAGGCCCTCGCGCTGGCGGACAGCCTGCCGGACAGCGTGCAGCCGCGCGACCTGCGTGGCCGTGTCGATCTGCGCGATGTGCCGCTCGTGACGATCGACGGCGAGGACGCGCGCGATTTCGACGACGCGGTGTACTGCGAGCCGATCGCGGGCCGCAAGAAGGGGTGGCGGCTGATCGTTGCCATCGCCGATGTCAGTCACTACGTGAAGTCGGGAGACTCACTCGACACTGAAGCCCAGAATCGATCGACGTCGGTGTACTTTCCGCGCCGGGTCATCCCGATGCTGCCGGAGAAACTCTCCAACGGGCTGTGCTCGCTGAATCCGGCGGTCGATCGCCTGGTGATGGTCTGCGACTGCGTGATCAGCGCGCAGGGTGTGCTCGATGCGTACCAGTTCTATCCGGCCGTCATGCACTCGCACGGGCGCCTCACCTACGACGAAGTGTGGGAGGCGCTGTCGGTACCCGGCAGCCGCTCCGCGCATCGCCTTGTGGATCTGCTGCCGCACCTGCAGAACCTGTACGCGCTCTTCGAGACCCTGGCGTCGGCGCGCGAGGCGCGCGGAGCGATCGACCTCGAGACGACCGAGACTTACATCGTCTGCGACGTCAACGGACGAATTGAAAAGATCGTGCCGCGGCTTCGCAACGATGCGCACAAGCTGATCGAGGAGTGCATGCTGGCAGCGAACGTCTGCGCGGCGGACTTCCTCGCGCGCAGCAAGCATGCGGCGCTCTACCGCGTCCACGAGGGGCCGACACCCGAGCGGCTGGCCAACGTGCGCGCGATGCTGAAGACGCTCGGTCTGCACCTGGAGGGGGGCGACGATCCGCAGCCGTCCGACTATGCGCTGGTGCTGAAGAAGATCCGGCCGCGACCGGACGCGCAGCTGCTGCAGACCGTTCTGCTGCGCTCGATGCAGCAGGCGATCTACAGCCCGCACAACTCCGGCCACTTCGGGCTTGCGTACGAGGCCTATGCGCACTTCACCTCGCCGATAAGGCGCTATCCGGATCTGCTGGTCCATCGCGCCATCAAGGCGTGCCTTGGCAAGAAGCCGTATGTGCCGGTCCTGAGCGGGTCGCCGGACGCTGCCGTGGCACCGCTGGCCGCGCGCACGGCGCTCAGGCAAACGCGCGAACGCCGGGCGCCCGGGAGCGCCGATGTCGGCGTGTGGGAAAAGCTGGGCCTGATGTGCTCGGCGAACGAGCGTCGGGCCGACGACGCATCGCGTGATGTCGAGGCCTGGCTCAAGAGCTACTACATGCGCGAGCGCGTCGGCGAGACCTACAGCGGGACGGTCAGTTCGGTGGTGCCGTTCGGCGTCTTCGTCGTGCTCGATGATCTCTATGTCGAAGGCCTGGTGCACGTCTCGGAACTCGGATCCGAGTATTTCCTGTTCAACGAGGCGCTCCACGAATTGCGTGGTGAACGCACCGGCCTGCGCTATCGGCTGGGCGACCGTGTGACCGTGCAGGTGGCCCGCGTCGATCTCGAGGCGCGCCGGATCGAGTTCCGCCTCGTGCGCGGTGATACGCGCAAGGCCATTTTGGCGGCGCACGCGCCGGAGCCGAAGGAGCGAGAACGCAAGCGCGGCGAGTCCGTCGAGGAACGGCGCGAACGCCATGCCAAGGTCGACGCGCGTCGGCAGGCGCGGCGCGGACAGTTGCACAAGATCGGCAAGAAGGGCGTCGGGGGTGCACGCGACCTCAAGGCGCGCAAGCGCGGACGATGAACCGGCAACGCCAAGACGGTGCCGCCCGAACGTCGCCGCGCGTGCTGGCCGGCTTTCACGCGGTGATGGCGCGATTGCGTGCCGCGCCCGACTCCATCGACACGATCTACGTCGACGCGCGCCGCCGCGACGGTCGCATGCAGCAGTTGCAGCAGCGGGCGCGCGAGTGTGGCGTTCGTGTGACTCCGGCCGATCCGGACCAACTTCGCAGCCTCTGCGGCGAGGCGCCGCACCAGGGCGTGGTCGCGCTTGCCGCCGAGATCGCGCAGATGCTGACGCTCGACGACCTGCTGGCAGCGGTCACGGACAACATGCTCCTGCTTGCGCTCGACAGCGTGACCGACCCGCGCAACCTCGGAGCGTGCCTGCGCGTTGCCGACGCCGCCGGCGTGAACGCGGTCCTCGTGCCGCGCGATCGTTCGGCCGGGATGACGCCTGCGGCCCTGAAGGCAGCGGCCGGTGCGGCGGAGTCGGTTCCCCTGATCGAAGTGACCAACCTGGCGCGGGCACTGGACGCCGTCAACGATGCCGGTGTTCGAACGGTAGGTGCGGCCGGCGAAGCCGAGCAGTCGCTCTTCGACCTGGACCTGCGGGGTCCGGTGGCCTGGGTACTGGGTGCCGAAGGCAGCGGCTTGCGCCGCCTGACGCGCGAACGTTGCGAGACTCTCGCCCGCATTCCGTTGCAGGGGCACGTTGAAAGCCTCAACGTGTCGGTGGCGACCGGAATCTGCCTCTTCGAGACCGTGCGCCAACGGACATCGCCAGCGTCGCGAGTTTCCGGCCAGGCTTGAAATGCGTTCGGCAAGCGCGCAGCATCGCAGCATGCTGGCCGCCGTCTTCGGGATCGTCTTCCTGGTCTTCTTTGCGCTCAGTCCGCTGCGCTGGGTCGAGCTCGGCATGCCGTGGCTCACGCTCGTGATCACTTTCGTGCTGATCCCGCTGCTCGATGCCGCGGTTGGTCGACCCTCACCATTGGCGCGACGCAACCCACCCGCGTTCGCGCGCTGGATTCCGCGCCTGCAGCTGCCGCTGCAGGCCGTGCTGCTGGTGCAGGCCGTGCTGATCGCACCGACGCTCGATCCCTGGCAGTTGCTGTTCTTCGGTCTGGCCGTCGGCACTGTCACCGGAGGTCTCGGCATCACGATCGCGCATGAGCTCGGCCACCGCGCAGCCACGATCGACCGCGTGATCGCCAAGGCGCTGCTGGTCAGCGTGTGCTACGGGCACTTCTTCGTCGAGCATGTTCGCGGTCACCACGTGCGGGTCGGGACACCGGACGATCCGGCCACGGCGCCGCGCGGCATGAACGTCTACCGCTTCATCGTGCGTTCCGTTGTCGGCAGCCTGATGCACGCCTGGCGGCTCGAAGCACTGCGGCTGGCTCAACGAGGGCGCAGTGCCTGGCATCGCTCCAACTGGGTGCTCACCGGTAGCCTGATGTCGGCGGCACTGGTGGCGATGGCGGCCTGGCTAGGAGGGTGGAGTGGGCTGCTGCTCTTCGCGCTGCAGGCGGCCGTTGCCGTCGTGCTGCTCGAGATCATCAACTACATCGAGCATTATGGCCTGCAGCGGCATCGGATTGAAGGTCACTACGAACCGGTGCGCGAACAGCATTCGTGGAACGCCGACTTCATCGTCAGCAACTGGATCCTGTTCAACCTGCAACTGCATTCCGACCATCACGCGCACATGCGGCGACCGTATGAGCAGCTGCGCACGGTGCACGACGCGCCGCAGTTGCCGGCCGGGTATCCGGCCATGGTGGTCCTGGCGCTCGTCCCGCCCTTGTGGTTCGCCGCGATGGACCCGCGCCTGCCCGTGGCTGCTTAGTCGACCCACCGGACCTCGAGTGAAGCTCGAACCGATCGAGGACGCACGCGGCTGGGTGCGCGAGGCCCGTCGCATCACCGTCCTGACGGGCGCCGGTGATGTCCGCGGAAAGCGGCGTGCCGACATTCCGCGACGCACAGACCGGCCTCTGGTCGCGGTTCGATCCCATGCAACTGGCGTCGGAACCGGGGTTTCGCGCTGATCCGGCGCTGGTGTGGCGCTGGTATGCGGGACGCCGCGATGCGGTCGCGCGCGCCGAGCCGAATGCCGGGCATCTGGCATTGGCGACGGCGGAGCAGCGCTACGATCGATTCTCGATCGTTACGCAAAACGTCGATGGACTGCATCGACGTGCCGGATCGCGAAACGTCATCGAGATCCATGGCTCGATCACGCAGACGATCTGCCTCGCGAAGTGCGGCTTTGTCGAGAACGATCCCGCAGGCTTGCCCAACGGCGAGCCGCCGCGATGCCCACACTGCGGCGACTGGTTGCGCCCCGGTGTCGTCTGGTTCGGAGAAATGCTCGATCCGGATCGACTGGCGGCGGCCGAGGCTGCAGCGGCGGACTGCGACGTGATGCTGGTCGTCGGGACATCGGGACTCGTGTATCCGGCGGCGGCGCTGCCCCTGACGGCGCGGCGCGCAGGGGCGCAGGTCATCGTCGTCAACCCGTCGGACAGCGACCTCGACCCGGTGGCCCGGATCGTCGTGCGGGCGACGGCGGCCGTGGCGCTGCCACGCTTGCTGGCACGTTGAGAACGGCCTTGTGCGGCGCGGCGCAATTCGGCTAGAATCGCAGGCTTTTCAAGCCTTTGCGGGCTACCTTGCTGCACCGGAAAGACGCTTCCGGGCAGCTCACCTTCCGGCATCGCCAGAGCAATGCGCGTGCGCAGTGCGCCAGGGATGCCGGGCCATCCACAAGGAGCAACGATGCGTCATTACGAAATCTGTTTCATTGTGCATCCCGATCAGAGCGAGCAGGTGCCCGCGATGATCGATCGCTACAAGGCGATGATCACGGCAGGCAGCGGCACGCTGCATCGGATCGAGGACTGGGGCCGTCGACAGCTGGCCTATCCGATCGAAAAGCTCGTGAAAGCGCATTACGTGCTGATGAACATCGAGTGCGATAACAAGACACTCGATGAGCTCGAGCATGCCTTCCGCTACAACGACGCGGTGCTCCGCCATCTCACCATCAAGATGAAGAAGGCCGAGACGACGGCCTCGCCGATGATGAAGGTGGTCGAGCGCGAGGAAGCACGCAAGGCGGCCGCCGAGCAGTCGGCGGCGGCGGCACCGGTCGCGGCCTGAGCGTGTCGAGAGTCGGTTGGCGATCCTCGCGGACGCTAACGTGACCTCGGTGCGAGTACCAGCGATCAACGGCATGAACTGTGGCAAAAGCAGCGGTGAACGAACTGCGCATATCCGCCACCCCGGTCGCCCGTAGCGCGCTGCGCTACACGCCGGCCGGAGTGGCAGTGGCAGAGGGCAGTTTCCGCCACGGTGGTGCGTTGGTCGAGGCGGGTACGGAACGGACGCTCGACTTCGAGTTTGCCGCGATCGCCGTGGGACCCGTGGCCATCGGACTCGATCGGGAACCGCTCGGACAACCGCTCACCATCTCCGGCTTCATCGCCCCGAAGACGCGCCGTTCGAACCGATTGATCGTGCACATCACCGAATACGCCAGACAGTAAAGATTTCGTCGGAACCATCACAGGAATTCAGGAGCACAGGAGCACCAAATGGCAACCTCGATGCGAGGCAAGGGCAAGGGCAAGGGCAAGAATGACAAGGGCAAGCGGCGTCCGTCACAGCAGAACGCGCTGTTCAAGCGCAAGAAGTTCTGCCGTTTCACGGCCGAAAAGGTCGACCAGATCGACTACAAGGACGTCGATACGCTGCGGGACTTCGTCGGCGAGAACGGCAAGATCACTCCGGCCCGACTCACCGGCACCAAGGCGCACTATCAGCGCCAGCTCGACACGGCGATCAAGCGTGCGCGTTTCCTCGCACTGCTGCCGTACACCGATACCCATTAAGCGAGGGCGACCCACATGCAAGTCATACTGCTCGAAAAGGTCGTCAACCTCGGCCAGCTGGGTGACGTCGTCAAGGTCAAGCAAGGCTATGCGCGCAACTTCCTGATTCCGCAGGGCAAGGCACGCCGCGCGACCGAAACCGCGATCAAGGAGTTCGAGACCCGCCGTGCGGATCTCGAGAAGGCACAGGCCGACAAGCTGGCCGCCGCGCAGGCGGTGCAGGCGCGCCTGAGCGGGACCAAGGTCCAGGTGACAGCGAAAGCCGGCGTCGATGGCCGGTTGTTCGGGTCGATCACCAACTACGACATCGCCGAGGCGCTGACAAAGCAGGGCTTCGAGGTCAACAAGGCGCAGGTCCGGATGCCCCAGGGCCCGCTCAAGCTGGTCGGCGATCACCCGATCACCGTTGCCCTGCATTCGGACGTGACGGCGGAGATCAGCGTGACAGTCGTGGGCGAACAGGCCTAGACAGACACGTTGCGCCAACTCAGGGCGGCCGCACGGCCGCCCTTTTTGTTCCATGACGGCCTGCCGTTGATGCCGGCGCCCTTACCGCCGTTGCTGTAGTGTTCGCACTGCGCGGACGACCGTTCGCGATCGTTTCCCTCTCAGTATTCTGCGTTCCGTGAACCAGCCGGTTTCCGATCCTCAGCTCGCCGCGGTGCGTACACCGCCGCACTCCATCGAGGCCGAACAATCGGTGCTCGGCGGCCTCCTGCTGGACAACACCGCCTGGGACCGGATTGCCGACCTGGTCGGCACCGACGACTTCTACCGCAATGACCATCGGCTCATCTTCGCAGCGATCAGCCGCCTGATCGACGCCGGCAAGCCGGCCGACGCGGTCACCGTGTTCGAGGCCCTGCGCAACTCGAACAAGGCAGATGATGCCGGCGGCCTCGTCTACCTCAACACGCTGGCGCAGAACACGCCGTCGGCAGCCAACATCCGCCGCTACGCCGAGATCGTGCGCGAACGCTCGGTCCTGCGACGCCTGGTGTCGGCCGGTGACGAAATCGCCACCAGTGCCCTGAATCCTGCGGGTCGCGACACCAAGCAGATCCTCGACGATGCGGAAAGCAGGGTGTTCCGCATCGCCGAGGAAGGCGCGCGCGGCCGACAAGGCTTCATCGAGATCCAGCCGCTGCTGACGAAGGTGGTTGAACGGATCCAGGAACTCTTCGAACGTGCCAATCCCTCGGACGTCACCGGCGCGCCGACCGGATTCACGGACCTCGACTCCAAGACCTCGGGCTTCCAGCCGGGCGATCTGATCATCATCGCGGGACGACCGTCGATGGGCAAGACGGCACTTGCACTCAACATCGGCGAGCACGTCGCGCTCGACCAGGGCATGCCGGTGGCGGTGTTTTCGATGGAAATGGGAGCATCACAACTCGCGCTGCGCATGCTGAGCTCCGTTGGCCGGCTCGACCAGCAGCGACTGCGGACCGGGCGGCTCCTTGACGACGACTGGCCGCGCCTGACGACCGCCATCCAGAAGATGCACGAGGCGCCGCTGTACATCGACGAAACGCCGGCCCTGACCGCCATTGACCTGCGCGCGCGCGCGCGGCGGTTGTCACGCACCTGCGGCAAGCTCGGGCTCATCATCGTCGACTACCTGCAGTTGATGAGTGCGAGCGGGCAGGGCGAGAACCGCGCGACCGAAATCTCCGAGATCTCGCGCGGCCTGAAGGCGCTGGCCAAGGAACTCGCCGTGCCGGTGGTGGCGCTGTCGCAGCTGAACCGCACCGTGGAGCAGCGTACCGACAAGCGACCGGTGATGTCGGACCTGCGCGAGTCGGGGGCCATCGAGCAGGACGCGGACGTGATCCTGTTCATCTACCGCGACGAGGTCTACAACCCCGACACGAACGACAAGAACATCGCCGAGATCATCATCGGCAAGCAGCGCAACGGTCCGATCGGGCGCGTGAATCTGCGCTTCGACGGGCAGTTCACCAAGTTCGAGAATCTCGCGCGCAGCGCGCAGTTCGCATGACCTCGCGGTTCGTGCAGGATCAGCCGGAACGCCGCGGGCTGCGGGGCTCGATGCTGCGTCGACTCGTTCCCCGAGATCGCCGCTTCTACCCGTTGTTCAACCGGCAGGCGCAGTTGTGCGTTGAAGGCCTGACCGCGCTGGCGGATCTGCTCGCGGATGTGCGCGATCCCCACGGCCGGGTGCGCGATGTCGAGGCCATCGAGAAGCGCGGCGACGGCGTCGTCGCCGAAACATTGGCGTTGCTGCACCGCTCGTGGCTGCCGCCGTTTCCCCGTCTGGCGATCCACGCACTCATCAACCGCCTGGACGACATCCTTGACCTGGCCGAAGACGTCGCGCAGTCACTGCACCTGTATCACGTGACGGCGATGACGGCGGAGGGCCGCCGGCTGGCGGAACTTGCGGTGCAAAGCGCCGGCACGCTCGAGCGCGCCGTGGCCGGCCTGGAAGCGCCGGGCGACGGTAGCGTGGTCCTCGCGCTGTGCGAGGAAGTGAACTCCCTCGAAGCGCAGGCCGATCATGTGTTCCGTGCCGCCATGTCGCGGCTGTTTCGCGAAGAGCCCGACACGCGCCAGCTCGTCAAGCTCAAGGCGATCTACGAGTTGCTCGAGGAACTCACGGACAAGTGCAAGAACGCGGCAGCCGAGGTCCAGGCGCTGGCGTTGCGTTAGGACGGTCGCGCCGTGACCGTCGCTCTGTGGATACTGGCTGTCGTGCTGATCGTCGTCGGAGTGGCCGGCACCTTTTTGCCGGCGCTGCCCGGCATTCCCCTGATCTTCGGCGGAGTGCTGCTGGCGGCCTGGATCGATGACTTCCAGCGCATACCGGGCTGGGTCATCGGCGTGCTGGCCGTGCTGGCGGTGATCGGCATCGCCGTCGACTACGTTGCGGCAGCACTGTCGGCGCGCCGCATCGGCGCGAGCCGACAGGGCATCATCGGCGCGGCCATCGGCACTCTGGCCGGCATCTTCACCGGACTCTGGGGCCTGCTGTTCATGCCACTGGTCGGTGCGGCCATCGGCGAGTACCTTGCTCATCAGGACGCGCTGCGCGCCGGCAAGGTGGGCATCGCGACCTGGTTCGGCCTGTTGATCGGTACCGCAATCAAGATCGCGGTGGCGTTCACGATGATCGGTGTCGCGGTCGCGGCATTGCTGATCTGAAGTGCCGGCTCACCAGATCAACCGCTCGATGCCGGAAGGACGACCTTGCTGCGCTTTCTGACGCTGCTGGGGGCGGTGCTGGCCGTGGCCGGATGTACGGGCCTGACGCGCAATCCCGTTCCGCTGGCCGATGGCGCGCGCGCCACGATTCCCGATATGCCAGTCGTGCGGGGCTGGGCCGCCGTGCCCAGCGAGGCGATGGAGCGCGACTTCGCGCTGTCGTTCAAGCAGGAAAAACCGGGCACTTTCGCGCGCCGCGCGGATGGCCGGGTCGTCTATCCGCAGCTCGCCATTTCGGGCGGTGGCCCCAACGGAGCCTTCGGCGCCGGCTTCCTCAAGGGATGGTCGGAAAGCGGCAAGCGACCGGTCTTCAAGATCGTCACCGGTGTTTCCACGGGCGCCATGATGGCGCCCTTCGCTTTTCTCGGGGCCGAGTTCGACGACCGGATGAAGCACTTCTACACGACCACGGCCACGCAGGACGTCTTCTCGATGCCGCGTTCCCTGGTGCTGCAGGTCCTGCGTGGCGAGGCCGTCGCCGACTCGGCGCCCCTGGCGCGGCTCATCGCCAACGACCTCGACATGGCGATGCTGAATCGAATCGCGGCAGCGCATGCCGAGGGTCGACGGCTTTACATCGGCACCGTCGACCTGGATGCGCAGCGCTTCGTCATCTGGAACATGGGGCTCATTGCCCAGGCCGGAACGCCGCAGGCGCTCCAGCTCTTCCGCGATGTGGTGCTCGCGTCGGCATCGGTGCCACTGGCAGTGCAGCCGGTGCTGTTCGAGGTCGATGTCGACGGCCGACGCTACGACGAGATGCACGTCGACGGTGCCGTTGGCTTTCGCGTGTTCTACAACGGCGGACTGTTCCGGACGTCCATCGTGCGCCAGCGCGAACTGCCGACGCCCACTTACGAGGATGTCTACATCATCCACAACGGCCAGCTGTCACCGCAGGCCGAGCACACCGACCGCACGCTGCGAACTATCGGCCACCGCACGCTGCGCGCGCTGTCGCTGGGGGCGACGTCGGGCGATCTGTTCCGTATCTATGTGGCCACGAGTGCCGAGGATGCCGGATTCCACTGGGTCACGATGCCCGACGGGGTCGAAGTACGTGGCGACGAACTGTTCGATCCCGCGAAGATGCAGGAGCTGTTCGCGCTCGGTTATCGCATGGCACGCGATGGGCCGCGCTGGGAAACTCTTCCGCCGGGCTACGAGCGCGTGCGGGACGCCAGCAAGTAGCGGTGTCTACAACACCTCAGCCGCATGGTCGGCCAGCCGCGAGCGCTCGCCTCGCTGCAGAGTCACATGGCCCGAGTGCAGCCAGCCCTTGAAGCGATCGACCACATAGGTCAGGCCTGACGATCCCTCGGTGAGGTAGGGCGTGTCGATCTGCGCGATGTTGCCGAGGCAGACGACCTTGGTGCCGGGCCCGGCGCGCGTGATCAGCGTCTTCATCTGCTTCGGCGTCAGGTTCTGCGCCTCGTCGATGATCAGGTACTTGTTGATGAAGGTGCGGCCACGCATGAAGTTGAGCGACTTGATGCGGATGCGCGTGCGGATCAGGTCATTGGTCGCGGCGCGGCCCCACTCGCCGGCCGCGTCGTCGGTCTTGTTCAGCACCTCGAGGTTGTCTTCGAGTGCGCCCATCCACGGCGCCATCTTTTCTTCCTCGGTGCCGGGCAGGAAGCCGATGTCCTCGCCGACCGGCACCGTCGCGCGGGTGACGATGATCTCGGCGAAACGCTTGGTCTCCAGCGTCTGCGACAGGCCGGCAGCCAGCGCCAGCAGCGTCTTGCCGGTGCCCGCCTGCCCGATCAGCGTGACGAAGTCGCACTCGGGATCCATCAGCAGGTTGAGAGCGAAACTCTGCTCGCGATTGCGGGCGGTCACTCCCCAGACGGCGTTCTTCGCATGGGTGTAGTCACGCAGTACCCGCAGCACCGCCGTCTTGCCGCGGATCTCGCGCACCTGGGCGTAGAAGCTGGTCCCGTTCTCAAGGAACACGAACTGGTTCACCAGCAGGTCGCCGACGATCGGGCCTGAGATGCGGTAGTAGGTGAAGCCGCCGGACTGCCACGACTCCATGCCCTTGCCGTTCTTTTCCCAGAAGTTCGCCGGCAGCTGGGCGACGCCGGTGTAAAGGATGTCGGTGTCCTCGAGCACCTTGTCGTTGTAGTAGTCCTCGGCCGGCAGTCCGAGCGCGCGCGCCTTGATGCGCATGTTGATGTCCTTCGACACCAGCACGACATCGCGCTCGATATGCTTGTTCTTGAGCGCATTCACGACACCGAGGATCTGGTTGTCGGCCTTCCCGGCCGGCAGGCTTGCGGGCAGCGCCGCGTCGAATGCCTGGGTCTGGAAAAACAGCCGCCCCGCAGCATCCTTGTTGCCGAGTGCGCTCAACGGTATGCCGTCTTCGATCGGCGTCTTGCACGACGCCACCAGCGCGTCGAGCGTGCGCGAGACCTGGCGCGCGCTGCGCGCCACTTCCGACATGCCTTTCTTGTGCGAGTCGAGTTCCTCCAGCGTCATCATCGGCAGGAAGACGTCGTGCTCCTCGAAGCGGAAGAGGCTCGTCGAGTCGTGCATCAGCACATTGGTATCGACGACGAAGAGCTTCGGGCGCTCGTTCGTACGGGGCTTCTTGCCGTTGCTGCGTGGCTTCGATTCGACCACCGCCAGTCGCGTCGCGAGGGTGGGGCGCGTTGGTGCAGACGGCTCCGGCGCGCGGGCCACGGGGACCGGCAGGCTGGCGGTCCGCTCAGGGCGGGCCGGTTCGGAGGGAATGGCAACGAGCAGGGTGGCGGGCTTGGTCGGAGCTTTCGGCAGGGGCATCAGAGGGGCGGCAGAGCCGTGAGGGGGAATCGGGGTTGCGCTGGCAGCAATGCGGTCAGGCGATCGACTGGACGAAGGCGAGCACATCGGCGACATGGTTCGGCACCTTCACGCCGCGCCATTCGCGCCGCAGCACGCCGGCGGCGTCGATCACGAAGGTGCTGCGCTCGATCCCGCGCACCTGCTTGCCGTACATGTTCTTCATCTTCATCACGCCGAACTGCTGGCACAGCGACTCGTCCGGGTCGGAGATCAGTTCGAAGGGGAATCCCATCTTCGCCTTGAATCCGTCGTGCGACTTGATGCTGTCGCGCGATATGCCCAGCACGATGGCCCCCGCGCGCTTGAACTTGGCGTGACTGGCAGCGAAGTCGACGCCCTCGGTGGTGCATCCCGGGGTGTTGTCCTTGGGATAAAAGTACAGGACCACGATGCTGCCCTTCAAGGCAGACAGCCGGATCTCGCCGGCGGTGGACATCGCCTGGAAGTCGGGTACCTTTTTGTCGAGGGAAATGGTCACGGATGCCTCAGTCGTCGAGGAGCAGGGCTGCCAGCACTTTGCGGCCCTCGCCCATCAGGATGTTGTAGGTCCGGCAGGCGGCCTGCGAGGTCATCGACTCGCAGCCGATTCGTGCGTCGGTGAGCGGCCTTAGCAGCCGCGGGTGCGGAAACCGCTGGCGCATTCCCGTGCCGAGCAGCACGAGTTCGGGAGCGCGGTCGCGCAGCCGGGCGAAGTCGTCAGCAGTCAGGGACTCGAAACCGGCAACATCCCACGGCTCGACCGGACGATCGGGCGCGATGAGCAGCGGGCAGGAATGGCGAATCTGGTTGACTTCAATGAAGCCGGAGCCGTAGGCGGTAACCGTGTTGAGCGCTGTCGGTGAGTCCGCGTGCAGTTTCAATTCGCTCCGGGCTTCCTTGCGATCGACCGCGGGCCGCGGATCGATGCGAGAACAGTTCGGGTACATTATAGGCACACGTTGCGCCGCACAAGCGAGAGCTATCTGACTGGAAATCGCACCGGCGTGTTCGGTTTGCGGCGCCTTTGCAACACAGTGTCCGAGGTCCGGGGAGATGGTCGAGTTTCCGCGCATCAAGCGCCTGCCGCCGTATGTCTTCAACATCACAGGTGAGTTGAAGATGGCCGCGCGTCGTCGCGGCGAAGACATCATCGACATGAGCATGGGTAATCCGGATGGACCCACGCCCAGGCACATCGTCGACAAGCTGGTCGAAGCGGCACAGCGGCAGGATACCCATGGATACTCGGTGTCCAAGGGCATTCCCCGGCTGCGGCGCGCCATCACCAACTGGTACCAGACGCGCTACGGCATTGAATTCGACCCGGACTCCGAGGCGATCGTCACGATCGGTTCGAAGGAGGGACTGGCACACCTGATGCTCGCCACGCTCGATCGCGGCGACACCGTGCTGGTACCGAACCCGAGCTACCCGATCCACATCTACGGCGCGATCATCGCCGGCGCCGACATCCGTTCCGTGCGCATGGACGGCGGCGTCGACTTCTTCGCCGAACTCGAGCGCGCGATCCGCGAGTCGCTGCCCAAGCCGAAGATGATGATCCTCGGCTTTCCCAGCAATCCGACCGCGCAGTGCGTCGACCTCGAGTTCTTCCGCCGCGTGATTGCGCTCGCCCGCGAGCACGGCATCTACGTCGTGCACGACCTGGCCTATGCCGACATCACCTTCGACGGCTTCCGCGCCCCTTCCATCATGGAGGTCGACGGCGCGCGCGAGGTGGCGGTCGAGTTCTTCACGATGAGCAAGAGCTACAACATGGCCGGTTGGCGCATCGGCTTCATGGTCGGCAACAAGGACCTCGTGTCGGCGCTCGCGCGTATCAAGAGTTATCACGACTACGGCACCTTCACGCCGATCCAGGTTGCATCGATCGCCGCGCTCGAGGGGCCGCAGGACTGCGTCGAGGAGATCCGCCGCGAGTACCAGCGGCGCCGCGACGTGCTCGCGCGCGGACTGCACGAGGCGGGATGGATGGTCGACGTGCCCAAGGCTTCGATGTACATCTGGGCGAAGATCCCGGAGCCGTACCGGGATATGGGATCGCTCGAATTCGCCAAGAAGGTGCTGGCCGATGCCAAGGTGGCCGTGTCGCCCGGAATCGGCTTCGGCGACTATGGTGACACCCACGTGCGCTTTGCCTTGATAGAAAATGAACACCGCATCAAGCAGGCGGTGCGTGGCATCAAGGACATGTTGCGCAAGGATGGCCTGCTGGTTCCGCGCGTTCCCGACAAGGCTGCGGCGTAAGCCGATCCCTGAACCCTCCGGCGCCTGCGTGCGTCGCCTGGCCACATTACGATGAATCCGATCAAGGTCGGTCTGCTCGGACTGGGCACCGTTGGCCGCGGCACGTACAGCGTGCTCCGGCGCAATCAGCATGAGATCACCCGGCGTGCCGGCCGCGGTATCGAGATCGCGGCCGTTGCGGTTCGCGATGCCGCCAAGGCGCGCACCTTTCTCGGCGGCGATCTGCCGATCACGACGGATCCCCTCGACGTGGTCCGGCGACCGGACATCGACATCGTGGTGGAACTGATCGGCGGCTACGAGCCGGCGCGCTCGCTGGTGCTCGAGGCGATCGCGCTCGGCAAGCATGTCGTCACGGCGAACAAGGCACTGCTCGCGCGCCACGGGAACGAGATCTTCGAGGCGGCGCGAGCGCGCGGCGTGATGGTCGCCTTCGAGGCGGCGGTAGCCGGTGGCATTCCGATCATCAAGGCCCTGCGCGAAGGACTGACCGCCAACCGCATCGAGTGGCTCGCCGGCATCATCAACGGCACCAGCAATTTCATCCTGTCCGAAATGCGCTCGGGCGGACAGCCGTTCGAGGTCGTGCTGGCTGAAGCGCAGCGGCTCGGGTATGCGGAAGCCGATCCCACGTTCGACATCGAGGGGATTGATGCTGCCCACAAGCTGACGCTGCTGGCCGCGATTGCCTTCGGCGTGCCGATCAGGTTCGAGGCGGCCTACACGGAGGGTATTGCGCACCTGGCCGCCGCCGACATCAAGTACGCCGAGCAGCTCGGCTACCGCATCAAGCTGCTCGGCATCGCAAAGCGCACTGCACAGGGCATCGAACTGCGCGTCCATCCGACGCTGGTACCGATGCAGCGCCTCATCGCCAGCGTCGAAGGGGCGATGAACGCCATCCTCGTCAAGGGCGACGCAGTGGGCACGACGCTGTACTACGGTCCGGGCGCGGGTTCGGAGCCGACTGCATCGGCCGTGATCGCCGACCTCGTCGACGTGACGCGCATGCTGACCGCGGACCCGGAAAATCATGTCCCGCACCTGGCATTCCAGGCCGATGCGATGGCCACGGTGCCGTGGCTCACGATCGAGGACACGATCACGTCGTACTACTTCCGCATGCGTGTCGCGGACCAGCCCGGAGTCCTGGCGGACATCACGCGCATCCTGGCCGATGGCCGCATCTCGATCAACGCGCTGTTCCAGCGCGAGCCGTCGGAAGGCGAGAACCAGACCGACATCATCATGCTGACGCACGATGCGGTGGAGCGCGAAGTCAATGCCGCATTGCGCCGGATCGAGGCCCTGCCGACCGTGCTCGCGCCGGTGATCCGCATTCGCCAGGAAGAGCTGCTGTAGTGGCGGCGGGCATGCGCTACGTCTCGACGCGCGGCCGCGCCCCCGAGCGTGGATTCACCGACATCCTGCTGTCGGGGCTCGCCGATGATGGTGGCCTGTATGTTCCCGCGTACTACCCGCAGGTGACCCGCGCCGACCTGGATGCCTGGCGCACGCTGTCGTACGCGGAGCTCGCGGCCGAGATCATCGGCCGGTATGCGACTGACATCGCGCCGGCGCGCCTGGCGCAGTTGTGCCATGCCACGTATTCGGCGTCGGTCTACAGCAATAGCCGTCCCGGAAGCGCTGCGAGCGATATCACGCCGCTGCGCTGGCTGGAACCCGGGCTGGCGCTGCTCGAACTGTCCAATGGGCCCACGCTCGCGTTCAAGGACATGGCGATGCAGCTGCTCGGTGCGCTGTTCGAGCATGTGCTCGCGGAGCGCGGCGGGCGGCTGAACATCCTCGGGGCGACGTCGGGCGACACCGGCTCGGCGGCCGAGTACGCGTTACGCGGACGGTCGGGCATCAATGTGTTCATGCTGTCGCCGCAGGGGCGCATGAGCGAATTCCAGCGCGCGCAGATGTACTCGCTGCAGGACGCGAACATCCACAACCTGGCGGTCGCGGGCACGTTCGACGACTGCCAGGACCTGGTGAAGTCCGTCGCGGGAGACCTCGAGTTCAAGGCCCAATGGCACATCGGCAGCGTCAACTCGATCAACTGGGGTCGTATCGTCGCCCAGGTCGTCTACTACTTCCGCGGCTACCTCGCGGCGACGAGCCGCTCGGACGAGCGCGTCTCGTTCGCGGTGCCGTCGGGCAATTTCGGCAACATACTTTCCGGCTGGATCGCCCGCAAAATGGGACTGCCGATCGACAAGCTCGTGCTCGCCACCAACGAGAACGACGTGCTCGACGAGTTCTTCCGCACCGGTCGCTATCGCGTGCGTGGCGGGGGCGAGACGCACGCAACGAGCAGCCCGTCGATGGACATCAGCAAGGCCTCCAACTTCGAGCGCTTCATGTTCGACATCGTCGGGCGCGATGCGGGCATCGTGCGCGAACTGTGGTGGGAGATCGACACGCGCGGCGAGTTCCACCTGGCGGGAACGCCATTTTTCGACGTCATCCGCTCGTGCGGCATGGTGTCGGGACGCAGCAACCATGTCGATCGCCTGCGCACGATCCGGCTGATCGAGCAGCGCCACGGCGTCGTGATCGATCCGCACACCGCGGACGGGGTCAAGGTCGCACTGGAACATCGCGACGCGCCCGTGCCGATGATCTGTCTCGAAACGGCGCTGCCGGCCAAGTTCGCTGAAACGATCGTCGAAGCGCTCGGACATCCGCCGGAGCGGCCGGCGGCCTTCGCCGGCATCGAAGCGCTGCCGCAGCGGGTCGAAAGCATCGGCGCCGACCCGCAGGTCATCAAGGCCCGTATCGCAGCTGCGTGCGGCTGAGCGCGCATGAAGGCGATCGGTGTCATCGGCTACTCGAACAGCGGCAAGACCACGCTCATCGAGAGGCTGATTCCGATCTTCCGGGCGCGCGGCCTGTCCGTGTCGGCGATCAAGAACGCGCATCACGGTTTCGACATGGACCGCCCGGGCAAGGACTCGTTTCGGTACCGTGAAGCGGGAGCCGGACAGGTCCTGATTGCGACCGCGCTGCGCTGGGCGATGCTGACCGAGACGCCACAGCAATCGGCAACGCTCGATGAGCTGCTGGCGTTGCTGGCTCCATGCGACCTGGTGATCATCGAAGGCTTCAAGAGCGAGGGCCACATCCCGCGCATCGAGGTGCGCCGCGCCAGCCAGGCGGAACCCGCCATCTTTCCGCACGACCCGAACGTCGTGGCCGTCGCCGCCGACGGCCCGATCGACACCGGGCTTCCGGTGCTGGACCTGAACGCGCCCGCTAAGATTGCCGAGTTCATATCGACGTACCTGGGACTCGACTGATGCTCACGGTGGAAGAGGCGCTCGCGCGCATGTTGCAGCGAGCGGATCCCGTCGAGGTCGAAACCGTGCCGACGCTGGAGGCGCATGGCCGCATCCTTGCAGCCGATGTGATCTCGGCGCTCGCGGTGCCTCCGCTCGACAACTCACAGATGGACGGCTACGCGGTGCGCACACTCGATGTGCCGGCGGCGGGGACGACGCTGCGCGTGAGCCAGCGCATTGCCGCCGGTCACGTCGGCGTGCCTCTGGAGCCGGGCACCGCAGCCCGCATCTTTACCGGGGCGCCGGTTCCGGCAGGCGCCGATGCAGTCGTCATGCAGGAGTCCTGCAGCGCTGACGGCGATCGCGTCACCCTCAATGACATGCCGCAACGTGGCGCATGGATACGTCGCGCCGGTATCGACATCGGCTCCGGTGACACGGTGGTCGCCGCGGGAGCGCGTTTGCGTCCGCAGGATGTCGGTCTGATCGCGGCCGTCGGCGCCGAGCGGGTCACGGTGCACCGGCGAGTCCGCGTCGCGGTGTTCTTCACCGGAGACGAACTGGCGATGCCCGGTGAACCGCTGGCGGCCGGCCGCATCTACAACTCCAATCGATTCGTGCTGCGCGCACTGCTGGAGCGTCTCGGATGCGACGTGGTCGACCTCGGCATCATTCCTGACGACCGCGCACGAACCCGGGCCGCCTTTGTCGAGGCCGCTGCGCGCGCCGACTTGATCATCACGTCGGGCGGGGTGTCGGTCGGCGAGGAAGATCATGTGAAGCCGGCGGTCGAAGCGGAAGGAGCGCTCGAGCTGTGGCAGATCGCGATGAAGCCGGGAAAGCCAGTCGCCTTCGGCCGGGTTCGTGACATCCCTTTCATCGGACTGCCGGGCAATCCGGTCTCGAGCTTCGTGACGTTCCTGCTGTTCGGCCGTCCATTCGTCCTTCATCGGCAGGGCGCGCGATCAAGCGCAGTCCAGGCCTTCAGGCTGCGCGCAGATTTCGACTGGCCGAAGCCGGACAAGCGGCGCGAGTTCCTGCGCGTGCGACGCAATGCCGAGGACGGTGTAGAACTGTTTCCGACGCAGAATTCGGCGGTGCTGAATTCGACGGCGTGGGCCGATGGCCTCGTCGACCACCCGGCGGGCGCGACGATAGGCCGTGGCGACACCGTCCGTTACCTGTCCTTTTCCGATCTTCTTGCCTGAGGTGCGGTCTCGATGAACGTCACGGTCATGTACTTCGCCGCCCTGCGCGAGCGCATCGGCTGTGCGCGCGAGGAGTGCGAGTTGCCGTCCGGCGTGAGCACCGTGGGCGCGCTGCGCGAATGGCTCGTGGCGCGCGGCTCGCCCTGGCGCGAAGCCTTCGGCGAGATGCCGCGTGTGCGCACGGCCGTCGACCAGACGATGGCGCGCGACGACACCCGGATCCACGATCGTGCCGAGGTCGCGTTCTTCCCGCCGGTGACGGGCGGCTGAAGAGCCGGCCGGACGATGGAGGCTTGACGATGATCCGCGTGCAGCACGAGGAGTTCGATGTGAATGCGGAGATCGCGCGACTGCGGGCTTCCAATCCGCGCATCGGTGCGATCGCCTGCTTCATCGGCGTCGTGCGTGACCTCAACGACGGCGCCGCTGTCGCATCGATGACGCTCGAACACTATCCGGGCATGACCGAAAAGGCGCTCGGTGACATCGTCTCGCAGGCGCGCGCGCGCTGGGAGCTGTACGACATCCTGGTCGTCCATCGTGTCGGCGAATTGCGTCCGACCGACCCGATCGTGCTGGTGGTCGTGACCAGCGCCCATCGCGGGTCGGCATTCGCCGCCTGCGAGTTCGTGATGGACTACCTGAAGACCGACGCGCCGTTCTGGAAGAAGGAGGCGACGCCGGCAGGCGAGCGCTGGGTCGATGCGCGCGTGAGCGACGACGCTGCGCGCGAGCGCTGGGAGAAGGGCGCGAAGGCATGATCACGCGTGACGGACCGTTGTTGACCGTGCTCGGGGCGATTGCGATCGGTGCGGTGCTGGGCGCCTGGCTGCGCTGGGTGCTGTCGTACTGGCTGAACCCGCGCGTTGTCCACCTTCCGCTGGGAACGCTTGCGGCCAACCTCATCGGCGCCTACCTGATCGGGCTCGCCGTCGCCGCCTTTGCGACGCATCCGTCGATTTCGCCCTTCTGGAGACTGGCGCTGATCACCGGCTTTCTCGGCAGCCTCACGACGTTCTCGACCTTTTCGGCAGAAAGCGTTGTTTTGCTTCAGGGCGAACACTGGCGTGCCGCCGCGACCCACGTGCTGGCGCATCTCGGCGGATCGTTGCTGGCGACATTCGCCGGGATCGCGACCTACCGGGCGTGGGGGTAGTCACGGAGTTGCGTTAGTGCAACGCAACAGGAGTTGACCAGTCCCCTGGTGCGCTGGTTATATTACTGACCGGTCAGTTATTTACTGGTCCTACCATGCGTTCTGCCCTGATTGCCGTTTCGCTGCTTGTTGTCCTTGCGGGCTGCCAGCGCTCGACTCCACCCACCGACGAGATGCGCCCGGTGAGAACGATGACGGTCGCGCCCAAGTCGTCCGCCGCCATGGCCGAGTTCTCGGGGGAGGTTCGACCGCGGGTCGAAACTCGAGCGGGCTTCCAGGTGTCGGGTCGTGTGACGCAGCGCCTGGTCGAAGTCGGGCAGACCGTCAAGACGGGCCAGACGCTCGCCACGCTGGACGCGCAGGACTATCGACTGGCTGCCGACGCAGCAGACGCCGGACTCAGCGCCGCCAAGGTCGACCGCGACCAGCAAAGGGCCGACTACCGGCGCTTCGAGGAACTGCAGCACAAGGGATTCATCAGCCAGGCGGATCTGGATCGCCGCAAGGCATCGCTCGACGCGGCCGAGGCCAGGTACCTGCAGGCCGACGCCAGCGCGCGAGCCAGTGGCAACCAGGCCGGCTATTCGACATTGCGTGCGCCTCACGATGCGGTCGTGATCGGCGTGGACGCCGAGGTGGGACAGGTGGTCGCCGCCGGCCAGTCGGTGATCCGGCTCGCGCGCATCGGCGAAAAGGAAGTGCTGATCGGAATCCCCGAACAGCAGCTCGCACTGCTCAAGGCCGCTAGCGACATCCAGGTGCGGCTGTGGGCCGGCGGCCCGCCGATCGAAGGACGGCTGCGCGAACTCGCGCCGGTCGCCGATCCCGCGACCCGCACTTTCCCTGCGCGCATCGCGCTGGTGAACCCTCCACCCACCGTGGCGCTGGGAATGACGGCAACGGTGGCTTTTGCGACGCCGATCGCGCAGCCGATCATTGCGGTGCCGCTGCAGGCTCTGCAGGCCGAGAGCGGCGCCACCCATGCGTGGCTCTTCGATCCGGGCACGCAGTCAGTGCGACGCACGCGTGTGCAGGTCGTCAATGTCGCCGGCAACGAAATCGTCATCGGCGATGGACTCAAGGCGGGCGACATCGTCGTCACCGCCGGGGTACACCAGTTGAAGGAAGGGCAGAAAGTCCGTCAGCTGTCGGAGGCGACTCAACTCGCTCCGCCGGCCCCGGCGACCATCAAGCCGGAACCGTCGAAGAAAGGCTGAGCTCGTGTCGCGAGGTGAGCCATTCAACCTGTCCGCGTGGGCGATCGACCACGCGCCTCTGCTGCGCTACCTGATGGTGGTGCTGCTGGCGGGGGGACTGTTCGCCTTTGTCAGCCTTGGCCAGGACGAGGATCCGCCGTTCACGTTCCGCGCCATGGTCGTGCGTGCCTACTGGCCGGGCGCGACGGCCACGCAGATGGCCGAGCAGGTGACCGACAAGATCGAGAAGAAACTGCAGGAAACGCCCGGGATCGACAAGATCCGCTCGTACAGCAAGCCCGGCGAGACGCTGATCTTCGTGCAGGTGAACGAGGCGACGCGTGGCCGCGACGTCGCCGATGCCTGGTACCAGGTCCGCAAGAAGGTCGGTGACATCCGTGGCGTGCTGCCCCCGAATGTCCAGGGGCCGTTTTTCAACGACGAGTTCGGCGATGTCTACGGCGTGATGTTCGCGTTCTCGACCGACGGCTTCAACTATCGCGAGCTGAAGGACTACGTCGAGGCCGTCCGCCAGCAGCTGCTCAAGGTACCGAATGTCGCCAAGGTGGATCTGTTCGGCGTGCAGGACGAGAAGATCTACATCGAGATCTCGCATCGCAAGCTGGCGCAAATTGGGCTCGACATTCCGCAGCTGGCGGCACAGATCGGTGCGCAGAATGCGGTCGAAGGCTCCGGCGTGCTGGTGCTGCCGACCGACAACCTGCAGGTGCGCATCACCGGCGAGTTCCGTTCGCTCGAGGACCTGCGACAGCTGCCGATCCGCGCCAACAGTCTGACGTACCGACTGGCGGACATCGCGACGATCACGCGGGCCTACACCGATCCGCCGCGCGACAAGATGCGGGCTGGCCACGCCGGCGGCGAAGGACGCGAAGTCATCGGGCTCGGCGTGTCGATGACGAAGGGCGGCGACATCATCAAGCTCGGCAAGGAGCTTGCCGCCGCCGAGCGCCGCATCGAGGCGTCGCTGCCGGTCGGCATCGACATGACCAAGGTGGCGGATCAGCCGCGCGCGGTGGCGACCTCGGTCAACGAATTCCTGCGCGTGCTGGTGGAAGCGCTGGCCATCGTGCTGGCGGTGTCGTTTCTCAGCCTGGGCCTGCACACGAAGCCGCTGCGCGTGGATCCAGGCCCCGGTCTGGTCGTGCTGGCGACGATCCCGCTCGTGCTCGCGATCACGATGCTCGGCATGTGGATGCTCGGCATCAACCTGCACAAGATCTCGCTGGGCGCGCTGATCATCGCGCTGGGACTGCTGGTCGATGACGCCATCATTGCGGTCGAGATGATGGTGCGCAAGCTCGAGGAGGGCGCCAGCAAGACGGTCGCCGTCACGGCGATGTACGAAACGACCGCGATGCCGATGCTGACGGGCACGCTGATCACCGCGGTCGGCTTCCTGCCGATCGCGCTGGCCAAGTCGGTGGCCGGCGAATACACGATGTCGATCTTCCAGGTCACTGCGCTGGCGCTGGTCATCTCGTGGTTTGTCGCGGTGCTGTTCGTTCCGCTGCTCGGCGTGTGGCTGCTGAAGGTCAAGCCCAGGGCCGGCGTGCACAGTGACGATGAACTGTTCGATACGCCGTTTTACCGGCGCTTCCGGCGGCTGGTCGACTGGTGTGTCGACTGGCGCAAGACCGTGATCGCGATCACGGTTGCAGCGCTTGCACTCGGTATCGCCGGTTTCCGCTTCATCGAGCAGCAGTTCTTCCCTGACTCGAGTCGTCTCGAACTGGTGGTCAATCTCTGGCTGCCCGAGGGTTCGAGCCTGCAGGCGACCGAGCAGGAAACGCGCGAGTTCGAGCGCTGGCTCGGGCGCCAGCCGGAACTGGATTGGTACGTGAGTTATGTCGGCACCGGTGCTCCGCGCTTCTACCTGCCGCAGGATCAGCAGTTCGGCAACACCAACCTGGCGGAGATCGTCATCACGCCCAGGGATCTCAAGGCTCGCAACGCACTGCAGGCCCGGATCACCGAGCTCTTCCGCGATGAGTTCCCGAACCTGCGCGGCCGCGTGAAGCTGCTGCCCAATGGGCCGCCGGTCCCGTATCCGGTGCAGTTCCGGGTGCAGGGGCCGGACGCACGCACCGTGCGCGCCATCGCCGATGAGGTGAAGGAGGTGATGCGCGCCAATGCGAACACGCGCGGTGTGAATGACAACTGGAACGAGAGCGTCAAGCGCCTGAGTCTCGAACTCGACCAGGACCGCGCTCGCGCCCTCGGCATATCGACGCAGACGCTGGCCCGCGCCGCGCAGACGATTCTTTCCGGCAGCACGATCGGCCAGTTTCGCGAGGGTGACCAGCTGATCGACATCGTGCTGCGCCAGCCGCTCGACGAGCGCGCGGTCATCTCGCGCCTTGCCGAAGCCAACATCACGACGGCCTCAGGCCGTGCCGTGCCGCTTTCACAACTGGTCAAAATCGAGTTCGGCTGGGAGCCGGGCATCATCTGGCGTCAGGATCGCGACTACGCGATCACTGTGCAGAGCGATGTCCGACCGGGTATCCAGGGGCCCACCGTGTCGGCCCAGGTCGCGGCCGATCCGCGCATCGCGCAGCTGCGCAGCCGCATGCCGGCCGGCTACCAGATCGCTGTCGCCGGGGCCGCGGAGGAGTCATCGAAAGCCGGTGGCGCGATCGCGGCCAACATCCCTCTGATGCTGTTCATCGTCTTCACGCTGCTGATGCTGCAGCTGCATTCGTTCTCACGCTCGATGCTGGTGTTTCTGACGGGCCCGCTCGGACTGATCGGTGCGGCGGGTGCCCTGCTGGTGTTCCGTGCGCCCTTCGGGT
The DNA here is from genome assembly GCA_963769745.1 of uncultured beta proteobacterium. Lineage (GTDB taxonomy): Bacteria > Pseudomonadota > Gammaproteobacteria > Burkholderiales > Burkholderiaceae_F > JALORV01. Next base: position 118,634 of record CAVYNB010000041.1, read on the forward strand.
TCGTGGCACAACTCGGCGTGATCGCGCTCTTCGGGATGATCATCCGAAACTCGGTGATCCTGGTCGATCAGATCGAACGCAATCGGGAGGACGGCATGCCTGCATGGGACGCGATCATCGAGGCCGCCGTGCGTCGACTGCGGCCGATCGCACTGACCGCGGCGGCGGCGGTGCTGGCCATGATTCCGCTGTCGCGCAGCGTGTTCTGGGGGCCGATGGCGATCGCCATCATGGGCGGGCTGATCGTGGCCACGGTGCTGACGCTGTTGTTCCTGCCGGCTCTCTACTCAGCCTGGTTCCGCATACGTCGGACCGACGCGCAGATGGCTCCCGCAGCCGTTGGCTGCAGCGCAGTCCGCCTGAGCCGGCGCGCAACACGGCGGGCCAGTGCCCGCTGGCGTGGATCGCCTCGATTCCGCGACCCGGTTGCATCGAGTTGGTGGGCGCCAACATGGCCCGGGTGCCATCGGTCGACCTCGAAACCGAGGTCGTCCAAGTGGCTGAGAGCCCACCGCCAACGTCGAAGTCACGCGGCAGAGGCAGCCAATTGATCTGGATCACCGGCTGAAGACCCGTTCCGGATTGCCGATTCAGGGCAGTAACACCGGAATCGCAGGTTTCTCGACAATGGGATCAACCGTAGTTGCCATGACAGCGCCGGGCCGACGCCTCCCGGTCAGTTCGGCCGTCTGCATTGCCTGCGGGATCGCGCTGATGCTGGTCGGCGGATTCATTCAAACGCTGGAGCCTGGACCGGCCGTCTTGACCGAGGCGCCCGAGGCCGCTGCGTCGCGGGCTGCGGCGATCCGGCTCCAGAAGGCCCGGGAGCGCGAGGCCGCAGGCCCGCGCGGAACAGGAGCGGCTGGCGGCAGAAGAGGCGGCCGAGCGAGCCCGCCGGGAGATCGTCACGGCCGACAGTGCGAGCGAGGCGCGGGCACGTGCCGAGCGCGAGGAGGCGGCGCGCCGGCAGACGGCCATCGACGAAGCGCGCCGGAGTGCGACTGAAAGCGAAGAGGCGTGGAAGCGCTTCTACAAGCCGTCGGCAAACTGCAGGGATCCGTCGGCCGCCACGGTGGAGTGCGTCAACGAGTACGTGAAGGCGAAGCGCGAGTTTTCATCCCGCCCGACCGCCGATGCGTCGCGGTAGAGCAACCGCGCCGTCGACGCCTGACTGACCCTATGACTCGTTCGTCCGCATCGCGCTCGCCGCGCATCAGTGAAGCGGCGACCCCGGCGGCTCCACCGGTGCGCGCGACGCTGGTCGACCTGCCGCGGTTACGAAATGCCGAGCCCGCACAGCGACGCCGGCTGCTCGCGGTCAGCGTCATCACGGTGGCGTGGTTCGCCTTCACCGTCTGGGCGTCCTCCTTCTGGTTCAACGCGCTGGCCGATTCGATCGGACTGGCGGCTGCGATCTTCTCCATCGGCGGGCTGGCCCTGGTTCCGAGCGCGATGAACATGTTCGTCGTCGCCGGGCTGCTGCTGGACCGGCGGCCGCCGCGGCGCGCACTCGCCCGCTATCCGGCCCTGTCGGTGCTGATGTACGTGCGGGACCAGGCGCAGTCGATCGCACAGACCATCGAGAGCATCCGCCGCCAGGAGTACCCGGGTCCCTTCGAAGTCATCCTGATCGACGATGCGTCGTCCGATCGCACGGCGCAGATCGTGCGCGACATGGGGTATCGCTGGATCAAGGTGCTGCGCCAGAGCCGCAACCGGGGCAAGGCCGCGGCGCTGAACCGTGCGCTCGAGAGCGCCCAGCACGAACTCATCGTCACGCTCGACGCGGACGCGATCCTCTTTGGCGATGCGCTGTGGAGCATGGTCGAGCGCTACGTGGCCTCCGAGCCGGATGTCCGTGCGGTGGCTGGCTGCGTGCTCGTTCGCAATTCGCGAGACAACTGGCTGACGCGCGCGCAGGAGTGGGACTACTTCCATGGCCTGGCGTCGATGAAGCGGATGCAGTCGCAGTACCAGGGCACCGTGGTTGCCGAGGCCGCGTTCACGATCTACGACCGCGCCGCGTTGAACGAAATCGGCGGCTGGCGCTCCGACGTCGCCGAAGACGTGCTGCTGACGTGGGACATCCTGCAGAAAGGCTGGCGCATTGGTTTTGCCGAGGACGCGTGCTGCTTCGTCATCGTTCCCGCCGATCTCAAGTCCCTGCTGCGCCAACGCGCGCGCCATGCGCGCGTGACGCTGCGCGCGCTGCGCGACCTGCCAAGTGAACTGATCCGTCGGCGCACGACGCTGCTGTTCGTCGCCTGGCACCTGCTGTTTCCGTGGACCGATCTTGCCTTCACGCTCGCGTTTGTCCCGGGTGTCGTCCTGTCCGTGGCGTACAGCAGTCACCTGCTGCTGGGACCGATGGCGCTGGCCTTGCTGCCCGCTGCGCTGCTGCTCAATATCGTGATCTTCTACGTGATGCGCGCGATGTTCCATGATCACGGCCTGAAGATCCGGCGCAACGTCGGCGGCCTGGTCGTGTACCTGTTCGGATACAGCCTGCTGCTGCAGCCGGCGCGCGTGGTCGGCTACCTGGCGGGCTTTCTTCAAGCGACGTCCCGCCCAGCCCTCCGCCTGAGCGAAACAGCAGCGCCCGCGACCGCGCGCCGGTGCGCGGCCAATACGCTCATTCCCAACACGCTCAGTCGAAAGCGATCGAGTAGACGAGGTCAAGGGCATTGGTACTGCCGGCGCGGGCGATCAGCGACAGCTGCCGTGTCAGGCGGTAGTTCAGCGCGACGAAGTACTCGGCACCGCTGAGCGCCTGTTCGAACGAGAGGAACAGATCGTCGTTGATTCGTTTGCCGACCGCGAGGAAGTCGGCCGACGCGACACTCGACGTCGACACGCCGCTGCTGCGCAGGCGGCCGGCCACGGTCTCGCGCGGCAGCAGTGAACCGCTGCTCTGCCCGGGCTGCAGCGTGATCTGGTCGATACCGAGGCTGCGTATCAGTCCGGCACTGGCACTGTCGGCCTGCCCGGAGAACAAGGCGCTCGCCGCTGCCGACAGCATCGCCCGGTCGTTGCCGTCGCTGGCGCCCGGCGGCCGACCAAGCACGAGCCAGTTGAGCTTCTCGGTGTCCGACATCGCGGGATCGGAGTGCAGGCGGACGAGGGGCCGCTGCGCGGTTCCGCCGATGGCGACGCCAACCTCGACCGGCAGGCCCGAGCGCACGGCCAGCACGTTCAGTGCGGGGTTGTCGATCGGGCCCAGGAAGGTGACGATGCCCCGCTCGATCTGCAGGCGCTGTCCGTAGCCGGCGATAGACGCCGTCGACCGTCCGGACGCTGCCCTCCGCACGCAGTTGGGACGGCCGTCCGGAAAGGTTGACTTCGCCCGCCAGCCGAGCTTCGAGGCCGGCGCCTTCGATGTAAAAGCGTTGGCCGAGATTGCCTTTCACATCGAGAGCCACGTCGACCGGCGCGGTGGTCGTGGCCTTGCGCTGTGCCCCGGCGCGCGTGACCACGACGTCGTTCGGCAGGCTGCGGTTGGCGCGCAGGTTGTCGAAGTTGATGTAGGCGCCGTCGACGGTCAGTTTCGCGTAGAGGTCCGCCCGCTGCGGCGTCAGGGTGATGCCGCCACTGCCAGACAGGACCATCCACCGGTCGGCGCGCTGCAGTACCGGCAGCTGTGTGGCCTGCACCCCGATACTGCCGGCAAGCGTCCGCAACGCGATGCGGCCGACGGCCCGCACCTCGAACGGTCGGTCGGAGTCGAGTCCCTCGAGCGCACGCTTGTTGAGCGGAGCCACCCGCGGGTTGCCGGAGAACAGCAGCTCGTTGATCACCAGCACGCCGTCATCGAGCACTGCATCGAGATTGCCGTTCTCGAGCCTCACCGCCTGGTCGACCCAGGCCAGTCGCAGCGCCTCGCCTCGCAACGTTCCGGTCGAGGTCGGGTCTGCCGGGGTGCCGCCGATGGCCGCATTGATCGATGCCTTGCCACCGAACTGCACGTTGTCACCGATCAGCGGACCGATCCAGCTGAGGTCCGGCAGGGTCGAATCGATGACCACGCGGAACGGCCGGTTCTGGGCCAGCAAGCGACCGCCGGACATCGTCGGGTCGACGTAGGCATCGATCTCGGCGTCGATCTTGCCGAGCGCGCGTCCACGCATGTAGACGTTGCCGGTGATCCGGTTGTCGAGGACGCTGAGTGCAGCGCCGACGTCGCTGACGCCGATCGGATTGAGTGCGTCGATACCGCTGTAGATATCGCCGCCGGTGCGCTCGACGACCGCGATGCCGCTGACGGCGTCGGTGTATCCGAGGTCCCAGCGGCCGGCGAGCGTCAGCGGCACACGGTCCCCTGCGCCGCTGCGCACTACGCGGCGCGGAGCCCGCGCGGCGGCGTCGAGCGCCTGCGGCTGCATCCCTTCGAAACTGCCGGACGTCCGCCAGCGTCCATCTGCGCTCTTGACCTCAACGGCCATGAAGCGCGCGCCCCGCATCTGGAAATCCATCGGTCCTAGCGCGATCGCTTCGCGCGAGATCATCAATGGCGCGGGTGCGCGCATCAGCAGATCCAGCGGCGCTCCCACTTCCGCGGCGACCAGCGATCCGTGCCACGCACCGTCGCGTACGCCGCCGCTGGCAATGATCCGTATGGGCTGTTGCGTGGAAGTGGCTCCGTTGAGCTCTAACGTCGCATTCGTGGTCGTGCCACGGCCGACCAACGTGGCGCCGGCCAGTGAACTGTCCGGCCCGCCGGGGCTGGTGTGCCCACTCAGTTTCACCGTCACCGCCAACGGCTCGTTGGCCGCCAGTCCACCGTTGAATGACGTGACCAGGCTGGCAATCCGGTGTCCGCCCGGTATGCGCAGGTCTGTCGCCGCCGCCGCGGCACTCATGCGGATGGCCTCGATCTCGCCCGCGATCGTCGCTCGAACGTCGAGCCGGCCGGCGTAGCCCGGCAGCAGCGGTTCGATCTCGGGCGCGACCAGCTCGACCTGAAGTTCGCGCCCGTTGCCAAGCCCGCCGAGAGCGGTCAGCCGTGCGTCGCCGGAGCGCAATTCAACGTCGGCGTCGAACCGGCGGTCGGCAAGGGTGAGGGATCCGCGGCCGGTGATCGGTCGACCGGAGATGCGGCTGTCGGTGAGAGTGAATCGGCCCTGCCCGGTGAGGGGTGCCTGCAGGCGGCCTTCCACATCGAGAGTGCCGTTCAGGCGGGTGTCGATGCCGCGCACGAGTTGCGAGAGGTCGAGATCCGCAAAGTTGCCGCTTAGCTGAAGCGCCTGCGTGCCGCCGAGTTCAAGTCGGCCGCGCAGATCCGCGCGGCCTGCACCGAGCCGCAATCGACCGGTCGACAGTTCCAGCACCTGATTGCGTATCGATGCAACCACGTCCGCACTGAGCGGCAGGCCGGTTGCATTGCGCGCGCTGCCGTCAAAGCGCTGTTCGCCCTTGATCAGCGTGTACGTCACCTGGCCGATCGCGTTCGTGGTGACGGCGCTGCTATGCAGTGTGGACGCGTCGATGCCGTTGAACTGTGCCTGCACCGCGAGGCCACTCGCCGTGGACCACGTCAGTGTCCCGCGTGCCGTGCCGCGCACGCCCTCGGCGCGGTCGATGTCGAGCGCAAGCGTGTCATTGCCCCAGTCGAGCGATCCGCGCAGCGACCGGAGCGGAACCCGGTCCTTGTCGACCGGTCCGGCCAGGCTGTTCTCGACCGAGAAGGGACCGGCGACCGACCATCGGCCGTCGGCACGGGTGACCGGAAGCAACTCGGCGCGAGCGCGCAGTTGCATCGTCTGGCACGTCGCTGAACCACAGCGCGGGGTCGAGTGATTCCACCTCGGCCTGCAGGCGGCCGAGCGGCACGACGTCGAACACCCGCAGGATTGCCGTGACTTTTGCGCGGGCCGCGTCGTCGTCCGCGCTCAGATCGAGAGTCAGCTCCTGCAGCGAGCCGCGGGCCGCGATGTCGGCAACGACGGCGCGTTCCCGGACACTGGCCTCGAGCCGTGCCTGAGCCTGCGTTGTAAACGGCGGCAGGGCACCGATGCTTCCTCGTGCCGTGATGCGGGTGCGGTCGACTTCGGCGATGACGCGGGCGATATCGATACCCGTCGGTCCCATTGTTCCGGACAGGTCGATGCGTCGAAAGACCAGGGGAGAGGCTCCGCGCGCACCGAGCGCGAGCTCCTGGATGTTGCCCTGGCGCACGACGAGATCGAACGGCAGGCCCAGTGATGTGGGCACGGTGCCCGGCCCGTCATCTGATACCCAGTCAATATGGACGCGACGGGCAGATGCGCGCTCGACATCGATGCGCCGATCCCACAGTGTCAATTCTCGCGGCTCGATCACCAGGTCCTCGATACGCAGCGACCACGTCTCGCGCGCGTAGACAAACGAGGCTGCGCGCAGCCCACCGGTGAGCGAACCCTCGACACCGTTGAGCGTGATGCCGGGAACGATCGCGTTGACCAGCGCCGCGGCCAGGCGCAGGCCCGGCGCCGTCGTCGCCATCCACCAGCCGACACCCGCAAGCAGAAGGATTGCCGCCAGTCCAGGCCCGAGCACGGCGGCGAGCGAGCCGACCCATGACGGGCGCGGACGCGAGGGCGGTGGTACCGGGGCGGGCGCTTCCATGGGACTCAGAACGCTATCGCCACCGAGAAGTGCACACGCAACTGCTGGAATCGTTCACCCCAGGCGACGTCGACCGCCAGGGGGCCCGCCGGCGTGCGCCAGCGGACACCCAGGCCGTAGCCCAGCGCGGGGTCGAGGTCTCGAAAGCGGCCCGCGGCATCTCCCGCATCGACGAACGCTGCGACGCCCCAGTTGCCGTCCCAGCGTTCGAGCCATTTGACGTACTCGACCGACGCGACGGCCAGGGCTCGTCCTCCGACGATGGCGCCGCCCTGTTCGACACCGAGGCTCTCGTAGTCATAGCCGCGCACCGTCAGGGCGCCGCCGGTGCGGAACAGGAACTTGTTCGGCACGGCATTCGTGCTCTCGGCCTCGACCGCGCCGACCTGGCCGCGCAGGATCAGCACATCGCGCTTGGCGATCGGGAGGTACTGCACGATGCTGCCGAACCCGCGCACGAATGCATCGTCGACAGACAGTCCGCCCAGGCCGACCGACCCCTGCAGCTGGATCAGGTTGCCGCGTCGTGGGTTGGTGATGTCGTCGACATCGCGGCGGGTCCAGGTGTAGGTCGTCGACAGCACGTCGAGCGTGATGGGCGGATCGAGCGGCGTCTCGCGGCGCTCGTGCTCGAAGTTCAGCGCCAGCTGCGTCTCGACATTGAGCCCGTCGCGCGGTCCGGTCAGCTTCGAGCGCGCGGCGCCGACGCCCCAGCGGTTGATCTGCAGGTTTTCGATGTCCGAGTTTTCAACGAGCACGCCGACGCTGTCGCGGGCACCGCCGGGCCGGGGCGGGAAGATCAGATCGGCATAGGCGAACTGGCCGGTCTGGTCGAGGCGAAAGCCGGTCTGCAACAGATAAGGCTGACCAAAGGTGATGGATTGCCGGTACACGGCTTCGATGTGGGCGCCGGTGTTGGTCGCGAAACCCACACCCGCAGAGAAACGCCGGGTGAGCGCTTCGCGCACCTGCACTTTCATCGGCGCGCTGTCGGCGGTGGCGGCGTCGAGGTCAAGCGTGACGACGACGCTCGTGAAGAAGGGTGTCTCCTGCAGGGCCTGCTGGAACTGCAGCGCCAGCGCGCGATCATAGGGCTGGCCCGGCCGGAACGGATTGAAGCGTTCGACCAGCGCGGCATCGTGTCGCTCGAGGCCCTCGACCCGCAACGAACCGACGCGGTATGCGGGACCGCTGTCGACGTCGACGCGGAGAACGGCGGCGCCGGCCTCGGCATCGACGTCGGCGCTCGATTGGGCCAGGGTCGCCGCGGCGAAGTCACGTGCCGTAGTGGCCAGCAACAGGCGGTTCTTGGCGGTCTCCCAGTCGGCGCTGCGAAATGGCGCGCCGACAGGCAGGCCCCAGCCTTTCTTCAGCGCGGCCGCGCGCTCGGAGAACGCCGGCTCGGCCAGCGCGCCGCGAAAGCTGATCTCGACGGCAGTGACCCGGGTCAGTCGTCCCGTGTCGACCACCAGGCGATAACGTGGAGTGCCGGCGGGATTCGGCTCGAAGCGGACGCGAGGGCTGAAGTAGCCCTCGGTGGCCAGGACTTCCGCAGCGGCCCGTTCGGCGCGCCGAAGCTCACGCTCCTCATCCGCTTCGTCCGCTTCGGGTGCGAGGCGAAAGCGCGCCAGGGTGTCCTCAAGCGCAGTGGCCACAGTGCCGGTCACTCCGGCCACGGTGACCAGGCGCACGCTGTCGTCTTCGGGGACCGCTGGCTGCGCCGGTGCGCCGATGGGCAATCCGAGCAGGGTGACTAACAATGCCAGCAGTCCGAGGCGCACAGTGCAGTCCTGAATCGACGGTGACCGCCGGAATGGACGGTGGTCCCAACGGGAGCAGGCGGCCTCCATTAGCGACCGATGCTAGCAAAGCGATGGGGAACGACACTCTGGCTTGAAAACCAGAGACTTCGCCTCACTTTCAGTAGGGAAAACAGGCTTCGGGGGTGGGCACATCCATGCGTATCGACAAACTGACGACCAAATTCCAGGAAGCACTCGGCGACGCCCAATCGATCGCCGCCGGGCATGACAACTCGTACATCGAGCCGGTGCACGTGCTGCTGGCCATGCTGCGCCAGAGCGATGCCGGGGCACGCTCGCTGTTGCAGCGTGCCGGTGCAAATGTCGGCGCGCTGACATCGGCTCTCGACGCGGCGATCAAGCGCCTGCCGCAGGTCAAGGGCGGAGATGGCCAGATCCAGGTCGGGCGCGATCTCACCAGCGTCCTCAATGCAGCCGACAAGGAAGCGCAGAAGCACGGCGACAGCTACATCGCGAGCGAGATGTTCCTGCTGGCCGTCGCTGAGGACAAAGGCGAGGCGGGACGTCTTGCACGCGAGCACGGGGTCAGCCGCAAGGCCCTGGAAGCAGCGATCGACGCCGTGCGTGGCGGCGCCCCGGTCGAAAGCGCCGAGGCCGAAGGCCAGCGCGAGGCGCTCAAGAAGTACACGATCGACCTGACCGAGCGCGCGCAGCAGGGCAAGCTGGACCCGGTGATCGGCCGCGACGACGAGATCCGGCGCACGATCCAGATCCTGCAGCGGCGCACGAAGAACAACCCGGTGCTGATTGGCGAGCCCGGCGTCGGCAAGACCGCGATCGTCGAGGGTCTCGCGCAGCGCATCGTCAACGACGAAGTCCCGGAGACGCTGAAGGGCAAGCGTGTGCTGGTGCTCGACATGGCGGGCCTGCTGGCCGGTGCGAAGTACCGCGGCGAGTTCGAGGAACGGCTCAAGGCCGTGCTGAAGGAAGTCTCCGCCGAGTCGGGTCGCATCATTCTCTTCATCGATGAGATGCACACGATGGTCGGCGCCGGCAAGGCCGAGGGCGCGATCGATGCCGGCAACATGCTCAAGCCCGCGCTCGCGCGCGGCGAGCTGCACTGCATCGGCGCCACCACGCTCAACGAATACCGCAAGTACATCGAGAAAGACGCAGCTCTTGAGCGCCGTTTCCAGAAGGTGCTGGTCGACGAGCCGAGCGTCGAGGCGACCATCGCGATCCTGCGCGGACTGCAGGAGCGCTACGAACTGCACCACGGTGTCGAGATCACGGACCCGGCCATCGTCGCGGCCGCGGAACTCTCGCACCGCTACATCACCGACCGTTTCCTGCCCGACAAGGCGATCGACCTGATCGACGAGGCGGCTGCGCGCATCAAGATGGAGATCGATTCCAAGCCGGAGTCGATGGACAAGCTCGACCGGCGCCTGATCCAGCTGAAGATCGAGCGCGAAGCGGTGAAGAAGGAACACGACGAAGCGTCGAAGAAGCGGCTCGCGCTCATCGAAGAGGAGATCAAGCGGCTCGGGAAGGAGTACGCGGATCTCGACGAACTCTTGCGAGCGGAGAAGGCAGCCGTGCAGGGCGCCGCCGCGATCAAGGCCGAGATCGACAAGCTCAAGGCACAGTTGCCCGCTTTGCAGCGCAGCGGCAAGTACGAGGAAGCGGCGCGGATCCAGCATGAGCAGCTTCCTAAGCTCGAGCAGCAGTTGAAGGCCGCGGAGAAGGCCGAAGCGCCGAAAGGCAAACCGCACCTGTTGCGCACGCAGGTCGGCGCCGAAGAGATCGCCGAGGTCGTTTCACGCGCGACCGGCATTCCGGTCAGCAAGATGATGCAGGGCGAGCGCGAGAAGCTGCTGAAGATGGAAGAGTTCCTGCACCGGCGCGTCGTCGGCCAGGATGAAGCGGTGCGCCTCGTCTCCGATGCGATCCGCCGCTCGCGGGCAGGGCTGGCGGACCCGAACCGTCCGTACGGTTCCTTCCTTTTCCTCGGGCCCACCGGTGTGGGCAAGACCGAACTGACGAAGGCGCTCGCCGAATTTCTGTTCGACACCGAAGACGCGCTGATTCGCATCGACATGAGCGAGTACATGGAGAAGCACTCCGTGGCCCGCATGATCGGCGCGCCGCCGGGCTATATCGGCTACGACGAGGGCGGTGCGCTGACCGAGGCCGTGCGCCGCAAGCCTTATGCGGTGATCCTCTTCGACGAGGTCGAGAAGGCGCACCCGGATGTCTTCAACGTGCTGTTGCAGGTGCTCGACGATGGCCGCATGACGGACGGGCAGGGCCGCACGGTCGACTTCAAGAACACGGTCATCGTGATGACCTCGAACCTGGGCTCGCACGACATCCAGCGCATGGCCGGACAGGACCCCGAGTTGATCAAGGACACGGTGATGGGTGAGGTGCGCAAGCACTTCCGGCCCGAGTTCGTGAACCGGATCGATGAAATCGTCGTGTTCCAGGCGCTCGACTCGCGTCAGATCAAGGCGATCGCGAAGATCCAGCTGAAGCGGCTCGAGCTGCGACTGGCGGCGCAGGACATGAAGCTCGACGTCAGCGACGCAGCGCTTGCCGAGGTGGCGAAGGTCGGTTTCGATCCGCTCTACGGAGCACGGCCGCTCAAGCGCGCGATCCAGCAGGAAATTGAAAATCCCGTGGCACGGCTGGTGCTCGAGGGCCGCTTCGGACCCAAGGATGTGATTCCGGTCGACGTGAAGAACGGCAAGTTCGTGTTCGACCGCATCGTGCACTGAGCTTCCGGCATCCGCGCCGGTGCGTACGGGCCGAGCGACTACTCGGCCCGGCCGCGCAGGTGGTGGAGTTCGCCCGGCAGGCGCGTGTTCCAGTCGCCGCCCGCAAGGCCGCGTTTGAAACCGAGTTCGTAGAGCGATGTCATCAACACGGGGTCGAAGAACTCATCGCCCCGCAAGTTCACGTCGTCCGGAATCGTGATCCAGCGGTACTCGGCTCCTTCCCGCTGCGCGATCGTGTAGATGCGGAACAGGTCGCCAATCACGGCGGAACGGCCGGCCGCTTCGAGCACGCGGCTCGAAATCCCGCGGACGGTGCGCGGTGTCGGTGTCGGCGTCGGCGGGGCCAGCTGGCCGTTGTGGATCACGAAGATCCGGTCGTAGCCTGGCGCGGCGCCCACGGTATTCCGCGCGACCAGAGGACTGAAGAGGCCAGCATTGAAGAAGACCATGGCTGCCACGCCGCCATCGACGTGCATCTCGTCAAAGAGGCTGCCCCCGGCCTCCACGTCGAAAAACACCGGCGGGAAGACCACCGGGATCGATGCCGAGGCCAGCATCACCTTGCGAAACAGCCTGACCTTGTCCGGATAGTCCGCCTGCGCGATCAGGCCCATGTTCCACACGACGAAGCGCTGGGCGTCGAGTTCGACCGTGCCGATGTAGAGTCGACGACCCTGCGAGTGCGCCGCAGCCACCTCGCGCACGAATTGCTCGTCGACATGCTGGGCGATCATCGATGCGAGCGGGCCGGTGTCGGTCAGGGCCTCGCCGAAGAACAGTTGCGAGATCATGCCGAACAGCGATCCGCTGACAAAGATGTTCTGCGACCGTGTTGTTGTGTAGAGATCGCGCAGGGCATCGTCGTACTTGGGCCCGAGGAACGCGTAAGGCGCCATCAGCGCGCCGGTGGAAACGCCGGTGACGATCTTGAACACGGGGCGGCTACCGGCCTTGGTCCAGCCGTTCAGCAAGCCGGAACCGAAGGCTCCGTTGGCGCCGCCACCGGAAAGCAGCAGATGCGAATACTGGACGCGCCCGTCGGCGCCGACAGGAAATTCGGCGCGCGACTCCTGCTTAAATGACAGCACGATGTCGTCCTGCATCGCCGGGCTCGCGTGACCCGCCCAGGCACGCACATCCGGCATGCCGGGCACGATGGCCGCAGTCGTCAGTTCGGCAGGGACCGGATTGCGGATCAGCGTGCCGCAGCCCGTCACGGTCGCGGTAACGCATATCAACAGTGCAAGCAGCGCCCGGCCAGGCCGGACCCGACGCGTCACCGTCGAGGCGTGCGCGGTCGAAGACGCGGCCGTGCATGCACCAGCGGTGCCCTCGCGCGCGTCACGATCGACAGGTTCAGGCCACATCATTGGGAGTTGTCCTTCCTGTGCGATCGTAACGGCAACAAGTTGACAAGTGCCCGGTCATCGAAGCGACGATGCGCGTTTGACTTCAAAGTGATCGAAGCTAGAATCCTGCGCGAAGTTCGTGAAGTCAAGCGTTCGGAGCGGGTCGGCAAGCTTGTGCTCCGAATCCTTTCCGTCCTCGCGGGTGTCGTCACCGTGGTGACCGGTTGCAGTTCGGGGTCGGTCGTGGCGCGGTTGGCGGCCGGGGCGAGCGGCCGCTGTACGGAAGTGCCATGGAGACACCCTTGTCCTCGATGCAACTCAAAAATGCGCGGCACTTCGGTCGCCGGTACGTCCCCCTGATTGGCGCCACACTGGCGCTGGTTGCCTTTGCCG
>CAVYNB010000042.1:0-37314 GCA_963769745.1 uncultured beta proteobacterium
TGATCCAGCGTGAAGTCTCGACCGAGCGGGCCGGGCTGATCACGCTGACCGGTGTCGAAGTGACGCCGGACTATGCGCATGCAAAGGTGTACTTCACGACGATCGGTGCGCCGGTCGATGTGGCCCAGCGTGCGCTGGACGAGAAGGCCGGGTACTTCCATTCGTTGCTCTTCAAGCGGCTGTCGATACATACGATTCCGAAGCTGACGTTCGTCCACGATGCCTCGGTCGAGCACGGCATCGAGATCGACCGGCTGATCGCCGAAGCGAACCGGAGCCGGTCCGAGTAGGGCGGGAGGTCGCGTGGTCAAGCCGCGCAGCGAGCGCGTCGATGGGGTCCTGCTGCTCGACAAGCCGGGCGGAGTGACGTCGAACCGCGCGCTGCAGAGTGCGCGACGGTTGCTGGGTGCTGCGAAGGCGGGGCATACGGGCACGCTGGACCCGATGGCCACCGGCCTGCTGCCGCTGACCTTCGGTGAGGCGACGAAGTTCGCCGCGGACCTGCTCGATGCGGACAAGTCGTATCGAGCCACTGTCCGGCTCGGCATGACGACAACAACGGGGGACGCCGAGGGTGAAGTGACTGCGGACGGCGCCCGGTCGAAGTGACGGCGGCGGAAGTCGACGCAGTGTTGTCACGGTTCACCGGCACCATCGCCCAGGTGCCGCCGATGCACTCGGCGCTGAAGCGTGACGGCACGCCGTTGTATCGGCTAGCCCGCGCCGGGATAGAGGTCGAACGGGCACCGCGGCCGGTGTCGATACATCGACTCCGAACGTCTCGGTCAGTGTCGGCAATGACCTGATGCTCGAGGTCGACTTGCAGCAAGGGCACGTATGTGCGGGTCCTGGCCGAGGACATCGGGCGCACGCTGGGCTGCGGTGCGCATCTGGCGGCCCTGCATCGCACCCGTGTCGGGCGGCTGACGCTCGAGGGCGCCGTGACGCTGCAGGCACTTGAGGACAATGCCGGCGGAAGCGCGGCGGGAAGTGTTCCCGCCCGTCGACACGCTGGTTGCCAAGTTTGCCGAGGATAGAGCTGGACGGACCCTCTGGCCGGGCGCTTCCGGCAGGGGCAGCGGTTGGCGATCGAGGCGCAGCCGCGCGGGGCCCGGGTACGGGTGTACGCTCGCCGCACGAAGAATTCTGGGAACAGCGAACGTCAGCGAGTGGGGCGTCGTTGCACCGGAACGACTGATTTCGAACGAAACGAGCGTCGATGAAACGCCAATTACGCAACGTCGCGATCATCGCCCACGTCGATCACGGCAAGACCACGCTGGTGGACAAGCTGCTGCAGCAGTCCGGGCACGTTTCCGCGACAACCAGCAGGTGGCCGAGCGCGTGATGGACTCCAACGATCTCGAGCGCGAGCGCGGCATCACGATTCTCGCGAAGAACTGCGCGGTCGACTACGAGGGCACGCACATCAACATCGTCGATACGCCGGGTCACGCCGACTTCGGCGGCGAGGTCGAGCGCGTGCTGTAGATGGTGGACGGCGTGCTGCTGCTGGTCGACGCGGTCGAAGGCCCGATGCCGCAGACGCGCTTCGTCCTGCGCAAGGCGCTCGCCCAGGGGCTGAAGCCGATCGTGGTGGTGAACAAGATCGACCGGCCCGGCGCGCGGCCGGACTGGGTCGTGAACCACACGTTCGATCTGTTCGACAAGCTCGGCGCGACCGAGGAGCAGCTGGACTTCCCGGTGATCTACGCCTCGGCGCTCAATGGCTACGCGGGCACGAGTCCCGACGTGCGCAGCGGCGACCTGCGGCCGCTCTTCGACGCGATCCTCGCGCATGTGCGCGTGCGCGACGACGACGCCGATGGCACGCTGCAACTGCAGATCTGTTCTCTCGACTATTCGAGCTACGTCGGCAAGATCGGAATCGGCCGCATCACGCGCGGACGGCTGCGGGCGGGACAGGAGGTGCTGGTGATGCACGGCCCGGAAGGCGCGACAGAATGCGCCGACCACGAAAGGCCGCATCAACCAGGTGCTCACGTTCGAGGGCCTCGATCGCAAGCTGGTCGACGAGGCGATCGCCGGCGACATCGTGCTCATCAACGGCATCGATGACATCGGCATCGGCTGCACGCTGACGCCGGTCGATGCGCCCGATGCGCTGCCGTTGCTGAAGGTCGACGAGCCGACGCTGGTAATGAACTTCCAGGTCAACACCTCGCCACTCGCCGGACGCGAGGGCAAGTACGTGACCAGTCGCCAGCTGCGCGAACGGCTCGAACGCGAGCTCAAGTCGAACGTCGCAATGCGCATGAAGGAGACCGACGACGAACAGATTTTCGAAGTGGCCGGGCGCGGTGAGCTGCACCTGACCATCCTTCTGGAGAACATGCGCCGCGAGGGCTATGAGATGGCGGTGTCGCGTCCGCGCGTGCTGTTCAAGGAGGTCGACGGCCCGGATGGACCCCAGCGGCTCGAGCCCTACGAGATGCTGACCGTCGACATCGAGGAAGTTAATCAGGGCGCGATCATGGAAGAGCTGGGGAGGCGCAAGGGCGACCTGCAGGACATGCAGTCCGACAGTAAGGGTCGCGTCCGGCTCGAGTACCGCATTCCGGCCCGCGGCCTGATTGGCTTCCAGGGCGAGTTCATGACGCTGACGCGCGGCACCGGTCTGATGAGTCACGTGTTCGACGACTACGGGCCGATCCGGCCCGGTGAGGTCGGCGAGCGCCGCAACGGAGTGCTGATCAGCCAGGACGACGGCGAGGCCGTGGCCTATGCGCTGTGGAAACTGCAGGAGCGTGGCCGCATGTTCGTCAGTCCGGGCGACAAGCTCTACGAGGGCATGATCATCGGTATCCACTCGCGCGACAACGATCTCGTCGTCAACCCGGTGCGCGAGAAGAAGCTGACCAACGTGCGCGCCTCCGGCAAGGACGAGCACATCGACCTGGTGCCGCCGATCCAGCTCACGCTCGAGTCGGCCGTCGAGTTCATCGCCGACGACGAACTGGTCGAGATCACGCCGCAAAGCATCCGGCTGCGCAAGCGGTACCTGAAGGAACACGAAAGAAAACGTGCTCAAAGGGAGGCGGCGTAGCCGCCTCCCTTCTCGCTTCGCTCTCTATCAACGACTCCCTCCCTAGCCCTCCCTCCGTGAGGGAGGGAACGAATTTCCAGCCCTCGTGACCGCCGATACTTCGCATCGCCGCGCGCTGATCCTGATGATCATTGCGCCGCTGCTGTGGAGCATTGCGGGCGTGGTGACGCGCAACCTGACGCCGGAACTGCAGGCGCACGGGCGCTTCGAGATTACGTTCTGGCGTAGCGTCTTTGCCGCGATCTTCGTCTGCGGGTACCTGGTGCTGGTGCGGCGCGACTTCATCGGGGCACTGACCCGCGCAGGAACGGCGGGACTGCTGTCGGGTTGCATGTGGGCAACCATGTTCATCTGCTTCATGCTGGCGCTGACGCTGACCTCGACGGCGAATACGCTGATCGTGCTGGCGATTGCGCCACTGCTGACGGCTGTGCTGGCGTGGGCGGTGCTGAAGTCGGCGATTCCGCTGCGTACATGGCTGGCGATCGCGACCGCGATGGCCGGCATCATCTGGATGTTCGCCGGTGGGCTACGCATCGAATCGCCGAGCAGCCTGCTGGGCATGCTGATCGCCTTCGGCGCGCCGCTCGCGTCCGCCATCAACTTCGTCGTGCTGAAAAGGCGCGGCCAATCGGTGGACCTGATCCCTGCAGTGTTCCTCGGCGGGGTAATTTCAGCGGCGCTGATGCTGCCCTTTGCATTGCCGTTGATAGCGGAACCGCGCGACATCACGTTGCTAGCGGTGCTCGGCTTCTTTCAACTGGGCCTGCCTTGCATGCTGCTGGTGATGGCGGCACGACACCTGTCGGCGACCGAACTGTCACTGCTCGCACTGCTCGAAGTGCTGCTTGGTCCGCTGTGGGCGTGGCTGGGCGCCGGCGAGGTGCCCAGTGGCACCACGGTCTTCGGTGGCGCGCTGGTGCTGGGCGCACTGGTGCTCAATGAACTTGCGGCCGCGCGACAGCGCAGCGCGTCGGCCTAGTCGCCGGCCCCGCGCGATAATCCTGGCGCCATGACATCCGAGGACTCTGCGAGCGACGCGCCGCTGCCTGTGCGGCAGGTCGGCTGGTCAAGACCGCTGGCATGGCTGGCGCTCGGCTGGCACGACTTTGTTCGCAGTTCGTTGGCCGGGCTCGTCCACGGAGCGTTCGTCGCGATTGGCGGGTGGGTCGTGCTGCTGGTTTCGCTGCGCTACGGCTGGGTCGCGCCGGGTGCGTTCTCGGGCTTCGTCATTCTGGGTCCGATCCTCGTGACCGGCCTGTACGAGATCAGCCGACTGCTGTCCCGTGGCGAACGCGCCGGACTCGCCGAGGTCGTGACGGCGTGGCGACGCGGCACCCGGCCGCTGGTGCGTCTTGGAGTCCTGCTCGCCGTGCTGGGCACGCTGTGGGTCGCGACGTCGGCGCTGCTGTTCGCACTCTTTGCCAACGCGCCGCTGCGCGGACCGGTCGAGTTCCTCCGCTATGCCGCGGTGGAGCAGGGTGATCTGCTGTTCACGCTCTGGGCCATACTCGGCGGGCTCGGCGTCGCCGTCGTCTTCTCCCTGACGGCAGTGTCGCCACCGCTGTTGCTGGGGCGCGAGGTCGGCTTCCGCCAGGCACTGCTGACGAGTGCGCGCGCGGTCGGCGAGAATCCGGGGCCGATGGCGCTGTGGGCGCTGATCATCCTGGTGGGCACATCGCTGTCGCTGGCCACCGGCATGCTCGGCTTCCTCGTGAGCGTGCCCGTGCTCGGGCATGCCAGCTGGCACGCCTATCGAGACCTCGTCGTCACCGACGGCGTGCCACTGCGCAATGCCTGATGATGGAGGAAACCCTCTTCGGACTGACGGAACAGCGCATTGCCGAACTGGGCATGACTTGGGGCATTGGCGGTTTCATCGCGCTGATGCTGTTCATCATCTGGAAGCTCGCACGCGAGTCGAAGGCCGGCCGCTTCGGCACGTTCGTGCTGTTCTTCGTGCTGGCATTCGGCATTCTCGGCTTCGTGGCCAAATCGGTGATTCAGTGGCTGCTGAATCTCTAGTGCAGCCCCTGTCGTCGGCGAGCAGCGATGCGCGCTGGCGCTTCTGCGTCGCGCCGATGATGGACTGGACGGATCGCCACTGCCGTTACTTTCACCGGCAGTTGTCCTCGCACGCCCGGCTCTATACGGAAATGATCACGACCGGCGCATTGCTCCAGGGCGATGGATTGCGCCACCTGCGCCATGACACCACTGAGCATCCACTGGCACTGCAGCTCGGCGGCAGCGAGCCGCATGACCTGGCGCGCGCCGCCCGCCTGGGCGCGGCCGCCGGCTACAGCGAGATCAACCTGAATTGCGGCTGTCCGTCGGAGCGCGTGCAGCGCGGCGCGTTCGGCGCCTGTCTGATGGCCGAGCCTGCGCTGGTGGCCGAATGCGTAAAGGCGATGCTCGACGCGGTCGACGTTCCGGTCACCGTCAAGCATCGCATCGGCATCGACAGGACTGAGGACTACACCTTTGTGCGGGATTTCGTCGGCGCACTGCATGTCGCCGGATGCGAAGTCTTCATCGTTCACGCGCGCAATGCGTGGCTGCACGGCCTGAGCCCGCGCGAGAACCGCGACGTGCCGCCGTTACGCTACGAGATCGTGCGTCGACTCAAGCGCGACTTTCCGCGGGCGCGGTTCGTGCTGAACGGGGGGCTGACGACGTTTGAGGAGGCGCTTGCGTGCGCACAGGACCTGGATGGCGTGATGCTCGGTCGTGCGGCCTATCACGATCCTTACCTGCTGGCGGACGTCGACCGGGAGTTCTTCGGTGACCCGGCGGCGGCGCCGACTCGCGCCGAGGTGGTTGCGAGCATGTCGGACTATCTGGAGCGCGAGTGCCGCCTGGGCGCCGCGCCAAGGCAGATCGTGCGCCACATGCACGGACTCTTTCTCGGTCAGCGTGGCGCTCGTCACTGGCGGCGCACACTGAGTGATGCATCCCGGCTCGCCGCCGCCGGCCCGCGCATCCTCGAGCAGGCCCTGCAGGAAGTTGAACCACAGGCACGCGTCGCTGCCTAACAGCGGCAAGACGAGGATCAGCCCGGGCAGGCCTTCGACGCTTCGGCTTCGCGCTTGCTGATCTCCCGATCGGCCTTCTGCATTTCATCAATCGTTGCTGCGCGCTGCTGCAGCAGTGACGCACGTGCGGAACGCGCACGTTCCAGGTCGCGTTTGGCACGATCGCAGCGCTCGCGCTCCTTCGCCTGCGCCTTCTTCTGCTCGGCGGCGGCACGCTCGGCCTTCGCTTCCTCCGTTTCGCGTTCCTTGTCGCGGGCTTTCTCGGCGTCCTTTGCAACGGCCGCGTCCCGCCTGGCGCGATCTTTGGCCGCCTTCTGCTCTTCGACGGCGATCGGCGGCGTCGTGTTGACCTGGCGTACCGCCTTGGTCCCGTCCGGACATGCCGAATTCGAGTAGGTGACCTTGCCGTCCGCACCCTCGCAGCGCTGCACGGTTTCGGCAGCGGCATGCGTACCGCTTGTCGCCAGCAGGAAAAGGAGAATCGCCGCACGGCGACCGACGCCGCGCGGAGCAGGGTGGGCAGGCCGCATTAAAGGCTGCATACGCGGCGGTACTGGGCGGTCAGCTGGGCGGCGTGCTGGTCCATCTGTTCGAGGTCGTCGAGGGAATAGTGGGGCCGGTTGACCATCGCATTGCGCAGTCGGCGGATGGAGTCAATTTCGCCGCGCAGATAGGCGCAGTCGGCAACGCGCTGGTCCTGTTGTTGCTGTACAACCGCGGCCTGCGTGCGCCTTCTGTTCTTCCGCAAGCTGCCGGGCCGCCCTTGGCAAGCTCGCACCTGGTGGCGCGCTGCGCGCTGCGCCTCCGGTGGCGGAACCGGGGCTGCCTGCACGGCCTTGATGGGCTTGGTGCCTTCGGGACACTCGGAGTTGGAGTAGGTCACTCGTCCGCCGGCACCTTGGCAGCGCCTGGATGGTCTGCGCGGCCACGCTTGCCGGGACGATGAGCGCCACAGCGCAGGTCCACTGCGCGATCGATCGAAGCATCGCGCGAGTCTATCGAACGCGGCAGGCGGCGTCACCGCGCCCCGGTCAGGGGCGCGGACTCGCGGGCGAGTCGAAACGAAGTATTACTGAACGCCGATGGCCTGGCGCACGGCGTCGGCAGCGACCTTGTTGAATCGATACTGGTAGTCGTACACGCTGGCACCGGCCTGGTAGAGCTTGCCGGGCCGCACGCCGGGCAGGCCCTTGGTCGGCTCGATGAACGCGATACGCGCCGACTCGCGCTCTACATTCGATACGCCCGTATCGAGCGGGTCGACTTGTGCCGGGAATGACAGCACGATGGCTTTCGTGCCGGCGATGGTGCGCTCTTCCCATTCGCCTTGCCCGATGACCTGCTCGGTCGCACGGTCGCAGAACAGTGTCCCGGTCTTGGCAGGGTAGAGCGAAACCTCGCCCTTCTTGCCCGGGCTGTCGCCTTGAAGTACATCGCATACGGCTTGGCCCCCTGGCGGTGTTCGTAGGCCAGAGCAGTAGGGAATCTGTTTCGAGAAATTGCCGACGAACTGTCCGGTGTTGGTGGCTCCAGTGAACGATTCACGACGCGGCAACATCAGCACGTCGTCGAAGAACCGGGCCGTTGCAAGGTAGGCGACAGCACCCTTGGGAAAGACCGATTTCCCGGCTTTCGCCGCTTCCTGCTTCGGATAGTTTTCAGGCGTACGCAGGAACAGCGAGATCGGCATGTCCGAGACGTCGTAAGCCTGCAGTGTCACTGCCATGCGCAGAGAGGCCTGTCCGGCGTAGACGATGTAGACCGAGCCGTCGTTCGCGGGAATGGCGAAGTTGGGGCGACCGAGCGCGCGGCGCTCGCCGTTGAGCACAGCGTGCGCGACGTCGATGTTGCCGTTCAACGTCGTCTGGTTGGGATCGTTGCTGGTCTCCGTCAGCGGATAGCGATTTCCTTCGCCCGCGGCGGCCGCTGACAGCGGATGTTCGACCACGCGCGCACCCTGGAAGTGATACAGACCTTCACCCTTGAAGGCCTCAAAGGACGGCGTGGTTATCGGCTTGGCGCCGGGAACCACGACGGGTTTCGGGGCCGGTCCATAGACCACGACTTCGGCGGGTTGTTGGGCCAGCGCCAGCGGGGCGGCGAGAGTCGCCAGTGCCAATGCGCAGGTGCGGAGCGAAAGTGATGCCATATGAGTCTCCCGTGAATTCGACCGCGGCTGGAATCCGGCCACGTTTGGCGCGAATGGTAATCGCTTGGTGAAGTTTTGATGGTCCGGAGTAGGGGTGGATTTCGCTCCCATGAAGGTGGGACTCAAGCTTCAGCCGTTCGCGGCTACAGCACCTTGCCCGGATTCATGATCCCCAGCGGATCCAGGGCCTGCTTGAGCGTGCGCATGAGACGCAATTCGATTTCCGCCTTGTAGCGGGCATTTTCATCGCGCTTGAGCTGGCCGATCCCGTGCTCGGCGGAGATCGACCCGCCAAACGCGTGCACCTGGTCGTGCACCGTCTCGTACACGGCCGGCTGCAGTGCCAGAAAGCTCGCCTTCGTCCATGCCGATGGGCGGACTGACGTTGTAGTGGAGATTGCCGTCGCCGAGATCACCGAAAACCACCATGCGTACGCCGGGGAAGCGCTGTTGCAGCACGCGATCGGTCTCCTCGACGAACCGCGCAATGCCGGATATCGGCACCGCAATGTCATGCTTGATGTTCTTGCCTTCCAGCGCCTGGCCGACTCGGAGATCAGTTCGCGCAACGACCAGAAGGCACCAGCCTGCGCAACCGACTGCGCGATCACCGCGTCGCTGCCGATGCCGGCCTCGATGGCGCTGCCGGCCAGTGCCTCGAGCAGCGCGTTCGCGTGCGCCGCATCCTCGTGGTCGCTGAGTTCCACAAGGACATGCTGGCTGTGTCGCTGCGCAAACGGCGTGCGGTGTGGCGGGTAGTGCCGCTCCACCAGCGTCAGGCAGAAGTCGCTGAAACACTCGAATGCGGTCAACGTCGGGCCGCAGGTGGTCTGCGCGATGGCCAGCAGCTGCAGCGCGGCAGGCAGCGACGGCACGGCCACGAGCGCGGTCGCCCGCGCGCGTGGCTGCGGGAACGTCTTGAGGCAGGCGGCGGTGATCACGCCCAGCGTGCCCTCGGCACCGATGAAGAGATCCCGCAGGTCGTAGCCGGTGTTGTCCTTGCGCAGGCCGCGCAGGCCGTGCCACACCTCGCCGGAGGGCAGCACGACTTCGAGCCCCAGGCACAGCTCGCGCGCGTTGCCGTAGCGCAGGACCTGGACGCCGCCGGCATTGGTGCTGAGGTTGCCGCCGATCGTCGCACTGCCCTCGGCAGCAAGCGACAGTGGGAAGAGCTGCCCATGTGCCTGCGCCGCGTCCTGGACGTCCTTCAGCACGCAGCCGGCTTCCGCGATGAGGGTGCCGTTTGCAATGTCGACCGCCCGGATGCGTTGCAGGCGCTTGAGTGACAGCAGGATGGCCCGCCCCGATTCGTCCGGCGAGGCTCCACCGACCAGCCCGGTGTTGCCCCCTTGAGGAACGATCGGCGTGCGGGTCTCGGCGCACCAGGCGACCACGCGGGCCACTTCTGCAGTCGAGCCCGGCAGTACGACAGCCTGTGCCTTCGCGTGATAGCGGCGCCGCCAGTCGAGCAGGAACGGTGCCTTGTCGAGGTCACTCGTCAGCACATGCGACTCGCCGACCAACGTGCGTAGCGCGTCGATGGAAGTGCGCAGCGAGTCCACGGCACTCACGAGGCGGACGCGCGGCGTTTAGCCGCGAGCTTCATCGGACGCAGGTAGACGATGGCGGCCACGAAGAACGCCAAGGCCAATAGCAGTTCAAGCAGCGCCAGCATCGAAGTCGGTGCCGGCTCGAACAGACGAGCGCCGCCCTCGAACACGTAGATCAGCACGATGAACAGCGCCACCTGCATGGCATAGGCGCTGCCGCGCAGCAGCGCCGGCAGAGGCAGCAGCAGCGGGACGACTTTCAGCGCGAGCCACGATCCGCCGGGGCGCAGTGGTGCCAGCACGAGTTCCCAGGCCAGTACGAGCACGATCATTGCGACCCACGTCGCGATGGCCCACCGCCACGCGATGCGCTGACGCGGCGACGTCTGAGGCAGCGGTCCGATGGCTGTGCCCCTCATTCCGCCAGCCGCAGGGCCGCACGGGCGAGCCTCGCGCCAAGCGCGTGCGCCAACCGGCGCTCTTCATCGGACAGCGCTGGCGGTGCGCCATGTCGCGCGATGTGGCTGGCACCGTACGGAGTGCCGCCGCTGCGTGTTGTCATCAGGTCGGCTTCGGTGTACGGAATCCCCAGGATCAGCATGCCATGGTGCAACAGAGGCAACATCATGGACAGCAGCGTGGCCTCTTGGCCTCCGTGCAAGCTGCTGGTGGAGCAGAACAGGGCCGCCGGCTTGCCGGCGAGTTCGCCCGACAACCAGAGTCCCGACGTGGAGTCGAAGAAGTGCTTCAGCGGTGCGGCCATGTTGCCGAAGCGCGTCGGCGAACCGACCGCGAGGCCGCCGCAGGATTCGAGGTCGGCCAGTTCGACGTAGGGCGCGCCCTCGGGTGGCACCGGCGGAGCAGCGGTCGCGGTGACTGCAGCGACGGGCGGCACGGTGCGAAGGCGCGCCTGCGTTCCGTCGATGCTGTCGATGCCCGTTGCGATGGCTTCCGCCAGCCTGCGAGTGGCACCTTGGCGCGAGTAGTACAGAACGAGGATGTCCACGTCGACGCAGCGCCACGGCGCAGGTGAGTTGATCCGGTCACAGCGGCAGTAAACACTTCGCCCCGTGAGTTCGCCGGATGTCGCCGCTATTATAGGAATCGTCGTCGCGGGCCGCCGGTGCGAGGCGACACCTGTCGGCCCACGTCAATGTCCCGCCTTACCGTCGCACTCGATCGATTCCCCTGGCTCAAGACCGCGCGCGAAGTGGCTCTCTTCGCGTACCGTCGTGGCCGCGAGGTACGCCTGCAGCAGGTCGCCGGCAGCCTGACCTTCACGACGGTGCTGTCGATCGTGCCCTTGTTCGCCGTGGCACTCGCGCTGTTCTCGGCCTTTCCGCTCTTCGCAGAGTTTCGCGAGTCCTTCCAGGCCATGGTGCAGCGAACGCTGCCCGCACAGATTTCGTCCACGGTACTGCGCTATGTCAGCGACTTTGCGCAGCAGGCGACCCGGCTCACGGCCGCAGGCCTCATTTTCCTCGGCCTTGCAGCGCTCGCGATGATCATGACCGTTGACAGGGTACTCAACGACATCTGGCAGGTGCGAGATCGTCGGCCGTTCAGCCAGCGGGTACTGATCTATTGGGCGCTTCTCACGCTCGGACCGATCCTGATCGGCGCCAGCCTGTCTGCGAGCTCATACCTTTGGGCGCTGTCGGAGGACGCGATCGCGCTCATGCCGCGATGGCTGCGCGGCCTGATCGACTTTGCACCGGTCATCCTCAGCGGCCTGGCCTATGCAGCGCTCTATGTGTTCGTGCCGAATCGCACCGTGCGCTGGCGCGATGCGCTGATCGGCGGCTTCGTCGCCGCCGTCCTTGCGGAGCTGCTGAAGGCCGGATTTGCCCAGTACATCGGCCGTGGCGGAGTGCGTTCGATCTACGGCGCCTTCGCAGCGCTGCCGCTTTTCCTGTTGTGGATGTACCTGTCCTGGTATGCGCTGCTGTTCGGTGCGTCCATCGCGGCGACCGTGCCGCGCCTCTGGACGACGCGCTTCGCGGACGAGCTGCGGGCGGGCGACGACTTTGTCACGGCCATTGCGCTGATCCAGCAGCTGCTTGCGGGGCGCGGGCGTGGCAACACGGCGGTCGGCGTCAGGGTGCTTGCGCGCGGCGCGCGCACCGATCCCGTTCACGCCGAGCGCCTGCTCGAGTCTCTCGAACGGCTGCGGTACGTGCGCCGGCTGTCGGCGACGCGCCGTCGCGGCGAATCATCGGAATGGATACTGACGTGCGAGCCAGCCAGCACGACACTGCGGGCCGCGTTTGAGTGCTTCGCGCTTGATCCAAGGAATTCGCTGCTGTCGCTGAATCGTGAAGGTGTCGGCAACGCTTTGCTGAACTGGATCGATCGTGACGAGTGGCTCAACGCTCCGCTGGAGCGGAGCCTGCCCGCGGCGACTCAGCGTTAGCGGCTAGCGTGCGCTAGCGTCTGCGTGGCAGGCGGCACGATCAGGTCGTGCAGCGGTGCCGCCAATCGCGCAAGCCATTCGCCGCCGTCCGCGTGCTCGGCGATGCCCACAAGCACGAAGCGCCTGCCCTGGCTTTCCACCAGCGCGCTGTCGGCATGGAAATTCTTCCACGTGCCCGACTTGCGGAAGATCTCGGTGCCCGGCCGCGAGTCCAGACCTTTGACGAACTTGTGGCGAATGCCGGGGTTGGACAGAACCTGCTTCATCAGCGCGTTCATCGGCGGGCTGAGCAGTTGATCGCTGGCGAGCATCCAGTACAGGCGAGCCACCTGAAAGGCCGTCGCGCCATGCGAGAGGTTCTTCAGCGGATCGCGCCGGGTCGCGGGTTCAGGCCCGTAGCCCTTGCCGACCCAGAGGCCACCGGTGCCGGCCTTGTCGTACAGGGCGAAGCGCGGCGACTGAAGGATCTCCAACAAGCGGTCGACGCCGACCCAGTGCAACACGCGTGTCGCATCCTCGTTGCTCGAGAAGCGGATCATGTTGATCATCGCCGCCGTCGTCGCACTGTTGATCGCCAGGCGTCCAGCTTCTGCCTCCGCGAGGGCACCGAGCAGGATCGCCACCTTCGGCATGCTGGCGGCGTACATCATGCGATCGCCATTGAGCATGGCAAGCCGCGGCGCGGCCGGATTGGTCACATCGACGAGGGCAAGCGCAAGATGCCCTTGAGCGACCTCGTTGCCCAGGCCGGCGTCGGCGACGACGCGTTCCATCGCCGTCTGCAAATCGGGGCTGAGAGCGTTGCGCAGGTTCGCGGACGTGCCTTCTGCGGCGGCCGGTCCTGCCAGGAGGGCCAGCGCTCCCAAGGCACAGCAACGGGCAATCAGATTCCGGAGAAACGACATCGATCGATACTTGGGAAGCGGTCAGATGCGACACGATCCACAGCGGTCGTCCGTCCGGTACGGGAGGCGACTCGCGGGCGCGCGCGAAAGGCCGGATTGTACTCGAGTGGCCCTCCGGCTTGGGGGCGCGTTGTCGTTGCGAAAGGGGCACGCGACACCGGTTTACTCGGGCTTTGGCGACAGCTGCGGCGATGCGAAAGCGTCCCGGACCAGCATGGCCACGCGTGCTGACTGCACGGCTGTCCAGGCGATGTTCGATCTCGAGGAGCCATTTCTGCGCGATGGTAGTGTTCGTGAGCCCAAGTTCGACTGCGAAGACCCCTGACCCATGTCGGCCACGTCGCTGCCAGCCACTTCCAAGTCGTCCCTGGACCGGTTCCTGTCGCTATTCGCCGATGTGCGCCACGGCGAGAGCGGGCGTCTGTTGCTTCTGTTCCTGAACGTTTTTCTGATCCTTACCGCCTACTACGTCATGAAGCCGGTACGGGAGGCGCTGATCCTCGCGCAGCCTGGAGGCGCCGAGATCAAGAGCTACTCGCTGGCGCTGCAGGCGGTGTTGCTGGCGTTCGCTGTCCCGGCCTATGGTGCGCTGGCCGGGCGGCTGTCGCGCCGCCGACTTATCAATGTCGCGACGGCGTTCTTTATCGCCTGCCTGCCACTGTTCTTCCTGGCCGCGGAGCAGCGCTGGCAGGTGGGCGTGCCGTTCTTTCTCTGGATCGGTATCTTCAGCCTGATGGTCATTGCGCAGTTCTGGGCCTACGCGAATGACATCTACGCGCCGGACGAAGGCAAGCGGCTGTTTGCGCTGATAGCATTCGGCGCTTCGTCGGGCGCGGTGTTCGGGGCGTTCATCTCGGGCAAGCTCATCGGCGTGCTCGGAGTCCACGCAATGCTGCTGGTGGCGGCGGTCATCCTTGCGGCGAGCCTCATCGTATTCAACATCATCGACATCCGTGAGGATGCAGTCGGCAAGAAGCGGCGGGACGCAAAGGCGGCCGAGGCGCCGATCGGGAACGGGAGTGCCTTCGCTCTGGTGATGCGCAATCGCTACCTGCTGCTGATCGCGGTGCTGGTTCTCCTGCTGAACTGGGTCAATGCGACCGGCGAATACATCCTTTCGTCGATCGTGCGGCGGGCGGCCGACAGCGAGATTGCCGCGGGACTGCTATCACCGGAGCAGGAGGGCGCTTACATCGGCGCGTTCTTCTCGCAGTATTTCCAGATCGTGAACATCGCCGGCATGGTGCTGCAGCTGTTCGTCGTTTCGAGAGTGGTCAAGTACCTTGGCGTCCACTTGGCGGTCTGCGTCCTGCCGGTGGTGGCGCTCGGAAGTTACGCGATCGCGGCGCTGCTGCCGTCGCTGGCCGTCATGCGATGGGTCAAGACGGCGGAGAACTCGGTCGACTATTCGCTGCAGAACACCGTCAATCAGATGCTCTTTCTGCCGACGACACGCGAGGAGAAGTACAAGGCGAAACAGGTAACGGACAGTCTCGTCGTCCGCTCCGGCGATGTGCTGTCTTCGGCAACGGTTTTCATCGGCACGACCGTGCTGGCGCTTGGCACGTCGCAGTTCGCGTGGATCAACGTCGTGCTCGTTGCGGTCTGGATCGTGGTAGCAGTCCTCGTGGGGCGCGAGTTCCGGCGGAAGTCGGAAGCTTCGCAGGTGGGGAGCGCGTGACGGTCGCATCGTCGCCGATGCAGCCACCTGCCGCGCAGCGCAGCAGGCAGCTGTCGCTGTCGACGCAGATTCTCATCGGACTTGCGCTGGGTCTTGCGGTCGGCTTGTTCTTCGGCGAACCGGCAGCGGTGCTGCAACCGTTGGCCGACATCTACATCCGGCTGATCCAGATGACGGTGCTGCCGTACCTCGTCGTCACGCTGGTCGTCGGGCTCGGCGAACTCGAGCCTGAACAGGCGCGCAAGCTCGGACTCTACGGCCTGAGCGCCATGCTGATCGTGGCCGCCTCTGCGATGGTGGTGGTCGGCGCGATGCCGTTCGCCTTTCCGTCCCAGCAGAACGCCTTTTTCTTCAGTCACTCCTTGGTCGAGCCGCGGCAACCACTGGGCCTGATCGACGTTTACGTCCCGTCCAATCCCTTCAATGCACTCGCCAATTCGATCATCCCGGCGGTGGTTCTTTTCAGCTCGGCGGTGGGCTTGGCGCTGATTGGACTCGAGAACAAGCAGAGCCTGCTCGCGGGACTGCGGACGCTCGAAGGCGCGATCGTCCGCATCACCAACTTCGTGATCAGGACCACACCGTTCGGCGTTTTCGCCATTGCGGCCGTGACAGCGGGCACCATGGACATTGGAACGCTGCAGCGGCTGGAGGCTTACTTCGCCGCCTTCGTCGTCGCCTCGCTGCTGCTTGCCTTCGTCATCCTGCCGATGATCGTGATGATCCTCACGCCGTTTTCCTATCGGCAGGTCGTCGGCGTAGCCAAGGATGCGCTGTTGACGGCATTCATCGCGCAAAGCGTCTTCATCGTGCTGCCGATCCTGGTCGAGCGCATCGAGGCCCTCCTGGAGCGGCAGGGAATGCGGACGCCCGAGACGGTTTCAACAGTCCGCGTGCTGGTGCCGATTTCCTTCATCGTGCCGAACGCCGGCCGGCTGCTGACACTGCTGTTCGTTCCCTATGGCGCGTGGCTTGCCGGCTCCGCCCTGGCGCCGGCGGACTACGCGGGCCTGTTCGGCGCCGGCTTCTTCGCCTATTTCGCCAAGGCGCAAGTGGCGCTGCCGTTCCTGATGGATCTCGTCGGCGTACCGCACGACCTGTTTCAGCTCTACATCCCGACCACGATCGTCACGGGAAAATTCGACTCGATGGTCGCAACGATGAGCCTGATCGTCGTGGCGCTTTGCGGCGCCGCTGCCAGTGCCGGCTACCTGCGACTGACTTTGGTGCGCGTGCTGGTGTTGGCGGGCCTGGTAGCGGTTTCGCTGCTGATTGCGGTCGGGGCGACACGGCTCCTGCTCGCTTCGACGATCGACACCACCTATCGCAAGGACAAGGTACTGACCGGCATGCATCTTCGCCGCAGTTCGGTTCCGGTCGTCGTGCACGACGGCATCGTCGAGCCCGACGGGTCGCGGACTGTCGGCCCTCGAACGCATCCGCGCACGAGGGGCGCTGCGCGTCGGCTACGTGCCGGACCGCCTGCCCTTTTCGTTCATCAATGCCCGGGAGGAGCTGGTTGGCCTGGATGTCGAGCTGGCAGGCCGGCTCGCCGAGGACATCGGGGTCGGCTCGGTCGAGTTCGTGCCCGCGCGGCACTCGACGCTGGCGCAGCTGTTGGCGGAGCGACGCGTCGACCTGGTGATGAACGTTCCCTATCTGCGCGGTATGTTGCCCATCATGGTGCTGTCGACGCCGTACCTCAACGCCGACGTGGGTTTCGTCGTCAAGGACGCGCGGAGGCACGACTTTGCCACCGTGGATTCGATCCGGAAGCTCCGAACGGTGACACTCGGAATCCCGGTGCGTGAACGATCACTGGAGGCGGGTCTGCGTGAGTACCTGAAGGGAACCGAGGTCCGGTTCGAGGACCTGGGCTCACCGTATGAGTTCCTGGCCGGCTGGCGGGATGACATTGATGCTTTCGTTACGCTGGCTGCCAGCGGCGCTTCCTGGTCACTGCTCTACCCGAACTACTCGGTCGTCGTGCCACAGCCGCCACCCGCGGCGCTGCCGCTGGCGGTCGGCATGCGCCAGGATGACCGCGACCTGCATGCCTTTGTCGACAACTGGCTCGTCGTCGAGCGCGCGGGTGGCACACTGCAGCACGCTTTCGATTACTGGGTCCTCGGCAAGGGCGCGGAGCCGACTGGTCGTCGCTGGTCAGTGATGCACGACGTTCTCGGCTGGGGACGCTAGGTTCGGACTGTCCGGAAACCCGATCACAATCCTTCACTTAAAGCTCTGAGGTCCTGAATGACGACTTGCACTTCCTTCGGCCGCGCCACGATCGCCTTCGGCGCCTTTCTGCTGATCCTTGCCTCGTCCGCGCTGTCAGCGGAGACGGCAAGCACATCGTCACCGGAGTCTCGGGCGAAGTACCGCCAATGGATCGTGGAGATGAAGGAAGCCCCGCGCGGCCCGTTCTCCGGCGTCAAGTGGTACTGCAAGGACGGCACGGTGTTCCCGCCGACCGAGTACGCGTGCGCCAAGCGCGGCGGCGGCGTCCAGCACGGCGAGTGGAGCGACCGCACCAAGGAGTTGAGGTCGCAGGGCTACCGGGTCGCGACGCTGCTGGCCGGCATCGATGCGTCGAAGGCCGTGGCCGCGCCCGATTTCGCCGACACCTACGCCCAGCTGCTGGTCGAGAAATTCCTGGTCGCCACCGACAACGGCTGGATCCTGCGCCGCGCGCTGTTCTACCGCGGCGCACTGCAGGAGGAGGACGAGCGTGAAGGCGCGCGCAACCTGCTGCAGGCCATGGCGGCGCGGCCCGAGTGGACCGGCTTCCGCTTCGTCGCGCTGCGCACCGGTGTCCGCATGTTGCCGCACGGACAGGACACGGCGTCGGCGCAGAAGGTGAGACAGATGGCCGCGACGCTCTCGGACCGCGATGCAGGCTTCGCCTCGCTGCGCGCGAAGATCCACGACACGCCGGAAGCCAGCGATGCCGAGCGTGTGCGCACGTACGCCAAAGGTGCGAAATCGGAACTGCGCGCCAGCTACGAGGAACTCGCGGCGGAGATCGATCGCGTCTATCAACCGAAGCCGCTCGATCAGACGCTGGAAAGCGCCGCGCGCGCGTTCAGCCGCGAGCCGGCCGTGCAGAAGTCGCTGAACGAGGCACGCGCGACCTACCTGCGCGACACCGATGTCGTCAGCCGCTATCGGCTGACGGCCGACGTGCTGGTGTCATTGCGCCGCAGCCTGCCGACGATCAAGTCCGCGCCGGATCGCCTGCGTGCGCTGGACCTGTCGATCGCCGTCGAGGAAGAGAACCTGCGCCTCGGCAACTCAATCCGCGCTGCCATCGACAAGGCGCCGCGCGGCGGCAACCTGATCCTGATGCGCGCCGCCGCCGACGCTGCCTTTGGCACCGGTCTGCTGAACGAACGCGAGCGCAGTTCGCTTCAAAAGTCCTTCGAGACGCTCGGCGCGCCCGAGGTCCAGTTGCGCGTCTACATGGCCGAGCTGCGCTACCTCGGGCTGGTGCCCGGCTGGGGCACGCAGCAATTGCGCTTCCAGTTCGGCGAGGCGATGGACAAGCTGGCGGAAATCGAGCCCAAGGCAGAACTCTTCGTCCAGGACCAGCTGCGTGGCAGCCCGCTGCTGTTCTATTCGCAGGCGCTCGATGCGCTGAACCGCGACGCCAACCGGCAGGCCGGCGTGCGCAACAGCTGTCTTCGGCAAGGAAGTCGCGTCCGGTTTCAACGCGCTCAATCCGGGCATCGCGCGGGGCGTGTTGCACACGAGCCCGGAAATGCAGCGCGCCGGCCAGTTCCAAGCAGACGGCATCTACGTGCTGCCGGAAACGGTGGCTGACCTGCCGCCAATCGCCGGCATCCTTACGGCTGGCGCCGGCAACCCGCTGTCGCATGTGCAATTGCTCGCGCGCAACCTCGGCATCCCGAACGTCGCGGTCGACCAGTCCGTGTTGCCGACGCTGCAGCAGGCCAACGGCCGACGGGCCGTGATGGCCGTGAGTTCCGGCGGACTGGTGGAGATTGCGGAAGACGGCCCGCAGTGGGACGCGGTGCTCGGCAAGGCGACTCAGGCGGCCGCCACTGTCATGTTCGAGCCGGACCTGAAGAAGCTCGACCTCTCAGTGCGCACCTTCGTCAGCCTCGACACGCTGCGCGCGAAGGATTCAGGCCGCATCGTCGGGCCGAAGGCGGCCAAGCTCGGAGAACTCAAGGCGAGTTTCCCCGATCGCGTGGCGCCCGGTGTCGGCATTCCGTTCGGCCTGTACCGCGCAACCGTCCTCGACCGCCCCTACAAGAACACCGGCAAGACCGTGTACCAGTGGATGGTCGAGAGCTTCCGCAAACTCGAGGCGATGCCGGCCGGGTCGAAGGAAGCGGCGCAGGCTGCCGAGCAACTGCGCGCCGAAATCTACTCGACGGTCACAAAGACCGACCCAGGGCCGCAGTTCCGCGAGCAACTGCGTGCCGCGATGGCGAAGGAATTCGGCGCCGACTTCCGCGGTGGCGTGTTTATCCGCTCCGACACCAACGTCGAGGACCTGCCGGGATTCACCGGGGCGGGGCTGAACCTGACGCTCTTCAACATCGTCGGCTTCGACAACATCGTGAAGGGCATCCACGAGGTCTGGGCCTCGCCGTACACGCAGCGTGCCTGGGCGTGGCGCCAGGCGCACATGAAAGGGCCCGAGCACATCTATCCGGCGGTGCTGCTGCAGCGGACGGTGCCGTCCGACCTGTCCGGCGTGATGATCACGCAGGATGTCGACAGCGGCGATCGCAGCATCCTGTCGGTGGCCGTCAACGAAGGTGTCGGCGGAGCGGTCGAAGGTCAGGCGGCCGAATCGGTGCGCATCGACAAGCGCACTGGCAGCGTGCGCCTGATGGCCTCCGCCACCTCGCCGCGCCGCATGGTTCCGCAGGCGACGGGAGGCATCGCCAAGCTGCCTGCGTCGGGTGCCGAGACCTTGCTGAAGGCCGATGAGGTGAAGCAGTTGATCGCGTTTTCTGACGAGATCAACAAGCGCTTCCAGCAAGTCGACGAACGTGGACAGCCCGCTGCGGCGGATGTGGAGTTCGCGTTCGTCAACGGTCGACTCGGGCTGCTGCAGATCCGACCGTTCAATGAAAGCCGGCAGGCGCAGGCGAGCGCCTATCTGGCGAAGATGGACCAGACACTGGAAAAGAACCTGGATCGCACGGTGAACCTGCGGGAGCCCCTCAAATGACTTCGATCTTTATCAGTCCCAGGCTGGCAGGCGTCGTATGGGCGTTGTCGTGCGCGCTGCTGGGGTCGGTCGCGGACGCGTATCCGCTCGATGCCTATCCGGAAACCGGACTCCGTCGACTCGAGGGCCTGCGCCTCGCCAACGAAGGCAAGGTCGCGGACGTCAAGCAACCTCAAGGGGCCTGTTGCCGCTCAAGGCGGTCGACCTCCGGCTCGTCGGGTCGACGTTCGATCTTCCGGCCCCCGACCCCGAGTTCAACCGGCAACTCACCGGCATCCTCGGTGGAGGCCTCGCCGGCTATGGCGTCGCGGTACTCGACCTGACTGACGCCGCCAAGCCGCGCTACGCGGAACACAACGGCACCTACAAGCAGAACGTCGGCAGCGTCGGCAAGGTCGTCGTGGCACTGGCGCTGTTCCAGGCGCTCGCGGACGTCTACCCCAGCGACCTCGGCGCGCGGCAGCGCATCCTCAAGACCACGATGGTGACGGCGGACGGCTTCTCGCAGTACGACCACCACACGGTGCGCATGTTCAACGTCGAAACCAAGGGGCTCACGCGGCGCGCGATCCAGGTCGGCGACAAGGCCACCCTATGGGAATACGTCGACTGGATGATGTCGCCCAGTTCCAACTCGGCCGCCGGCATGGTGATGCGCGAAGCGATGCTGCTGCGCCAGTTTGGCACCGCATATCCGGTGCCGGAAGCGGAGATCAAGCGCTTCTTCAGCCAGACGCCCAAGAAAGAACTGACAGCCCTCTTCGAGAAGACCTTCTTCGAACCCGTCACGCGCAACGGGCTCGACATCCAACAGCTGCGGCAGGGCAGCTTCCTCACCGCGACCGGCAAGCAGACGGTGCCGGGGCCGGGCGACAGCTACGGCACCGCGCGCGAACTGATGCGCTTCCTGCTGCGGATGGAGGAGGGGAAGCTTGTCGACGAGTGGTCGAGCCGCGAGATCAAGCGGCTGATGTATGTCACGGAGCGCCGGATCCGCTATGCCAGCGCACCGTCACTGGCTGACGCGGCGGTCTACTTCAAGTCCGGCTCGCTCTACGAGTGCGCGAAAGAGGCCGGCTTCGTCTGCGGGCAGTACATGGGCAACGTCAAGAACTACATGAACTCGATCGCGATCATCGAGTATCCGGCCGGCGACCGGAAGCTGCACTACATGGTGACGCTGATCTCGAACGTGCTGCGCAAGAACTCGGCGGCCGAGCACCAGGCCCTGGCGATTCGCCTGCAGCAGTTGATCGTGACCCGTCACGGCGGGAAGTGAACGTATACGGGTGCGTCGCGGCACATGCGGCCGCGCCGCACGTTTTCGCCGCGCCGCAGGGGTCAGGCTGCTGCCGCGATCAGTGTGGTGTCTCGTCGGAACGTCGCCCCTAAGTCGTCACGCTGATCACCAGCGCTGCCGCTCCGAGGACGAGTGCACCCGCGATGCGATCGGTCCAGCGCGCGTAGCGATCGTCCGTGGCGATGCCGCGCGCGCGCGATGCGAGCCAGCCGTAGCCCGCGAGGATGAAGAATTCGGGAATGATCGAACCGGCCGCGAGCCAGACCATCTGCGCGCCGATCGGCAGGCGCGCGTCGACGAACTGCGGCAGGATCGCGACGAAGAAGATCAGCGTTTTCGGATTGGCGAGCTGGAGCGTGAGTCCGGCGAAGTAGAGATCGCGCGGCGCGTTGCTGCCGGTGGCTTTCGAAACGGTGATCGGGGAGGGCCGTCCGAAGATCGCGGATACGCCGACATAGACGAGGTAGGCGGCACCGATCCACTTCACTGCGATGAAGAACTCGCGCGACGCGGCCAGCACGGCGCCGAGCGCCGTCGCGGAAACGGCAAAGTAGAACGCGTTGGCGCTGAGGATGCCGAGGCTCGCATAGGTCGACCGGCGCGCGCCATGGGCGAGTCCGCTGGCGATGACCAGCATCACCGCCGGTCCGGGCGAAAGCGACAGCGCAATCTCGGTAAGGACGTAGAGCCAGTACGTGTCCCAGTTAACGGCGTGCAGCAATGCGTGCCCCGGCCGAGATCAAACCGTCGCTGGCGTGAACACCCGTGCAGCGAACTGCGCCAGCGCGCGCAGCACGTCATCGGGGCGCTCGGCCATCAGCGAGTGTCCGCCTCCCGCGACGTGGACAACCGTGGCGTCCGCCATCGCGTCGATCAGCGGACGGGCTGACCGGGGCGGAGTCATGCTGTCCAGCTCACCCAGCACAAAGAGCGCCGGGCAGCTCAGTGCCTGCGCGGCAGCCAGTCCGCCGGCATAGGAGTTGCATGCCGCAAAGTCGATGGGCAGGACATCGGGGCCGTCGCGGCGCGCGATGCGCTGCATGAGCCTGAGGTTCTGCCAGACGTTGGAAAAGCCCGGACCGGGATTCGAGGGTTTGCGTTCGAAGGCGGCGGTCGATGCGCTGTGCGACCAGACGTTGATCATGTCCATCGCCGATGGGACGTCGGCGCGCGTGGCGTCCAGCAGTGCGTCCGACACTTTCATCGGAAACGCCGCGGCGACAAGGGCGACACCGACGACGCGTTCGGGCATCCGTGTCGCGACTTCCAGCGCGAGCAGCGAACCCATGCTGTGGCCGACGAGCAGCAGGCGCTGTGCGCCACTGGCCGCCAGCCCGGCGACGACGCGCTCGGCGATGGATTCGACGCTCGTCGGCGCCGGGCCTTCAGCTGCGCATGTGGCCGGGCAGGTCGAGCGCCAGCACGCTGTAGCCGTGGTGCGCGAAGTAGCGGCTCTGCAGGATCCAGACACTGTGGTCGTGCTGCGCGCCGTGCAGGAACACGATCGTCGGTTTCGCCGCGTCAAACGGACGGCCGCCGGTGTAGGCGTACAGGCGGGGTGTCGTGAGCAGGTCCATGATCAGCCCACCTTCTGTGCGCGTTTCAGCGCCTGGCCCAGGTCGTCGAGCAGGTCGGCAGGATCTTCGAGGCCGACCGACAGGCGGATCGTGCCCTGCGTGATGCCGGCCGCGGCAAGTTCGTCGTCGGGTACGCGGAAGTGTGTCGTCGAGGCCGGATGGATGACCAGCGACTTGGCATCGCCGACATTCGCCAGGTGCGAGAAGACGCGCAGTGCTTCGACGAACGCGCGTCCCGCCGCGCGCGAACCTTTCAGGTTGAAGCTGAACACCGCGCCGCAGCCGCGCGGCAGCAGCCGCTGCGCCAGCGCGCGGTCGGGATGCGACTCCAGCTCCGGATAGGCGACCGATTCGACGGCCGGGTGCGTGCTGAGGAACTTCACGACGGTTCGTGCGTTTTCGACGTGTCGTGCCATGCGCAGTGGCAAGGTCTCCAGGCCTTGCAGCAGCAGGAATGCCGTGTGTGCGCTCATGCAGGCACCGAAGTCGCGCAGGCCCTCGCGTCGCGCGCGCAGCAGGAACGGCGCGACCGTGCTTTCCTCCGAAAAGTTCATGCCGTGGAAGCCCGCGTAGGGCTCGGTGATCGTCGGAAAGTTTTCGCTGGCAAGCCAGTCGAAGGTGCCGCCGTCGACCAGCACGCCGCCGATCGCGACGCCGTGGCCGCCGAGGAACTTGGTGGCCGAGTGATAGACGAGATCGGCGCCGTGATCGAATGGCGTCATCAGCCACGGCGTCGTGAAAGTCGAGTCGACCAGCAACGGCAGGCCATGCTCGTGCGCGATCGCGCTCACGGAGGGGAGGTCGAGCACGTCGAGACCCGGGTTGCCGAGGGTCTCCCCGAAAAGCAGCCGCGTGTTAGGGCGGACGGCAGCGCGCCAGGCGCCGAGGTCGCGCGGGTTGACGAAGGTGGTCTCGATGCCGAAGCGCGCCAGCGTATAGGCGAGCAGGTTGTGCGAGCCGCCGTACAGCGCGCGGCTGGCGACGATGTGGCTGCCGGCTCCCATCAGCGTGACGATCGCCAGATGCAGCGCCGCCTGGCCGCTGGCGGTTGCGATCGCTCCCACGCCTTTCTCGAGTGCGGCCACGCGTTCCTCGAACACCGCCACCGTCGGATTGGAGATGCGGGAATACACATGGCCCGCACGCTCCATGTTGAAGAGCGCCGCCGCGTGATCGGAGTCCTCGAATACATACGAGGTGGTGGCATAGATCGGCACGGCCCGCGCCCCGGTGGTCGGGTCCGGTGGCTGGCCGGCATGCAAAGCGAGCGTGTCGAAGCCGGGGTAGCGGACGGTCATGGCAATCAACGTGAGAGGCGGGAGCGACGATGATGCCAGCGTTCCCGCGGAAGAGTGCAGGACGGTGGCATTTCAGTGAAAGTGCTCGGCCGCTAAACTGCCGCGCGTCCATGGATACACGCGCACTGCTATACCCACCGATCGAGCCGTACGACAGCGGCCTGCTGGCGCTCGACGATGTCCACACGATGTACTGGGAGGCCGTTGGCAATCCCCAGGGTGTGCCGGTCCTTTTCCTGCATGGAGGACCCGG
Organism: uncultured beta proteobacterium; assembly: GCA_963769745.1. Taxonomy (GTDB): domain Bacteria; phylum Pseudomonadota; class Gammaproteobacteria; order Burkholderiales; family Burkholderiaceae_F; genus JALORV01. The sequence goes on from CAVYNB010000042.1 coordinate 24,438, forward strand.
TGGCGGTTGCTCGCCGGAACATCGGCGCTTCTTCGATCCGGAGTTCTACCGGGTCGTGCTGTTCGACCAGCGCGGGGCGGGTGCGTCGACGCCGGTGGGTGATGTGCGTTCCAACACCACCCAGCAGCTGATCTTCGACATCGAAGTGCTGCGCGAGTACCTCGGCATTGCACGCTGGCTGGTGTTCGGCGGCTCCTGGGGCAGCACGCTCGGACTCGCCTATGGACAGGCCCATCCGGAGCGATGCAGCGGCTTCCTGCTGCGCGGGATCTTTCTCGGCCGGCAGAGCGAAATCGACTGGTTCATGTACGGGCTGCGCCAGATCTTTCCCGAGGCCTGGCAGAAGTTCGCCGGCATGCTGCCCGAAGAGGAGCGTGGCGATCTGCTGGGCGGTTACCTGGCGCGCCTGTTCGACCCGGATCCACGGGTGCACATTCACTTCGCTCGGGCCTGGAGCGAATACGAGGGCACCTGCTCGACGCTGCTGCCGAATCCGGAACTCGTGCGCAACTTTGAGAACGAAGCGCTCGGGCTGGCGCGGCTCGAGGCGCATTATTTTGCCCACCGCTGCTTCCTCGGGCCGGACCAGCTGCTGAAGAACATGGACCGGCTGAGGCGGCACCCCGCGGCGATCGTGCACTCCCGCTACGACATGGTGTGCCCGATCCTGAGCGCCGATGAACTGGCGCGGGCGTGGCCCGGTGCGCGCTACACGATCGTGCCCGATGCCGGGCACTCGGTGTGGGAGAGCGCCGTGCGCGCGACCGTCGTCACCGAACTCGAGCGTTTCAAGGCACTGCTGGGCTGACTTCAATACCGGCTACTGCCGCCCGTCCTTCCCGACTGGGTTTTTTCGGGGAGGGAGCGTGGCATTGCTGCACTGCCAGACCGGTTCGCGATTCCGTGGTGGCGATCGAAATGGCGCTCGACGTCACTTGGGCCGCCGTTGGACCCGAAAGCGGGTGGCACATCTGCGGGATTCGGCTGGCTGCGGCGCCTCGGAATTTTCCTTGTTCGGCCGGGGGCTCCGGTCTAGCATGGTTCATACGCATGTCCACAGGCATGTCCACGGAACGGCACCCGGAGGCGACCATGAAAGTCAGTGACATCCTGCGCGTCAAGGGGAGCGCGCTCTACACAGTCACGCCTGACTCGCCTCTGGCGCGTGCGATCTCATTGATGGCAGAGCTGGACATTGGCTCGGTCGTCATCATGGAGTACGGCGAACTGGTCGGCATGCTCACCTTTCGCGAGGTCATCAATCGCCTCCACGCCAACGCCGGCAGCATTGGCGACGTCAGCGTGCGCAAGGTGATGGACGACGCACCCCTGACGACCACACCCGAAACCGAGGTCATGGAAGTGCGGCGCCTGATGCTCGAGCGTCACGCACGGTATTTGCCGGTGCTGGATGGCAGGACGCTCGCCGGTGTGATCTCGCTGTATGACGTGGCCCGCGCGGTCCTCGAGGAACAGAGTTTCGAGAACCGCATGCTCAAGGCCTACATCCGCGACTGGCCCGAGCCCGAGGAAGACGCGGCCCGCGCCAGCTAGCCCCTTGGCCGGCAGTGCGCCGGCCGTCCTCCTTTCCGAATTCCCTTCGCCCGTCGCTGCGCCCGGTCATTAACCGGCTGCTGCGATTCAGCGCGTCTCGCGCGCCCGAAACCGGCGCGAACTGCCGCTGGCGGCGACGAACTGCACCTGGGCCGGATGAACTGCACAACGACGCCTGAGCGCGACGAAACCCGCTTTGCAGTTCACGCCGCGAATTGCGCAGCCGGTCGCAAGTCGCTCGAAAGTCTCCTTCGTGCTGCCTACAGTGCACCCATCGACAACGCACTTGCTTCACGAAAGGACCGCACCATGAACGCCACTTACACCGCCTCTGTCTCCACCCGGATCACCGCCCTGGTCGTGGCCGTCCTGACCAGCGCCGTCGTGCTGGGCAGCACCGTGGCCGGCATGCAGCCGCGCGACGAGGCCGGCATGCAGGTCATCGCGCTCGAGCGCGTGACCGTGACGGCACCGCGGATCAACTGAGCGTAAAGCGCGGCGCGCCGCGCCCGGTCCCGCGGCGGTCCGCGAGCAGAGTAGACGAAACACCGCACAGACAAACACAAAGCCCGGCTTCGGCCGGGCTTTTTCTTTCTGACTCCATGGCGGCCCGGCAGACCGCTATCGTTCGGCCTGCTGAAGATCTCGCCGCCTGGCTGCCGTGGCAGCCGTGTCGTGCGGGCTCCCACTCTGATCCGGACAATCCGCCGATGGCTACCAGCCTGCTCGCCCTGCTCGATGACATCGCCAGTGTGCTCGACGATGTCGCCACACTGACCAAGGTCGCAACGCGAAAGACCGCTGGCGTTCTGGGCGACGACCTCGCACTCAACGCCCAGCAGGTGTCCGGCGTGCGACCGGACCGGGAGTTGCCGGTGGTCTGGGCAGTGGCCAAGGGTTCGCTGGTGAACAAGGCGATCCTCGTGCCGGCCGCGCTGGCGATCAGTGCGGTCGCGCCCTGGGCCATCGTGCCGCTGCTGATCGTCGGTGGACTCTTCCTCTGCTACGAGGGTTTCGAAAAACTCGCCCACAAGTTCCTTCAGAGCGCTGACGACAAAGCCGCGAGGGCGACTGAACTGGCGCAGGCACTGCTCGACCCCGCGGTCGACCTGGTGGCGCTGGAGAAGGACAAGATCAAGGGGGCGATCCGTACCGACTTCATCCTGTCCGCGGAAATCATCGTGATCACCTTGGGCACCGTCGCGGGGGCGGCATTCGGCACGCGGCTGACCGTGCTCGTCGGCATCGCATTGCTGATGACGGTCGGTGTGTACGGACTCGTTGCCGGCATCGTCAAACTCGACGACGGTGGGCTGCTGCTGACGCGTGCAGCGGGTGACACCGGCTGGGCGCGTTTCAAGCGCATGTTCGGGCGCGGCATCCTGCGCGGCGCGCCGTGGCTGATGAAGGGACTGTCGGTAGCCGGCACCGCAGCCATGTTCCTGGTCGGCGGCGGCATCCTCACGCACGGCATACCGCCGCTGCACGCTGCCATCGAGCATGTGCTTGCCGGCCTCGGCTCGCTGATGCGGGCACTCGGGCCGCTGCTGATCGACGCGGTGGTCGGTGTGATTGCGGGAGCGTTGGTGCTCGCGATCGTGAGTGGCGTCAAGCGGCTGCGCGGCGCACCTGCAGCCCACCGCTGAAGCGGAAAATCGCGCGATGGCCGCAGGCCGTCACAATCTTCTTACTTCACCGCCCAAACGGACGCTGCACTCAACCTGCTGTTCATCGCAGTCGGGCACAACGAAGTCCACCCGGATCTTGTCGCCCGCCTTCAGCGTCGACAGATCGTAGACGCCCTCGGCCACGTGGACATCTCCAGTACGTCCATCGGCGTCGCTCATCCGGATCGTGCGGGCATAGGTGTCGATGGAGATGACGGAGTAGACATCAGGTTGCGGCGCATAGTTGATGCCGCCACCCTGCGTGCGCCGACCGGCACGGTCGCCATCGCCAGCTCGCTGCGCAAGCGCGTGATGCACCGGAACGGCGACCAGCAGTGCGCAGCAGATTCCTCGGATGAGTGACTTCATTCTTCACCTCCCTGCAATGGTTCGAAAACTTCGGCGTCCTGCTTGTTGCCGGGTTGTCGACGCGCATCCGCGTCCACAGATGAGACTTTAGCGCCAACGAAACAAAGCCAGGTCGTAGCGATGTGGCCTGTCTTGCACCAGATCCGCCAGGACTTCCGCGACGACCGGGGCGAACTTGAACCCGTGTCCCGAACACGGGCTGGCCACGAGGACGCGCGGCTCGCCCGGATGCCGATCGATCAGGAAGTGCTCGTCCGGCATGTTCGTGTACAGGCAGACAGAGGACGCGCGCGCCGGGCCGTCGGCGGCCGGCACGAACCGCCGCAGCACGGCGCGCACGGCATCGACTTCAGCAGGTGCGACGTCGCGGCGGACTTCATCCGCGGTCGTCGCTTCGCCGGAGTGATGAAAGGCCGCTTTCACGCCTGCGCCCAGGTCCGGGAAGCCGTAGAAGAATCGGCCTTCATCGAACTGCCAGAGGTGAATGGGACATCGGCTCGGACTGAAGGACGCGGCATCTGTCGTGGGGTCGAACCAGTGCAGGACCTGGCGTTCGATCCGGAACGGCGCATCGAGTCCCGGCAGCAGCGAGCCGACCCAGGCGCCCGCTGTCACGATCATCTGTCGCGCGCGATACTCACCGCGGCCAGTGAACGCTCGAACGAGGTCGCCGTCGGAATCCCAGCGCAGCACGGGCTCGTCAAAACGCAGTTCCGCGCCGTGACGGCGCGCCTCGCCGAGTTGTGCACTGATACAGGCCTCCGCAAAGAGGACGCCTGCGCGTGGCTCCAGCACGGCAACCATGTCCTGCTCCGGATGCAGTGCCGGAAAACGTGAACGGACTTCCGCCGCCGTGAGCATCGTATGCGGCAGCCGGTGCACTTCGGCGCTGCGGCGTGCGCCTTCGATGAGCGCGCTGTCAGGCCGGCCGATCATCAGGCCACCGGTTTCAAGCAGCAACCGGGCGCCGGATGACTTCTCGAGTGCACGCCAGAGCTCGTAGGCGCGCTGGACCATCGGCACGTACAGCGGATGTTCGAAGTAGGCCTCGCGGATGATTCGGGTCTCCCCATGCGACGAGCCCAGTGAGTGCGGTGGGGAATAACGATCGAGCCCGAGGACCCTGACGCCGCGTCGCGCCAGTTCGGCCGCGGTGGCACTGCCCATCGCGCCGAGGCCGGCGATGAGGACGTCGTAGGTGTTGTTGTGTTGCACGGAGGGATCGAGTTCGTGTACCCGTCGGACTCGTCGGCCAGGGAGGCGCGGGCAGGCCGTCCCGGAGAGAGTGGTGCAGATGTCCTTATCTTTCTGCCGGACTCGTGTCAGGCACCGAGCAGTTGCCCGCCGTCGACGGCCAGCGTCTGCCCGGTGATCCAGCGCGCGTGTGCAGACGCCAGGAACAAGGCGACCTCGGCGATCTCATCGGGCGTGCCCATCCGTCCGAACGGGATCTTCGAGAGCACCTGGCTGTAGAGCGGGTCCTTTGCGAGCCTGCGTTCCTCCCAGTGGCCGCCGGGGAATTCGATCGAGCCCGGAGCGATGCAGTTGACGCGAATGCCCTTGCGCGCCAGCGTGGCGGCCTGGCTGGCCGTGTAATGCATCATCGCCACCTTGACTGCGCCGTAGGCAGGTGCACGGGTGGAGGCGCGGAATCCCGAGATCGACGAGATATTGATGATCGAACTTCCGGGTGCGGCCTCCAGCATCGGAAGTGCCGCATGCGAGGCGCGCACGACGGCCATGATGTCGATTGAAAGCCCGGCGGCCCAGCCGGCTTCGTCATCGCCCATGCCGAAGCCCGACGCATTGTTGACCAGCACATCGATGCCACCGAGTGCCGCGCCGGCTTCGGCTACGTAGCGCTGCACTGCAGGACCGTCGGCCAGGTCGCACACTGCGGCGTGCGTCCGGTGGCCTTTGCCGGCGATCTCGGCGCGCGTGCTTTCAAGCACATCCGGTCGACGCGCGCAGATGGATACGCCCGCACCCGCGGCCGCGAAGCCCAACGCGATCGCTCGACCGATGCCACGACTGCCGCCGGTGACGACGACCCGCTTGTTCATGAAGTCGAAGGCCATGCGTGATCCGTTTCGGGTGTCTTCGTTGAGCTGGATGAGGTCGGGGCTCGGTTCGATCACCCGCGCGCAAGGGCGTCGACGACCGCCACGGCCGACATGTTGACGATGCGCCGGACGGTCGACGCCGGCGTCAGGATGTGCACCGGCTGCGCGGCACCCAGCAAAATCGCGCCGATCGTGATGCCGCCGCCCGCAGTTACGCGCAGCGCGTTATAGGTGATATTGGCGGCGTCGACGTTCGGCATGATAAGAAGGTTCGCCTCGCCTTCGAGCGGCGAATCCGGCATCGACCCTTCAAGCACCACGTGCGACAGCGCCGTGTCGGCCTGCATCTCGCCGTCGACCGGGAAGTCGGGCTTGCGCGCGCGGACCAGTTCCAGCGCTGCGCGCATCTTCTGCGCAGACGGCAGCTCCGAACTGCCGAAATTCGAATGCGACAGCAGTGCGACGCGGGGCGCGATGCCAAAGCGGCACACTGCATCGGCCGCGAGCATTGTCATCTCGGCAACCTGTTCGGCGGTCGGATCGGCATTGACGTGGGTGTCGCAGATGAACAACTGCCGGTTCGGCAGGATCAGCAGCTGCATTGCCGCGAACGTGTTCGCACCGGCGCGCAGGCCGATAACGTTGCGCACGTAGCGCAGATGATCGGCGTACGCGCCGACCGTTCCGCACAGCATGGCGTCGGCATCCCGGTTGCGCACCAGCATCGCACCGATCAGCGTGGTGCGCGTGCGTATTTCGGCCTGCGCCAGCGAGCGCGTCACGCCTTTGCGCTTGGTGAGCTGGTAATACTCGGACCAGGTGTCGCGATAGCGCGGATCATCGAGCACGTTGACGCATTCGGCATCACGGCCGAGCTTCAGCCGAAGACCGTAGCGCTCGATGCGCGTTTCGATCACGTCGGGCCTTCCGATGAGAATCGGCTTTGCCAGGCCCTCGTCGACCACCACCTGCACCGCGCGCAAAACGCGCTCTTCCTCGCCTTCGGCGTAGATGAGCCGACCCGGAGCCTTCTTCGCTGCGGAGAAAACGGGCTCCATCGTGCTGCCCGACTGGTAGACGAATCGTCTGAGCTGCGCGCGATAGGCCTCGAAGTCCGCCATCGGGCGCATCGCGACGCCGCTGTCCATCGCGGCCTGCGCCACGGCCGGGGCGATGCGGTCGATCAAGCGCGGGTCGAACGGTTTTGGAATCAGGTATTCGGGGCCGAAGCGCAGCCCCTCGGCGCCATAGGCGCTGGCCACTTCGTCGGGGATCTCGGCATGCGTGAGGTCGGCGAGTGCCCGCACGGTCGCGAGCTTCATCGCCTCGTTGATCGTGGTCGCGCCGACATCCAGCGCGCCGCGAAAGATGAACGGGAAACACAGGACGTTGTTGACCTGGTTCGGATAGTCGGAGCGGCCGGTGCCGATGATCGCGTCGGGCCGAACAGCCTTGGCTTCCTCCGGCATGATCTCAGGCGTCGGGTTGGCCATCGCGAGAATGATCGGCTGCGGACCCATGGCCTTGACCATCTCGGGCTTGAGCACGCCGGGTCCCGACAGCCCAAGGAAGATGTCGGCGCCGGGCATTGCGTCAGCCAGTGTCCGCGCCGAGGTCTTGCGCGCGTACTGCGACTTGCTGGCATCCATCCCTTCCTTGCGGTCTGCATGGAGTACGCCCTTGCTGTCGGTGACGAGGATGTTCTCCTTGCGTACTCCGAGGCTCACCAGCAGGTCGAGGCAGGCGATTGCGGCGGCGCCTGCGCCCGAGCAGACCAGTTTCGCCTGTGCGATGTCCTTGCCGACGCAGCGCAGGCCGTTGAGCACCGCCGCTGCGGCGACGATCGCGGTGCCGTGCTGGTCGTCGTGAAACACCGGAATCTTCATCCGCTCGCGCAGCTTGCGCTCGATGTAGAAGCACTCCGGCGCCTTGATGTCCTCGAGGTTGATGCCGCCGAAGGTCGGTTCCAGAGCGGCGATGATGTCGACCAGCTTGTCGGGGTCGTGTTCGTCAAGTTCGATGTCGAAGACATCGATGCCGGCGAACTTCTTGAACAGGCACCCCTTGCCTTCCATCACCGGCTTGCCGGCCAGCGGACCGATGTTGCCCAGGCCCAGCACTGCCGTGCCGTTGGTCACGACCGCGACCAGGTTGCCACGGGCCGTCAGCGTGTGCGCCTCGCGCGGGTCGCGCACGATCTCGTTGCAGGCCTCCGCCACGCCCGGCGAATAGGCGAGCGCGAGGTCACGCTGCGTGACCATCGCCTTGGTCGGGACGACCGAGATCTTGCCGTGCGTCGGCACCCGGTGATACTCGAGCGCGGCGTCGCGCAGGTTGTCTGACATGGTGGTCTCCTCGGTGTGCGCGTTGCCCCGACATGCGTCGTCGGCGCGCGCTGTTCTGTCAGTCGGTTTACGGACAAGGTTACGGCGTTGTAGGCCCTGCGCCAATCACGTTCGCGCTCGGCCGGCGGGAAACTGTGCTGGCGCCGCGTTCCCGGACGCTGCGACTGAGACGCTTGACACTCGCGAAGCAGGGGCACAGAGTGCACCCCCTTACCCTGAGCGCACGGGCATCAGTGGCGGTTGCTGCGCAAGCGTCGGACCGGGCGGCACCGCCAGCGATACAACCCCATGACTGCCGTGCGCCGCGAAGGAGTCGACATGACACCACAACGCCTGCGCCTTGCGCTGGCCGTTTCCGCGGCCTGCGTCCTTGCCCTGAAACCGTCGTCGACCCTGGGCGGCGGTGCCGACTTCGATCCGCTGCTTGCGGATGGACGCAACTGCGTGCCGGCGGCCGGAGGCCCTCCACCGCTGTTTCGGAAGCTCGTCATCGCGGCGGCCGAAACGGCGCCGTTCCAGCCGGTGCCGGCCAAACCGGCCCTGGCCGATGCGCCGGTGCTCTACGGCAATCTCGGGACCGTGACGACTGAAGGCCGGAACCGGCAACGCGCGCGCGCAGGCATGGTTCGATCAGGGCGTGCGACTGATGTTCGCGTTCAATCACGCAGAGGCGATCCGCGCATTCCGCGAGGCGCAGAAACTCGACCCGAACTGCGCGCTCTGCTACTGGGGCGAGGCGCTCGCCTACGGACCCAACATCAATGTCCCGATGATGCCGGAGGCAAACGCGCCGGCGCTCGCAGCGCTCGCGAAGGCGGTCGAACTCGCACCTTCGGCGCCGCGACGGGACCACGACCTCATCGCCGCACTGGCGCATCGCTACTCGGCGGACCCGAAGGCCGAGCGCGCTGCGCTCGATGCAGCGTATGCCGAGGCGATGAAACAGGTCGCCGCGCGCTACCCGGCGGAAAACACAGTCCAGGTGCTCTACGTCGAAGCGATGATGGACACACAGCCCTGGGACTACTGGGAAGCGGGCGGTACCAAGCCCAAGGGCCACGGCGCGCAGATCGTCTCGGTGCTGGAGACGGTGCTCAAGCGAAATCCGAGCCATCCCGGGGCGATCCACCTTTACATCCACGCCGTCGAGGCGTCGACGACGCCTGAGCGCGCGCTGCCGCACGCGAACCGGCTCGGCGCGCTGATGCCCGGTGCCGGGCACATCGTTCACATGCCGGCGCATATCTACTATCGGGTCGGCATGTATCGCGAATCGCTCGAGACGAACAAGCGCGCGATGGCGGTCGACGAGCGCTACTTCGCGTCTTCGCCGTCGGACCCGCTCTACAAGGCCGCGTACTACCCGCACAACATCCACTTCCTGATGGTGTCGGCGCAGATGGGCGGGGACGGCCCGGCCGCGATCGCGGCGGCGCAGAAGCTCGATGCCTCGATGGCACCGGAAGTCGTGGCGCAGTTCGCGATCATGCAGCCGGTGAAGGCCGCGCCGTATACGACCCATGCGCAGTTCAGCGCGCCTGACACGATCCTGGCGCTGCCCGCGCCGGCACCGGGCCTCGTGCTGGTCCAGACGATGTACCACTACGCGCGGGCGGTGGCGTTCGCGCAGAAGAAGGACTTCGCATCAGCGCAGAAGGAGATCGACGCGCTCGCGGGCATCGAGAAGGACGCGGACTTCAAGCCGTTCGCCGAGTGGGCGATCCCGGCGAAGGAAATCGTGCAGACGGCGCGCCTGGTGGCCGCAGGCCGGATGGCCGACGCGAAGGGCGACCTCGAGGGCGCAGCGCGCGCGTATGAAGACGCCGTCTTCATCGAGGACACGTTGACGTATACCGAGCCGCCGTACTGGTACTACCCGGTGCGCCAGTCCCTCGGCGCGGTGCGGCTGCGGCAGGGCAAGCTGGACGAGGCCGAGAAGGCGTTCCGCGATTCGCTCGGGCGCGTGCGTAACAACGGCTGGGCGCTCGCCGGGCTCGCCGAGACCTACAAGCGCAAGGGTGATGTCGGGGGTGAGAAGGCGGCCCGTCGCGCCTACGCGAAGACCTGGCTGGGTGGAGCCAAGGGGCCGGCGATCGAGCAGCTCTGATCGTCCGGGCGCCGCGGTCCTGCCGTTCGGGGCGGAGCAGGGCGACGGTGTTCGCACGAGTACGCCCCACTCACATCGTCGGTAGCTAAGCCGCGCGCATGCTGTGCGCGTTGCCCCATGAGTTGCCCAGTTGGCAAATTTAGGGTGATCCGAGGAGGCTTGCGGAGTCTTGAGTCGGCCACAGCCTGCCCTCCGCGCCATTTGCCTGATTGACCCCAAAGCGGTCACGATTGCCGTGCGCTGGACAGTCAGGACAACACTGTGAGCATTCTCGGGCGGCTCTTTCGGCAAGCAGGCCGATTCAAAGCGCCAGGAGGCGCCGATGCGGGACATTGCAGCGCCTGCAACTTCGCTGGCCGGCAAGCTGATGAGTTGGGGTTCGGCTGGCAATGGACAACACCCGAGTCCGAGTCGAGCTTCGGCTTGGCTTCAGCTACAGCTACAGCGGCAGGCTCGGGCAGACCACTGATGTGCGATTCGCCTTGCCGGACTACCATCGGCTATGCGAGCGTAGCTGGCAGTTGCCGGACGGACCGGAATGGCTGGCCGTGCTCGAAAGAGCAAGTCGGCCGCTGATCGCCCAAGTGCCGTACAAATTCAATCTGCACCGCGTTGTCAACGCGCTTCTTCAACCGTGGCTGGTTGTGCGGCTGCGGCATCCGTTCTCGGTGCTTTGGTCGGACTGCGTCGACATCGATGTCTCGCTGCGCGAAGCGACATTGGGCGAGGCCTGAGATGAATCGGCGTCGCACGCTGCTGCAAGCAGGCGCCGCCGCGGGCTTTGTGCCTTGGCCGCGCGCGCATGCCGCGGCGCCTTCGGGCACGCTGCGCTTCGCGATCGATAGCCCCGAGACGACGCTCGACCCTGCCAACGTCACCGATGCCAACACCAACTTTATCCTCTATCACCTGTTCGATGCGCCGCTGCGCTACCACCCGCTGGCGCGCGGCGCCGTTCTCGAACCGAACACGCTTGAACACCTGCCCGAGCGCTCGGCCGACTACCGTACCTGGACGCTGCGGGTGCGGCCCGGCATTTTCTTCGAGCCGCATCCGGTGTTCGGTGGCAAGCCACGTGAACTCGTCGCTGCCGACCTTGCCTACACGATCCGCCGCGCCTTCGACCCGAACCTGCTCGGCAATCGCGTCTCGGCCTTTGCCGACAGCCCACCGGCCGGGCTAATGGCGCTGCGCAAGCGCGCCGCCGACGCGCGCGCGCCGTTCGACTACAACTCGGCGGTCGAGGGTCTGCAGCTCGTTGATCGCTACACCCTGCGTGTCCAGTTCGCGCAGACCAACCCGCGCTTCGACTACGTGCTGACGGGGCCAGCGTGCTTCCAGGTGGCACGCGAGGTCATCGAGCACTATGGCAAGCGCTCGGGCGACTACCCGGTCGGCACTGGCCCGTACCGGCTCGTGCAGTGGACGCGCGCTGCGCGGCTGCTGCTCGAGCGTCGCCCCGGCTATCGCGAGGACCGCATCGTGGTGCCCGCGGATCCCCTCGACACCGCCGCGGCCGCGCGCCTGGCGGGTCGCCGGCTGCCGCTTGCCGAGGCCATTGAGTTTTCCTACGTGCAGGAGGACCAGACGCGCTGGCTGGCTTTCCAGCGGGGCGACCTCGACGCGCTTACCGTGCCGCCGGGTTTCGCGATGCACGCGATCCCCGGCGGGCGGCTTGCTCCGTTCTTAGAGCGGCGCGGCGTGCGGATGAGCCGAACGCCGACGCCGGTGCTGTTCTACCTGTCGTTCAACATGGAAGACCCAGTGGTCGGCGGCATCGACCCGGGCCGGGTCGCGCTGCGCCGGGCGATCGGCCTGGCGTTCAACGCGGCAGACTTCGTCGTGCAGGTACTCCATGGCGAGGGGCTGGTCGCGCACGGGCCAATGACGCCAGTGTCGTTCGGCTTCGATCCCGGGTTCCTCAGCGAGCAGGGCGCGTACGACGCCAATCGCGCACGCGCGCTGCTCGATGTCTTCGGGTACGTGGACCGTGACGGCGACGGCTGGCGAGAGCAGCCCGACGGCACGCCGCTGCTGCTCGAGCTGCTGGCCACGCCTGGGCAGCGCACCCGTGCGATCAACGAGCAGTGGCGCCGTTACATGAACGCCGTCGGCCTGCGCATCGAGTTCCGCACGATGCAGTTCCCCGAACTGCTGAAGAACGCCCGCACCGGCCGCTTCATGTTGGTCGGCGGCGGCTACGGCGCGGGCGGCCCGGACCCGACCTCGCTGATCAACCTGTGCTACAGCGGCGCGATCGACGGCTTCAACCGCTCGCGCTTTCGCCACGCCGGCTACGACCGGCTGTACCAGCAGCAGGCGCTGCTGCCCGACGGCCCCGAGCGCGCCGCGGCACTGCACGAAGCGGCGCGGCTCATCGCCGCTTACGCGCCGATCAAGTGTATGTACCACCAGCTGCAGACCCGTCTGACGCAGCCTTGGGTCGACGGCGCGCCGCTGCGGCCGTTCTCGTACCCGTCGCTCGCCTACCTAGCACTCGACGGCAATCCGCAGGGGGTTGCGGCACGGTAGATCGGCTGCCACGCCGCCGGGCGGGCTTAAGCATCGACATCACCGCACGCGAGGGCCCGCTGCGCACCGTGCGCCACTGGACCAGGGTGGCAAGGGACGCGACTACTGGGCAACCGCCACTTCATTTCGCGAGGGTCGAGGGACTGCCCGGTTTTGCCGCAAAGCGCTTGCGTCCATCTCGGTTCGAATTCTGTTTGCCACTCCACTCAACCTGAGAAGGAGATCGGACCGATGAAGATG